>JAAZNF010000101.1 GCA_012798435.1 Myxococcales bacterium | reverse complement strand
CGGCTCGGGTCCGCCTGGATGGTGCTCGGCCTGATCGCCTCGGTCGCTCGTGCTCAGGCGCCCGCCGACACGGAGCGGAAGATCGTCTTCGACCAGCGGTCGGATTTCGGCCGGGTGCTGGTGGTGGACCAGGGCTCGGTCCGCTCGTTGCGTTTCGGCAACCCCGACGGCGACACCGAGAGCCAGATCGACCTTTCCCGCCCCGAGGCGGTCATGCTGGACTGCATCCGCTACGCGGCCATCTCCCTGGCCTACACCAGGCGGGTGAAGAGGGCGCTGGTGCTGGGGCTGGGCGGCGGGAACTTCCCCATGCTGCTGCGGCGCGCGCTGCCCCGGGCCTTCATCCGGGCGATCGAGATCGATCCCGTGGTGGTGGAGGCGGCACGGCGGTTCTTTTCCCTGGCCGAGGACCGCCGCCTGCAAGTGGTGGTGGCCGACGCGCTGGGATACGTGTCGCAAGACCGTGAGCGCTACGACCTCATCTTCCACGATGCCTACCCCGCGGACGGAACGCTGGGCGATCTGTGGCGGGAGGATTTTCTGAAGGCGTTGCGCGCCCGTCTCGAACCCGGCGGCGTGCTGGTGGCCAACGTGGCGATGGCCACCGGGCGCATCGCTCCCGAGGTGCTGCGCGCCTTCCGGGCGGCCTTCCCCGACATGGCCTGTTTTGCCACCGAAGAGCGGCTCAACGTGATCCTGATCGGCGTGCCGGAGAGCTCGGCGCTGCTCTCGAAGGCCACCCTGGAGGTCCGGGCCCGGGAGCGGGGACGGGCGCTCCGCCTTCCTTTCGACCTCGCCGCCATCGCCGCGCGGATGGGAACCGGCTGCCAGCCGGAGGAAGAACTCGAAAGGTAGCACGGCGCAGAAGCGCCGCGGTTGCCTTTGATGCCGGTTCTGGTAGCCTGCGCTCATGGAGACAAGACGCATCGCCGCCCTGTTCGACTTCGACGGGACGCTCACCCGCCGCGACACCATGCTGCCCTTCCTGTTGTTTGTCTTGCGCAAGAACCCGCGGTCGCTTGTGGACTTGCCCCGGCTGGGGTTCCTGGCCGCGCCGTACGCGCTGGGGTGGCTCTCCAAGGAGTCGATCAAGGGGGTTGCGCTACGCCTGTGGCGGCGCGTGCCCGCGAGCCGGCGCCAGGAGATCCTCGGCGAGTTCTACGACGACGCCATCCGGCCCCGGCTGCTCTCCGGGGGTGTGACCCGGCTCGAGTGGCACCGGGCGCAGGGTCACCGGACCGTGATGGTTTCCGCCAGCGTGGACAGTTACCTTTCACTGGTCGCAAAGAGGCTGGGATTCGAACACCTCCTGTGCACCCGCACCGAGCTCGAGCCGACGCCGCGGGTGAGCGGCCCGAACTGCTACGGCGAGGAGAAAGTGCGGCGCTTGCGGGCCGAGCCGTGGTTCGGCGAGGTGGACTGGGCCGCCTCCTACGCCTACAGCGATCACATCTCCGACCTTTCCATGCTGAGGCTGTGCGGCCGGCCCGTGGCGGCCAACCCCAAGCCCGATCTGCGTCGCCTGGCCCGGGCCGAGAACTTCGAGATCGTGGACTGGTAGCCGCCGCTCGGCATCCTCCTCTTCGCAAAAGAGGGTATGAGTCTTTTGGATTTTTCTAAGCTACGAGTTCTTTGCGGAGTCTTTCTCGTGTTTTTCCTTAACAGATAGTTTTCTTGAGGATTTGCTCTGGGCCTTTCAATATCAGCGCTTTTTAGAGACTCTGTGTCAGGGGCTCAAGGGGCAGAGCACGGCTGCGACATTCAGGAATTCGGGGGACGGTCGCGGGGAAAGGGGAGGGCGCCGGTGATCAGGCCACGTTGAGCAGCGCGCCGCACTTTCGCAATTTGCGGGCGATGTCCCGGTTGCGGCGGAGGAAGGTGTACTCCTCCTGGGTGAGGTAGGCCACGCGGGAGCAGTGGATCTCATCGTTTCGGATGTTGAGCACGATGCGCCCGGAGCGCGGATCGAAGCAGATGGTGATGGTGCGCTTGGTGGTGGAATCGAGGATCTCCTCCTCCAGCGCCCGCAGATGCCGATGGATGCGCAGGGCGCGGAGCGCGACCGGGTCGGTGAAGTTGAAGAACTGCTTGTTGCGAGAGCTGTCCTTGGTCTGCTCGCGAAGCCGCTCCACGATGGAGTAGAGATTGGAGCCGCAGTACTTCTTGTTTCTGCTCTTTCCCATGTCATCTCCCTTTCATCGGTGGCAAAGGATCGGCGAGGTGTAATATTTTATTGCCACAACCACCATGCTTCACCTGCTAGCAACGCCGGTGCCAACATCTTGATAAGAAGACCGAGCCAGTAACAGTCTGATAAGTTGATACTTTATTCTATGATGTCGCCCAATGTGGCTTCAGGTGGGACTCGATATTTGCGACAATGATGTCGTGCTGGCATGGTCACGGGACAAATTGTTCAGGTGGCGCGCGCTTCTTGTAATAACATATTGATATTCATAAATAATATCTCACTGTGTGCCTGGAATTTCATGGGGACAGGCCCCGCTTTGGGGCTGTTTTTCTTTTCTTTTGTCCTTCTATTATTTTCTGTTTTTTACACAGGTTCCAGGCATGGCTTGACCGGCGTCGAGGGGTACGCGTACTATCCCGGCATGAAACAACACCTTCGCCTGCGACAGGTTTTCGTTGCCCTGCTGGTCCCGCTGGTGATCGGCTGCGCGCCGCCGAGCGCGGGCCAGGTCCGGCGTCCGGCGGGAGAGGCCGAATCGGCCCAGAATCCCAAGGACGGCCGGAACCTGTCGGAGAGGGCCGTGCACCACTACCTCAAGGCGACCATGCTCGAGCAGCAGGGCCGGTTGGAGCCGGCCATCACCGAGCTTCGCCTGGCGCTCGCCTACGACAACCAGTCGCCGCTCTTGCACACGCGGCTCGGCAACTGGCTGGCCCAGCTCAACTTGTGGAAGCCCGCGGCCCAGGAGGCCGAGGCGGCGCTGGCGCTCGAGCCGCACTACCCCGAGGCGTTGGAGTTGCTGGGCCAGGCGCGCCTCCAGGACGGCAAGCTGGACGAGGCGGCCGAGATCTTTCGCCGGATCATCGCATCGGATCGCAAGCGGGTCTCGGCCTACGGCTTGCTGTCGGAGGTGATGCGGCGCAAGGGCGACAAGAAGGCGGCAGTGGCCGTCCTCGCCGAGCTCACCGAGGCCAACCCGGAGTCGGCCGAGGGTTTCCGCCGCATCGCCGAGCTTTCCTTCGAGCAGGGAGACGAGGCGCGCGCCGAGGCGGCCATGCGCCGGGTGGTGGAGCTGGAGCCGTTCGACGTGGACACCATCCGCACCCTGGCCTCGCTTCTGGAGCAGCAAGGGCGGTACCCCGAGGCCATCAAGATCTTCACCGAGGCGCTGGAGTACAACCCGGACGCGCCGGTCTTCCAGGCGTACATGGCCCGGCTGTACCTCAAGATGGGGGACGTGCCCGCGGCCAACGCGTACTTCGACATGCTACGCGCCACGGACCCCGCCAACGCGCGCTACATCGCCCGCGCCTACGCCGAGCTCAACATGCACGAGGAGGCCATCGCGGAGCTCACCGCGGTGCTTTCGGCCAACCCCGAGCTGGACAACGAGCGGCTGCTGCTGGCCTACCTCTTGGAGGAGAAACGAAAGTACGAAAGCGCCATCCGGGAGCTGGACCAGATCCCGGCCGACTCGAAGTTCTACGTGGATGCGCTGATCAACCGCGGCTTCACCCTGACCCGGCTCAAGCGCTTCGACGAGGCGGTACAGGCCTTTCAGAAGGTGCTCTCCCTGCCCCTCGAGCCCGAGCAGACCGCCCGGGCTTGCCGTTACCTGGCGGAAGCCTACGGCCGCAAGGGGGACTTCGCGGCCGGGCTCAAGTTGCTGGACGACGCTATCCGCCGCAACCCGGAGCTCCTGGAGCTCGTCGAGGCCAAGGCCAACCTGTTGTTCGACGCCGGCCGCGGCAAGGAGGGCGTCGGCCTGCTGAAGAAGGTCATCGAGGCCAAGCCTCGCCAGCTCGAGCTGTGGTACGCCCTGGGCTCGCTCTACGAGCGGCTGGGGCAGATCCCGGAGAGCCTCCAGGCCATGCGCGAAGTGCTGAAGCTCGATCCGCACAACGCCTCGGCGCTCAACTTCATCGGCTACACCATGGCCGACCGGGGCGAGGACCTGGCCGAGGCCGAGCGCATGATCCGCCGGGCGCTGCTGCTCAACCCGGGCAACGGCGCCATCACCGACAGCCTGGGCTGGGTCCTGTACCAGAAGGGGGATTACGCCCAGGCGTTGGAATACCTGATCCGGGCGGATCGCATCTCACCGGGCGAGCCGGTGATCATCATGCACGTCGGCGACGCTCTGCGAAAGCTCGGGCGGCGCGCCGAGGCCATCCGGGAGTACCGGCGGGCGCTCACCTTCGATCCCGAGCCGCGTGATCGGGAGAGCATCGAAACTCGTTTGCGGGAGCTCGGCGAAAAACCCTGAAGCGCGGACCTTTGTGCCGGAACATTGCGAGGGAACCGGCCACGCGGGGACTCGGGCGGTGCTCCACTAGAGGCACTGCGCGGTGTAGTGGACCTCGATGCGAGCGCCGCGGCCGGGGATGACGTTGTCGCCGAAGAAGATGCTGTTGTTGTCCGATTCGTAGCTCCAGCCGTCGGGGCCGTCCTGGGAGCTGGCGCGGGATACGGCCGCGCCGTCCACGGTGACGGTGATGGTGGCCGGGTCGGCCGGGCGAGACAGCGGGAACTCGCGGATGGCGGCGAAGGCGTCGATGCCCAGGTTCTGCAGCGTCTGCGCCCAGTTGTCGGTGAGCAGGGCCACGATGCCCCCGGTGCGATCGGCCACGTCCACGTAGCGGGAGCCGACGTCCCGGTCGTACACCACGGCGCTGACCTTCATCATGTCGGTGTTGCGCTCGCCCTTGATGGAGCGGAAGAAGTCCACGTAGAAGTCGGTCTGCCCGCGGCTCTGGTCCTGCTCGTCGCTCACGCAGATGATGTAGAGTTTCGCGTCCTCGCGCAGGAATCCCCCGTTGGCGTTGGGATCGCTCACCAACGGCTCGGACAGCGCCAACCAGGCGCCCTCCAGCCCCGACTCGCGGCTGTCGCTGCAGCAGGTGCCGATGTTGACGTTCTTGCTGAAGGTCTGCTCCAGGTTCGGGGTCTGGTTGGTGATGATCTTGGGTGTCTGGTTGGGGATGTTCACCAGCACCCCGGGGATGATCTTCATGGCCGGGTTCACGTCCGAGGTGTCCTGGTGCTCCACCTCGGTGGAGACGACGCCCAGGTGGAAGTCGACGTTGAGGGTGATGGCCCACTGGATGAAGCTGGAGAAGTTGTTGGCCAGGGCCTGCTGGTCATCCCCCATGGAGCCGGAGTTGTCGATCACGAACAGAACGTCCGAGCGCACCTGAGATGGTTGGTGGAAGACGTCGGTCTGGTCGGAGATCAACGTGCCGCGCCCGAACAGCGGCACGGCCAATAGATCCACGTTGGAGGCGTCGGACTTGATGTACAGGGTGGAGCGGTGGGCGTTGGTGTCTTGCGGGTGGTAGCGCAGCACCACCTGGAACGAGCCGCCTCCGGAGAGCTGGTAGGGCAGTCGCGGTGCCGAGCGGATCTCGAAGTTGGGGTCGGGGTCGTTCTCCAGGTAGATGTCGGTGATGTTGATGGCGGAGGTGCCCAAGTTGTACACGGTGACGTGCTGTTCGGGCGAGTTGCACCCCACGGTGACCACGCCGAAGTCGAGCTCGGCCGGCACCACCTCGATGGGGCTCTCGGCCGAGTACCCCGACAGCGGCACGCAAGCCTGGCCGAGCTGGATCATGTAGAAGGCGCAGCTCACGTGTGCCGCGTTGAGCTGCAGATCGGGATCGTCCGAGCTCACCACCACCGCGGCGGAGTGCCAGTTGAGGCTGCGCGGTGCGAAGGTCACCTCGATCTCCGCCTGGGAGTTGGGCTGGTTCTTCTTGTTGAGCGTGAGCGGCAGTTGGGGGGCGCGGGTGATGGTGAAGTCGGAGGAGCCCATGGCCGGTTTCTTCAGATCGATGGTGCTGATGCGGCACACGTCCTGGCCGACGTTGGTGAGCGAGATGCGCATGGTCTGCGACTGGTTCACCTTGACCGTGCCGAAGCGCAGCGAGGTCGGCACCACCTGCAAATCGCACACCGCCGCCTGGATCCCCTCGCCGTTGAGGTCCACCTTGATCTCGTTCGTGTCCTTGTCGTTGCCGAAGAGGCTCAGGACGCCGGTGTCCACGCCCAGGTTGATGGGCTGGTAGCGGACACGCACGAGCAGCGTGTCGCCCGGCTGGAAGGTGATGCCGTCGGCGGGCTTCTCGACGATGGAGAACTCGTTGTCGGCGCTGTTTCTGCTTACCGAAACGGTGTCCAGGGTGCAGCTATCGGTGCCCTGGTTGGAGACGATGAGGTTCACCTCCTCCGGCTGGTTCATGACCACCGAGCCGAAGTTGGCGGCGAACGGCGTGACCTGGATGTCGCAGGCGCGCGGGATGCTCTGGCCGAGCAGCGACACTGCGCCGGTGAAGTGCGAGGCGGGGTCCGAGGTCGGATCGTCGGAGAAGAGCTCCAGCGTGCCGGAGTCGGAGCCCGAGGTCATGGGCCGGTACTGCACCTCCACGGTCACCCCTTGCTCGGGCTGGAGCTCGGCGGGGAAGGCCGGCCGGTTGCCCAGGCTGAAGTCCGCGGAGGTGCCCGCGCCCAGGCGCGGCTCGTACAGGTGGAGCGCAAGCAGCCCGCAGTTGATGAGCGTGACCGGCAGCGTCTTGCTCGTCCCGGCAGGCACGTTGCCGAAGTCCAGCAGCAGCGGCTCGGGGCACAGCCGCGGCGCCAGCGCCCGTCCGTGCAGGGCGACGCGGATCTCCCGCTCGTTGACGTCGTTGGAGATGACGTGGAGCTCGCTGGTGTGCTCGCCGCCCATGCCCGGGGCGTAGGCGACCCGGACCACCGCCTCCGTGCCCGGCTCCAGGATGCCGGGGAGGACATGGCCCTGCTTGTCGAGCTGGAACTGGTTGAAGGCGCCCCCTTGGAAGTTGAGCCCCGAGATGGTGAGCGGCCGGTCGCCCTTGTTGCGGATGACAAGGTCGCGCCACAGCGGCGCGCTGAGATCGGAGTCGCCGAACTCGAGCGGGAGCGGATCGCCGTTGGGATCGTTGCACGCCTCGGGCGCGCCGGCGCAGCCGGGGCTGGCCTGGTCGCCGGTGCAGTCGCTGGCGCACACCTCGATCTCCGGCGTCACCCCCTCGCCGCGCAGGCGCAGGGTGACCTTGCCGCCCACCGGCCGGACCGCGTCCGTGACCAGGGTGACGTGGTCCTCGTCGCGCCCGACGTTCTTGGGCGCGTAGGACAGGCGCAGCACCAGGTCGGAGAGCCCCGGCGTTGAGACCGGCGCCTCGACGCTGCACGGGCAGCCGCCCACGTACTGGCCGTCCACGCGGCAGGCGAGCAACAGCTCGTCGGGGCCGCCGGATTCCCACTCGACGGAGACGAGCTTGAGATCGGCCTGGCCGTCGTTGCGCAGGAACAGGTAGCGGTTGGCGATGGTGTCGGTGTCCACCAGGCCGAAGTCCACCTCGATCTCGTTGGATTCGGGGAGGGCCGAGTAGTTCTCACGCGGCGGCGCCTGGTCGCTGGTGCCGGCGAAGAAGTCGAGGATGCGCGGTGCCGATCCGGTGAGCGACGGTCCCCCGCCGCAGTCGCACCCGAAGGGTCCGAGGAGCGAGAGCGCCAACGCCACCAGCGCAAGGACACATGAGCGGTTCATCGGAAGACCTCCACAAATGGGCCTAGAGGCAGACGGCGGTGTAGTGCACCTCGATGCGATCGCCGCGCTGCGGCACCACATCGTCACCGAAGTATACGCTATTTCGGTCCGGATAGTAGCTCCAGCCATCGGCGCCACCCTGGCTGGTGGCCCTGGGCACCGAGGCGCCGTTCACTGTCACGGTGATGGTGTTGGGGTCGGCCGGGCGCGACAGCGGGAACTCGCGGATGGGGGTGAAGGCCTGGATGCCCAGGTTCTGCAACGCCTGCGGCCAGTTGCCGCACACGCTGTCGATGATGCCGCCGGTCGCCCGCGCCACGTCCATGTAGCGGGTGCCGGCGCTGCCGTCCTGGGAGTTGCAGGGCAGCGTGGCGTCCTGCACCAGCGCGGCCAGCTTCATCATCTCGGTGTTGCGCGGGCCCTTGATGTTCTGGAAGAAGTCGGCGTAGAAGGTCACCTCGCCCTTGCTCTGGTCCTGCTCGTCGCTGATGCAGATGATGTACAGCTTGGCATCGTCGCGCAGGAAACCCGCGTTGGCGGTGGGATCGCTCAGCAGGGGCTCGGTGAGCGCCATCCAGGCGGCCTGCAGCCCCGCCTCCTGCTCGCCCGAGCAACACACCCCGATGCTGGCGTTGTCCTTGAAGGCGTTGTTGATGTCGGGGGTCTGGTTGGTGATGATCTTGGGCCGGCCGGGGGCCTGGATCAGCACGCCGGGCTTGATCTCCCGCGGCGGCGTCCCCTGGTCAATCTCCGGGTCGTTCACCTCGGTGGCGATGACGCCGATGTGGTAGTCCACGTCCTGGGAGATGGCCCAGCTCATGAAGTTGGTGAAGTGGGTGGTGAGCTGGTTCTGCGCCCAGTCCATGGAGCCCGAGTTGTCGATGACGAACAGCACGTCCGACTTCACCTGGGTGGCCTGGTGGAAGACGTCGGTCTGGTCCGAGATCAGCGTGCCGCGTCCGTACAGCGGCACGGCCAGGAGCTCGGCGTTGGAGGCGTCCGACTGGATGTAGAGCGTGTTGCGGTGGGCGTTCGTGTCCTGCGGGTGGTAGCGCAGCCAGATCTCGAAGTGCGACCCGCCGGCGGCCAGATAGGGCAGGCGCGGCGCGGAGCGAATCTCGAAGTTCCCGTCCTGCCGCTCCAGGTAGATGTTCTCGACGTCGATGGTGAAGACGCCCAGGTTGTAGACGGTGATCTTCATCTCGGGCGAGTTGCAACCCACCGTCACCACCCCGAAGTCGAGCTCGTCGGGCACCACCTCGATGTCCACCTGCGCCGACTGCCCCGAGACGCGGATGCAGGCGTCGCCGGCGCCGGGCGGCTGGTAGTTGGGCAGAAAGCACATGGCGCTGGTGGCCAGCACGTCGGGGTCGTCATTCGTATGGAAGGTGAGCGTGGCCCCGTGCGTGTTGACGGAGAGCGGCGCGAACGTCACCTCGATCTCCACCTGGTCCCCGGGCTGGCCCCGCTTGGCCACCGAAAACGGCCCGCCCGGCCCCCGCGTGATCGAGAAGTCCGAGGCGTACCCCGGCATCACCGCGTGCGACAGGTTGGGCGCGCCGAAGTTGCAGGTGGCGTTGCCCACGTTCTGGATCGTCACCACCAGCGCCTTGCTCTGGTTCAGCTTCACCGTCCCGAAGTTCAGCGTCGCCGGCGTCACCTTGG
>JAAZNF010000100.1 GCA_012798435.1 Myxococcales bacterium | reverse complement strand
CGGGCGCTGGCGCTGGCGCTGCCGCCGGGGCGGGCGCCGCCGCCACCGGAGCGGGCGTCGCGGCGGGCGCGCCGAGCCCCAGGGCCTTGCGCAGCTCCTCGGCCTTCTCGCGGGCCTTCACCACGTACTGCCGCTCGGAGGGGCGATTTTCCTTCTCGGCGTAGAGGAGGTAGTTCTCCATGGCCGGCTTGCGCTGATTAGCGGCCTCGTAGGACGCCGCCAGGCCGTAGTAGGCGTCCGGGTCCTTGGTCTCTCTGGCGATGTACTGTTTGTACCATTCGATGGCCTCGTCGAACTTCTTCGCCTTGCGGTAGGAGAACGCGATGTTGTAAAGCCCGGTGGTGTAGCGCGGCTCGAGCGTCACCGCCTTCTTGAACACCTTGACCGCCTCCAGGTAGCGCCCGGCCGCAAAGAGCGTGTTTCCCAGCGACTCGAGAGGCAGGTACCAGGTAGGGTCGAGTTCGACGGCCTTGCGGTAGGCGGCCTCGGCGCCCTTGGCGTCGCCGTTCTTGAGGAGCGCGTCCCCGGAGGCCTTCTGCTGCTCGGCCGCGGCCCGATCCTGGGCCAGGGCGGGCGTGGCGAAGATCCCGAGCGCGAACGCCAGCAGACATGCCGCCGAAAGAGTCTGTCTCATGTCCCGTTCTCCCGTGTGCGACGTCCGAGGGCGAGTCTAACCCCCTCCCCCGCCCTGTCAAGAGGGTTATCCAAACCGTGTGGTCCTCCTATCTGACCATCCGCCACGCAAAACCACATCCTGTCCACTTCCCATTATGTCTTCTTCAGAGCTACAATTCGATCTGAAGACAGGCGGAGGAACCAGAACTTCGTACCCGAGGAGGTTCCCATGAACCAGACATGGTGTGACTCTCGGCTGCTGGCATCCAGTTTGCAGTGGGGGGGTAACCGGTAGCAGAGTCCTTCTGCTCCTCTTTCCTCTTCTTCTGGTGACTGCAAGACCTTCACATGCCGGAGTCTCCTGCGCCTCCGGCGCCGCCGTTTCCATCGCCTACGAGTGCGACACCGTCCCCGAGGACTCTCCGTCCGGCGCCTGGGAGGTCCAGGTGCGCCACCCGGCCTCGTGGTGGAGCGACGGGGAGTATTTGCACCTCGACGCTTTCGATCCACTGGGCGAGGTGATCTTCTACCGGGTCGAGGAGTCGCTCGCGACCTCCATGCGCTACGAGATCGAGACGAACGTCTCGGTGAGCCGGTATCTTCCGCCGCCCGACAATCCCACCGTGGGCGTCGGCATCTCGGACGGGACGAGGCTCGCCAAGGCCGAGGCGGGGCCGGACCTCGCCTCCGGCACACTCGAGGTCGAGGGAGCGAGCGAGCCGTTCGTGATTTCCGGCATCGACTGGTCACAACCCGTGACCGCGCGCTTTGTCATCGACAAGACCGCAAGCGATCCCGCCGCGCACACCGCCGAGCTGTACGTGAACGGTGAGCTGCGCCTCGCCGTGCCCTACGAGATGCTCCCCGCGACCGACCCGTCTGTCCCGCCGCTCGTGTTCGCCATCGGCGGAAGAGGCACGGACTCGGTGTGGGACTTCGCGCGGTACGCCATCTGCCAGCCGCCAGAGGAGCGGCCACCGCTTGCGCAGCAGGTCGCCGCGCTCAAGGCCGAGGTCGAGACGCTCGGCATGCCGCCGGTGTTTCGCGTCTTCTTTTCGCGCCGGCTCGACCAGGCGCTCGCGGAGCCCGACCGGCTCGCCCAGGGTCAGGCGTTTTTCCGCATCGGACGAGAGCTTTTTGTCCTCAAGCGGGTGGGGCTTCTTCGCGGCGACGCGGCAGAGTTCGAGACGCTGCTCGACTTCGCCAGGGTGACGGCGGCGCCGGAGGTCGGGCGGGAGGAGGGATACTTCGGGCGGATCGAGATCACTTCGGTGCTTCCAAAGTCTTCCGATGTGGTCCCCGGAAAGCAGCCCGCTGCCATCCGGGTCTTCGCGACGGTGCGGCCGGCAATGCTCCACGGATGGAACTCCGATCGATATGCCTACGGGCTCATGGCCAGGTCCGGGATCGTGGATATCGGCACCGGTGAGATGATCGAGGGCCACGGCGAGTTCTACGAGCTGCCATCCGAACCTACTCCTGGCCAGTATTACCAGCCCGAGCCGATGGACTTCGAGTGGGCGGGGAACCTTCAGGACGGAACGCTGGTGCGCCAGGGAGAGCAATTCTTCGTGGACACGACGGTGGGATACGTGGTCATGGACCGATGGACGGGCCAGGTCGTGGGGCACCTCGATCAGAGCTCGTCGTTCGGGGAGATCGGCTCCACCCTTCAGAGCGGTATCTACCACGAGGTCTTTCGGCATTACGCCGGCCGCGCGACGCCGACGACGAACCTGGTGCTGGGGGAGGCCCTGGACGGCCGGTTCTTCATCCACACCGATGCGTTGCTTCCGGCCGCGCCTGGCGCATCTTGCGATCCGGTGATGCACGTGCTGGACCCGCAGGCTGGATCGCAACTCGCCGGCAACGATGACTGTGTCGCGGGGATGGAGACCTGCGTCCGGATCGGCGGGGCCTGCCTCCCGGCGGCTTCGGTGAGCTGCCGCATAGGCCCGGTAGCGGTGGCTTGCCCGTCGGTGACCGGGACGAGGAACGCCTGCCTGATGCAGTCCTTCAGCAACCAGGCGCCCCGTATCGTGCTTCACGCCTACGGCAACAACTCGAGGGGTCGTGGTCTGCTCAAGATCTGGAAGAAGGTAGAGGATGTGCAGCGGCGCCGGGTCACCTACCAGCTCGCCCTGGTCCCTGTCGACGTGGACATCGGCGCCGAGCGGCTGTGGTTTTCGCGCGGGTTTTACTCGGGGGACGAGCTGGATCTCATCGTGCCGTCACCGGAGCGGGCCCGGTCGGTCGCCGGCCTGCCGCCGGCGCACTCGCCGACGGTATTTCTCCTGGGGACCGAGCTGACCGGGATGGAGGAGGTCGCCCGGGGCAACGGGATGGGCGGCGGGGCGCGCGTCAGCGGCCTGCCGCGCCGGAGCCAGGCGATGGCGGTGGTGGCGTCAGGTGTCGCGGACGGCGCAGTCGAACTCTACGTCAACGATGTCAGAAACGCGCCGTATGGCGACGGGGATGGCCTGGGAGCGGAGTTGGAAAGCGACATCGGGACGGACCCGGACAATCGCGACACGGACGGGGACGGGATCTGGGACGGGTTCGAGGTGCTCGGGATCCGCGGCGCCGGCCACTATCCCGATCAATCGCTGCCGACCTGGGGGGCGGACCCGCGACACAAGGACGTGTTCGTGGAATCGGACTATTTCGATTTCTGCAGCGGCGAGAGCACTACATGCAGGGAAAATGGCTACTGTAGGAATCAGGTCCTTGGCTGCCGGGAGATCCTTGGCGCAAAACGTTGCGCTTGCACAAATGATGATGATTGCTGGAGCAGCGGCGGAGAGAGAGCCCATGCTCAACGATGCCAATTAGTTGACGGCGGCATGGGGTATTGCGTGGCCTGCGGAGGCCCGATGGATCACGATGGCGCGGTGACGGCAAATGCAATTGCAGGGAAATGCAGGGGTGGTCCCGGATACCTGGCCAATCCGGATGGAAGGAAGGGCTTCTCGCTTCATTTCGACAATGGACAAGACGATACAGACCCCAGTGGGAACCTCATGAGTAGCATACATGGAGCCTGGGGTGGAGTCGGCGCAGTGCCACCGGCGTCGCCTCCGAAATACTACTGGGACAACTACAGGTGGGGGTACTACCACCGGATGAATCCTATCCGGCACGGTATTTTCCGGTATGCCGTGGGATTTCCCGGGGGTGGCGGCCAAGGAGCAGTTGGAGGCCCGTATTTGTATTTCAATTCCTTCAGCAATTCTGGACTCCACTATATCCACGAACTCGGTCACAATTTCGGTCTGGATCACTACGGAGCGGAGGAGCCAGGGAGCAACCACAACTTCAAACCCCATTACATCAGTCTGATGAACTACAGGTACGAATGGAACTCACCAAACGCCAGAACGAACGAACCCTGGGTATGGGGCAACCTCAGGTTCTCGGAGGGTGAACGGCGCTACATGCTCGATTCTCAGGGAAGACGCATCAAGGACATGCAAGGGAACGACGTCGTCCACTGGCTCGACCCAGCCGAGATGCGGGAAGCCAGTGAATCGTGGACCAACGTCGTGACCGATAAGTCGAACGTAAGGTTCGATCTCGAGAACGGGGCTGGCTATTACAACATATTCCAATGGGATTCGGAGCTCCTGGTGGACTGGGATCGCAGCGGCACCTATGAGGACACGACTCGAGCTGATCCGCTTCTCAGCGAGAGCGCCTGGTTCAAGTACTCCATCGCCGAGTCTCCACTCCGATCCGGCCCACAACTTGTCGCCCATGATGGATACCTATACGCCTTCCAGGTTCGAGAGACGGCTAACCTCATCTCGTACCAGCGCTACTACGAGGTCGGGTGCGATCCGGAGGACGTCGGCAACGCTGGGCAAGCGGAACTGCCGGGAGGTCACTATCCCAGTTGCGGTCAATGGTTCGAACGTCAGGTCATCGTAAAGGACACCGATGTCGCGACCGACATGAGCGCCGTGAGTACGAGCGTCATGGGACAGTCCGCCCTGCTCCTCATGTGCGTCGATTCGACAAGACGACTGTGCGTTCTATCCATGGATTCGTCCGGAACCTGGAACGGCCCGGCCTGCGGCGCGGGCGGGCTCTCCGGACCACCGGAGGCCGTGGAATACGCAGGCGGGATCATGGTCTTTGGGATCGGCGAGGCGGACCCGTCGGGCGAGGGCCAGGTGAGAGTCGTGTACTTCAACCCATCGCAGTGGTCCGATGTCACGGCGTGGACATCCTGGGACGTCAACGTCTGGGATGGCGGGACTTGGAGGCCGCTCAGGTCCAGGACGACACCTGGTGTCGCCGCCGATCCACAGACAAGGCTACTGCTGGGAATCACCACGACAGGTGCACATCGGATGGAGCTGTTCCGGAGCATCGTGCCGGATTTCACGTGGTTTGAAAAGCTAGATAACGATCAGTACTGGCTGCTTCATCCAAAAGATGACTCATTCCACAACAAAGGTGGAGCTTGGTATTACACAGATTTCCGTCCGGCCCTTGCTATCAATAATCTGGCCTCTGGCAACGCTCATTGGTCGGTCTGGATCCACGGCGACACTCCCGAGGTTCAACCAGGAGAAGATCCTTTACCGGCAATGTACTGGCGGATCACCAGCTCCATCGAGGACCTCGGGAATACCGGCAACCCGCACCCCGCGTTCTCGTTGCTCAGCGACGCCGCCCCGGCGTTTTCTGCAAGGGTCAAGAACGTCAGCCTGGCCATGTATCATGGCAAGCTCCGTGCGGCGGTGGCCTTCGACCAGAAGTATCGGGATGAGATGCAGGTCGAGAACGGCCCGGGCTGGATGTTCCTGCCGCTCGCGGACGGCATCTTCCATGCAAGGCTCATGGACTTCAACGACGTGGAACACATCGGCCGGCACATGGCGGAAACCATCGGACCTCTGTTCTATGGCATGGATTCCATCCAGCGGACGATTGTCCTCGAGGCGAATCATCTACCACCGTACCTCGGTCAGTCGAAGGATGTCGAAAAAGAGCCTGAATACCGCATCTCAGCCGAGGATCGGAGGGCGCCATGAGACAGTCCTCCGACCGATCGATGAGGCGGTCAGTCAGACGGACGAATCGTTTGCTGCCGACTGCCTTCAGGCACGGTACTCTCAAAGGTGTGGCGGCTCTTTTCTTCCTGTCGGCATCCTGCTGGTTGGAGGGGTCCGAGACGCCAAGATGCCCGGAGCCTCGACCCAACGAGAAGTACTGCGTCGACGCCTCCTACCAGTGCTACAACATCCACGAGTCCTTCTGCGCCAACGGCCAGTGGTCGTGCGAGAGCTGGGCCACCCACCCGCCGGCCCCACCGGAGTTCGAGGACTGGGCCTGGCGATGCGAGGTCTATTCTTGCTACGCCCAGGGTATCCCGCGCTGGCCGATCGACCCCTGGCCGGAAGCGGCGCCATACACGCCACCGGATCCGGCGAGCCTCACGGGGGAATGGGCACTCATCGCCGATAGCGATGACATCATCGCGCCGGGGTGTGAGAAACAGCCCAGGCAATATGCTCGTGGCGTGACGCTGGCCGTGGATCCCACCAACCCGGACGTGATGTACACAGGATTCTACACTGAAAAATGGGCAGCCAAGAGGTGGGTGACCGGTGTCTTCAAATCGATTGACGGTGGACGAACGTGGTTCGAGGCGCGCGCCAACCTCGGCATCCACGGTGTCCCGATGCCCGATGTGCCTGGGCCCTCCGTGCGTCGGCTCTTCATTGTTCCAAACGACCCCCAACGGCTCTTCGCCTCGGTCGAGTACTATGGCCTGTACCAGACCCGCGACGGCGCGCGGACCTGGGAGTTCGTTGACGTCTGGCCGGGGTACTACCTCGAGGTCGGGCCCGCGGGGAAAGGGCCGAACGGCACGTTCTACGTGTCCTCAGGGGGCGCGCTGTTCGCGAGCACGGACGATGGCGTGACCTGGTCCCAACGCTCCCTGCTCCCCGTCTACTACTTGCGCTGGATCTGGTCCTTTTACTTTGATCGCCGGTACCCGGATCGAATCTGGGCGGGTACGATGCCGGGACCGGACTCTCCTCCCACGGAGGGCTACATCTACCTCAGCGATGACGCGGGGTACACCTGGATCGAGTTGGGCAGAGGATTGGCGAGCAGCGGCATCAGCGCGATGGACGCCTGCGGCTTCGACCCGGATCAGATGGCCGCCGCGGGGGGCAGCTTGTACCTTTCGAGTGACGGTGGCATGACCTGGCGGCGAGCTCCCACGACGGTGGAGGGAAAAGGCACCGTTTCTTTCGTGAAGTACGCGCCGCTTCCCGATCGCTGCCGGCTGTATGCCAGCGACGCAGGGTGGCACAGCCTCCAGTGGACCGAGGACGGCGGCGCCACCTGGCACATGGAGACGAAACAATGGCTGGATGACGTCTTCTTCAATCCCTTCGTCCCGGAAATGATGGTCGGGATCTCCGTCGACGGAAACCGGGCATTCGAGCTATGGGCGAAGGAGTAGGCAGAGGCGGCCAGCGTGCTCACGGAAGTGAGGGATCAGGGGTTGAGGTGAACCGTTGATGAGGCTTCACAGAGGGCGAATCCGGACGCGGGCGGGACCGACCTAGCCCCTCACCGAGCGGATGCGCATGGAGTAGAACGAGCGGTACACGAAGACGACGCCCACGATGAAGAAGATGGCGGCGAGGTCGAGCCTGAGGTTGATGTAGGCGTGGTCGATCATCTCGGCCAGCTCGACGGCCAGCAGACCGAACAGGGTGGTGAACTTGATGATGGGGTTCATGGACACGGAGGAAGTGTCCTTGAACGGGTCGCCCACGGTGTCGCCCACCACGCAGGCCGCGTGCAGCTCGGTGCCCTTGGCCTTCATCTCGGTCTCGACGATCTTCTTGGCGTTGTCCCAGGCCCCGCCGGCGTCGGCCATGAAGATGGCCTGGAACAGGCCGAAGATGGCGATGGAAACCAGGTAGCCGATGAAAAAGTACGAGTCCACGCAGGCAAACGCCAGCGTCGAGAAGAACACCGCCAGGAAGATGTTCCACATGCCCTTCTGGGCGTACTGGGTGCAGATCTCGACCACCTTCTTGGAGTCGGTCACGGAGGCTTTCTCGCCGCCGCCCTCCAGCTTGATGTTCTTCTTGATGAACTCCACCGCCCGGTACGCGCCGGTGGCCACCGCCTGGGTGGCCGCGCCGGAGAACCAGTAGATCATGGCGCCGCCGGTGATGAGCCCGAGCAGGAACAAGGGGTTCAGCAGCGAGAGCCGGGCGATGGAGGCCTGGTCGACCAGCTTGTTGGTCAGCAGCATGACGGTGGCGAACATGAGCGCGGTGGCGCCCACCACCGCGGTGCCGATCAGCACCGGTTTGGCCGTGGCCTTGAAGGTGTTGCCGGCGCCATCGGCCTCCTCCAGGTAATCCTTGGCGCGTTCGAAGTTGGGCTCGAAGTTGAAGGTCTTCTTGATGTCTTCCTTGATGTTGGGGATGGTCTCGATGGTGGACAGCTCGTACACCGACTGGGCGTTGTCGGACACCGGCCCGTAGGAGTCGACCGCGATGGTCACCGGACCCATGCCCAAAAAGCCGAAGGCCACCAGGCCGAAGGCGAACACCGGCTCGGCCACCATCAGGTTGGCCAGGCCGTGCTGGCTCACCCAGTAGGCGATGCCCATCAGGCCCACCATCACCAGCCCCATCCAGTAGGCGGAGAAGTTGCCGGCCACGATGCCGGAGAGGATGTTGAGCGAGGCGCCGCCCTCCTTGGAGGCGTCCATGATCTCACGCACGTGGCGCGACTTGGTGGAGGTGAACACCTTGACCAGCTCGGGGATGAGCGCCCCGGCGATGGTGCCGCAGGTGATGATGGAGGCGAGCTTCCACCACATGCTCCGGTCGCCGGCCAGGCTCGGGATGAGCAGCCAGGACACCAGGTAGGTCATGCCGATGGAGATGAACGAGGTCAGCCACACCAGCGAGGTGAGCGGGGCCTCGAAGTTCATGCGCTCGGCCTGCCCGTAGCGCGCCTTGGCCCAGGCGGCGTTGATGAAGTAGGACACGCCCGAGGTGACGATCATCATGATGCGCATGACGAAGATCCACACCAAAAGCTGGATCTGCACGGTGGGGTCGCCGACCGCGAGCGCGATGAAGGTGATCAGCGCCACGCCGGTGACACCGTAGGTCTCGAAGCCGTCGGCGGTGGGGCCGACCGAGTCGCCGGCGTTGTCGCCGGTGCAGTCGGCGATGACGCCCGGGTTGCGCGCGTCGTCTTCCTTGATCTTGAAGACGATCTTCATGAGGTCGGAGCCGATGTCGGCGATCTTGGTGAAGATGCCGCCGGCGATGCGGAGCGCCGCGGCGCCCAGGGACTCGCCGATGGCGAAGCCGATGAAGCACGGCCCGGCCAGGTTGCCGGGGATGAACAGGATGATGGCCAGCATGATCACCAGCTCGACCGAGATGAGCAGCATGCCGATGCTCATGCCCGAGCCGGTGGGGATGGCGTACACCGGGAAGGGCTTGCCAGCCAGGCTGGAGAAGGCGGCGCGCGAGTTGGCGTAGGTGTTGATGCGGATGCCGAACCAGGCCACCCCGTAGCTGCCCAGGATGCCCACGATGGAGAAGAGCACGATGATCAGCACCGAGGCCCAGGAGGGGATGCCGGTGGCTTCGTGCGGGATGGGGTTGAGCCAGCCGAAGTAGGCGATCATAATCACCGCGATGAAGGCCCACAGGATGGCCAGGAACTTGCCCTGGGTGATGAGGTAGGTCTTGCAGGTCTCCCAGATGAGGTGGGAGATCTCGGCCATGGCCTTGTGCACCGGCAGGTTGCGCACCTTCATGTACATGACCAGGCCGAACAGCATGCCCAGCAGGCACACCCCGAGGCCCACCAGGAGCAGGTTGTGCCCGTTGATCCCGCCGCCCTCGGCGCCGCCGAGGAACTGGACCTTGGTGAGATCGGGGATCTTGAGCTCGGCCTCGCTGGCCGCAGCCAGCGGGCTGGCCAGAAGTGCGATGAGGCCGGTCAAGCCGGCCCCCAGGCTCGCCTTCCACCCGGACGGCTGTCCGAAAGAGAAGCGCTCACTGTTCATGCTCGTCTCCTTGGGCGGCACGCGCCGCGTAAGAGAAACCCGCCCCTCCCTTGGGTTCGCAAGCGAAAAAAACCTTCGCCAACCGACGTTGGCTGTCATGGCGGCGCGGATTGTAGGTAGGTGGGGCCTGACTGTCAAGTCAATTGGCTAGAAATTGGAAAGAATCCGAAAGAAAAGACGCGCATTCCACCCGGGGGCGAAGGATGTTCTCGAGTAAATCCGTCCTGCCACAATCGGTCTTGACGCGTCCGCTACCTGGCCTGAGCCTGAAGGACGTGCTCCCACACACCATCGGCCGAAAAAGCGCTCTTGATCTCCTCCGCCAACCCCTCGTCCTTGGTGAAGACGACGATTTGTGAGCGGGATTGCTCCCGGTACCGCTTGAGCATCTGCACCGCACTCGCCCGACGGGCCGAGTCCAGGGTGTGGAAGGGCTCGTCGAGCACCAGCACCCCGCCATCCCAGCCGGTCTTGCGGGCCAGGGCCAGGCGGGCGGCGAGCACAAAGCAGTCACGGGTGCCCTGGGAGAGATGGGTCAGGGGCCTCAGGGCTCCTTCGGCGTCTGTCGCCGAAATCCCTGCTTCATCCAGTTTCGCCACCTTGACTTCCCGTCCGAGCCCGAGGGAAGTCGCAAACTCCTGGCGGATCACGGCGGCCATCTCATCGAACACCTGGTCAACGTCCTGGCCGATGGTGGCCACCAATTCTTTCGCCAGGCCAGCGGCGCGCCGGTCCAGGAGCTTGTCATCGAGCTCTCGAACCAGGGCCGCCTGGTGTCTTTCCGCGGCCGCGATTTGCTCTGGCAGCTGCCCGAGGGAACCGAGCATCAGGCCCCGTTTCTTCCCCTCGCTGGCCTGCATCTCGGCAAGCTGGTTTTTCGCCGCATCCAAGGCTCTCTCTGTGTTCCTGATCTCGAGCCGCAACCTCTGCAACTCATTTTCGGCAAGGCCCCTGCGGGGGACACCCATCTCGTCGAGCTTCGCCAGTTTGCGGTGAACCTCCTCGCGCAACCGCTCGACGGATTCGAGCTGCAATTCACGGCAGTGGTCCTGAAGTTTGCCCTGGTTCTGCCGGAGTCGTTCTCTCGACTGCTGGTGCGCCGCCACCTTGCGCACGTAATCGTCGCGGTCCTGGGCGCCATGGGCGAGCAGCCATTCGTGTTTTTCCCGTTCGGCTCGAGCCAGGTCCTCCCCCGCCATGGCCAGCGACCGCATCGTCTGTTCGAGCCGCGCCTCGATGGGCCCGGCCTCCGCTTCCAGCCGCTCGGGCTCCAGCATCGCCTGCGCGGCTTCGGTCTTTCTTCCCAGGAAAAACTCCTGGAGCCCCTCCAGTGTCTGCACGGCCGGCCTGCCACCCGGGGCGCCGGCATTCGCCCATTCATCCATCAGGCGCTGTTTTTCTGCTTCACGACCTTCCGTATCCGGCATGACCACCACAGAACGGCTGAACAGGCCAAGGACCGCCAAAGCCGCCAGCGCGACTCCGCCGCCGGCCACCTTGGGGACGATCCCTGGCAGCAGGACCGCCAGCAGGGCCCCGAGCAGCATGGCAACGCTTGCAGCGCCCACCAGGCCCCAGCGAACACGGACAACCGTCTTGGACGCGGTCCGCTGGATGGCCGCCCCCACTTGTTCAGCCAGGCGCGAAGCGAGCGCGACCGTCCGCTGCGCCACTTCGGCGCGCTGCTGCGCATCCCGCTTGCGAGCGCGGACCTGCGCAAGCTGCTCCCGTACCTGCTTCTCCTCGCTTTGCAACCCAGCGGCCTTTTCCTTGAGATCGCTCAAGCGCTGGGCGACGGAGTCGAGTTGCGCCACCTGGTCATGCTCGAACTCTTTGCTGCCCTCGATCTGCTGCACGAGACGCTCGTGCTCTGAAAGCGACGATTGGATATCCTCCAACCGCCTGCGCAGGAGGATGTGTTCTTGCTCCTCGAGCCTTGCCTTCAGTTCAGCGAATGCCTTCTGCGTACGCGCGATCTCTTGTGACTTTTCTGCAATACGCGCTGATGTGTCTGCGAGCTCTTTTTCCTGACCCAGGATCGACTCTCGCTGACTCCTGAGCTGCGCGAGCTTTGCTTTCGTTTGCCCGAGTTGGGACTCAATTTTTTTGATATCTTTATTGTGTTTCAGGGTGCCAGTTACGGATGCCAACTCTTCCAATGCCCTGACGAAATCTGCCGGGTTCACGCCCCCGGCGAACAGGTTGGCCTTGACCTTTCCGACCCAGTCCGCGTCGCTGGAGGCATCGAAACTGATAGCCCCGCTGCGGATCGCGTACAGACCGAGGAACTCATCCATGGGGATGAGGTCCGGTTTTCCATCGGCACGCTCCAGGGACGCCTCGCGATCGTCTCCATAGCGACCGCGGAGCTGTTTCGCGGTCGGGGCGTTGCCGCGTGGAGGCCTGCAGAGCTTCTCTGACAATGCATCGAAGATCGTGGTCTTGCCGGACTCGTTCGGCCCCCGGAAGATGGTCACCTCGCCCAGCTCGAACGACTGGTCCCTGAACTTGCCGTACCTTGCCAATGTCAGTTTGCGAATCACGACGACCTTTTGACCAGTTCGGCCAGTTTTACAAGCCCGATCAGCCTGGCGCGCTTCCAGAGCCTTTCGTCCGTCCGGCCCTCGGAAGAAAACCTGCTCTCCCAAACCTCGAGAAATTTCTTCGCGAGCGGATGGCTGGAAATCCCAGAGAGCGGCTGCACGGTGCGGTCCACGTCAAACCTCCGCACGCGCGGGCCATGGGTCTCTTTCAACCGGCGCTCGAGGTCGCCAACCACGTTCTCATCGTCCACGACTCCGCTCAGGCGAAGGTCTATCCAGTCCTTGGGCCCCCACTGGAAAGCCAACTCGTCCAACCCCTCGAGCCTTCCTTCCAGACTCAGCGGCAGGTCATAGGCGCGGTACTGGCCCGCTTTCTCCAGCGGATGGAATTGCACCTCGAGCTTGTCACCCACACGCAGCAGGTACACTCCGCGCGCATCGGTTTCGCCTTTTCGATACACCCTGGCCGAGCCCGCGTAACAAAGCCGGACCCCGGCCAGCGTGGCCTCCCGGCGTCCATGGATGTGGCCGAGGGCGGCATAATCGACCTTGTGGAATGCGAACAGGTCGGGATCGAGCACACCGGGTGGTTCGCCCTCCTCGTCCGGTCCCAGGTAGATTTCCATGCCCGTCACCAGGCCGTGGGCCAAGGCAATCCGCAGGTTGGATGCCTTGGCGGGCACCTGCCAATCACGGTAACCGTCGTACCTGGCCTGGTGCGGGATGCACAGCACCTCGACCCCTTCGACCTGCGTCAACGAGAAGGGCCCCTGCTCCACCACGGTGACCTGACCAAAGTCGTAGGAGCCGAGGCGCTGACCCGCGATGCCGTGGACCTCGTGGTTGCCGATGACGTAGATGATTCGGCAACGGTCACGGATAACCTGGATACGCTTGCGGAACTCCTCCCGCAGTTCTTCGGCATCCTTGAAGTGGTTGAACAGGTCGCCGCAGAAGAACAGCCCTGCGGCCCTCTCCGAAGCTGCCAGTTCCACGATCTCGTCGAGCACCGAGAGGGAATACTCTCGCTCCGCGGGGTCGGCCGCGGTCAGGTGAAGGTCCGAACAATGAACGAAGGTGATCAACAGGGCCCCCGGCGAAATGCCGTCGGAATGGTCTTTCCGCTACCTCGTCGGTTTGCCACACCCAAGAACCGATGGCGCCGCGGTCCGCATTCGCACAGGTTTGAACACGAGAGCCGCTCGTAGCATGGATTTCGCGCATTTGCAAAGCATGGAGTCTGGTTCCTCCCCGTCGGCCGCTTCTGATTGACAGGGGGCGGGGTTCGATGCTTCAGTCGGCCCATGTTCAAGAACCACCCCAAAGGTCTTCTTGCGGCGGCCCTGGCCAACATGGGCGAGCGCTTCGGCTTCTACACCATGATGGCCATCCTGGTCTTGTTCCTGCAAGCCAAGTTCGGGTTGAGCGGGACGCACGCCGGCATCATCTACTCGGTGTTCTACTTCTCGATCTACATCCTGGCCTTCGTCGGCGGGCTGATCGCGGACCGCACGCGCGCCTACAAGGGCACCATCCTGGTCGGCCTGGTGGTCATGGCTATAGGCTACGTGCTGGTGGCGCTGCCGACCCCGACCCCCTCGCCGAACCCCACCCTGTTCCTGATGCTGACCTGCCTGGGGCTTTTCACCATCGCCTTCGGCAACGGCCTGTTCAAGGGCAACCTGCAGGCGCTGGTCGGGCAGATGTACGACAACGAGAGCTACGCCAAGATGCGCGACTCGGGCTTCTCGCTGTTTTACATGTTCATCAACGTGGGCGCACTGTTCTCGCCCATCGCCGCCGTCGGCATGCGCAACGCCTGGCTCTCGCACCACGGCCTGGCGTACAACTCCAGCCTGCCGGAGCTGTGCCACGCCCACCTCAACGGGACCATCACCCCCGACGCGTCGCAGCGACTCGTCGCGCTGGCCGGCCAGGTGTCGGCCGAGGCACCGGCGGACATCTCGGCCTTCGCCACCCGCTACCTCGACGTGTTCGTGCAGGGGTTCCACTACGCCTTCGGCATCTCGGTGCTGGCCATGCTCGTCTCGCTCGTCATCTACGCCTCCAAGAAGAAGGGCTTCCCCAACCCGGCCCCCAAGAAGGCCCCGGCCGGCGCCGGAGGGGCCGCGCCGGAGATGGACGGCCGGGAGATCCGCCAGCGCCTGTACGCGTTGTTCGCCGTGTTCGGGATCGTGATCTTCTTCTGGTTCTCGTTCCACCAGAACGGGCTCACCCTCACCTACTTCGCCAAGGACTACACCGATCTGTCCGCCATCCACCTCGACCTCGGCCTGTTCTCGATCCACGGCGCGGAGATCTTCCAGTCCATCAACCCGCTGTTCATCGTGCTGCTGACCCCGATCATCATGGGCCTTTTCGGCTGGCTGCGGGCCCGCGGCCGCGAGCCCTCGACCCCGCGCAAGATCGCCATCGGCATGGGCGTCGCCGCCGGCGCCTACCTGGTCATGACCCTGGGCTCGCTGGGCCTGCCCTCGAAGGAGGCGGTGAAGGCCATGGGAGGGCTGGCCGACGCCGCCCGGGTGACGCCCTTCCTGCTCATCGGCACCTACTTCATCCTGACCGTGGCAGAGCTGTTCATCAGCCCGCTCGGCATCTCCTTCGTCTCCAAGGTCGCGCCGCCGCAGTACCAGGGCGTGATGCAGGGCGGCTGGCTCGGCGCCACCGCCGTCGGCAACCAGCTGCTCTTCATCGGTGCCATCTTCTACGAGTCCGTGCCCATCTGGCTGACCTGGACGGTGTTCGTGGTCGCCTGCGCCCTGTCCATGCTGACCATGCTGTTCATGGTGCGCTGGCTGGAGCGCGTGGCCCGGTAGCGCCCCGACCAGAGGCGGCGCCGGGAAACCAAGCATGGCGCGAGCCGAGATCAGCGCCTTTATCGGCGTCGTCATCGCACCGGCCCTCATCGTGGTGTCCCTGGGATATCCAAGCCACCGCTGATTGGCGCAGGGGAGAGACCGGGTTGTAGCGGACCGAGATTACGGGCACCCTCTGGGGGAAGCGGCAGCCGGTGACCGGGCCCTGGAAAATGCGCCGCTTTTGCGTCCAATATTCAGTGGATGCCGTGTTCACGCATATCGGCCCTGTCTCTGCTCCTGGCCCTCGCCTGCGGCCTCGCCGCTGCGGCGAGCGCCGAGGAGTCCGACTACCCCGGCGTCTCCAAGTACAGCTACTTCAGCCAGATCACCGGACATCTGCGATACCCCATGTTCCGCGACGGCTATCTCTTGACCGACGGCATCCAGTGGCACGACAAGTCGGTGTTCTCCGACTCGCTCTACGCAGATCTGCTTCCGTATTGCAGCTCCGGCGACGACTCGCTTCTGCTGGGCACGGCGGGGCTCACCTACTGGGTCGGCCCGGCCTACCTCTACGGCGTGGCCGGCGGGCTGCTCGACTACGGCGACACCGGCCGTTCCTACGCGAAGACCATCCTGGGCGCGGGCCTGCGCCGGCCGGTGCTCTCCTGGCTGTCGGTCGACTTCTACCTCCAGGGCGAGTACGACACCCAGGACGGATTCGACTGGGAGGTGGGCGGCTACCCGGTGAACACGCCCTGGGTGGGGCTCTCCG
>JAAZNF010000099.1 GCA_012798435.1 Myxococcales bacterium | reverse complement strand
TGTCTTCGTCGAACTCGAACGGCTCTCTCTCGACGACGATCCTGTAGCAACCCGATCGCGGCAGCGGGCCGAGCGAGGCCAGGCCCCCGAAGTCCGTGACCGCCGTAAGATCCGGCGCCTCGCGCACCGCAACCGTCGCGTCCTCGAGATCGAGATCGTTCTTTTCCGGCCCGTCCCGGAGGTGGAGCAAGAGGGTCCCGGCCGGCGGCAGATCGATCTCGCCGAGGTCCGAGCGGCGCTCGCGCGCGACCAGCACCTCGTCGCGAAAAGCGCAATCGACCTCCGGCGCGCGCAGCATGATCTCTTGCCAGCCGGCGGGGACGCCCGAGAGCAAAAAGCGGCCCTCGTCATCGGCGCGCGTCGGCGGAAGCTCGGGCCGGTCGACAAGGTGGACCAGCGCCCCGGCAGCCGGGCTCCCCGCGGCCATGGCGCGCCCGGCGATCTCGCCGCGACCGTCAGAAAACGGATCGTCCGACATCGCAAGGCACGCGCCCGAAAGACACGCCACCGCCACCGCGGCGAACACCGGCCTCATGGCCCCGCCGCGCTGCGCCCGATCCCTCAATCCAGCAGCCCCCACCCTGCCTCCAGGCCCCCGAAGATGAACGGCGCAACGACCCGGTCCGCAAAGGGGAACAGATATGCCCCCGCCGAGAGCCGCAGGCCCAGCATGAACCCGCCCAGCCGGATCTGTCCGCCGACTTGTGCCGCGAGATCTGCGCCCAGCGTCCGGTCGGCGCCGCCGTACCCGGTAGAGTCGAACCGGCGTTCGAGGTACAAGAGGCCGCTCGATGCGCCGGCCCGGGCCGAAAGCGGGCCCAGCGAGAATTCACGGAACACCCCCCCCGAGGCAGAGACACCAACCAGGGTGAACTGCGCTCTTCGCTCCGGAAGGGGGAGCGACTGCGGCGTTCCCCCCGCTAGAAAGTCCGCCTCCACGCCCCAACGGCGGGCGGGCCAGCCATGGAACACCAGGCGGGCTCCCGCCAGCGGCAGCCACCAGGCGCCACCGGCCGGCGCGATCCCGAAGGCCAGCACGCCGCCCGCGGCGTAGAGCGCGAGCGGGCTCCTTTTCTCCGAGAGCAGCAGGTCCCAGCCCTTGACCGCGGGATCCTCGAACGGCGAGAACTCCATGGCGGCCGTGTCCACCTCGCGGAAGAGGCCGTCATCGACCCGCACCCGGGCCTGCAACAGCCCGGCCACCAGGCGCTTCTTCAGCAGGTACTCCCCGGCCGGGAGCGGCACCAGGCGGCGCTCCCCGGGCTCCTTGTGGATCTCCGCCACCACGCGCCGGCGCTTGTGATCGAACACCAGGAAGGTGCCGCTCTCGGCGGCCGCCAGCAAGATGCCGCTCCCACCGGAGTCCAGCTCGGACAACACCAGCGAGCCCTCGCCCGACAGCTCGTAGGAAAACGCCGGGTGCTGGGTGCCGGCCAGCGTATCCACGGTGCGGTGGACCGTCTGCTGGTACACGTAGGCGTAGAGTTCGTGGAGCGACACCCGGCGGTTACCGTCCTCGTCGGCGTCGCCGAGCAGGCCCGACAACAAAAAGTGCGTAAAAAACGAGCCCCCGATGTCGTCGGACTCCTGGGCCAGCTCCCCCTGCGCCGCCGAGGTGAGCACGATCCGGCCCCGGGTGCGGGAGAAGTCGTCGAGCTGCAAAAACGGCGGCCGCAGCGTCCCGCCCTTGGCCCGGATCCAGGCGCCGGAGTTGCAGGCGTCGAGGATGGCGACGACGACCGTGGCCGGCGACCCGTTGAGGAGTGTCCGGAGCTCGGCCAGGGAGAGCGCCTCGTCGCCCAAGAATACCCGCTCCCCGTCGGAGTGTCCCGAGAAGTACAGGAGCAGCAGGCTCTTCTCTCCGCTCGGCGCTCCCCGCAGCCGCCGGTTGGCCTCGTTCAGCGCCGAGAGAAACTCCCCGCGCGAACGGTCCTCGAGCACCGTGACCCCGTCCGCCGGAAATCCCCCGAGCCGGGTCAGCACCTCGCCGAGCCGCCGGGCGTCGGAGCCGGCGTAGCTCAGGACCGGGCGCTCGTCACCGCCGCGGTTGTTCCCGGCCAGCACCGCCAACCGGACGTCCCCCCCGCGCGCCCATGGGGCGTACGCCGAGAACCCGACGAGAAGAAGTGCCGTGACCCTGGCGCCGAACACCTGGCCTCTCCCGGCTGTTGCCGAGAGGCAGTATACCAGACACCGCCCAATAGATGAAGCATCGGAACGAGCGAGTGTCTCGGCTCCGCGGGGGGACGCGCCTGGCGCAAACTTTTCCAAACTCCGTGTCCCCAAGGGATGGCGGTTGACGACGCCATGACAGCCCCGGCCCCGGCACAGCCGGGTGCGCCTCAGTGTTTCCGCAGCAGCACGCTGGCCTGGGACCAGGGCCCGGAGAGATGCTCCAGCTCCTTCACCGTTCCCCCGCGTCGCTTCACCTCGGAAAACGCCTCTTCGACTCGGGGCCGGATTTCCTCAAACGAGAGCGGCTGGTCGGTGAACAGGGCGAAGACCCTCTCGTTCTCCCGGCTCTCGTCGAGCTCGACGCTCTCGGGGAGGGGCCGGCGCTCTCCCGGCGTGATGGAGATGCTGCCGCCCGCCGCACCGGGGGTGTAGTTGAACACCCGGCCGGCGTCGTCCACGCTGAGGAGCAGCAGGTAGCGATGAGAGCCCGAGGAGACCAGGAACTGGACGCGGTCACGGTGCGCGAACACCTCGTCCGGCCGCGCGGGGCGAATGTCGCCACCGCGCATGAGGAAGAGGGAGAGAGCCACGGACCCCTTGGTGCGCACCCCGGGCGAGGTCGGCAGCGCAAGCCAGGCGCCGATCACGATGGCGATGGCCGCCGCAGAGGCCGGCAGGAGCCGCAGAAAGACAGCCCGCCGCCGCTCGCTCCGCCTCTCCAGCCGCTCCATCCCGGTTTTGAGCGCGGAGTAGGGATGCAGGCGTAAAAATTCCTCTCGGTCACGCTCGAGCCCGGCGAGGCGCTCTCGGCAGCCGGGGCAGCTTTCGACGTGGCCAAGGATTTCCAAGCGTCGACTGGAATCCACCTCGCCGCCAAGGGCGGCTTCCAGTTCGACTCGCCGAGGACAACCCGCGTCTTGGGGATCTCTTTCAGAATCGTTCGCCATCTGGATGAGCCTCCCTTTCAATCATAAAGAGGCATCCAACCCCCTGTTTGGGGCCAAAAAATTTTCAATGTCGACCCCGTATTTTTTCAACTCCTTGATAATACTACGGATTGCCCGTTTGACCGTGCTGGCGGAGAACCCCAACGAATCCCTCATCTCGGTATAACTCATCCGCTCGACGAGCATCGCCTCGAGCACCGCCCGGGCCTTGGGCGCCAGCCGGTGGTGCGCTCGGCGAACTCCTTCTACCAGCTCGACGGTGAGGTCGTCGCCCCGCAGCGCCTCCTCGGGCAAGACGTCCAGCGGACGGCGCCTCCACAACCAGGAACGCGCGTGCGCGATGGCCATGCGAGTGGCGGTCCGCGTGAGGAACGGCCGGGTCCGTTCGCAGCTCTTGCCCTGGCGCAGGAACTCGAGAAATCGGAAGAAGACCTGTTGCAACACGTCCCAGGCCTCGTCCTTATCGCCGAGGATGAAGACCAGATGACGATACAGATACGCGCCGTGCCTCTGGTACGCCATCTCCACCAGGCGATCGACGCTCGCCGGCGTTCCCGTCGTTTCTCGGCCCACCACACCCTCGGAGTGCTCGCTCTCGGTCCGCTGGGGCTCGCCGTCCATGGCGTTTTCCATCCCGGGTTGTGCGGCACGTCCCTGTGCCACAACGTGTTCCGGCGCTGCTGGCGAGGGCCGGATCGACCGAACCGCACCTTACCTTCAACCGATGCTGAAGGTCTCGCGCCGCTGCTCCCCCCGGGCGAAGCGTCCCAGGTCGCAGGTCGAGAAGATGGGATGCTCCGCCTTGCGCAGGATCCACTCGGCGGCGAGCTGGCCGATGGCCGGCGCCATCATGAAGCCGTGCCCGCCGAAGCCGTTGAGCTGGATGAACCCGTCCACCGCGTCCACCCTCCCCAGGATGGGTTGCCCGTCCGGGGTCTCGTCGTAGTAGCCGGCCCACTGCCGCAGCACCTTGAGCGAGCCGAGCTGGGGCACGAGGCGCATCAGCGACCGGCTCATGCGCGAAAGGAAGCGCAGCGAGGAGCCGCTCTCCATGGAGGAGGGTTCGGCCGGATCCGAAAGCCCGCCGCAGATCTCGCCGCGCATGGTCTGGCTGAAGTAGGTCCCGTTGGAGAGATCCGACACCAGCGGATCCAGGAAGGGTTTCACCGGCTCGCTGACCAGGATCTCGTGCCGGTAGGGCTTGTTGGGAAGCTCGACCCCGGCCAGGCGGGCCACCTGCGGCGACCAGGCGCCGGCGGCATTCACCACCCGCCGGGTGGCGATGGCGCCCCGGTCGGTAACCACCTTGACGATCTGGCGGCCGCGCACGTCGATGTTCGTGACCCGGGTGAAGGTGTTGATCTCCACGCCCAGGTCGGAGGCGATGCGGGCCATCCCCCACACCACCGGGAAGGGGAACAGCACGCCGTCGGTGGGGTTGTAGGCGCACACGCGCACGCCCTCGAGGTTCAGCACGGGCACGATGCGCCTGGCCTCGGCGGGCGAGATCAGGCGCGTGGGCACCCCCAGGCGATTCTGTAGCTTGGTGTTCTGCTCCAACGTGGCCGCGGAGGCGTCGTCGCGCGCCAGGAACAGGTAGCCCCCCTGCCGAAACCAGATGTTGTAGCCGCACTCCTGGGACAAGCGCCGGTAGCGCCGCACCGCGTCCTTCATGAGCAGGACGTTCTCCTCGGTGGACCACTGCTGGCGCACCCCGCCGCCGTTGCGGCCCGAGGCGCCGAAACACAGGTAGCCCTGCTCCAGCACCACCACGTCAGAAAAGCCGAGTCGGGCCAGGTGGTAGGCGAGCGACAAGCCGATCACCCCCCCGCCCACGATGACCAGATCGGCCCGGTCCCTCATGGCTTCTCCTCGGCACCGGCGTCCGCCTCCGGCAGCGCGCCGGCGAAGGCCGCGAAAGGGGTGGGCCGCAGCGGCGGCCGGGTGCGCGGCGGATCGCTCACCATGTCGTCGCCGCCCTTGACCGCGGCCAGAAAGCGCGCCGCGTGGCACAGGCAGGACTTTCCCTGGCAAAAGCCGGTGCCGAACCCGGTGAAGCGGCGCAGCGATTCGAGGTCGCGAAAGCCTCTCTCGAAGGCGCGCTTGAGATCCTCCTCGGTGACATCCTCGCAGCGGCAGACAATGGTCTTGGGCATGCGCTCTCCTCCGCTCAAGGGGTGTGCGCCAGCGACTCGAGACAGGTGGCGGCAGCCCGCTCGCCCGCGCGGATGGCGGTGGTGACGTCCGCGGCACCTGCGCAGTGCCCGGCCGCGAAGATGTCATCGCGGGAGGTGCGCCCCGTGTCGTCGATGGCGATGCGGTACCCGCCCTGCGAGCCGAAGAACACGCGGCAGCCGGCGTGGTGTCCCAGCTCGAAGGCCGGGGCGGCCGGCGCCTCCGCCACGCACAGGGCGCAGTCGAGCAACCGGTCCGGCTCGCGCTGGCGCTGCGGCGAGAGCTCCAGCTCGTGGATCCAGCGCCCGCCGCGGGCCCGCGCCACCTCCCGATCGAAGACCAGCGGCACCTTCTTGTCCTGCAGCGCGCCCACGAGTGGGCCATCGCGCCGCCGGGTCACCACGCCGGCCAGGGCGACGCCGCGCTCCAGGAGCCGCGCCGAAAGGCGCAGCGTCTCGTCGGAGTCGCCGACCAGGGCCACCGGCTCGGCCGGCAGCACTCCGTGCCCCAACACCATCCGGTCCAGCGCCCGCGGGGTCATGACGCCGGGGAGATCGTTGTTGCCGAACAACGGCAGCTGGTCGTAGCTGCCGGTGCACAGGATGACCCGCTGCGGCTGAACGATACGGGCCCGATCCTCTCCCACCGCGACGACGGTCGGGGGCCGGCCCGGATAGATGGCGACCACCGGCATGCGGCACAAAAGCTCGATGCCGGGAAGCGTCGCCGGATCCGACCAGGCCTTCCAACGCTGCCAGCCCGTCGAATCGCCGTCCCCCTCGATGCGTGTCGCGCCATCCAGCAGCCGTCCACCGGCGAGCGCGTCCGCCTCGAACAATACGGCCTTCTCCCCGGACTGCGAAAGCCGGCGCGCGGCCGAGAGCCCCGCCGGACCGGCCCCGATCACCACCACGCGGACGCTCTGGCGCTCCACCGGGAAGGCCAGCGGAGGGGGGCCGGAGGGAAGCTCGCCCGCGCCGGACATGCGCCGCACGTAGGGCGTGGCCATTCGTGAGAGCGCGGAGCTGGAGGTGAACAGCTCGTGATGCCGCAGCTCCTCCGGGTACACCACGTCGATGGCGCGCAGCAGGTCGAAGCCGGCGCCGGGCCAGCCGGTCTGGCGCTCGACCGACAGGCCGGCCACGCACGGGGTGTCGCAGGTGCGGACGTTCGGCCGCCCGTTCACCCGCATCAGGCAGCTCGAGCAGTGGGCGTGCAGGCACATGGGCGCGCGAGGCCGGTGGTACTTGATGCTGCGGCCGAACACGCGCACCCCGCCGGCGAGCAACGAGAGGGCCAGCGGCTCGCCCGCGAAACCCGAGAAGGGCTTTCCCTCGAAGGTGAAGTCGACCTTGGGGCCATACTGGAACGGCGTATTCGGAAGAGGATCCAGGCGGCGGGCCGTTGCCATGTTCCACCTCCCGCGCCGGCGCGCGGCGGGCCATCCACCCCCTCGGGCTAGCTAGGTATCTGATGGCGCATTCGTTGTCAAAAGAAAACCCCAGCATTTGACAGGGATCGGCGTTTGTGGAACCATCGGCGGCGTACACGCGAGGAGCCGGAGGGAGCATGGAAGGGATCAAGGTGTTCTCCGCCAGCAAGGCCAAAGAGCGGGTCGGGTTGGGGGACCGGATCAACGAGTGGCTGCACAGCGCGCCGCCCAAGGAGATCCGCGACGTCTCGGTCACGCAGTCCTCGGACGAGGAGTTCCACTGCCTCACCATCACCTTCTGGTACCGCACCCGCGACTGAGCTTTCGCTGTTGCCGAGTCAATCCACAGGACACACAACGCGACGTTGCAAAAGCAGCCGCGCCTCCGGCCACCCGCTCGCGGCGCGCCAGGCGTTTCCTCGGAGCGGCTAGCGTGGCTTCTCTGCCCAGCGGCGCACCGCGGAGACCGTGAGTAGCCCGGTGGCCACGTTCATGGCGTGCTCCATGGCCGGCTGCGACTTGAGCACCCTCCGCACGATCCAGCTCGACTCGCGCACGTCGGTATACAGCGTGTACAGCACAATGGTCTGCTGGCCGCCGGGACAGGCGACCAGGTCCCAGCGCCAGGCGCCGGTGCGGATGTCTCCGTCCGCATCGGCCAGCGAGATGTCCACGCGCGCCGGCGGCCGGTGGCGATGCCGCAAGCGGTACTCCAGGTTGCTGCCGGGGACCTCCACCTCGTACGCCGCCACCACCTCGTCCCCCTCGCACCGCACGATCTCGAACCCGGCCAGCGAGGGCATGAAATCCCGGTAGTGAGCATAGTCGGTGAGAGCGTCCCACACCCGCTGCGGCGGCGCCGACACCAACCCCAACACCGTGACCTGCTTGAGCCTTCCATCGGGACGAGACTCCACCAGGGTCAGATCTCCCGAGCGCAACAGGGGCAAAAAGGCCGTCACGTCCTGCCGCTCGGCCACGCTCTCGAGCGCCGGTGTCACGGGCTGGCCCCGGGCGCCGCGGGAGAGCAGGCCCAGGCATGCCCCGGCGAGCATGAAAGAAAGCAACCCCCCGCGTCCCGGAGTAGCGTTCGCCAAATTCATGTTCCTTTCACTCTCCATTGTGGGCGAACGCGCTGGCGGTTCGCGCCATGCGTTCGCGAAGCGGCTCAATAGATGCCACTCGCCACGCAAGCGCCAGAAGCGCCGCAGCCAGACATGCCCGGCGCCGAGGATCTGCTCAGGAGCTGCCCGACACCCGCTGCACCGCTTCGAGCAGATCGGTGACCGAGAACGGTTTGCGCAAAAACGCCATCCCCTGCCGGTCCACTCCGTGGCGGGCCATGACGGCGTCGGTGTAGCCCGACATGAGCAGGACCCGCAGGCCGGGCAAGCGGGACTTCAGCTCCTCGGCCAGCGTCCGCCCGTCCCAGTCCGGCAAGATCACGTCGGCCAGGAGCAGCCGGATGGGATTCGCCTGCGACGTGGCCACGCGCAGCGCCTCCTCCGCCGTCCGGGCCTCGAACGGGGAGAACCCGTGGGCGCGAAGCATGTGGCACGCCAGGCGCCGCACGCTGTCGTCGTCCTCGACCACCAGCACCGCCTGTGGCGAGAGCGCGCCCGGGTCTTGCTCCACGAACACGGACGGGCGGGAGGGCGCCTCGAAGCAGCGCGGGAACAGCACCTTGACCCGCGTCCCTCGCCCCGGGGCGCTGTCCACATGGATGCCGCCGCCGTGGTGCTTGACGAGGTTGTGCACCGTGGCCAGCCCGAGCCCGGTGCCACGGTTGCGGGGCTTGGTGGTGAAGAACGGCTCGAAGAGGTGCGCGCGCACCTGCTCGTCCATGCCCTTGCCAGTGTCGCCCACCAGCAGCGCGGCGTACGCCCCCGGCGCGAGGCTCAAGAAGTGGGCCTCCTCGGGGTGCTCCAACTCCACCGGATCGACCCGGATGGAGAGCCGCCCGCCGTTCGGCATGGCGTCCCGGGCGTTCAACGCCAGATTGAGCAGGATCTGCTGGAGCTGCGTGGCGTTGCCCCGGATGGCCACCGGCTCCTCGGGGACGGTAAGGTCGATGGCCACCGGCTCGGTGATCACCCGCCGCAGCAAAGATTCCTGCCGGGCCACCTCCTGGCCGAGATCCAGCACCTCGGTCTCGCCGGCGTCGCGCCGCCCCAGGGCGAGGAGCTGGCGCGTGAGCTCGGTGGCGCGCCGGCCGGCGGAGCGGACCTCGTCCAGGCTGGCGCGGGCCGGGTGTCCCGGCGGCAGCTCCATGCAGGCCAGGTCAGCGAAACCCATGATGGCCGAAAGCAGGTTGTTGAAGTCGTGCGCGATGCCCGAAGCCATCCGCCCGATGGCGTCCATCTTCTCGGTGTGGAAGAGCTGTTGCTCCAGGCGGCGCCGCTCGTTCTCTTCTTTCTTGAGCTGAGAGATGTCGGTGGCCAGATGGAGGTAGAGAGCGGAGCCCCCATCTGCGCTGGGGATGAGCGTGGAGGACACCAGGAAGATGCCCTTCACCGTCTCCATCTCCATCACCACGGTGCCTCTGGCGCCGGACTCGAGCAATCGGCGATGGGGGCAACCGGGAGGCGGTGCCTGGCTCTCCGGCGAGTGGAACAGGTGGAAGCACTTGCGGCCGATCAGGTTCCCCGCCTGCTGCTCCAGCAATTTTTCGGAGGCGGGGTTGGCCGCCACCACGGTGTACGCTTCGTCGAGCAGCAGCGCCGGGTAGTCCAGCGCCTGAAACACCCTCTCCCAGTCGATCGCGCTCGATGCGCCCTTGGAACTCCTGCAGCCCATGACCCCTCCCGCACGCCCGCCAGCCCACCAACCGACCCGCAAGCGGTGGATCATCCTTAGCACAACCCGAGCGCGGATCGCAAACCGGGGTACGGTTTGTACGCTGGCTAGACCGATGGTAAGCTCCTCGCCGCGCACGGAGCTTTCGGAGGAGGTCCGCATGAGCCGTCTTTGCCTGGGCGTCAACACCGCCTACCACGAGTCCGCCGCCTGCCTGGTGCGGGACGGCGAGATCGTCGCCATGGCCGAGGAGGAGCGCTTCAACCGCGTGCGCCACGGCAAACACTCCCGCATCGACAACCCGGACGAGCTCCCCGAACAGGCCATGGCCTGGTGCCTGGCGCAGGCTGGAGCCGGCTGGCAGGACCTTGCGGCCATCGCCTGCTCGCTTCAGCCCGAGGAGCGGCGCAAACACAACATGGATCTGCCGGATCGCGCCCGCGTCCGTCCCGGCGACTGGGGAACACCGGAAGGCGAGGAGATTTTCTACCGGCACAACCTGCGTGTGCGCGAGATGCTTTCGGCGCGTGCACCCCGTGCCCGCTTCGATTTTCTGCCGCACCACCTGTGCCATGCCGCCTCGGCCTTCCTGCCCTCGCCCTTCGAGGAGGCCGCCGTCCTGGTGGTGGACGGCATCGGGGAGATCGCCTCCACCTGGTTGGGCGCGGGCCAGGCCACGGCGTTGCGGGCGCTCGGCACGGTGGAATATCCCCACTCCATCGGCTTCGTCTGGGAGCGGATGTCGGAGTTCTTGGGCTTCGACGTCTACAGCGGCCCAGGCAAGGTGATGGGCTATGCCTGCATCACCGATCCCATCGGCGAGCTCACCGGCCGGGACCACCTGGAGGCCATGCGGGGCATCCTCCACCCCGAAGGCGAAGGTTTCTGGGTGGACAACGAGGTCTTCCGCTTCCGCACCGACGACTTCTCGGGGCTCGAGCGGCACTTCGGCCCACGCCGGCGCGCGGTGGTGGACCGCTACGAGGAGGCGTCCATCGCCGCCGCCCTGCAGGTCCAGACCCAGGAGGTGCTGGTCCACCTGTGCCGGAGGCTGTACGCTCGCCTGAACGAGGGCCGCGCGCAGCCCGTGGTCGACCTGTGCCTGTCCGGGGGCGTGGCGCTCAACTGCGTGGCCACCTACGAGATCGCCGCGCGCACACCGTTTCGGCGCATCTGGGTGCAGCCCATGGCGAACGACGCCGGCACCGCGCTGGGAGCGGCCTTGCTGGCGGACCAGGCCGTGGGAGGCACGAGCCGCCCACGCATGGAACACGCCTTCTGGGGGCCCGGCTACACCGTCGCGGAGATGGAGGAAGCGCTGCGTCGGCGCTCGCTGGCGTTCCAGCGCCCGGACTCCATCGCCGAAGAAACCGCGACCCGGGTGGAGCGGGGAGAGATCGTGGCCTGGTTCCAGGGCCGGCAGGAGGTGGGGCCGCGCGCCCTGGGGCACCGCTCGATCCTGGCCGATCCGACGCGCTTCGACAGCCGCAACCGGATCAACCTGCGCGTCAAGATGCGCGAGAGTTTCCGGCCCTTCGCCCCCTCGGTGCTGGCCTCGGGCGTGGCCCGCTTCTTCGAGCAGCCCGCGGATCTCCTGGCCCGGCGCTTCATGCTGGCGGCGCTGCCGCTCTCCAACCGGCGCGCATCCCAGATCATCCCCGCGGTGGTCCAGGAGAACGGCAGTACCGGCAAGGCCACCGCCCGTATCCACGAGGTCACACCCGAGATCGACCCGCTGTACGCCGAGGTCATCGCCACCTTCGAGCGGAGGGTGGGCATCCCCATGCTGCTGAACACCTCCTTCAACATCGGCGAGCCCATCGTCACCACGCCGGACCAGGCGCTCGACACCTTCCTGCGCTCCTCCATGGACGCGCTGGCGCTGGGCCCCTTCCTGGTGCCGAACCCCAAGACGCGATGAGCTCGCTCCCCGCCCAGGTCGAGTGGATCCGTGGCACGGTGGCCGGCCGGCCGGGTCACCGCCTGATGGTGGTGCTGGCCGCGCCTGGATGCGCCTGGGCGCGCCGGACGGGTGGGTGCACCAACTGCGGCTTCGCGGCCGCCTTCGGCACCTCGCGGCCGGTGAGCCCGGCGGAGCTTACGGCCCAACTGCAAGAGGCGCTGCGGCGGATCCCCGCGGCAGAAGCAGGCCCGGTCGAGCTCGATCTCTTCTGCTCGGGATCGTTCTTCAACCCGGACGAGATCCCCGCCTCCGCCCAGGCGGAGCTTTTGCGGATCGGCGCGGCGCACCCGGCGGTGCGCTCGCTGCTGGTCGAGACCCGGCCGGAGTATGCCACGCCCGAGCGGCTGGGCGCGGCGCGCGACGCCTGCGCCGGAAAAGCGCTGGAAATCGCCATCGGCCTGGAGAGCGCCAGCCCGGTCCTGCTGTCGCGCATCCACAAGGGCTTCTACTTCGACGACTTCGCCGCGGCCGCGGCCCGGGTGGCGGCGGCGGGGCTCGGCCTGGTGGTGTATGTCCTGCAAAAGCCCATCGACACCCGCGAGGGGGAGGCGCTGCTCGACGCCGTGGCCACCATCCAACGGGTGTTCGAGACCGGGCGCGAGCTTTCGCTGCCGACGCGCGTGGCGCTGGAGCCGTGTTTCGTGGTGCCGGGCACCCCGCTCGCGCGCGCCTGCGACGAGGGCCGCTACCGCCCGCCCTGGCTGTGGTCGGTGCTGGCCGTGCTGGTGCACACCCACGCGCTCGGCCGCATCCAGGTGGGCCTCAGCGACGAGGGGATGAGCGCCTCGCACCGGCCGCGCAACTGCGAGCGCTGCTCGGTGCGCCTGCGCAAAGCGCTCTCCGAGTTCAACGCCAGCCAGCGGCTTTCCGATCTGCTGGCTCTCGACTGCGGATGCCGCGACGAGTGGCTCTCCGAGATCGCCGCCGAGGGCCTCTCGCCTGCGAATCTTTCGCGAGGAGAAACACCATGAGCGCCGGACTGCCCGTGTTGGACTTTCGCTCCGACACCGTGACCCGCCCCGGCCAGGCCATGCGCAAGGTCATGGCCGAGGCCGAGGTCGGAGACGACGTGTTCGAGGAAGACCCCACCGTCAACCGGCTGGAGGACCGGGTGGCCGAGCTGTTCGGCCGCGAGAAGGCCCTGTTCGTCCCCTCCGGCACCATGGCCAACCTGATCGCCATCGCGGTCCACTGCCGGCGCGGCGACGAGGTGCTGCTCGAGCGGCGCACCCACTCCTTCGTCCACGAGGCCGCCGGCGCCGCGGCCCTGTTCGGCATCCAGCTCACCCCGCTGGACAACCCCGAGGGGATGCTGGGCCCGGCGCAGGTGCAGGCCGCCGTCCGCCCGGACGACATCCACGAGCCGCGCACGCGCCTGGTGGTGGTGGAGAACACCGCCAACCTTTCCGGCGGGCGGGTGGTGCCGCTGGCCCGCCTGCAACAGCTGCGCCGCCTGGCCCGGGAGAAGGAACTGCGGCTCCACATGGATGGCGCGCGCGTCTGGAACGCCGCGGCCGCCTCGGGCACGCCGCTTTCGGCCTACGCCGCCGAGGTGGACTCGCTCATGGCCTGCCTGTCCAAGGGGCTCGGCTGTCCGGTGGGATCTTTGATCGTCGGCGACCGGGCCTTCGTGGCCGAGGCGCGCAGGCTGCGCAAGATGCTCGGCGGCGGCATGCGCCAGGCCGGCGTGCTGGCCGCCTGCGGCCTGTACGCGCTCGACCACCACCTCGAGCGGTTGAGCGAGGATCACGCCCTGGCCGCCGAGCTGGCGCAGGAGCTGCGCCGCTCGCTGGACGGCCGCCACCGGGTCCAGGAGCCGGAAACCAACATCCTGCTGGTGCACACCGATGGGTTGTCCACCACGCACGAGACGCTGCGCCGGCTCGAGGGGGCGGGCATCCTGGCGCTGGCGCTGTCGGACACCACCATCCGCCTGGTGACCCACCTGGATCTGCCGCGGGACGCCGCGCGGGAGGCGGGCCGGCGCCTCGGCCCCCCGCCCGGGCGTTGACGAAACCTCAGGCGCTGGCGAAGCGGCTGAACATCTCCTGGGCCTTCTCGGCGCTCTGCATGGCCAGCGCGCGCCACTCGGCCGAGATGCGGGCCGACTGGGCCACCGCCTCTTTCATGGCCCGGGACAGCTCGTCGATGGCGGCCTGGGCCTGCTCCAGGCCCTGGCGCTCGTTGCGCTCCATCTCGCGGTGCAGCTCGGCGATCCGCTGAAGCTGTGCGTTCACCATCTGCTGGAAGGCGGCCGCGGCTTCCTGGTGGGGCAGGCGGGAATTGGTCTGGGTCGTGTTCGACATGGCATCGCTCCTTGTAGGCGCCGGGCCCATCCCGGCGACGGCGATATATTGTGCATCGCAACATATTTTGTCAAGCGCCAATCCATAAAATTGCACAACTACTCTATATATATAAACATTATAAAAAGCGCGGCGCCGGCCATAATATCGCAAATGCAAAATAGAACTTGACAATAGTATTGTGCATCCGCATAATCGGGCCCAAGCACAAGGAGGCGTCCATGTCCATCAACTGCGCGAATTGGCTGGAGCGATGGGAGCCGCTGCTGGGCGGAAAGGTCGCATTGATCGACCTCGGCTGCGACCGCAGCTTCTCGTACGCCGAGCTGGCGCGCCTGTCCCGACGGGCGGCGCTCGTGCTGCGGCGCGACTTCGGCGTGCGCCCGGGGGATCGGGTGGCGTTGCTCGGGCTCAACCGCTGGGAGCACGTGCTGCTTTTCTTCGGCGCGGCACGACTGGGGGCGGTGTTGGTGCCCATCAACTGGAGACTCGCCGCCGACGAGGTGGCCTACGTGCTCTCCGACTGCGCTCCCAGACTCCTGTGCGTAGGCGCGGACACGCGCGAGGTGCCGGGCCGGATCGACGCCCGGAAATGGCAGGGCCCGATCCTGGACTTCGACGATGACGGCGACGGAGGCTTCGCCCACCGTCTGGCAAACGCCGCCGAAGAGCCCGGCGTCATGGACGTGGAAGAAGAGACCCCGCTCATGCTGCTCTACACCAGCGGCACCACCGGACGGCCCAAGGGCGCCATCCTCACCCACGGCACTATCACCTGGAACTCGATCAACACCGGCATCGGCTGGGACCTGCGCCAGGACGACTCCACGCTGACCCACACGCCGTTCTTCCATACCGGCGGCTGGAACGTGCTGACGCTGCCCCTGCTCCACCGCGGCGGCAGGGTGGTGCTCTCCCGCAAGTTCGACGCCGCCGAGACCGTGCGGGCCGTCGCCCGGCACCGCCTCACGGTGCTCTTCGCCGTGCCCACCATGTTCCAGATGATGCTCGACTCCGGCGAGCTGGCCCGCGCCGACCTCGGAGCGGTGCGCTTCTTCATCAGCGGCGGCCAGGCCTGCCCGGTGCCGCTGATCGAGGCCTTCCAGAAGTTCGGCATCGTCTTCAAGCAGGGGTACGGGCTCACCGAGGTCGGCCCCAACTGCTTCGTGCTGCACGAGCGAGACGCGGTGCGCAAGGCCGGCTCGGTGGGCTTCCCGGTGCTGCACCTCGACACCCGGCTGGCGGTGGGAGAGCGGGTGGTGGCGCGCGGCGAGGTCGGCGAGCTGCAGCTACGCGGGTCCACGGTGTGCGCGGGGTACTTCAACAACCCCGAGGCGACCCGGGCCGCCTTCACCCCTGACGGGTGGTTCGCCACCGGCGACTTGTTCCGCCAGGACGAGGAGGGCTATCATTTTGTCGTCGGGCGCCTCAAGGAGATGTACAAGAGCGGCGGCGAGAACGTGTACCCGGCGGAGATCGAGCGCGTGCTGCACGAGATCCCGGAGGTGGTGGAGGCGGCGGTGGTGGGCGTCCCCGACGCCAAGTGGGGCGAGGTGGGCCACGCCTTCGTGGCGCTGCGCGGCCCGGGCCCGGACGCGGCCGCCATCCTGGAGCACTGCCGCAAGAAGCTGGCCCGTTTCAAGATCCCGCGCCAGGTGACCGTGCTGCCGGAGCTCCCCAAGGGAAGCTCCGGCAAGATCCACAAGGCAGCGCTGCGCGAGCAGGCCCTGCGCGGCGCCTGAGCATTCGTCGAGGTGAGAACATGGACGTGCCCCCCGATGGTTTCGAGAAGTTCGCCCGCCTGTGGCAGGAGTCGGGCAAGTCCCTGGAAGATCTGCTGGGCGCCCTCGGTCGCGCCGCGAACGAGCTCTCCCAGCGCGCCAGCCAGCCCGGCGCGGTGCCCGAACTGCTGCAACAGCTCGGCAAGGCCGGCCGCGACCTGCTGGATTGGCAGCAGAAGCTGCTGGCCGACCTCTCGGCCCAGACGCAAAAGCGCGCCGCACACATCGACGGCACCGGCATGGAGGCGCTGCGCCACCTGGCCCGCGCCCGCTGGGAAGAGGAGCTGCGCCGCCTGTCCGATGTGCCGGCCCAGCTCCTGACCCGCGCCGCGAAGGCCGATCCGGCGCGCCTGGGCCGCCTGATCGAGAGCATGGTCCAGGAGATCGCCGCCGACTTCCAGAGCCTCAAGGATGACGCCTTCCGCATCAACCCCGCCGAGCTGATCGACGCCTGGACCCGGACCCTGGCCGGAGACCCGGACGAGAAGGCGAAGAAGGTCTGGGAGCGCTTCCAGGAGGCCATGCGCGTCAAGGCGAAGTTCGGCTGGGAGTACTACGCCGACCCGGAGCGCACGCCGCTGGGCCAGACCCCGCGCGAGCGCGTGCACCAGGAGGGGCGCATCGAGCTCTTCCGCTACCGCCACCCCGACGGGCGGCCGCCGGGGGGCAAGCCGGTGCTGCTGTGCTACTCCGTGATCAACCGCTCCACCATCCTGGATCTCTTGCCGGGCTACAGCTTCATCGAGCACCTGCTCTCGCAAGGACTGGACGTGTACCTGATGGAGTGGGGGAAGGCCGAGCCGTTCGACCGCGACAGCACCCTGGACGCGCTCATCGACCCCGGCATGCGCGGCTGCCTGCAGGCGGTGCGACGTCTCACCGGCGCAAAGCGCCTGCCCATCTTCGGGCACTGCATCGGCGGCAACTTCGCCCTGCTGTACGCGGCGTTGTTTCCCAAAGACGTGGAGCGGCTGGTCATCCTCACCACGCCCATCACTGCCGCCCGCGGCGGGGTGGTGGCCCTGTGGACCGACCCCCAGGTCTTTCCGGTGGACGAGATCGTCAACCGCTACGGCCTGATGCCGGCCAAGCTCATCCGCTACACCTTCATCGCCCTCAAGCCGTACTACGAGGTGATGAAGTGGAAGATGTTCCTCGAGAACCTCGGCAACGACGCGGTGATGAATCTCTTCTACCCGGTGGACCGCTGGGCCAACGAGAACGTGGACGTGAGCGCCGAGGTGTTCCGTGCGTTCGTGCGCGAGGTGTTGCAGGACGAGCGTTTCGCCAAGGGCCAGACCATCATCCACGGCCGGCGGGCCGCCCTCTCGGCCATCACCTGCCCCGTCTACACCCTGGCCGCCAGCCGCGACTGGATCGTGCCGCCCGACAGCGCCATGGTCCTCAACGATCTGGTGCGAAGCCGCGATCGGCGCGCCACCCTCATCGAGGGCGCCCACGTGGGGATCATGATCGATCCCCGCGCCCGGACCCTCTGGAAGCAGATGAGCGACTTCCTCCTCGAGAACACGCCGCCGCCCCGCTCCGCCAAACGCCCCCCTCGTCCGCGGCTCGCGCCGGCCCGGCGCGCCACCGCCACCCCCCGCCGCCGGAAGAAGCCGGCCTTGCGGCGAGCACCTCGGAAGGCTCGCCGCTAAGCAGCCGCGTCAAAGAGATTATTTTCGAAAGAGAAGTGAGGTACGGCGAGGGCTGGAGGCCCTCGGCAGCGCGAGCCGCGCGAAAGCAACGCAAGACATCTCGCGCGCTGACGTTGCGGGCCCCGCAGCCAGGCGCTGGATCTGTTTCACCAGATCGGGTTTCCGGGGCTGGACGACTCTACCCGCCGAGCCGCCGCAGGAGTTCCCGCAGCCGCGCCTGGGCGTCCGCGCCTGCAGCGGTCTGCGGTTCGCCGCCGCCCGCCTCCACGCGCGCTCCACTTCGTCGGCCCCGCTTTCGTTTCGGCTTCTCCTGGGCCGGGGCCGAGGCGACCTCCACCGGGGCCGGCGGCGCGAACCAGGCGGCGAGATCCCTCCCCGCCACGCCGAACTGCCGCGCCGCGGCCCTAAGCAGCTCGAAGAAGGGCGCCTGCTGGAAGGTGCCCTGGACCCGGATGATGGACTCCAAGAGCTCGGTGGGCAGAAGATCGAGCCGCTCTTGCTCTTCCAGGATTGCCTGGGTGAGCACGGCCCGGGTGAGGTCCCGCCCGTCCTTGGCGTCCTGGACCAGGACCGAGTTCCCGGCGCGCACCAGGCTGGCCAGCTCTTCCAGGGTGATGTAGCGGCTGCGCGAGGTGTCGTACAACCTGCGGTTCCCGTACTTGCGGATGCGAATCGGCTGCGGCGCGCCGGCCAGCATGTCAACCTCCGATATGTTGCGCTGCGATATTTATTGTGCGTAGCAACATTTTTCGCTTGACAGGGGCGCGAGCGCCCACTACACTTCCTGTACCATGAAGCCTTCGCAATCGCAAAAAGAAAACGCCTTCGCCAGCGGCGCGGCCCTGCGCCTGGGCGATCCGCTGCTGCTCTACTTGCGCCAGCTCATCGAGCAGACCCTGGCGGCCTGGTTCTCCGACGCCTCGCGCCTGGCCGAACTCTCCCTGCGGCTGCAGCGGCACGGCCCGGCGACCCGACCGGCGCTGGAGGACGAGCTGGCCGGCCTGGTGCGCGCCCTGGAGCTCATCGAGCAGCGCACCACCCGCCTGGAGCAGGGCCTGCACGCGCTCGGGCAAGAGCTGCTGCGCCTTGCGCAGTCGCAACTCGGCAGCTCCTCGCGGCACCCGCCCGCTCCCCGGTGCCGGCCCCGGAGGAAGCCATGCTCGCCGAAATGACCCGCCTTGCGCTGCGCCCGGCGCTGGAGTGGCAGGACCGCCAGCGGCGCTTCTTGGATGCCACCGTGCTACGGGATCGGCCCGCGCCCCGCTGGACCACGGCCAACCGGGTGATCGCGGAGAACGCGGTCTGCCGCCTGCGCGACTTCAGCCAGGCTGGCGCGAGTGCGCCCTTGCTGATCGTGCCGCCCGAGGTCAACCACAGCGCCATCGCCGACTTCGGGCCCGGTCAGAGCCTGGTGGCCGCGGCGCTGCAAAACGGCTTCGGCCGCGTGGCGGCATTGGAGTGGAAGAGCGCCACCCGGGAGTCCGCCGGGCGCGACATCGACGATTCGCTGCTCGAGATCCGGCAGGCCATCGAGACGCTGGGTGGCCCGGTCCACCTGGTCGGCCTGTGTCAGGGCGGCTGGGAGTCCGCCATGCTGTGCGCGCTCGAGCCCGCGTTGTGCCGCAGCCTCACCCTGGTGGCCGCGCCCATCGACTTTCACGCCGGGCTGGGCCTCATCCGCGCCGTCTCCGCCGTCATGCCGATGGCGGCCTACCAGGCGCTGGTGACCCTCGGCGGCGGCGTCATGCGCGGCGACTTCATCTCGCTGGGGTTCGACAACCTGCTGCCGCTGGAGCGCTACGCCCTCAAGTCGTTGGCCGTGTACAACCACCTCGACGACCAGGAGTGGATGGCGCGCTTCTTGGAGATGGAGGACTGGTACCGCACCCCCAAGGATCTTCCCGGACGGCTCTACCTGCGAGTGGTGCAAGAGCTCTTCAAGGAGAACCGCCTGATCGAGGGGCGCTTCTTTGCCCTGGGCCGGCGGGTGGAGCTGGCCCGCGTCGCCTGCCCGCTCGCGCTGGTGGCCGGCAGCCGCGATCACATCACCCCCCCGCCGCAGCTGTGGGCCATGGAGCATGCGGCGCGCTCGCGGCACGTCTTGCGAGAGGAGATCCCGGCCGGCCACGTGGGCACCTTCATGGGACGTGTGGCCATCGAGAAACACTGGCCCCGCATCTTCCGCTGGCTCCAGGAGAAGACCTCATGCGCCTGAAGCGAAAAGCGACGTTCGTTGTCGCGCGCGCGTCGGCCCTGGCCGCGGCGGGCCTGCTCTGGCTCTTGCCTGTCTTTTGGGGCTGCGCGGGCTCGACGCCAGAGTGCCGGGTCGGCGCCGACTGCGTCTCCGGGGTGTGCCTCTCGAACGGCAAGTGCCAGCCGCCGCCCGATGGCGCCCCGCCGGACGGCGACGCCGGCCCGCAAGACGGGGACGCCGCAGACGGCGGCGAAGACGCGGCCGACGGCACTTCGGACGGGGGCCCCGACGCGGGTCCCGAGGACGGCGCCGACGGCGGCCCGGATGCGGGCGACGGTGGCGACGGCATGATCACCTGCACCCCGGAGCACAATGGCGAGATCCTGCGCTCGGAAGTGCCCATCCGCGCCGGCATGCACGCCACCTTCCTCATCGCCGCCGACGTGCCGGTGAACACCGCCGGCGAGTCTCGCCCCGACGACACGCGATTCTGGGATCTCACCGCGCAGCTCTCCGGCGACCACTCGGTGCTGGTCGAGCTGCGCCCGCTCACCGGCCTGTGGTTCGCCCCGGAGTTCCCGGGCGCCACCTACGCGGCCCAGCTCCGCGACGACTCCAACCTGCTCGGGGTGTTCGAGGCCAGCGACGACGCATTGCTGCTGCGCGGGGTGGCCTCGCCGCAGGACGACTACACCCGGACGTTGCTCAAGTACTCCGAGCCGATCCGGGTCCTCTCCTTCCCGCTGCGAGTCGGCGCGGCCTGGACCTCCGAGTCCGTGATCAGCGGCCAGGCCAGCGGCGTCTACAGCTACTACTACGAAAAGTACGAGAACCAGGTGGACGCCCGCGGAGAGCTGGCCACGCCCTATGACACCTTCCCGGTGCTGCGCATCCGGGTGAGCCTCACTCGCACGGTGGGGACGGTCGTCACCACCAGCCGCTCCTTCGTCTTCGTCACCGAGTGCTTTGGCTCCATCGCGGCCATCCACTCCCGCGATTACGAGAGCGAGGTGGAGTTCACCCGGGCCAGCGAGGTGCGGAGGCTGTCTCCGTGAAGCGCGCCCTGCTGCTGCTGCCGCTGCTTGCGGGCTGCCTCTCCTTCCACCGCGGCCCCATGCCCGGCGAGCCGCCGGGCGCCACCTTCGCCGAGGTGAACGGCGTGCGCCTGCGCTACCTGGATCGAGGCACGGGGCCGGTGGTGGTGCTGCTGCACGGCTTCGCCTCCTCGCTGGAGACCTGGCTCGGCGTCATCCCCGAGCTCGAGCGCCACCACCGGGTAATCGCCCTGGATCTCATGGGCTTCGGCTGGAGCGATCGCCCCGCGGGAGACTACAGCCCGGCGGCCCAGGCAAAGCTGGTGCTTTCGCTCCTCGATCGGCTGGAGGTTTCCGAGTTCGACCTGACGGGCCACTCCTGGGGCTGCTCGGTGGCCCTGGCGCTTGCGCTTTCCGCGCCGCAGCGGGTACACCGCCTGGCGCTGTACGACGCATGGGTGTTCTCCGACCAGCTCCCCACCTTCTTCCACTGGTCGCGCGCCCCGGGGATCGGCGAGATCCTGTTTTCGCTTTTTTACAACGAGCGGCCGGGCGAGAAGCTCGAGCTGGCCTTCTTCGATCCCGAGGCGGTGCCCGAGTCGCTGGTCGAGGAGGTGGAGCGGGCGCTCTCCCGGCCGGGCACCCGGGCGGCGGCGCTGCAAGCCGTGCGCGGGCAGCGCTTCGAGGAACTCGAAGGCCGCTACTCCGAGGTGCGCCAGCCGGTGCTGCTCTTGTGGGGCCGCGAGGACGCGGTGTCGCCCGTCTCGGTGGGCGAGCGGCTGCAACAGATCCTGCCCGACGCACGCCTTGTGGTCTATCCGCGCGCCGGGCACTTTCCCATGATCGAGGCGGCCGCGGCCTCCAACCGCGAGCTGGTCCGCTTCTTCGGGAGGACGCCATGATGCGCGCCGCCTTCGTGTTGCTCGGCGCGCTGCTGGCCGCGCCCGTCGCACGTGGCACCGGCTTTTCCGATCTGGGCCAGGACATCGAGGCGGCCTCCGCCACCACCGTAAAGCTCGACGGCGACCTGCGCCTGCGCGGCGAGCTCTTCTACAACCTCGATCTCGACCGGGGGCCCACGCCCTCGGGCGAGGCGCTCTTCCCGGTGCCGCTGGCCGACCCCACCGGGCAGACGCTCACCCAGGCCGACCTGCGCCTGCGCACCGACCTCTCGCTGCTGATGCCGCGGGCGGCCATGGCCCTGCGCACCCGGCTGGACGTGCTGGACAACCTGGTGCTGGGGAGCACCCCCGACGCGGCGCCCACGCTGACCACCTCCCAGCACCCGCCCGGCAGCGCCCTGCGCCTCAAGCGCGCCTACGCCGAGATCCTGCTGCCCTTCGGCGTGCTGGCCGCGGGAAGGATGGGCGCCACCTGGGGGCTGGGCATGCTCGCGAACGGCGGCGACTGCGCGGACTGCAACAGCGGGGACGCGGCCGACCGGGTGGCCTTCGTGCTGCCCACCCTGGGGCACCTGTTCGCGCTGGCCTACGACTTCTCCGCCATCGGGCCCAGCACCGCCCGGCGCGCCCCCAACACCTCCATCGATCTCGACCCCAGCGACGACCTGCGCACCGTGACCTTCGCGGTGCTGAACATCACAAGCGACGCGAGCCGCCGCCGGCGCCTGCGCGCGGGCAAGACCACTTTCGAGTACGGCGCCTACGCCTCCTACCGCTTCCAGAAAAACGACGTGCCGGCCGGCTACCTCGACGTGGCCCGCCCGGTGGAGATCACGTCGGAAGCGGTAATGCGGCGCGGATTCTCGGCCCTGGCCCTGGACGCCTGGCTGCGCCTGTCCCTCCCCCGCCTGCGGCTGGAAGCCGAGGGGGCGCTGCTCCTCGGCCGCATCGAGCAGGCCTCGGTTCTCCCCGGCGCGTTGCTCCACGACGCCGTCGAGGCGCGCCAGTTCGGCGCGGTGATCGAGAGCGACTTCGAGGCCGTGCGGGGCCGCTTTTTTTTCGGGCTCGACGCCGGCGTGGCCTCGGGCGACAGCGCCCCCGGCTTCGGCGCCTTCCCGGTGGCCGGCGCGCGCGCGCCGCAAGCGGGCGATCTGGACGGGGCCCAGGCGAATCCCCCGCGCGACAACAGGGTGGACAACTTCCGCTTCCACCCCGACTACCGCATCGACCGCATCCTGTTCGCCGAGATCGTGGGCGCGGTCACCGACGCCTGGTACCTGCGGCCCCACCTGCGCTGGACCCTGCTGCGCCTGGGGCGCTCCGAGCTGTCGTTGGGCGTGGCCGCGGTGTTCTCCTCGGCCCTGGAGGCGACCTCCACCCCCGGCGGGGAGCGGCCACTGGGAGTGGAGATCGACCCCACCCTGGCCTGGATCAACCCCGACGGGTTTTCGCTGGTGCTCGAGCACGCTCTGCTCGTGCCGCTTGCGGGCCTCGACAACCCCGCGCTCGCGCTGCGCGCCCGCCCGGCCCAACTGCTGCGGCTGCGGCTCTTGGTGAGGTTTGCCACATGAAACAGCTCATTGTCCTCCTTCCGCTGGTATTCGTGGGTTGCGGCGACAACCAGACCTTCCTCCCCGAGCGCCCGCCGTACCAGGCGCCGGACATCCAGCCGCTCGACTGTCTGCCGAACCTGGACGGGCGCATCGACGAGAGCGAGCTCGTGGTGTCCTTCGATCTCCCAGCGTCCTTCTTGATCTCGCCGGCGGGGGAGGAGCGTGCGGTGGACGTGGCTGGACGGGTCGACGGTGCCGGCCGGCGGGTCTGGGACTGGGGCGCGGACTTCGCCTCCGACCAGGCCCTGGCGGTGGCGGTCCACGAGCCCAACCAGCGCTGGTACGCGCCGCACTTTCCCAACGCGCGCTTCGTCGCCTGTTTCGACGCCGGCTGCCGCATCGAGGCCATCTACCAGAACGACGGCGGCGCGCTGCTCCTCTTGGGCGTGGCCTCGGCCGAGGAGAACCCGCCTGAGGGCAAGACCCTGCTCCCCTACCAGAGCCCGGTCATGCTCTACCGCTACCCGCTGCAGGTCGGCGATCGGCGCGTCTCGGTGGGCGAGGTCCTAAACGGCGTCTTTCGCGGCCTGCCCTACGCCGGCCGGGACACCTACGAGATCTCCATCGACGCCGCCGGCGAGCTTGTCCTGCCCCAGCTCACCTTCACCCAGGCGTTGCGGGTACGCACCCGCACCCTGCTCCAGCCGGCCGCCGGCCAGAGCACCAGCCAGCGCCAGGTGTCGTTCTTCTTCGAATGCTTCGGCGAGGTGGCCCGCGCCACCAGCGCCCTCGATGAACCCGAGGAGGACTTCACCCGGGCCATCGAGGTGCGCCGGTTGGGTTTTTAGAGCACTGGGCGCTCCAAACATTCCTGTTTACTTTCGGTTACTTCCGTGGGATTTCCGGGGTGGCTGGCACCGTCCATTGTCCGTCCATTGTCGTCCATTGGGCTGCTGCTGCATACCGGCACGGCCATCGAATGGCTCGCGCCCGACGTCCTCGCCGTGCCCTGGTGGAAGGTGCTGTGAGCATTCAACCAGCCAACCAGCCACCGAACAACATCGGAATCCATCAGCATGGCGCAGGGGATTTATCCCGTGGCCCAGGCCGGGCGCGCCTTCTCGAAAGCGCGATTTTTTTTTGCCATCGTCGGAGGCTGCGCTAAGATTCCGGCCCGAAAACGCGCGTTGAGCGCATGCTCCCGAGGAGTCGTGCATGGCAGAGGAGCGCGGTCACTGGGGTTCGCGGCTCGGGTTCATCCTGGCCGCGGCGGGCTCGGCGGTGGGGCTCGGCAACCTGTGGAAATTCCCCTACCTCGCCTGGGAGAACGACGGCGGCGTGTTCGTGCTGTCGTACCTCGCGGCGGTGGCCCTCTTCGGCCTGCCCATCATGATCGCCGAGTTCATGGTCGGCCGGCGCGCCCAGGCCAACCCGGTGGTGGCCTTCCGAAAGCTCGGCAACCGGGCCTGGTCCGGGGTGGGCTGGCTGGGCGTGGCGGCGGCGGCGGTGATCCTCTCCTACTACACGGTGATCGCCGGCTGGTCGCTCAAGTCGTTCGTGCAGTGCCTGGGCTGGTCGTTCGCCGGCTACGACGATGGCGCCCCCGCCGAGTTCGGCGGCTTCTTGTCGAACGGCCCGTTGCAGATCCTGCTCACCCTGCTCTTTTCGGGGCTCACCGCCTTCATCGTGTACCGCGGCGTGGGCAGCGGCATCGAGCGCGGCAACAAGATCATGATGCCGGCGCTGGCGCTCATCCTGCTCTACATCCTGGTCACCGCGCTCACCCTGCCCGCGGCCGGCGAGGGGCTTGCGCACCTGTTCGTGCCGCGCTTCTCCACCTGGAAACCGGCGATGATCCTCGATGGCCTGGGCCAAGCCTTCTTCTCGCTCTCGCTCGGCCTGGGGGCCATGATCGCCTACGGCTCGTACCTCAAGAAGGACGTCTCGCTGCCCCGGGCCGCGCTGTCGGTGACCCTGCTCGACACCGGGGTGGCGCTCGTCGCCGGCATCATCATGTTCAGCATCATCCACTCCATCCCCGGCATGAAGGACCAGGTTTCGGCCTCCTCCATCGGCATGCTCTTCGTCACCCTGCCCAAGCTGTTCTACACCCAGATGCCGGGCGGGGCGCTGCTGGGGCCGCTGTTCTTCGTGCTGGTGGCCTTCGCGGCGCTCACCTCCACCATCTCGCTGCTCGAGGTGCTGGTGTCGCTCCTGGTGGACCGCCAGGGCATGACGCGGCCGCGGGCCACGCTGCTCTCGGCCGGGGCAGTGTTTGCGGGCTCGTGCCTCTCGGCGTTGTCGCTGGGCGCGGTGTCGTGGCTGTCGTCGTTCTCCGTCTTCTCGGGAAAGCCCGGCGTGCTCTCCACCCTGGATCACCTGGCGGCCAACTGGATGCTGCCGCTGGGCGGGCTGTTCACCACGATCTTCGTGGGCTGGTTCTTGAAAAAAGACGCCGCCCGGGACGAACTCGCCGGCGGGAGGGGCTGGTTGTTTACGCTCTGGTTATGGCTCATCCGGGTGGTGTGCCCGCTCGGCATTTTGGCGCTGCTTCTCGCCATCGTGATGGGAAAGGACTTCAGCTAGGGCGGCTCTCCAGGTAGGCGTAGGTGTTGTGGGCGTGGATGGACTCCTGGTTCTCCACCTCGACCGAGAAGGCGGCGAGCTTCGGGTGGCGGGCGAGCGCTCGCGCCACCTCGCGGGCCACGTCCTCGACGAAGCGCGGCCGGCGGTAGGCGCGCTCGGTGACGAACTTCTCGTCGGCGCGCTTCAGCACCGAGTAGATGTCACAGGAGGCGCAGCCCTCGACGAGATCGATGATCTCCTCGAGCCACACGAAGCGCCGCGGCGTAAAGCGCACCCGCACCCAGCCGCGCTGGTTGTGGGCCCCCACCTCCGAGATGGCCTTGGAGCACGGGCACAGCGCGGTGATGGGCACCTCGACCTCGATCTCCAGATGCACCCGGCGCCCGGCCTCGCCGCGCACCGTCACCGGGTAGTACAGCAGCCCCTCGGCGCCCGAGACTGGGGCGCGCTTTTTACGGAAGAAGGGAAAGGCCACCGAGATGCGGGCGGTGCGGGCCTGGAGGCGCCGGCGCATCTCGCGCAGCAGATCGGGGATGGCGGTGGTGCTCATGTCCTGGCAACGCTCGTTGAGGATCTCGACGAACCGGCTCATGTGCGTGCCCTTGAAGCGGTGCGGCAGGTTGACGAACATGCTCACCCGCGCCACGGTGGCCTGCCGGCCGCGCTCGCGGTCCAGCACCTGGATCGGGTACAGCAGGTCCTTCACCCCCACCCGGTCGATGGGGAGATGCCGCCCATCGCGCCGGGACTGGACGTCGGGGCCGGCCCCGGCCGCCTTTTTGTTTTTGCGCGCCACGGCCTAGTGCCCACCGCCCTTGCCGCGCGGGGTCACGTTCCACAGGGTGGCCATCACCACCGCGCCGATCACGGCGAAGGGGATGGGCCACAGCTTCCAGGTCTGCCAGCCATAGTTCTGTGTGATCCAGCCGACCAAAAGGCCCGTGAAGGGCGCCGCGAAAAAGTACTGCATGCCGTCGAAGAGCCCGGCCGCGGTCGCCGCGCCCTTCTTTCCGCCGAAGTCCATCGAGGCCGCGCCACCGATCAGGCCATGCGCGCCGTTCACGAAGAACGAGAGCAGGGAGATGCACACGAAGGCCGCCCAGCCGCCGAGGTGCAGGGCGTCGGAGAAATAGAACAGCAGCAAGCAAGCGGCCATGCCGACAAAGCCGATCACCACCACCGGCGCGCGCCGGCTCTGGAAGACTTTGTCGGACAGCGGGCCGAGCACGAAGCCGCCGATGATGCCGCACACGGCGATGCCCCAGGCCATGGCTTGCTGCAGCGTATCGACATCGGCCGGGAAGTTCTCTTTCAGGTAGACCGGCCACCAGGAGTCGACGATGCTGCGCCGCACGAAGCCGACCATGACCGAGGCCAGCGCGATCATCCACATCACCCGGCTGGTGAAGATCTTGACGAGCACGTCCCGGATGCGCGTCTGCTGGTCGTCGTCGCCGATCTTGGCGTCGCCGGTCTCTCGCCTTGTAAAACCGGCGTCCTCGGGCCGCTCGACCACGAACAGCTTGACCAGCACGAAGAGGACGGCGACCGCCAGCGCCGGCAGCCAGAAGGCGTAGTGCCAGGGCAGCACCCTGGCGATGAGCGGCGCGCCCGAGAAGCCCAGCACCAGGCCGAAGCGGATCAACACCCCGAAGATGGCGCCGAAGGTGCCGCGTTCGCCCACGTGGAACCACTGCGCGTTGATCTTGACGATCGACAGCGCGCCAAAGGACTGGAAGTAGGCGTTCACGGCCCACACCACGGACATGATGATCGCCAGCTGGCTGGAGGTCAGATCGCCGGCGATGACGGCCGGCTGCAGGATGACGCGCTCGGCGCCGCCGCTCTGGATGACGGGCGGTTGCAGCACCGCCAGGTAAAAGGCACCGAAGATGAAATTCATCACCACTACGCCGGCCGCGCCGATCAGGAAGGCCTTGCGGCCCCCCAGGCGGTCCGCAATCATGGCGTTGAAGATGACCGACACGCCGTAGATGAAGGGCATGGCGGTCTCGAGGTACGAGAGATCGACCTTGGTCCAGCCGAAGGCGTCCATCAACACCGGCCCGAGCGCGGTGAAGTTGTAGCGCGTCATGTAGAAGAACGAGTACAGCAGGCCGACGATCATCCAGTTCTGGAAGCGGCGGCGCCGGTAGGCGGGGTCGCGGAACTCGGCAGGAATGGCGGCGGAGGTCATGTGGGTCCTTTCTGCGGCCGGCCCGGCTCAGCGCCGCCGGCGGCGCGCGTAGCCAGGCACGTGCGTCTGTTTCACCCGGGAGACGGCCAGCGCCTCGGCCGGGACGTCGTTTGTCACGGTGGTCCCGGCCCCGATCACGGCGTTCTTGCCCACCCGCACCGGGGCCACCAGCTGGGTGTCGGAGCCGATGAAGGCGCCGTCCTCGATCACGGTGGGGTGCTTGTGCGTGCCGTCGTAGTTGCAGGTGATGGTGCCGGCGCCCACGTTGACGCCCCGCCCGACGACGGCGTCGCCCAGGTAGGTGAGGTGGTTGGCCTTGCTGCCGCGGCCCAGGCGGCTCTTCTTGACCTCGACGAAGTTGCCCACGTGGACCTCGGGGCCGAGCACGGCGCCCGGCCGCAGGCGCGAGAACGGCCCCACCCGCGCATCCTTGCCCACCACGCAGTCCTCGAGCACGCAGAACGGGCCGATCGAGGCGCCGTCGCCCACCGCGCAGTCGCGCAGCACCGCGTACGGGCCGATACGGCAGCCGCGCCCCAGGCGCACCCTCCCCGAGAACTGGCACCCCGGCAGGATCTCGCTGTCGCGCCCGGCGCGCACATCCGCGCACAGGCGGGTGGAGGACGGTTGATGAATGGTGACGCCGCGCCGGGAGAGTGCGCGCGCAAGGCGCGCAGAGAGGATCTCCTCCGCGCGCGCGAGCTCCAGGCGGGTGTTGATCCCCAGCACCAACTCGGCATCATCCACCTCGATGCCGGCCACGGCGCGGCTGCGCTTTCGCGCCTCGGCCACCAGGTCGGTGAGGTAGAACTCGCGCTGCGCGTTGCCGGCGCGCAGCGCTCCGATGGTGGAGTGGACGAAGGCCAGGTCGAGCAGGTACACCCCGGTGTTGATCTCGTCGATGCGCCGCTCGGCGGCACCGGCGTCGGCGTGCTCGACGATGCGCAGCACCTCGCCGCGCCCGTCGCGCACCACCCGGCCGTACCCCGACGGGTCGGAAAGCCTGGCGGTGAGAAACGCCACCGCCGTGTCGCGCGCGCCCCGCCGCAGCCGGGCGACCTCCGCCGCCGTCAGCAGCGGCACGTCCCCGCACAACACCAGCAGGCGCCCCGTCCGGGGGAGCGCCGGGCGGGCCATGAGCAGCGCGTGCCCCGTGCCGCGCGGCGGCCACTGCCGGACCACCCGCACCCCGGCGCCGAACCGCCCGCCGAGCAACTGCCGCACCGTCTCCTCCTGGTGCCCGGCCACCACCACCACGGGCCGGCAGCGAAGCCGAAGCGCCAGCTCCACCGGGTACAGCAGCATGGGCCGGTCCAGGACCGGGTGCAGCACCTTGGCCAGGCGCGAGCGCATGCGCTTGCCGAGCCCGGCCGCCAGGATGACACAGGCGGTGTTCATTTCTTTTCCTCTGCGGCAGCAGGCGCCGGGCGAGCCCCGGGCCCCACCGTCACCACGACCGGCGCTCGCTCGACGAAGACGCGACGCGAGACGCGCTGGACGTCGCCGGCCGACACCCGGGAGAGGTCCTCCAGGTCGGCGCCGCCGGCGCCTAAGGCCAGCCCGAAGAGTTCCGCGTAGGCCAGCTCCGCGGCGCGGGCGGCGGGCCGGGTTCGCGCCAAGGTGGCGGCCTCCAGGGCCTCTCGCCGGACCCGCTCGAGCTCCTCGGCCGGCGCCAAAGATCCGGCCAGCGCGCGCAGAGCCTCCAGGATGGCGTCTTTCGCGCGCGCAACCTGGGAAGGCTCGACGGCGGCCACCACCGCGAAAAACCCCGGCTCGATGCCGTTCATGTGGGCCACGTTCAGAGACGAGGCGGACACCCCGGCGGCCCGCAGCCGCGGGGATATCCCGGCGGGCCCCTCCAGCAGCGCCCCGGCGAGTTGCAACGCGTGCCGATCGGCGTCCTGCACCGTAAGCCCGGCGAACCCGACGACCAGGTACGTCTTCGCGATCGCGCGAACGACGGCGCGCGCGCGCGGCTGGTCCGGCAGCGGCTCCAGCGGCACCGCGGGCGGCGGCGCGGACTTGGTTTTTTGCGCTGGAGCCGCAAGCCTCGAGCGCAGCGTCTCCACCACGCTGGCGGGCTCCACGTCGCCCACCACCGCCACCACCAGCCGGTCGGGCCGGGCGGCGCGGGCGTAGAACTCCCGCAGGCGCGGCGCGCGCAGATCGGCCACCGCGCTCATCCGACCGAGCAGCGGCAGGCGGTAGGGGTGGGCGCGGTACAAGGTGTCGAGGAAGGCATCCAGCGCCGCGGCGGCCGGATCCTCCTCGTGCTCACGGATGGCCGAGAGCAGCTCGTCCCGCGCCCGCAGCACCTCGCGCTCCGGAAACTCCGCAGCCAGGCTGTCCGCCGCCAGGGCCAGCCCTTCGCGCGCGCGGTCCTTGGGAAATTCGGCGAATAGCCCAAAACTGTTGCGCCCCGCGAATCCCTCCAGGCGGCCGCGCATTTCGGCCAGCAAGCGCCCGATCTCGCCGACGCCGTGCCGCGATGTCTTGCGGCCGAACAGGCGCGCGATGAGTTGATGGATGCCACAGCTCTCCGGCTCCTCGGCACGGGTTCCGCCCGGGAACACCGCCTGCAGCGCCACCGTCTCCGCGCCCGGCACGCGTTCCACCAGCAACACCGCCCCGGACGGAAGAACGGCGCGGTGCACCGTCGCGGCCGCACCGGCCGGCGGCTGAAGGTCCTGTGCCGCCAGCGGGGCGCCGAAGGCCACGGCGAGCGCCAAACCGAGGATCACGACTGCAACTTTCATTTCTGCGCTGCGATTTCTCATGCGAAATCCGGCCTGACTGTGCCATCGGAGCGCCGGTGTGTCAACGAGCGCGCCCCCGCCGACCGCGGTGCCCACACCGCCAGCGCGGGCGGGCGCGCTTCCTTGCGACACAGCCGCGCTAGGAAAAACCGGACGCGGTGTGATACAGTGGCCCGGGGAATCGAGGTGTGTGCATGAAAACGCGGCGCTGGTTCATCTTAGGCGTGTTCTTTCTCGTCCTGTGGGTTCCTTTCGGTGCGCTGGCCGCGCCGCGTTGGCTGCGGCTGTCCTGGACCCGGCCGGCCGACACCAGCATGACCGTGACCTGGACCGACACCGTCCCCGGCGATGGCACCGTGGAGGTGTGGGATCCGGACCAGAACGCGCGGGTGTTCCCGGCCACCTCCTTCGCCACCGGCGCCGCCGAGCTCGGCGCGACCTACAGCGCGCTGGTCGAGGGGCTGCTGCCCGACACCAACTACCGCTACCGGGTAAGCTCGGGTGGCGGCACTAGCGAGTGGCGCACCTTCCGCACCGCGCCACCGCTCTACCAGTGCAAGCCCTTCCGCTTCATGGCCGGCGGCGACAGCCGGGGCGAGGACATCCTGACCTACATCCCTTCCATGCAGTGGGACCAGATCGTTCTCTTCGCCGCGGCGGTGCAGCCGCTGTTCTTCGTCCACACCGGCGACTTCGTGCGCGACGGCGCCCAACCCGACCAGTGGGAGAAGGAGATGCCGCGCCTGGAACCGCTCTCGTCGATCAGCCCCTACTTCATGATCATGGGCAACCACGACGACATGTCGCCCGAGGGGCCAGCGGCGTATTTCAACCAGCTCTTCGAGACGCCGGCCAACGGCCCGGATGCGGTGGACGACTACTTCTCCATGGTCATCGGCAACGTGCTCATCGTGGGGCTATCGAACTACACCTTCGACTACGACCAACAGATCGACTTTCTACGCGCCGAGCTCGAGCGCACCAAGGACCAGGTGGACTGGCGGGTGGTCTTCTTCCATGCGCCCATCTGGTCGAGCGGCGCGCACGGCAGCAACGAGGACAACATCAACCACGCCGAGCGGCTGGTGCCGCTGCTCGATGAGTACGGCGTGGAGCTGGTGCTGAACGGCCATGACCATGACTACGAGCGCTTCCACCCCAGCCGGGGCGGGTACGGCGGCATCCCGCGCCAGGTGAACCCCTTGCCGTTCGACGACGGCCGGCGCGGCACGCCCCAGGGCACGGTGTACTACGTCACCGGCGGCGGCGGCGCGCTGGAGAACATCATCTTCTACCCGTACGTGGAAGGCTACGCCATGGGCTCTGCGCACCTCAACTACCTGGTGATCGACGTGGACAGGGGCCAGATGACCATCACCAGCGTGGACTGCGGGGTGCTGGGGGTCGTGGGGGCCGACTGCTCGACCAACCTGGAGACGGTGATCCTCACTAAGGAACACTCCGTGTGCGACGTCGTGCCCGACGGCGGCCCGCAGGACGGCGGCGTGGATGGAGGGGCCGATGCCGGCGAGGACGCGGGGGGCGACGCTGGATCGGACAGTGGCGCGGACGAAGTGGCCGACGCGGGCGCCGACCCCGGCCCCGGCGATGAACCGGACGCCGGTGCCGACATGGGTGCCGACCCGGGTGCCGATCCGGGCTCCGACCCGGGGCCGGACGCGGGTGTGGACGCCGGCGACGGGACGGCGCTCACCGACTCCGGAGGCGGCGCGGCCAGCGGCTGCGGTTGCGGCGCGGCGCCGACGGGCGCACCGGCGCTGCTCCTGTTCCTGTCTTGCATTGTCGCGCGGCGAAGAACAAACCCGCGCCGATGAGATCATCGCCCGCGGCATGCGCACTTTTTTCAGGAAAGCCCGGCGAACTTTCCGACCACAACCCGACGGCGCGTCTGGCGGCGATGCCGAAAGAACGAGCGCAGCCAGACGCGACCACAATCTTGGCGCCTGGCCGCGCGGCCGACACCGCCAGCCAGGCGATTCATGTGCGAATCATTGGAGCGCATGGCCGCGATGCCCCCAGCGCAAGCGCGGCCATGCACGTGTGTGGTCCGGGATTCTCGGGCCGGCGGTCGTCGCGTTTCTTCTTGCGGCATCCGGGTGTTGTTCTCTGGAGGACGCCTGGCGCGCATCTTTCGAGCGCGACCGGTCGGCGCTACGAGACACGCTACCGGACGGTGAGCCGGGCGATCACTTGGGGCTGTACCTCGACCTCGCCAGACTGAGCGCGCTGGTGGCCGATCTGCCGGAATCGGCGCGGCCGCAGTTCGAGCGGCGCTTCTCGCTCGGCGCGGACGACTCGCACGCGCCCGCCGTCGTCCTTCGCGCCGAAGCCACGGGCCTCACGTTCGCCGCGGCCGAGTGCGACGGGTGCCTCGATGTCACGCTCGCGTACCGCGCCTCCATCGATCCCGACGTCGGAGAGGGCCTCAAGGCCGTGCTGGGGATCCCCGCCCAGGGTCTCGTGCGCGCAGGAACCATCACCTTCCAGGCGCGCCTGTTCATCGCGCCAGAGGACGGCAGGGCAAAGGTGTCTATCGATCTTTGGCTCGGGCTGCGCGAGGCGCTGCGCTCGACGTTCTCGCTCCTGCCCGAACAATGGGCAAGCGTCATCCAGGAGAAGCTGGAGCCCGCCGAGCGGCTCCTCGGCGACGCCCGGGTCGGGGCGCTGGGACTCCTGCGCCTGCGCGCAAGCCAAGAGAGCGCGACGGGCCTCTCCACCGCGGTGCGCGCCATCCACACCGACCGGGACAAGAACCAGCTCTACCTGGGGTTGACCACCAACCTCGACGTGCCTCAAGGCGAGCTTTTCGAGTACGCCGGCCCGGTCGACCTCGGCCCGGCGTCGCTCCGGCTGCGCGCGCCACGGGGGCTCTTCGAAGCGCTGGCCCGCGCAGCGCTCTCGGGAAGACTCCGCGCGGCCGGGAACGTCGGCAAGGCGCTCTCGGGCAGTAAGACCAGGCTCACGCTCAACCGGCTCGAATTCGCGAACGGAAACATCGCGATCGGCGTCAAGCTCTGGCGCACCTCGTTCCCCTGCGTCGAGGCCGACCTCGCGCTCGCAGCCAAAATCGAACGCGGCACGGACGGCCGGTTGCAGATTTTGCTCCTTGAGCCGGTGCTCGAACGCGCATCACGCGGCGAGGCCAGAGTCCGAGAGGCCATCGAACAGAAGAAGGACAAGCTCCGCGTGTTCGGAGAACACCTTTCGAGATTCCTGAACGAAAAGCGAATCGACATCGGTGAATCCCGAGAGCTACAGTGGTTGCCAATCTCAGCAGAAATCGGCCGCGATTCGATCATCGTCGACGTATCGATACAACATACCGTAAAACAACAATAAAAAGCAAAAAAACTGGGGACAGGCCCAGGCCTGGCGACCAGTGGGATGAAACGGTGATAATTACAACTGATTGAATTATATAAAATTATAGGATGGTGCAGGCCGTCGCAACACGATGTATTCGGAGTATTTATGATATTTATTTATATAATTCAACATATTACAAACAAAGAACCATGTGGCGGCGAAAATCATGAATCCCGGAGAATACAAATTTCATCTAAGATGCCGGTGTCTATTGCTCGCCGGAAAAAAAATTTTTTCTTTACAATTCAAATGATTCTAAACAAACTCCGTCAATCGTTCCGTCGGTTGGCCTGCAAGATGCAGTAGGATGTAGTCACCGTTATGGAGCCGAAGCGAACCCGAACCTCGGAGGAGGAAAAAATGAAGGCGGCAAGGATCCTGGGACTCATGATGGTCGCGATGTTCTCGGTCATGGCTTGTGGCGGCGCGGAGCTCGAGGCCGACCTCGGCACGCTCCAGGGCGCCATCTTCAACGGCAGCGCCCCGAACGCCCCCGAGCACGGCGCCGTGGTGGCCCTCATGGACGTGAAGCTCGGCTACGCCTCGTTCTTCTGCTCGGGCACGCTGATCCGGCCCAACGTGGTCCTCACCGCGGCGCACTGCCTCAAGGGCAAGAAAGCCAGCAAGGTGGTGGCCTTCGTGGGCGACCAGATCCAGAACCTCCAGGTGGGCGTGAACACCTTCTACGGCTCCTCCCTCGCCGTCCACCCCCAGTACAACTCCCGCACCATCGTCAACGACGTGGCCATGCTGAAGCTCAAGCAGAACGTCCCCGGCGTCACCCCGGTGCCCGAGGCCCCCGCCAACATCGGCCTCACCATCGGCGAGCGCATCAACTTCGCGGGCTTCGGACTCACCGAGGACGGCACGTACGGCACCAAGCTCCAGGTCGACGGCACCCTCCAGGGCTTCGGCTGCAGCGCCGAGCTGTGCGGCTGCCAGGTTCCCCCGGGCGTCCCCGCCAGCCAGATCTGCTACCACCAGACCCCGCCCGCCACCGGCAGCGGCCCCTGCTCCGGCGATAGCGGCGGCCCGGCCTTCGTGTACCGCAACGGCCAGGCCTACGTCGGCGCCATGACCTCCTACGGCGACGCGAGCTGCCTCGTCTACGGCGTGAGCACCCGCGCCGACGCCTTCGAGAGTTTCATCCACGGCTTCGCCGGCGCCAACTGAGCCGCGCAGATCCCGCCCGACCGATGCCGGGGCTCTCACGACGAGGGCCCCGGTTTTTTTCGCGCAACTTGACGGCCCGAGCGCCGCAGAATATCGTCTCGCAACTTCCACTCCGGTCTGGACATGGCACGAAGCTATCTGGTGGTGTCCGATCTGCACCTGTGCGACGTCGAGGACCACGCCGACGGCTGGAAGGCCTACAAGAGCGCACGCTACCTGTTCGACGGCGAGTTCGCCGCGATGCTTTTGGACTTTCGCTCGCGCGCGGCGCCGGGGGACGAGCTTGTGCTGATCCTCAATGGCGACGTCTTCGACTTCGACCTGGTTTCGGCGGTGCCGGCCGACCCGCCCTGGCCCGTGTCGCCGGCGGAGCGCTACCGCGGCCTGCGCTCCACCGCGGAAAAATCCGTCTGGAAGCTCTCGCTCATCCTGTCCTGCCACGGTTGGTTCGAGCTGGCCATCGCCGACTGGCTGCGCGCCGGGCACCGGCTGGTGTACGTCATGGGCAACCACGACCGGGAGTTTCACTTCCCCGAGGTGCAGAAAACGCTGCTGCACCAGCTCCACCTGGCGGCGCGTGGCCAGGGCGGGGACTTTCGCGACGAGCAGGTGCGCTTCGAGCCCTGGTTCTTCCACCAACCCGGCGAGATCTACGCCGAGCACGGCCAGCAGTACGACTTCTACACCACCTTCCGCAACGTGCTGTGCCCCACCGTGGACGGCAAGGAGGGCCCCATGCTGGCGCTGCCCATGGGCAACCTCTCCAACCGCTTCCTGATGACCCGCATGGGGTACTTCAACCCCTTCGCCACCGACTACATCCGCAACCTGTTCTCCTACCTGTGGCACTGGCTGAAATACTACGCCTTTTCGCGGCGCAGCCTGGCCATCGCCTGGCTGTGGGGCAGCCTGGTGGTCCTGGGAAAGCTCCTGGCCACCAAGAAGCGCCAGCTGCGCGCGCCGCGGGTGTGCGCAACCGACTTCGCGGAGATCGGCTCGCGCGCTTCGCTGGATACCACCACCGTGGAGAAGATCGCCGCGCTACAGCAGCCGCCCATCACCAACCGGCTCTACCGCATGCTGCGCGAGTTCTGGCTGGACCGGCTCTTGCTCTTCGTCCTCATGGTCGGCGGCACGATCACGCTCGCGCTGGTGCCGGTGCCGCTGTGGCTGAAGCTCATGGTGCCGCTGGCGTGCTTTCCGCTGCTCTTCTTCATCTACGAGACCTTCGCCCACGGCGAGACGGTGTTCGGGGTGGAGCGGGAGTTTCCGCGCGTGGCGCGCCAGCTCGCCGCCTTGATGGACGCGCCGGTCATCGCCTTCGGCCACGATCACGTGCCGCGCCTCCTGCCGCTCGACGAACGCTCGACCTTCGCCGATACCGGCACCTGGGCACCCATCTACGACGAGGCGGGCGAACTCCTGGGGGGGTACCGCAACTTCCTCGTGGCGCACTTTCATGCGGGGCGGCGGCCCGAGATCTTCCTCGGCTCCTGGATGCCGCGGCTCAGGCGCGCCGCGGCCTCTTCTCCCGCGACTCCATCTCCGGGGCGCGATCGGTAGCTTCTCTCAGCGCACGACGCGCGCGTTGCCGGCAGTTGAGCGTCCGGACTGCCGAAGGAGGCCGCGCCGGGAAAGCGAACCGGGCCCGCGGCGGTAGGGGTCGGGGGGGGAGGCTGTCGTTGCCGAAGAGACCCGGGATCGCTCACTCGCCGACGCGGACCTGGATGATGCGCCGATCGGAGAGACCGTCCTCGGCAGTGACCACGACGTCGTGCCGCCCAGGGCTCGGCGTCCACCACACGCGCTCGCCGGGGTCGAAGCTGCCGAGGTAGCGCCCGTCCACGAACCAGGACAGCCGGCCGGAGCCGCCGGCGACCTCGGCGGCCAGCGGAAACTCCTGCCGGTCCGGCGGCAGGCCGGGGAGCAGCACCAGCGTCTGGTTGGAGGCCGGAGAGGTGATATGCGGCGGGCGCGACTCCGTCGCCGGCGCGCACCCCGGCGCGAACGGCGGCGGCGCGGCCCACTGCAACCCGCCCTGCAGAAAGCGGCGCACCCCCGCCGGCAGCGTCACGAACACCCGCCGCTCCACCTCGCGCCCGGCGCGGCAGGCGGGCGCCAGGGCCAGCCCGGTGAGCCGGTCCACCTCCAGGCCGAGGTGGAAGGGGCAGCGCTCGGTCGGCACGTTGCGGCGCAGCGCCAGTGTTTGCTTTCGCTCCGGGCAATCGGGGCCGGGCGGATAACCGGAGAAGGCGCACACCTCGACCTCGATGAGATCCTCGGGCGGCGCCTCCTCGCCCGGCCGCTCCCTCCGCGTGTCGAGCGCCTCCAGCACATCGAACAGCAGCGGCGCCGCCACCTCGGCCCCCAGCAGATCGCGGCTGCCGCGGTTGTCCAGGTTCCCCAGCCACACCACCGCGGTGTACTCCCCCACGGAGCCGGCCGCCCAGGCGTCCCGGTGGCCGTAGCTGGTGCCGGTCTTCCAGTGGACGTGGGGCGCAAGGCCGGTGAACCTGGCGCGCTGGGGAAAATCCGGCCGGTCCCGCCGCCGCAGCGCCTTGCGCGTCAGGTAGGCCGCGCCCGCCGACATGACCCGGATGCGCTGGGGGGCCGGCCCGCCCTCGACGAAGGACAGCTCGCCGAACAGGCCGTCCTGGTGGAGCACGGCGAACATGGCCGCGAGCTCGAGCGGGGTGAGCTCGATGGCGCCGATGATGGCCGACAGGCCGTGCCGCCCGGGATCGGCCGCCAGCCGCGGTGCTCCCAGGTGCGCCAGCGCTCCGATGAACTCGTCCACTCCGAACCTTCGCAACAGGTTCACGAACGGCACGTTCAGGCTCTGCGACAGCGCGTCCTCCATCCGCACCAGCCCGGAGAAGGACTCGTCGAAGTTCTTGGGAGCATACCCGCCGTACTCCACCGGGATGTCGGGCACCATGAAACCGGGCAAGATCATCCCGCGATCGATGGCCAACGCGTACAGGAAGGGCTTCAGCGCCGAGCCCACCGAGCGCGGCACGGCGAAGGCGGCGTACTGGCCGCCGTGCACCTCGTCGAAGAAGTCGAAGTTGCCCACCAGCGCCCGCACCGCGCCCGCGCCATCGAGCACCACCAGCGCGGCGTTGTGGATGCCCCGCTGGGCCATGTCGCGGCGGACGCGGGACAGCAGGCCCTCGGCGAGGCGCTGGGTGCTCAGATCCAGCGAGGAGCGCAGCACGTCCAGGCCGGAAAAGCGCATGAGCAACCAGCGGGCGGCGTGGATCGCCTCGCGGGGCATCGGCAGGGCCTTCTCGGGCACCGGCGCCGCGAGCAGGCGGGGCAACGCCGCGGCCTCCAGGGCTCCGGCCGCGCGCAACCGCTGGGCCACCCGGTTGCGCGCCGAAAGCAAGCGCTCGCCCTCGCCCGGGGCGCGCCGGGACGGATCCTGCGGCACCGTAAGCAAGAAGGCGATCTCCTCCGGCGAGAGCGCGCCGGCCCCGTGCCCGAAGAACGCCCGCGCCGCGGTTTCAAGGCCCTCCAGGTTGCCGCCGAAGGGGAGGAACTCGAGGTAGGCGTCCAGGACCTCGCCCGGCGAGAGGCGCAGCGAAAACTGCAGGGCGCGGAAGGCCTCGATGAGCTTGGCGCCGAAGGTGCGCGGCCGCGGCTCCAAAAGACGCGCGAGCTGCATGGGGATGGTGGATCCCCCCGAAACGATCCGGCCCTGCGCGAGGTTCTGGACGGCCGCGCGAAGCAGCGAGAACGCGTCCACGCCCAGGTGGCGCAAGAAGCGCCGGTCCTCGAAGGCCAGCAGCGCCCGCAGGTAGGCCGGATCGACGTCCTGCCAGCGCACCGGCAGGCGCCACTTGTCATCCGCGGACAAGAAGGCATGCGCCGGGGTGCCGTCGCGGTACAGCACCACCGGGGACGGGCCTTGCCGAAGCCGCTCAGGGAGCGGGATGAGCAGCGCCAGCGCGATCAGCGCAAGATACGCCACCACGCCGGCGATCACCAGCCGCCGCGCGAGCGCCAATGTCACGTGCAGCGTCCGCCTCATCATGGATTCTCATGGCCCCGGCCGCCAAGCCGACGCCGGCGTCTGGCCGCGCTTGCGCGGGCGGCAGCGCGGCCAGATGCCCCAACAAACCAGCGCCTTCCCGCGCGGCCCAGTCGGCATTGTCGCCGGGCTGCGCTCACGCCCCCGCCGGTGCTCAGTTGAGGAAGGCCTCCCAGGGACCGGCCACGGTGATCTTGCCGCCGGCCTCGCGCGCCCACACCTGGGGGTTGTACATGGCCTCGGCCTCCACCGGGGGCAGGGTGAAACGGCCGGAGGTCACCGCGCGCAGCGCGTACACCAGGGTGCGCTTCTCACCCCTGGCCAGGCTGCCGAAGGCGGTCAGCCGGTCGTCGCGGATGTCGAGGTAGTCGAGGTTCCACTGCGCCTCGGCGTCGAGCCAGTCCACCACCCCGCCGCGGTTGAGCCGCGGGTTTTCGATCTCCAGCCCGGCCGGGAAGCGGTCGGTGAGCGCGATGTTGGTGAGCGTCTCGTTGGTCTTGTTGGCGATCGTCAGCTCCACGTAGACCACGTCGCCCAGCGCCGGCCCACCGGTGGCGAGATCGATCTCGCTCCCGTCGGCAATGAGGTAGCGCCGAGAGAGCTCCAGCCCCTCGCCGCCGGTGCGGAAGTCCGGCTTTTCCAGCACGCCGGTGCTGCTCAGGATGAGGTACAGCTTGCCCTCCGGGGCACCTGGGAGCCGGAGCATCAGCTCGCGGTATTCCGAGGCCCGGGCCAGCGCGAAGCTCTGATCGGCGCTCTTGCTGCCGGCGGGTTTCGGCTGCTCGCGCACCGGCTTTCCGTTGGCGAGAAGTTGCGCCGGCGCACGCTTCTTGGCCGCGCCCTGCAGGCGTTTGCCCAGCCCGGTGATGCTCCACACCAGTTCTTGCGTTGTGTACCAGTAGCTGGGCCGGCCGCGCAGGCCCTCGGCCACCAGGTTGGCGAGCGACTCCCCGGCGGGGTCGGCCCCAAACAGGTCTCCGAAGACGCTGAGCATGAGGCCCCGGGACCGCCGCTCGGAGTAGAACGACCAGCCGTAACGCCGCTTCTCCTGGATGGGCGTGAGCGTGGGGTTCTTGAGATCGCGCTCGTAGCGCCGGTCGCCGGCCAGGTACAGGCCAGCCTTGAGCAGGTAGGCGCCCTCGCTGTCGTCGGCGCGACTCTCGGCGAGCAACTTTTCCATGCGCGCCCTGTGGGGCTTGCCGGCCACGGCCAGCACGTACTGCAGGTAGGGCTCGGCGTCCGGGTCGTATTCCCAGTAGTAGCCGTGGCGGCCACGCTCGGAGGCGGGACGGTTCTCGTACTGGTTCGAAATCAGGTTCTCGAGGAACTTCACCGCGTCATCCAGGCGCTCTTTGCCGATGGAGAATCCCAGCTTCTTCGCATCCAGCAGCATGTGGGTGGCGTAGGCGCTGCCCCAGTGGGTGGCCTCGGTCCCGCCGGGCCAGAAGGCGAAGCCGCCCGAGGGCGTCTGCATGGACAACGCCCGGTCAATGCCGCGCTGGGCCACCTCCTCGATCTTGCCCGAGGCCGACATCTCGGGATCGACGCCGGACAGGATTTCGGCCAGGAACAGGAGCGGCCGGGTGCTGGAGGTAGTCTGCTCGATACAACCGTGCGGGTAGTGCACCAGGTAGCGCAGGTGATCGAAGGCCTCGCCGTAGGGGTTGCTGGTGACCCAGAAGGTGCTGTGCTCGCTCATGGGCACCCAGCCAGCGAGGTACGGCAGGAGATTGACCTCGCCGCCGGCGAGCTCGATCTTCTGCACCCGGTGGCTGCGCGGACCGGACGGGAGCAGCGGCACCTCCTGGTCAGCGCGCACCGTGATGTCGCCCGATTCGGCGTGCACGGTAAAGCGCGCCGCGCCGAACGAGCGCCGCGCCCGCGCCGCGAACACCGCCACCCCGTTGGCCTCGTTGGCCAGCGACAGCGACTTCTCGGTCTTGCCGCGCACCTCCACCGGCGAGCCGGGGTTCTCCTCGATCAGGCCGGGTACCGGCAGGGCCTCGACCATGAGTCGCACCTTCACGTCGCGTTTCTGGCCCGACAGGTTGGTCAGGAACACCGGGATCTCGAACTCGTCTCCCTCGGAGAGGAAACGCGGCACGGTGACCTGGAGCACCAGCGGATCGCGCACCAGCACCCTGGCGTCGGCGCGCCCCATTCGTTTCGGTGAGGCGGTCACCGCCATGACGCGCAACTGGCCGCGGTACTGCGGCACGTCGAAGGACAGCTTGAGCTTGCCGTCGGTGGGCACCGGCACCAGCCCCGACCACAGGGCCACCGGCTTCACCGGCTGCACCCGCCCCGGGGCGCCCGCCTCCCCGCCCTCGGCGTCGTCACCGCCGGTGGCCGTCGAGGGCGAGAGCGGCGGCAGCAGCAGCGTCCAGCCCACCGTCTCAAAGGTCTGCACGGCCAGGGCCCGCGCCGCGAAGATCACCTTGTGCGGATCCGGCGAGGCGAACTTGGTGAGCGACAGGATACCCTCGTCGACCACCGCCACCGTGGCGAAGGTCCCCTCCTCGGCGCGCCCCAGCTGGAGCGTCACCTCGAGCTTGGCCTGGCTGCGGATCTCCTTGGGGACGTCCAGCCGGACCTCCTGAGTGAACTCCTCGGGCACCACGGCGAAGCTCTTGATGCCGAAGGCGCGATCGGGCAGGAAAGCCTGTTTCGACTCCAGGCGCGGATCCTTGATGAGCAGCAGTCCCAGGTACACGTTGGGCGAGAACTCGGAGAGCTTCACCTCGAAGGCGCCCTCGCCGGCCTCCACCCGCTTCCACTGGGAGCTCTTCACCTGATTGGTCTCGACGGTGAGCAGGGCCACCCCGCGGTAGGGGGCTTTGAAGGTCACCTGCGCCGCCTCTCCCACCCGGAAGGCCTCGGGGCCCTTGAGATCGATCCAGGCGGCCTTGGCCGGCCGGGGCGTCTGGTCCACCCGGCTCTCGCCGCCCTCCCACCAGTAGTAGCCGCCGCGCCCCGCGATCTCGAGGTCGGTGCGGGCGTTGCCGGCCCGGGCGCGCACCAGGAAGGCCGAGGCGTCCTGACTGGGAGTGAAGCTGGCGCTGAAGCGGCCGGCCTCGACCTTGACCTTCTGGCGCCCCTCCATCACCGGCCGGCGGTAGCGCCGGTAGCCGCCCCCACCCTCCTCGTCGTAGTAGCTCCAGTCGTACTCCTCTTCCATGCGGAAGAACATGAGCTCGATCTCGGGCACGCTTTTTACCGGCTGGCCGTTCCAGTCCACCACCACCCCGTTCACCGCCACCGCCTGGCCCGCCTCGGCAGTTGTCGTCCCTGTGCTCAGGCCCAGGTAGTAGCGCTCGGGGTGCCACAGCACCGTCGCCTGCTCCTGGGTGGTCCGCCCGGAGCCCGCCTCGAACACCGCCACCCGGGCGGTGAGGCGCAGGCTGCCGGGGATCTCCACCGGCGAGGTCGGCGCGGGGCACAGCAGGCGCGCGGCCCCCTTGTCGTCCAGGCTGCCGGTGACCGAACCCAGCGAGAGCGGGCGCGGCGCCTTCTCCTCGAGCGACAACACGCCGTAGGTGAAGGCCGCGTCGTCCCCGGGGCGAAAGGCGGCCGGCGAGAGATCGCAGGACATCTCCACCCGGGCCCCGGCGGGCACGCCGCCGAACAGGTAACGGGCCGCGACGTCCACCGCCACCGCCTCTTGCGCGAGGTAGGCCGGCCGCTCGCCCTTGGCGGTGACCTTCATACGCTCGGGCACGAACTCCTCCACCTGGAAGGCGTACTCGCCGAGCTGTCGCTTGGCCGCCTGCGCCTGCACCTGGTAGCGGCCGGTGCCGGCGAAGGCGTCGAAGCGCACGTCCCAGGCGATCATCCCGGCCGGGTTGGTGGTGAGCGTGGTCTGGCGCACCGTCTTGCCGCGGGGATCTTTCAGCTCCAGCAACACGGGCATGCCGGCGGCTGGGGCCAGGTTGCGCTCGTCGCGCAGCACGGCGGCCAGGTGCGCGGTGTCCCCCGGCCGGTACACGCCACGGTCCGAGTAGATGGCGGCGCGCACCACGGCCTCACCCTCGAACGGCTCGCCCGACACGCGGGCCTCGGCGACCGAGTCCTCCACGTCGGCGAACTTGAGGTAGGTGACGTCGGCACCCTTCTGGGCCACGATGGCAAACGGCTCGGACTTGTCGATGTCCGGCGGCTCCACCTTGAGCCGACAGCCGCCGCTCCCGTCGGTGACGCAGCGCCCCACCGTCTGGCCGCTCTTGCGAATGAGACGCAGCTCGACCCCCGCGACCGGCTCTAGCGTCTCGGAGTGCAGGGTCCAGGCCCACACGGCCCGGTTGCCCCCCTCCTCGGGCAGCTCGCCCGAACGCTTGGCCACGACGTGCATGTCGGTGAGCAGCACGCGCACGCGCGAGCGGGCCGAGCCGGACACCACCTCGACCTGGAACACCCCCTTACCCTCGGCCGGCAGCAGTTCTCCCAGGTCGAGGAAGGTGCTGGCGAACTCGTCCGGGCGGCCGCGCAGGGCGAGTTTCTTCTCCTGGATGAGGTTCGAGTTGCGCTCGGTGGCGGCGTCGCTCTGGTCGTCGCTCATCCAGAAGACGAGGTTCTCGCTCGGAACGTGGCGCACGGACAGGACCGCCTGGTCGACGTTGAGGTGGCGCAGGGCCAGGCTGCGCACGGCCGAGCGCGGCAGGTAGCGGCCCTGGGCGGCGAAGGAGAGCTGGGGGCTCCGCGCCGGGAAGGTGAAGCTCTCCCGGTAGGTGCTCGGCAGCACGCCGCCGTCCTGGGTGCGCAGGCCGGCCGGGATGGTGAGGGTGTAGGTGCCGCGCCGGAAGTCGCCGAGCAGGCGGAAGCCGCCGTCGGAGGGCGCCAGCGAGAACTTCACCGCGGGTTCGAAACGGATGCTCTCCAGTGCGTCGGCCTCCAGCGGCAGACAGCGCCGCGAGATCTGGTAGTCCTGGTGGCGCAGGCGGTCCCAGTACCAGCGCTTCGGCTGCTTGCCACCCGAGTCGTCGCACACGAAGTCCAGGTAGTGGCCGGTCGGGGCCTCGCCGCGGTCCGCCGAGAGGATCTGCCAGGGGTCGCCGGAGATCTGGATGGTCTCGCGGGCGGCCTCGGCCCGCACTTTCTCGTCCCCCGCCATGGGGAGTCCGGCGCGCAGCGAGAACTCGATCGTCAGCGACTGCTGCCAGGCGACGTTGAGCAGGCGGGCGGTGAAGCGGTTCTGCTCCTCCAGGCGATCGACCAGCACCTTGGCCATCGGCTTGCCGTTCACCCGGAAGGAGGAGAACTCGGCGAGCCGGTTCGCCTCGGCGGGGGCCGACAGGACGATCTCCAGCGTCAGGATGCCCTTCTTGGGGTCCATCGATCGCAGCGCGGCGGACACGAAGGCGAAGCGCGGGGTGCGGAAGGCGTGGACCCAGGGGCTGGGGGTGGGCGCACTGATCAGCCCCGACCAGGTGTCCACCGCAGAAAGCGTGGCGGTGTAGGTGGTATCGGGCGCGAAGGGCTCGTCGGGCACGAACTCCAGCGTGTCCGAGGAGGCGTAGCGCAGCTCGCCCGGCACGCCGACGGTCAGGACCGTCTTCTCGGACACGGGCTTGTGGATGTCCTCCTCCTTGATCACCGGCCGGGCGAAGCGCACCACCACCTTGCCGGGGACGGTGCCCAGCGCGCCCTCCTCCCGGATGAGGGGTTGCAGATCCTCCACCGCGAGCTTGCGAACGACCTCCTCCGGTCCGCCGGCGTCGACGGCGGCGGGAACCTTGGGCCCCTCCTCCTTCTTTCCGCAATTCTGGCAACCCGCAAGGAGAAAGAATGTCGCCAGCCAGCCTCCCCAACGGATCGCGCGCGTCATGGGCTCCTCCTGGATACCCGGACCCGACTCCGGGAAAAATGTTGGTAGCCGGGCCGAGCATGGCAAAATCAAAAAGAAAAAGCAAAGCCGGTGGCTGCGCCATCTTGCGCGCGAATGCGCTCGCCGCGGGATCACCGCGACCCGAGGCACATCGAGCGCTTCTGTTTCGGAGTTCCCGGCGTCAGTCCCGTCTCATCGAGGGAGAGTGGCCCAACGACGGCAGGTGGCGGGAGGAGCCGAGGGTTGCCTAGCGGTCGTCCTCGGTGTGTTTGCGAGCGTAGAGTGCCGGGGAGAGGCGTTTCTGGACGAGGCGGACCGAGCCCTCGGCGATGCCGTAGGCCGACCAGAACACCCAGGCGAAGAAGAGCACGTGGCTGAAGGAGAAGAGCACGCTGCCCGCGGTGACCGCGGCGGCGACCGCCCCCAGGATGACGAAGGTGCGGGTGCTGGCCTTGGCCTTCTTGAAGGTACGGTAGGGCACGCGGCTCACCATGAGCCAGGAGAGCGCGGCTACGAAGAGCGCCACCAGCGGCTGGTGCGACGCCACGCCGCCACCGAGCTTCCGATGGAGGAGGACCAGCGACACGATGCCGAGGGCGGCGAGCGGGATGGGCATCCCCACGAAGAACCCAGAGCAACCCTTGCCCTTGGCGCACTGCACGTTGAAGCGCGCGAGTCGCAGCGCGCCGCAGGCGGCGAAGCCGAACGCGACGAGCAGACCGAAGAACCCCAGTCCGGAAAGACCCCACTGGTACGCCAGCACGGCCGGCGCGGCCCCGAAGGAGATCACGTCGGCCAGCGAGTCGAGCTGGACGCCGAACTCGCTCTCGGTCTTGGTCATGCGGGCCACCCGGCCGTCCATGGTGTCGAAGATGGCCGCGAACAAGATGGCCACGGCGGCCTTGAGAAACCGCTCGGGGTCGGCGCCGTTCGTCGCCATCAGAATGGCGTAGAACCCGCAAAAGATGCTGGAGACGGTGAACAGGCTCGGAAGCAAGGCATAGAGTCTTCGACTTTTCATACTCGCCTCCAGCCAGTCTTCCCGCAAGTGTCGTGCCAATATTTGCAAAAACACGGCCTATTTTCCACAACATATTGAATGAAAAAGGAAATAAAAATACCAGCGAGATTTTTTACGTCCCCCGACATACCCCAAAAAGAGAACGGCATTACGCAACACGTCAAGCGACTGCGAAATAATTTTCGCACCACTGCAAATGGGTGACCTTTCCGGCGCGGGCCAAATCTTGGAAAAGCGTAAAAACTTCTGCTAGATTTCGCCCCATGGCGGACGGCCCAGAACTCAGCGTGGTGATCCCGGTGCACAACGAGTCGGCCATCATGGCCGACTCCGTGGCCGGCTTGCTCGAGCGCCTGCCGCAAATCTCCGAGTCCTTCGAGATCCTGTTGTGCGAGAACGGCAGTCGCGATTCCACCTTGGAGGTCGCCAAAGAGCTCGAGCGCCGCCACGCCCAGGTCGGCTACCTCCACCGCGACGAGCCGGACTACGGCCAGGCCCTGCGCGAGGGCATCCTGCTCGCCCGCGGCAAATACGTGGTGTGCGACGAGATCGACCTGTGCGACACCGGCTTCTACCGGGAAGCGCTCTCGCTGCTGCGCTCGAACCAGGCCGAGCTGGTGGTCGGCTCCAAGGTCCTGGCCGGCGCCCGCGACCAGCGGCCCTGGGTGCGGCACCTGGCCACCCAGGTGTTCAACACCCTGCTGCGCGCGGCGGCGGGCTTTCGCGGCACCGACACCCACGGCCTCAAGGCCTTCGTGCGCAGGCCCCTGCTGCCGGTCGTGCTGGAGTGCGTGCTGGGACAGAACCTCTTCGCCTCCGAGTTCGTGATCCGCGCCGAGCGAAGCGGCAAACGCATCCGCGAGATCCCGCTCGACGTGCGCGAGAAGCGCCGTCCCACCATCAACCTCATCAGCCGCGTCCCCCGCGCCCTGTGGCAGATCGGCCAGCTCGCCTGGCTGCTTCGCGTGAAGGATCGCGCGCGCCGGGCCCGTGACGCGTGATCTTTTGCGTCTCCATCGACCTGGATCCGCTGCGCTGCTATAGGGAGATCTTCGGGTTGCCGGCCCAGGAACGGGCCGATCCGTTGGTCGAGCGCGCGCTGCCTCGATTCTGCCAGCTGCTCGCTTCTCTCGGCGTGCCGGGCACGGCCTTCGTGGTGGGCGCGTCCGTGGCCGGACGAGACAACGCCTCCGCCCGGCGCGCGGTGAAGGCGGCGGCGGCGGCGGGGATCGAGATCGCCAACCACACCTCCTCGCACCCCTACCGCCTGTCGGCGATGAGCGAGCGAGAGATCGCCGAGGAGATCCAAGACGGCGATCGCGTGCTGCGGCGGCTCACCGGTGCGCGCGCGCCCCTGGGCTTCCGGGCGCCGGGGTACAACCTGGGCCCACGGGTGTTGCCGGCGGCCATCCGGGTCGGGGTGCGTTACGACTCGTCCATTCTTCCCAGCCTGAGCTACCGGGTGGTGAAGGCCGCGGCCCTGGTCGCGCTCCGGATCCGCGGCCGACGGAGTCTATCGCTGCTCGGGGACCTCGGCGAGGCGCGGGCCCCCATCACTCCCTACCGGCCGGACCCGGCGCGACCGGCCCGCCGCGGCGACGCCCCCCTGATCGAGCTGCCGATCGGAACCGTGATGGACCTGCCACTGGTGGGCGGGATGCTGGCCATGCTGGGTGAGCACGCGGTGCCCTGGATCGCCCGGTCGCTGAGAAAGAAGAAGTTCGTCAACCTGGAGCTCCACGGCGTCGATTTTTTGGATGCAAAGACTGACGCAATCGAGCCGGCGCTTGCGCGAGCGCAACTTGACTTGCGAATTCCCTGGAAGAAGAAGGCCGCGGTGTTCGCCGCCTTCATCGGCGAGATGAAGAAGAGCCACCAGTGCCTGACGCTCTCCGAGGCATCCCGGCTCTCCTGGTGACGCGCCCTGGGGGGTATCCTGCCGGATCGAATCAATACTCGGTGTGATACACCGCGCGCAGCAGCTTCGGGTGCGGGCCGTCGAAGACCACCCCGAATCCCTTGAACCGGCTCTGCTCGTGCCGCACCACGGTCCCCTGGAGGTTGTAGTCCTCCAGCGGCGGCTCGCGGAAGCGCACGTCCAGGATGGAGCCGACCGGCGGCGGGTTGGGGCTGAGGAACAGCGCTCCATTCAAGGACACGTCGCGCAACACGCACACGGTCCGCTCGGGCGGGATCACCTGGCACAGGATGGGCTCCACCCGGAATCGCCGGAAGATACGCCGTTCCATCGAGCTCATCGATCGACCCCCGTGCATCGACCCGGCCTGGCCCGACTTTGCCCGGGCACTAGCCAGCTCAACCATTGCAGCATGTATCCCGCAAAAACCGTTGTCAAGAAAAGAAAAAGGCGGGAGGCCCGCGCGGCCCCCCGCCCCTTGAGCCGAAAGCTCGATTGCGCTACTTGCGGCGGCCCTTCTTGGGGGCGGCCTTGGCCGTGGTCTCGCCCTCGGTCACCACCACGGGCCGCAGCTTCTCGACGAGCTTGGGCCCGATGCCCTTGACCTTCTGCAGATCCTCGATGCGGGTGAAGGGCTGCTTGGCGCGATGTTCGACGATGGCGCGCGCCTTGCTCTGGCCGATGCCCGGCAGCAGGCAGAGCTGCTCGGCGCTCGCGGTGTTCACGTTCACCACCCCCGAAGCGACCTTGGCCGAGGCGGCCTGGGCGTCGGCGGCCGCGAAGACAGCGCACAGGAAAAACATGGCACCCAGCGTGGAAAGAATCGTACGGTTCATGATCATCCTCCTTGGTTTGAGTTCCATCTCACCCGTCCCGGGAACGGTCCGGCTCTCGATCGCTCTTTCGGATGTGGAGCTTGCCGTTCCTGGGCAGGGCGTCCAGCAGCACGTTGAACGACCCGTCTCGGTTGGGAAAGCAGGTCCCGATGCGAAGCCACAGAGGTTTTTCTTTGCCTTCTCGTTCGATGATGGAAAACACGCTCAGACGGTTGTTCTCGAGTTTCGCTTCGCCACCCATCATGATGACCCTCCAGTCGTATGTAAAAGAGCATCCGGCATCCCGGGTTTGCCTTCCGCCCTGACGCCATGACACTGTAGCAATAGCCATGCCAATGTGCCACACTGAAGCACCCAACACAAAAAAGTCATATAAATCAAAAAAATACCAGATTGATTGCTTCGGATACAAGACACGGTGTTTGGCCATTTTGTCGCCCGTGAAAAAATCCGGACTTCCAGGACAAAAATTATCCTCAATCTGGCTCGCCGGGTGCGCGAAATTCAGCCATACGACATCCCAGGTCGCCCATGAGACAGGATCGCCATGCTCCCCGACTCTTTTCTCGATCGGCCTTCGGCAGCAACATGCGTGCGCCCGCCCCCGCAGGCATGGAGGCCCCGCGGTCAGTCGCGATCAAAAACACCTTCCTACAATACGTGTTGCATACGCACAGAGATTCCAAAAGATCGTTCGGTGAGGGGGTCGCTCCTCATCCTCCCGGTCACGAGATCCGCATTTTCAAGAAAGAAGGTCGGATAACCGCTTCCGCGAGAGCTCGGCCGGAACCTCACTTCGACGACGGGACAGCGGACGGCGGCGGCGGGCCCGGCTGGACGCGGATGGGCGGGCGCTGGATGCCGGGCTTGAGCGGCATGGGATGCAGCAACGGTCGATTGGTCTTCATGTCCGGCGAGATGGGCTCGATGACGCGGGGCATGTTGGGGTTCTGCGGCCCGCCGATCGGTTGGGGATGGATGACCCCGGTGCGGGCGGTATACGATACCTCCAGCACCTCCTGGTCCTTGCGATCGGTCCGGATCAAGATCTTGCCCTGGGGCGGCTTGGCTTCCTTGGTGAGGGTCAAGAGGACCACCACGTCCTTGTCCTTCTGGTCCGCCTTGCCGGTCACGAAGCCCTGCGGGTCCTCCACCTTGGTAACCTTGAACGGCTTGCCGCCCAGGCTGCTCACCCGGATCTCGAAGGTCGGGGGATTCTTCTCGTCATAGTTGGGAAAGTAGGCGTACTTCTTGTCGAGCACGAGGTCCCCGGTCACCGCGCCGAAGATGAGCAGGTCGATGGTGGGCATCTTCTCGAGCCCCGTCTGAAGCGTGACCCGGGCGGAGAAGCTGCGCTCCCGGTCGCCCGCCATCAAGGTGACCTTGAGATCCGGCAGCGGCCCGGCTCCTTTCACCAGCTCGGCCTTCACCGCGTTGGGGTCGGAGACCGTGATCTCGCCGAGCTTCACTTTCGCCGGGTCCTTCGCCACCAGTTTCACGGTCTCGGTGCGGGTGGTGCCCTTGAGGAAGTTGCCCAGGCTCAGGCGCGGCGGATCGAAGTCCAGGAAACGCTCCACCGTCCCGCCGATCTTGAGCGTGAGCCGCGGTTTCTCGGGATCGTTGGAGAACACCTCGATGAGCTTCTCTAGCTTGCCGACCCGGCCCTTGGTATTCAGCGTCACGTCGATCTTGCCTTCCCCGCCCGGGGGAATGTCGGCCGTCGTGACCACGGCCGCCGTGCAGCCTCAACCCCCCTGGGCGCGCAGCAGCTTGAGCACGCCCTGCCCGGTGTTCTTCACCGTGAAGGTGTGTTTGACCGGCTCGCCGTCGGGCACGGTGCCGAAGTTGTATTCGGGCGTGTCGCAGGCGATGGCCGGCGGGGGGCCGGCCGGTGCGTTCGCCGGGGCGACCGCGCCATCCGCGGCCGCGGCCTCCGGCGCCTTGTTGCAGCCGGCCGAGAGCGGCAGCACCGCCAGGGCCGGGAGCAGGAGCAGGCAGATTGCAATTCTCATCGAGTCCTCCGTCTCCGTCCCGCCGGAGCGGGAGCGATGGTCCGCGCGGGATGCTATGGCAAACCGGCGCCGGACGCAAGCGCTGCGCTGGCCGCCTTGACAGCCGCGAGCGGGTGATTACCTATTTTGCGTGGCCGGCCGGCCGCAACAGGAAAAAACGCGAAGAAGAGGAGGTGTAGTCATGGCACTCATTCGCTGGCTGGGAGAAGAAAATTCACTGTTCCGCGAGCTGGATCGCATGCAGCGCGAGTTCGATCGGCTGCTTTCCTGGAACCGGCCCTCGCTGTTCGGAGGCTACGCACCCTCGGTGTACCCGCCGATGAACATCTACGACGACGGCGAGAGCTTCATCGTGCGCGCCGAGGTCCCCGGCGTCGATCCCAAGGATCTGGACGTGTCGGTGGTCAACGACACCCTGACCATCAAGGGCAAGCGCCTCATCCCCGAGTGCTCCGAGAACGCCTGCTATCACCGCCAGGAACGCTCCGAGGGCGAGTTCCGGCGGGCCTTCACCCTCTCCGACCGAGTGGACTCGTCGAAGGTGATGGCCGAAGTGAAGAACGGCATCCTCGAGGTGCGCCTGCCGCGGGCCGAGTCCGCCAAGGCGCGCCGCATCCAGGTCAAGGCGAGCTGAGAGGAGGTGTACCATGAGCGAGAAGAAAGAACTCCAGGTGACCCCCAAGAAGAGCATCGAGAAGTCCGCGGGCGAGCCCACCCGCGAGAACGTGAGCTTCATGCCCGACGTGGACATCGTCGAGGACAACGAGAACATCACCCTGTACGCCGACCTGCCCGGTGTCACGAAGGACAACCTGTCCATCGACGTGCAGGACAACGTGCTGACGCTCACCGCCACCGTGAACCCCCTCCCCGAACATCACCGGCTGGTGTACCGCGAGTACGACGTGGGCGGGTTCTCCCGGCGCTTCACCCTGGGCGAGCGCATCGATCAGGCGAAGATCAGCGCCAAGCTCGAAAACGGCGTGCTCACGTTGAACCTCCCCAAGGCGGAGGAGGCGAAGCCGCGCAAGATCGAGATCGTCTCGAAGTGAATGCACAGGCGAAGGCGATCCAGCGATCAGCGCGTGAACATCGGGACTCGTGGCGGCGCGACCGACCGCGGAGCCGCAACGGCTAGCGCGGTCGGTCGTACGCTCGCAAGAGAGAGGCAGCCGCGCCGAGCGGTGCCTTCCGGGAGGGCCGGTCTCCTGCGGAGAGAGCCAGCGACGAACGGTCAGTGCCAGGCCTGCGCCAGGCGGGTGAGGGCGTCTTTCAACCCGTCGTGGAGCGAACGAACCTTGTCGGCGGGCCAGGACTTCGGATCGCCGCGCACGAAGGTGGTACGATCCATTCGGTTGTCGAAGCGCGCCACCGGCAGATCGAAGTGGCGGCCGCGCGCCTCCACCGGGACGGTCCCCGGGCGGCGCGCGTTCTGCTCCAGCCAGTCCATGTCGTCGCAGCCGTAGTCCTTGAGCATGACCTCGATGGGGACACCGTGGTGCAGGATCGAGCCCGGGTCGTTGGGATCGGTACGCTCGTGGTTCTTGCGGCGCGACTCCTCGGGCGTCACCCACACGTACAGGATCGAGGCCCGCTCCAGGATGGCGGGATCGAGCAGCGAAAGCGAGTAGCGGTATCCCAGCGGCGCCGGCAGCGGCATGGAAGCCTTGTCCGGCCCGCCGCGGGCGAACTCCATCACCAGGGTGCGGCCCTCGAGCGAGTCCGGGATGTTGTCGTTCTTCTCGCGCAGGAGGTCGGCGGCCTCCGCATCCAGTTTCTGCGCCAGGGCCTTGTGCGTCTTTCCATCGAGCCGGGAGAGCCGCGGCGCCAACCCGGCCAGCCCCGCCGCGTGCTCGATGCGCTCGAGCAGCAGCCGGCCGGCCGACGCCGTCTGGATGCGCTTGTGGCACACCAGGTCCCAGTAGTCCTCGTTGACGAGCTCGATCAGGGTGCCCCAGTCGCGGCCGTCCACGAAGGGCTTGTCGGGTGCCTGGAAGAACACGCGCGCCTGCTTCATGGCGGACAGCTCGTCGTCGATCCGGCGCATGAGGTGCACGTACGGAAAGTCGTCGAGCTGCACCGTGTCGCCCAGGTGGAAGTCCTTGCGGCAAGAAGCGGGCGGCAGGCTCTTGAGGTAGCGGCGCACCTCGGATTTGCCCGAGGCCGGCAGCGCCAGCAGCAGCACGCAGTCCAGGGTCCGGTCCATGGTCGTCTCCTTTCGAAGGCCACCCGACGGTAGCCGAATCCCGAACCTGCCGCAAGCGAAACCGGCGGCGTTGCCAGCGGCACGAAGACCTGCTACACCTGCGCCATGAAGACCAAGACACTGACGTGCGGGCTGTTGGCGGCGGCTCTCTTCTCGTGCCCGGCCGGGGCGGACCAGCTCCAGTGCAACGATCAGCGCACCGCCGAGCGGGCGGTGCAGATCCTCGCCCCGGGCAGCCTGATGATCGACTTCTGCTCGCTGTGCACCGACAGCGTCAAGGTGGTGCTGGTGCGCTCGGCACGCGCGGTACAGGACTGCAACTACGAGGTGCAGGTGGAGGGCACCGTCTTGCTTCAGAGCGAGCAGACCTTCTCCGGCCGCCTGCCGGAGAAGGTGCGCTACCGCATCACCGAGCAGGCCTACCAGAAGCGCGTGGATCTGGCCTATGCCTACGTGGAGAAGGCCCCCAACGACTTCCGCTGGCTGGGCGGGGTGCTGGGCCTGCGCGCGGAGGTCAAGGTCCCCGCCATCCGGCTTCCCGCCGACCTCTACGGCCGGTTGGGCAGAAAACCTTCGGCAGCGATAGGAAATGTTTTCGGAGCGACCGGGCTCGGTGAACCGCCCCACGCAGACACTCCGCCTTCGAAAAAGCTCTCCGAGTGCCGCTTCACCGGCTTTTCCGAGCCGCGCCTGCGCGAGATCGTCGCCGCCTACGACGCTGGCAAGATGGAGGAAGCCATCCGCCTCGGCGAGCGCCTGCTCGACGACATGATCGCGCGCGCCCTCTCCGAGGCCGGCCTGCGTGGCGCCAGCGCCAAAGCCGCCCGGGAGGTGGTGACCGGCGCGCTCCAGGAGCGGCTGGACTACGGCGGGGAACCGTTGCGGGGAATCCAGGCCGGGCGGGAGCTGCTAGCGCTCGAGCGCCTTCCGCTGCCGCGCCTCGAGCGGGCCGTGCTCTACCTCGCGGTGTACGGCGCCAGCGCGGCCGAGGCGGCCAACCGCATCGGGGACGTCGAGGCGTCGGCGCACGCGCTGCTCTCGGACTCGATCACGCTCGCCGACCTCTACCGCCGCCCGCCGCGCGCCGCGGCGCTGGCCCAGTTCTACGCGGCGCTGTACCTCGGCTGCGTCCAGGGCGTCGCGCTCAACCCGGACGAGATCATCGTGGCGCGCCGGCTGCGCCAGTACTTCCTCGACGAGCGCGCCGCCTTCTCCTTCAACTACGCCGACGTCCTCGGCCGCATCCTCCAGCAATCCACCATGGACCGATGAGGCCGGCCGCCGGCGGTGTGTGATGACGGTGGCCTTTCGTGAGACTTCCATCTTGCCGGCTTCGGCCGGTGTTGCCCAAGGGCGCCCGAACGCGCGGGCCGGGGCGGCCTCGCGAGCAGGCGCGTGATTTGCCGAACGGGGTGATCCACATGCCAGATCTTCTCGATGCTTCCGAGCTGCTGCGCCTGCTGCGCGGGGTGTTCGCCCCGAAGCCGGAGGAAGGCAGCGTGGCTTTTCTGGTCGACCTGCCGCCCGAGCCGGGCCGGGACCGGGAGGCCTGGCGCGTGCGCCGCGCGCTGGCGCACGAGTGGGTCCGGCAGCTTTCGGAGGACCGCTCGCCCGGGCGCCTAGACGCCTTTCTCTATCTCTATCCTGCGGTGGGGCAGAACAACGCCGATCTGCCGGAGCGCCTCTTCCCGTGGAGCGGGGACCACCTTCCCGCGAGCGGGCGCGAGCTCGCCGGGCAGCCCGCGCAGGCCCTCGAAGAGATCCTGGCGCGGCACCGGCTGGTGGTGGCACCCACCGAGTACTCGGCCACCGCCCCGCTCAAGAACCTGGCCCGGCGCCTCGGGTTCCGCGCGGCCACCATGCCGGGCTTCTCTCCGGCCATGATCCCGGCGCTGCGGCTCGACATCCCCACCATCCACCGGCGCGTCTCGCGCCTGGCCGAGCTGCTGACCGCAGCCGAGCGGGCCGAGTTCGTCTTTGCGGTCGACGGCGCGCGCGAGGAGCGGCTTGTGCTGGATCTGCGGTACCGCGCGGCGCACCTCTCCAGCGGGCGGCTGGTGGAGCCGGGCAGCGCCGGGAACCTCCCCTCGGGCGAGGCCTATATCGTGCCCTACGAGGGCGAGCGCCCGGGCGATCCCAGCCGCAGCCGCGGCCGCCTACCGGTGCAGCTCGGCGACGAGATCGCCACCTACCTCATCGAGGAGAACCGCGCCCGCTCGGTCGAGGGAGATGGCCCGGCAGCGCGGCAGGAGGCCGAGCGCCTGGCGCGCGATCCGGCCTACGGCAACCTGGCCGAGCTGGGCCTGGGGGTGCTCGGCCCGCTCGGGGTGAAGCCCGTCGGCGAGGTGCTGCTGGACGAGAAGCTCGCACCGCACCTGGCCTTCGGCCGCAGCGATCACTTCGGCGGCCAGGTGGGCCCGGCGGATTTCTCCGCGCCGGAGCGGGCGGTGCACATCGACCGGGTGTACAACCGGACGCTTCAGCCTCGCGTGCATCTGCGCGCGCTCGACCTGGTCTTGCCCGATCGACGCGTCGAGCTCGTACGCGACGGCGAGTACGTCATCGACTTCGGCGAAGCAACGAATCGCGACGCGACCGACAACTCCTGACCGCACCTCACAAAAAATTCGATTCGATGGAGCCATGGTGGAACTTTCCGTGGCGCGGCGCGCCAGGCGGGTCCTCCATGCAGCGGAGCCAGCCCTGCGGCGAGCAGTTAGGAGGACCGCCGTCAAGCAGCCGCGCCGGAGGGAACAAGGCGAGGTGCGGTCAGCCTGCCGGCGGGTTGACAAGCGGCGCGCTGTGGGACCATGCTGCCACCCAGACGCGGGGAGGTGAGACGTGTCCAGCTTCAAGAAGTCCTGGTGGGTGCGCTCCTACCCCGAGGCGGTGGCCCGGGTGCTGAAGAGCATGCCGCGCATCTACACCCAGGGGTGCGAGGACGGCGTGCTGGCCTGGGTGGGCCGGACCTTCGCGCACCAGCGCAAGGACTTCCGCCCCAAGCCGCCGGCCCTCAAGGTCGAGAAGCCCGAGCGGCTAGTGTTCCAGCACGACCTGGTCAACCCCGCCACCTACACCATCGACATCGCCGCCGAAAACCAGGGCACGCGCGTGACCGTGGAGGTGCGCCTGGCGGGCATCGTCAAGGAAAACCCCGCCGACGCCATCCTGCCGCTGCTGTACGCCCTGACCCGCGCGCTGGAGCCGGAGGAGCCGCCGGCCGCCGCGACCTGGGACGACGAGACGGTCATGGATCAGCGCTAGCGGCCGGATGCGTCCTCGACTCGGCGGATATCCAATACCGCCGCAGGTCGCGTCCGGACACGCCGGCCATCTCGGCTCCGCGACCGCATTACGCACCGGCAGGCCAGTTCGACCGGGTGCAAGTCCAGACACAGATCTCGGCTTGGGGGGATCTTCGATCTCTTTCCACGCGATACGCTAGGAGGTGATGCGCCGGCTACGCACCCCGACCGGGGTCTTCTCGCGCCCACCCTCCAGGAACTCCCGCAGCAGCTCGGCCAGGCGCGCCGCGTCCGCGAGCGGCCGGTAGACGACCTTGGAGGCGCCGCTGCGCAGCGCCTCCAGCGCGCCTTCCAGCTCGTGCCGGGAGGAGACGGCCACTACCTTCAGGGCGCTGGCCAGGATCACGGCGGAGCGCAAGAAACAGGCGGTGGCGTCGTTGCGGCTCAGCTCGCCGACGTCGCACACCAGAAGGTCCGCCCGGCCCTGGCGGATCTCCGAGAGCGCCTGCGACAGCGTGACGGCATGCGCCGGGCCGTGCCCCAAGATCTCCAGCGCCTCCGAGAGCAGGCGGCGTTCTCCTTCGTCCGGCGCGCACACCAGCGCGCGCAACCGGCGCGCTTGCGCGATCGGCCGCGCCGGCCGCTGGATCCGCTCCAGCCGCCGCAGCAGCGCCTGTTCCACCTTGGCCATCAGATCCTGAATGGCGAAGGGCTTGACGATGTAGTCATCGACCCCGATGGCCATGGCCTCCTCGACCGACTCGCGGGAGGCGTAGGCGGTGATGAGCAGCGCCGCCACTTCCGGGTCCTGGGCCCGCGCCCGGCGGATGACGTCGAGCCCGGTGATGCCGGGCAGGTTCTTGTCCACGATGAGGAGATCGAAGCGCTCGCGCAGCAGCAGGTCGATGGCCTTCTCTCCGTCCAGGGCCTCCACCAGGAACATCCCCGGCCGGTCCAGCACGTTGCGGATGACCTCCTGGACCACCGGCTCGTCGTCCACCACCAAGATCCGGACCGCGCGTTGTTGGGGGCTGGCCATGTAGTATCTTCGCCTTAGAAATCGATGGCCCGAGTGTATCCCGGTCTCTGGCCGGGTGCAACCCGAAGCCTTCGCGAATCCTCCCGGTCACCCGTTTGATCGCCGCCGTGCCTCCGGGTACACTGCCGCCCGGCGAAAGGGAGCCGATATGGCCGAACATGCCTCGATGATGTCCGCGGCGCGAAGGCAACTCCTGGCCCTGGGCGCGCTGCTGCGCCGCCCGGAGAGCCTGGCGCTGCTCATGGGCGCGGCGGTGTTTTTGCCCATGCTGGGGGCCTCGGGGCTGTGGGATCCCTGGGAGACCCACTACGCCGAGGTGGCCCGGCGCATCGTGGTGGACGGCGACTGGATCACCCCGCGCTGGCAGGGCGAGCTGTTCTTCTCGAAACCCATCCTCAACTTCTGGCTCATGGCGGCGAGTTTCCACCTGTTCGGCATCTCGGCCTTGAGCGCCAGGCTGCCCTTCGCGCTGGTCGGCATCCTGGGCGTCTTCCTCGCCTTCCGCTTCGTCTCCCGCGTCACCGACGCCCGGCGCGGGCTGTGGGCGGCCTTCGCCCTGTGCACCACGCCCTTCTACTTCTTCATCGCGCGCCAGGCCATCACCGACATCACCTTCTGCGTCTTCGTGCTGGGCGCGCTGGGCTCGTTCGCCCTGGTGGCGCTGCGCCCGGACACCCCGCGGCGGGAGGCGCTGTACATCTACGTCTTCGCCGGGCTGGCGGCGCTGGCCAAGACGCCGGTCGGCCTGGCCATCCCGGCCGCGGTGGTCCTGGTGTACCTGCTGCTCAGCGGCGAGTGGTCGCTGCTGCGCCGGCTGCGGCTGCCGCTCGGCATCTTGCTTTTCTTGCTCATCGCCGCGCCCTGGTACGTGTCGGTGCTGGCCCTGCACGGGCGGAAGTTCTCCGACGAGTTCTTCATGCACCACAATTTGCAGCGGGCCTTCACCGGGGTGCACGGCGAGCGCGGCACCTTCGAATACTTCATCAAGCAGGCGGGCTACGGGTTCTTCCCGTGGGTGGGCCTGCTCCCGCTGGCGCTGGGCCGGGTGCTGGGTCGGCTGCGCCAGCGCGAGGACACCGAGGCGCTGCGGCTGCAGGTGCCCTCTCCCGAGGGCCAGACGCTGCGCCTCGAGCTCTTCTTGCTTTTGTGGTTCGGGGTGACCTTCGTGACCTTCACCCTCATCGTGACCAAGTTCCACCACTACGTGTTCCCGGCCCTACCGCCGCTGGCGATCCTGGCCGGGGTGTGCCTGGCCGCGGAGGAAGGCACCGGGCTTCGCCTGCTCCTGCCGCTCGGCGTGCTGCCTTTGCTCATGGTGGGCAACGACATCGTCTCCTCGGACACGCACCTGGCCAACCTGTACACCTACGCCTACGAGCGCCCGCTGCCCGGCGAGATCTACCCGCGGCTCGCGCTCGGGCTCATCACCGGTCTGTTCGGGCTGTGCCTAATGCTTTCGCGCTTCTTCGCCCGGCCGCGCCTGCTTCGCCCGGCGCTGGCCGTGCTGGCGGCCGCCTCCACCATCACCCTGGCCTGGTACTATCAGCCGCGGCTCGGACACACCATGTCGCAGCAGGACGTCTTCGACACCTACCAGCGCGTGGCCCGGCCAGGGGAGAAACTGTACCAGTACCAGATGAACTGGCGCGGCGAGGTGTTCTACTCCAACGACAAGATCGTGAAGATCGGCGACGAGACCGGCTTTCGCAACATCTTCACCAAACCCGAGCGAGCCTTCCTGATCGCGGTGCGCGAGAGCCTGGGCCCGCTGGACCGGGTCATGCGCCAGGCCACCGGCCGGCACGTCCACGTGCTGCCGGGGAGCGGGCTGCGCTACGTGCTCATCTCCAACCAGCTCGGCCCCGGCGAGGAGGACCTGAACCCGCTGACGCAACACCTGCTGGCAGAGGCGCCGACGATCGCCCATCCGGTGCGCGCCGAGCTGGCCGACCCGGCGCAGCTCGCCGGCGGGGCGCAGCTGGCCCTGCTGGGCTACGAGCTTCGGCCCGAGGTCCCCTCTACCGGCGGCGAGCTGGAGCTCACCCTGTACTTCCAGTGCCTGCGGCGCATCGACAAGAGCTGGCAGATCTTCATCCACATCGACGGCTTCGGGCACGAGTTCCACCGCATCAACGGTGACCACTACCCGGTGGAGGGCCTGCTGACCACCGATCAGTGGATGCCGGGGGACATCGTGCGCGACCACGTGCGCCTCAAGGTCCCCCGCGAGTTCACCGCCAAGAACTACACGCTCTATCTCGGCTTCTACATCGGGGACACCCGCATGCGGGTGCTGCCCGGCTTCCCGCAGGATGGCTCCGATCGCATCCGCGCCGGCACCTTCTCCATGGACTGAGCCGGACGTGGTGGAGGGCAGGGTGCTCGAATTCAAGCTGGAGAGCCTGCGCGCGCGGGGAGAGCTCAGCGCCGAAGAGCGCGACCGGCTCATGGCGGCGCTGAAACAGAACCCCGCGCCCGCGCCCACGCGCCGGCGGCTGCTCACGCCGCTTCGGGCCTTTCTGCTCGGGGTGATCGCCGGGGTGGCCCTGTGCTACGTGCTGTGGTGGCGCCTGGCCTGACCCGGCCCGCGCCCGACGGGGCTCAGGGCTGGCTCACGGTGAGGCGGTACTGGTCGCGGGTGTTGCTCTCGTTGGCGGGCAGGCCCCTCACCAGGATCAGGTACTTGCCCGGCATGAGTTCCTTCTGGATCTGCTCGCGCGCCTCGCCCTTCTGCGCGTTGGCGAAGGCGATCTCCCGGTGGTGATCGCGCTCGTCCTTCTCGAGCGAGAGAAGGGCCAGGGTGACGTCCAGCTTGGGGATGCCGCTGGCCTCGACCACCGTCTGGCGTGGGCCCTCCTGTCCCGAGAGGTCCAGGAGGTAATGGTCGGCGTCCCCGGGCGGGTGCAGGAACCCTTGCAGCGTCTGGTCCACCGCGATGGGGGTGGCGCGCTCGGCCGCGTCGTTGGGCTCGCGCTCTTCGCGTCCCTCGTCCGTGCGCAGGCTGACCGAGAGCGAGTAGGTGTCATCCAGGTTCTCCACGTCGCGCACCCACACGCCGTCCACCTTCTTCCAGGCGGCCTCCACCCGCAAGAAGTTCTCCCCCGGCTGGAGGGCGCAGCCGGTGACGATCTCGGCCTCGTTCACCGCCGCGGCGTTCACCTTGCACAGCTCGAAGCCCTTGGCGGCGTCCTTCTTCTCGGGATCTGCCACGGTGAGCACCAGGTCGATCCGCGGCAGCGCCGACAGCTCGGCAGCCAGGATACCCGGCCGCTCCACCTGCACGCGGTACCAATCGACGTCGTTCGGAGCGCCCAGGTAGCCGCGCACCCGGCCCCCGTCCAGCACGGGCATGGCGTGGGCGGCGTCGTCGTCGGGCTCTCGCTCCATGTCCTCGCCCCCCAGCTCCGAGCTGACGCTCAGGGTGTAGGCGGCCTCCGGGTGGAAGGCTCGCGCCTGTGTCCCCTTGCCCTCCGGCGCGCGCGCGGCGCGGACCACCAGGTACAGCTCCCGCTCGTCGCGCGGCGCCCCCAGGTTGCGGATGGCCACTCCCTTGCCAGCCTCGCTGGAGCGCACCGTGAGCATCGGGGCGCGCTGCCCGGCGTCGGCCGCCTGGAGCTCCAGGCGCACCCCCTCCACCGGCTGGAGGTCGATGCGCAACACGGAGAACGGCGCCAGGTCAGAAAGCGAAAGCCGGTACCAGTCCTCGTCGCGCGCCCAGCCGACGAAGCCCCGCATCGGCTTTCCCACCACGAGCGGCGTGGCGCTCGAGTAGCGTTCGTTCGGCTCGCTCTCCTCGTCCGGGCCGCGCTCACGCAGCGCAACGGTCAGGCGGTAGGCGCCGCCCGCCCCACCCTCGCCGCCCTGCACCTGGAGGTAGGCCCCGCGCGAAAGCGTGAGGTTGGGCACGATCTCGCCCTCACCCTGGCCGCCCGAGTTGACGGTGAGCAGCCGGTTGCGATCGTCGTCGAAGAGGGTCAGCCTGACGTCCTCGCCCTCGATGCCACTCACCGACAGGCGACAGGTTTGCCCCGGCGCGGCGGCCAGGTGGAAGCTGTCGGAGGCGGTGGCCTTCGGCCCGCCGGCCGGTTCCAGCGTGGCCACCAACTCCCCCTCCCCGATCTCCATGGCCTGGGCCAACTTGTCGTTGGGCTCGGCCTCCTCACGGGCCGGCGCCTGCTGGGGGACTGCGGCCGGACCGGGTTCTCCCGCGGACACCGTGGCGTCGGGGGCCGGGCCATCGCTCTTTTTGCTGCACGCGGCGGCGATCAGCACCAGACACAACCACCAATACCGCTGGACTCGCATGGCGTTCCTCCTCGCGCGCCCCTCGGCGACTCGTTCACGACCCCAACGACATGGCGGCGATTTGCAGGAGCTGCGGGGTGGGCGTCTTGATGTCCCTCGCCGGGGGCAGGCTGCTGGGATCGAACTGGTAGACGCACTCCGTCCAGGCGGCCAGCTCCAGGAAGGCCTCCTCGCCGTCGAGATCCCCCAGGCTGGCCTGGAACAGCAAGCCGCCCTGGACGAAGATCTCCCCCTTCTGGGCGCCCGAGCGCAGCGACAGCTTGCCGGTGCGCTTCTTTCCCACCAGGGCCTTGACCAGCATCAGGACGGTACGGCCCTCGCTCAGGGCGCCGGAGAGCATGCCGCGGGTGCCGCCCGAGCCGGAGAACGAGCCGCCTGAACCGCTGCCGGTGCCGTCCCGCCGGCCGGTGTCGGTGGCCGGCTCGGGCGCGGGCGTCTGCCCGGCGGAACTCCCGTCCGCGCCTTCCACCTGGATCACCACCCCCGGCGCGGCGCCGTCGTCTTCCTCGACCTTGACCGCCAGCGCCGGCATGGGGCGCGCCGGGGGCGGCCGCCGCTCGATCTCCTTCTGCAGCTTGGCCACCAGCACCTCGGGCACGTAGGGCCGGGTGATGAGATCCACCACACCCAGCTTGAAGGCCCGGTTCACCATCACCGAGGTGGGATCGCTGGCCAGCATGAACACCGGCAGATCCCGGCGCGCCTCCAAGATCTTCTCCACCACCGAGAAGCCGTCGTCCGGCTGCAGGCGCAGATCCACCACCGCCGCGGCGACGTTCTCCTCCAGCACGGAGTTGATGGCGGCCGTGCTGTCGCGGGCCACCCGCACCCGGAGCCCCTGCTTGACCAGCTTCAGCTCCAGCACCGACGTCGAGCCCGTGTCCGGGTCGGCCAGCAGCACCAGCGGGCTGTGCGCGCTCAGCGAGGCGCGGGCCGACTCGCCCCCGAAGGCCTCCTCCAGGTGCTCAAGCACCTTGGGATCGAACAACGATCCGGCCTTCTGCCGCAGCCGCTCGAAGGCCGCCTCCGGGGTCAGGATCTCCCCGAAGACGTTGCCGGGGTTGCTGACGAGGTCCTCCAGCGCGTCCGCCGCCGCCAGGATGCGCGACCCCAGCGGGATGCCCTCGCCCGCGAGCTGCTCCGGGATGCCGGAGCCGTCGAAGTTCTCGTACAGGTGGCCCAGCACGTGGTTGACCTGGATGGGCAGATGCACGCTGTCGAAGAGCCGCGACGGAGTGAGGTAGTAGCGCTGGGCGCGCTTCTTGTACTCCTCGGAGTGCTGGATGGAGAGCAGCGTGAGGTGGGTGGAGGCGCGCTTTCCCAGATCGTGCAGGTAGGCGGCGATGATGTGATGGTACACCTCGCGCTCCGCCAGGCCGAAGCGCTCGGACACCGCCTTGACCAGCCGGGCCACGCGCGCAGAGTGCCCCTGGAACTGGGAGCGCTGCAGCTCGAGCAACCCCACCAGGATGTTCAGCGACTCGATGAAGTCGTTGTCCGACACCAGCGAGCCGCTGCGCACCGCCTCGATCTGCCGCGTCCAGGAGGACGAGCCCTCCCGGCGGGAGGGCTCCGGCGCCTCCTCCTCGACCGCCGGCCCACTGGAGCGCGGGCGGGCCTGCTCCTGCGCCGGCACCGTCTCGTCCCCCAGGCGCCGGTCCGCGTACAGGTCGGTGGTGGGCTGGACCGCGGCGGCGTCGCGTGAAAGCAACGCGGCGAAGGCGTTGAGGTCGCCCCGGTAGTGTTTCTTGATCAGGGCCAGGATGGCCTCGCGGCAGGCCACATACACCTCGACCGCCGGCGCCTCGCTCACGATGCGCGCCTCGTCGATCAATTCCTTGTCCTGGGGCCGGCTGGAGAGCAGCCCCAGGGTCTTCGACTTGGGATCCACCCGCAGGGGAAAAATCAGGTGCTGCTCGGCCATCTGGAAGGGGATGCGATCCAGCACCTCCACCGGCACCGCCACCCGGGAGAGCTTGTCGGTGGCGGCGTAGCGGGTGTTGAACTCCCGGGCCAAAAAGCGCAGGAAGTTCTCCTCGCTGAGGTAGCCGAGCTCGAGCAGCGCCTCGCCCAGGAGCTGGCCGGTCTGCTTCTGGTGCCGCAGCCCCGCCTCGAGCTGGGCGGCGTCGATCAGGCCGGCCTGGAGCAGCTTCTCCCCGAACCTCACGAGCGATCCCCCCGCTTGCGTCCCGGCGGCGGAAACAGCTCGAGCGCCGCGGGGGCCTCGCCCGGGGCGCGCTCCTCCTCCCGCGCTGCCAGGCCATCGAAGGGCCGATGCCGCAGCTCGGCGCGCCGGTCCCCGGTCCCGGCCTCCTGCCGGGGCGTGACGCCGGGCTCGCGCTCGGCCGAAGCGCCGCCCAAAAAGAGATACCGCTCCAGCGGCTTCTGGAAGGACGACCAGCGCTGACCGCCCTCGCGCTCGGCGATCTCGCGAAAGGCCTCGAGCTTGGAGTCCAGATCGTCCAGGTAGTTCAGGGCCAGCGCCTCGGCGCACATGGGAAGCTTCGGGGAGCCGAACTCGGTGCTGCCATGGTGCGCCACCACCATGTGCTGCAACAGCAACAGCCGCTCGGGAGACAGGAGCTTAAACTCGCGGTTCCACTCGGCCAGCATCTGGGCGCCCACCACGATGTGGCCGATCAGGCGCCCCTCGTCGGTGTACTCGAAGGAGCGGTCGCGCCGAAGCTCGCGCACCTTGCCCGCGTCGTGGAAGAAGGCCCCGGCCAACAGCAGATCGCGGTCCAGCTCGGGGTAGAGCGGGCACAAGCGCTGGCACAGCTCCATCACCGACAGGGTGTGCTCGAGCAGGCCCCCCAGGAAGGCGTGGTGGATGTTCTTGGCCGCCGGGGTACGCGCGAAACTCTCGCGGAACCCCTGGTCGTCCAGGCAGGCCAGGCAGAACTGGCGCAGCTTCTCGTCGCCGATGCCCTGCAACAGCTCGCGCACCCGGGCCAGCATCTCCCCCCGGTCCCGGCGGGTGGCCGGCAGGAACTCGTCGGGGTTCACCGAGGCGGGCTCGCGAGTGCCCAGGCGCTCGATCTTGAGCTGGATCCGGCCCTGGTAGGCCACCGCCTGGGCCGCCACCTCCAGGTAGTCGCCGGCCTCGAACATACCCTCGAACTGATCCACGTTGTCCCACACCCGTCCTTCCATGGTGCCGGTGCGGTCCATCAGCGTCAGCGCGATGTAGGGCTTGCCGTTCTTGTTCAAGAGGACGGTCTTCTGTTGCACCAGGAACAGACCGTTCACCCGATCGCGATCTCGTATCTCCGAAATGAACTGCTTGCCGGCCACGCGCGCTCCTGGGCCGAAGAGGAGGCGGCTACCGCTCGCCCGGCGTCGGAGGGGTGGGGGTCGAGTCGGGGGTCGGCTCGTGGGATTCCTCGCCCGCCTTCTTGGAGAACGACAAGGACAGCACGTCCAGGCGGTAGCTGAAGTTCACCATGATGCGGAAGGCCTCCTGGTCGCGCAGGGTGGAGTCGATGAGCGGGATGGCGCAGGCCAGGCCCACGTTGAAGGCGCTGCGCCGCGGCAGGAAGGTCACGCCCGGGGTCAGGTAGAGCTGCTGCCGATCCGGGCCCACCGCGCCGGAGAGCTCGAGCATGGCCACCGTGCCCTCGAACACCATGGCCCATGGGAGCGCCAGGCTGAAGGTCACGTCCACGTAGCCCTTGCCGTCGCTGAGCGGCTCGCCCACGGCGGGCGGGTTCTCCGGATCGTAGTACTGGTCCTGAAGCCGGATCGAGGCACCCAGGGTGAGCTGGGGGGTGAAGCGGCCCAGGTTGTAAGCCACGGCCACGAAGGGGTCGAAACGCATGGTGTTGGTGTGGAACGGCGCCGTGCGGGGGAAGAGCACGCTGTTCTCGAACTTTCCCCCCAGCGGGATGCCGGCCCGCACGCCCAGGGCCACCAGCAGCGGGTCCTCGCCGGGCTTCCCCCACAGCAGGCCCTTCAAGCCCACCACCAGGCCACCCATGTCGAAGTCCGGGGTGGAGTCCCAGTAGGGGCGGTCCTTGAGAGTGGGATCGCGCTCGGCGGCCTTCTCCTCGCGGTCTCCCGTCCCGTCCGGGTTCACCGCCATGGGAAAGCCGACCAGGAGCTCCACGCGATCGAACAGCGACCAGCGCAACGACGGGTAGAGCGACAGGCCCACCTGGGGCGACGGCTGCGAGAGCTCCTTGGGCATGTCGAACATGAAGACGTCGAAGAACGCGGCGGTGCGCAGCCAGGCCGGCTCGGTCATGTTCGGCGCGACGATGTAGATGCCCTTCTCCTCATCCACCACGGTGCTTCCCCGGGCGGGGAGCCCTCCCAGGAGCACTCCGCACAGGACGATTGCCGTCGAAAAACCATGTCGAAGAAAGGATCTCATCGCGCCTCCTGCTGTGGTGCAGGTCGAAGCCAGCGATCGCGCCGCAGGCCCACCGGATCCTCCGGAAGGCTGGTCCTTCATAATATCCGGCTCGTTCACGAGTCAAGCAAAAACTGGGTATTTTCCGCGCGTTGTTCCTTGACACGGCGCACGAGCGGCATCTACTATGCGCTTCGGTCTTGCCGCCCGCCTTTGCAGGTGACGGACGGCGCCGAAGGAGGACACCCGTGAGAATCGGTAGAGCGATACTGTGCGCCCTTCTCGCCGCGTCGTCGATGTCGCTCGCCGCCGGATGCCGCGGCGGCACGGGCGATGAGTGCCTTCAGGACTCCGACTGCCTGGAAGGCATGGTGTGCATCAAGGGCGAGCTGTACGTCATGGGCAAGGACTACGAGACGAAGTCGGGCAACTGCGGCGTGGACAACGACATGGATGGCATCCCCGAGGACGGGGACTTCGACGGCTCGACCGTCAACCGGCGCTGCGGCGTGCACGTGGTGAAGAACCCGGACACCGGGTTCGAGAACGTGTACGAGACAGTGCTCGATGACTGTGACGACAACTGCCCGGCGGCGAACAACTCCGAGCTGCTGCGGCGCTTCGCCTGCTTCGTGCGGGACGCCTGTTGCCCGCTCAGCGCCGAGCAGAAGAGCGCCCGCCGCGATTGGGAGCTGTGCGAGGACGTCACCCCGGACGCGAACACCTGCGAGGCCTGTTTCCCGAGCGCCTCCCCCTCGCCGAAGTTCTGCTACTACAGCTATGCCGATGGATACAACCTGAACGCCCAGGGCTGCGTCGAGTGCCGGGCTCTGCAACGCAAGATCTCCTGCACCAAGAACAATGACGGCACCAACGACACCTGCCCGAGTCTCGTGAGTGAAAACTGCGACATCATGAGCGGCACCTGCCTCCCCCGGCCCGCCTGCTCGGGCAAGTGGTCCTGCACCAGCGAGATCGGTTTCTGCAAGTTCGAACCGCGCATGGCGCTGGAGCTGGCCGGCGCCAACAACAAGGTGCGGTACCAGATCGACTCCGACTGGGACGGCGTGGGCGACAACTGCGACAACTGCCCCAGCCAAGCCAACGGCATCGAGTGTCAGAACCCGGCCTTCGCCAAGAACTGCGATGCGGACGGCGACGGCGTCACCACCCCGGGCGAGCTCTTGCTGGGCAACCAGGCGAACCGCGATAGCGACAAGTTCGGCGACGCCTGCGATCTGTGCCCCGACCTGGCCAACGCCGAAAACGGCGACCTCGACGGCGACGGCTGCGGCAACCCGTGCGACCCGGACGAGGACGGCGACGGCTACTGCACCCCGGGCCGGACCTCCGGCTTCTGCAACGGACGCCAGAAGACCTGCCGCGGCAGCGACAACTGCCCCAGGATCGCCAACCCCAACCAGCGCGACATGGACAACGACAGCCTGGGCGACGTGTGCGATCCCGACAAGGACGGCGACGGCATCCGCGAGGACGGCGATGGATCCGGTGTGGAAGGGGACAACCCCTGCCGCAGCGGCGCCACCAAGAAGTGCGACGACAACTGCCCTGACGTAGCCAACGCCAAGCAAGAGGATCGCGACGGGGACGGCATCGGCGACGTCTGCGACCCCACGCCGTAGAGACTCGGCGAACCCGGCAGGCACGGGACGTCGATCCGTGCGCGGGCGAGAATCACCGGGGACCCAGCACATCCGAAGCGGGTGGTGGATCTTGGGTGGAGGAATTCTGCGTGAGCGGTCGCGCGATCGCTGTTTGCGACTGGAGGCCGCAAGGCCGCGTGGCGGAGGAGTGATGGACCAGGGCCTTCTCGATCTTCGACCCGTTCATGTGATGCACCGGCTGGGGGCCGAGAGCCGGGTGCCGCTCCTCAACGGCCGCACCCTGCTGGACGCCTGCGCCGAGTCCGCCGCGGTGCTGTGGGCCCCGCGCATCGCCTCCCCGGCCCAGGCCCGCGCGCTGCTGCTGGCCGCCTGCCACCGGCGCGCCATGACCGGGGCGGTGCTGGCCCCGCCGCGGGCCGATCTGGCGGAGCTACGCCGCGAGCACGCCCCGGCGAGCTGGATGGACGCCTTTCTCCAGGCCGCGGCCGAGATGGACGAGCCGCCACCTTTCTGTCTGCACGTCCAGGCGCCGCCGTTCGACACGCTGGACAGCGAGGCGGGCCGGGCGGTGGCCTGGCTCTTCGAGTCCTGCCTGGAGTCGGGGTTCACCTCCTTCGGGGTGGATCTCGGCACCCCGCCGGCGGCGGAGCGGGTGGACGCCGCGGTCCGCCTGCTGGGCCCGGGGCTGGAGCTCGAGCTGTGCGTCGTGTTGCGCCTTGGCGTCGCGCCCGGCACCGAGGCTCCGGTGCTGGAGGTGTTGCGCCTGCTGCGCGCCCAGGGCGTGCTGCCGGACCTTTTGTGGCTGAGTTCGGGAGCGGGCGACCTGGACGACCTTGGCGCCGCCGGGCGCCTGGCACCGCTGGTCGCACCCGCCGGGGTGGCCCTGGACTGCCTTCCGCCGAACCAGCGCATGCGCGGCCAGGGCCTGGCGGAGGCCGGGGTGCGGGCGCTGTGGGGTGACGACCGCCTGCTCCGCCTCCGGGGCGGCACGGGCCCCTCCCGGCCGGAGGTCGAGGAGGCCGGCGCCTACCTCGAATGCGTCGAGGCCATCTCCTTCCTCGGGCTCTCGCAGAGCGCCCGGCTCCTGAGCGTTGCCTGAGGAAGGCCATCCCATGAGGATCGTCGGCGGCGAGCTGCGCGGGCGGCGTCTCTTCGGCCCGAAAGCTTCAGATGTGCGGCCCACCTCCGATCGGGTGCGCGAGGCCATCTTCGATCTGCTGGGCCCCGGGCCGCTCTCGGGCCGCGTCCTCGATCTCTTCGCCGGCACCGGCGCACTCGGCATCGAGGCCCTGTCGCGCGGGTGCGAGCGGGCCGTGTTCGTGGAGAGCGCTCCCGCCGCCGCCGCCGTCATCCGCCGCAACCTCGAAACCTGCCGCCTGCTCGACCGCGCCCGTATCGCGCGCGCGGACGTGGCGCGCTTCCTTTCGGGGACGGACCCGGACCGGCCGTTCGCGCTCATCCTGCTCGACCCGCCCTACCGGCAGGGGCTCGCGCAAGAGGCGCTTTCGGCCATCACGAGCGGCGAGTGGGTGGCGCCGGCGGGCGTGGTGGTGGCGGAAGCCGAGAAGGGAGCCGCGCTCCCCGAACGGGTGGGCGGGCTGGGTCTCGCCAAGCACAAGATCTACGGCGACACGGCGGTGTTCATCTACCGGCGAGAAGGCGAGTGAGCGCTGCGCGCCGCGTATATTGGCGACATGGCGCGGCGGCTTACGGTATTGTTGAGAGGTGTGTGGCCGCGGGCGGGTCAGGGCATCTTGATGATGCCTTCCTTCTGCAACAGCTTGATCTCGCCGCGGGCGCGCCGGATGGTCTTCTCGGCCATGCGCAAAAGGTCCGAGCGGGTGACGTTGGTGATGCCGGCCACGCCCTGCTCGATGGCCTTCATGCCCACCGCTGCGGCCTCGCGCGGGAACACCTCCCAGTCGTCCATGGTGGGGAGCAGGTAGTCGTCCCGCAGGCCCCGGTCCTCGGCGCAGCGGGCCAGCTCCAGCGCGGCCTCCAGGCACATCTCGTCGGTGATGGTGCGCGCGCGCACGTCCAGGGTGCCGCGGAAGATGCCGGGGAATCCCATGGAGTTGTTGACCTGGTTGGGGAAGTCGGAGCGCCCGGTGGCCACCACCCGCGCGCCGGCTTCCTTGGCCTCCCAGGGCCAGATCTCGGGCACCGGGTTCGCGCACACGAACACGACGGAGCCCTCGGCCATGCCGGCCACCCAGTCCTTGTGGATGACGTCCGGGCCCGACTTGGACAGCGAGATGAGCACGTCCGCCCCGCGCAGGGCCTCCGGCAACACGCCGGTGAAGCCCTGGGGGTTGGTGAGATGGACCAGCGCCCACTTCTCGGGCTCGGTCTGGGCCAGCTCGGTGCGGCCGGCGTGCAGGGCGCCCTTGGAGTCGCAGATCAGCATGTTCTCGCCCTTGACCCCCGCCTGCAGGCACAGGTGGGCGATGCGGATGTTGGCCGCGCCGGCGCCGTTCAGCACCAGCTTCACCTGGTCGATGGCCTTGCCCACCACCTTGAGGGCGTTCACCAGCCCGGCCACGGTCACCGCCGCGGTGCCCTGCTGGTCGTCGTGCCACACCGGTACGTGGCACTCGCGCCGCAGCGTGTCGAGGATGCGGAAGCACTTGGGCTTGGCGATGTCCTCCAGGTTGAAGCCGCCGAACGAGGGCTGTAGCCACTTGACCGCCTGGATGATCTGGTCCGGGTCCTTCGTCCCCAGGCAGATGGGCACCGCGTCCACCCCGCCCAGGTACTTGAAGATGAGCCCCTTGCCCTCCATCACCGGCATGGCCGCCTCGGGCCCGATGTCGCCGAGGCCGAGCACCCGCGTGCCGTCGGAGACCACCGCGATGGTGTTGCCCTTGATGGTGTGCTCCCAGACCTTTTCCGGGTGAGCCGCGATGTCCTTGCAGGGCTCGGCCACGCCCGGGGTGTACCAGATGGCGAAGTCGGAGAGATCCCGGATACAGCACTTGGCCACCACCTCGATCTTGCCGCGGTAGAAGGGGTGCAGCCGCATGGCCTCCAGGCCGGGCTTCTTGGCCCGCTCGATGAGCTGTTCCTTGGTGAGGCGCTCCTCGGGGACGGGGGCCGGGGCCGCCTTTTGGATTCGCGGCGAAACCTTGCGGGCGGGCTTTCTGCGGCGCACCTTGGCCGGCTTGCGTGCGGGCTTTCCCTTCCTGCCGGCGCGGATGTTCTTTCGGGTCTTCTTGGCGGGCATGAGCACGCTCCCAGGTTAGGATTGATTTTCGCCGGGGTTTTACACCCCGTCACCACGGGTGTCAACTTAGGTACGATATTCGAGGAAACCGTGGGGAAGCGAGGGGAACCATGGGAACCATGGGGCCTGTCCCCACCGGTTTCCTGACACCCTTTTTTCTGCGCGCTACCATCACTCCAGCAGTTGAAGAACCCACGGGGGGACCAAATGATGCGTATCTGTCGGGCATTCGGCTTGGGGCACATGGATTTAAAAGAGAGGGGCGGTGTGTGTGGGGGGGGGGTCGGCCGCAACGCGGCATTCATAATATTTCCTTTTTTTACCAACGTCTTTCTGGCTGCCACGATATTCATTCCCAGTTTTTTCTATTGCTGCACAAGTTCCGACAACCACGTTTTGTCGACAATTGAACAACATGTTGAATCCTGCAGTGAGCTCACAAGTCCTTTTAGTTATTTTTTTTCGGAGAGACAGCAGAAACGAATATCGGATAAACAGTCTTTCCGCAGAACAGAATCTGGCCTACAGAGGAATAAATGGCAATCAAGCCACATATGCAACTTTGTTGGCAGCAGATGTCTGGAACGAGCAGTCCAATTCTGTATATTTTCGGTATCTTGGATCAACATCTCGTACTGATCTTCCTTTTTCACAAATCGAGTGCGACGTTTTGGGCATCGACTACTCTATTGTGGTCTTTAAAAACGATTCATCTGAAAGCCCTGCGATGATTTATCCGGCCTGCTGCGATTTGTTTTCATTCTCCTGTAGAAATGCCGTGATTGTTATCAGAACATATAACAGCACAATACCGTAGAATAATGACGGCACTTTTGGAAGCGAAAGTTGCTATTCAGGAGACTGGAATATAACCAAAGCATCTCCTTTCGAGTGGTATGATAGTGGAACCTGGAGAAGAGGTTCTGTTGTAACGAGATGGGACCTTTTCCAGCCTCAGATTGTCTGGACTCCTGGCTGGAGCACCTCTAATGCCCAGATCGTTCATTCATTCAGTAGATATATTGGGACCTCTCCCGTTCCAGGAGTATTTAGAGATGACAATATTGAATTCGAAAAGATTTTTGTCACATCTCATCATGATATGCCAGTCAATTATTCATGGGATGGAAACCACGTAGTATACTTGTTTAATCAAGATATTATAACGGGGAGCGATTGTCATCTCAATATTTGTTTCCCTTTTCTTCACAAGTGCAATGAAATGTCTTCTTGGCTCCAGTGTCAAAACGATTCAATGGTGTTCTCTGGGCACAGGATAGCAATAGGATGGGACGATTGGAGCCAGGCACTCGCAACTGCAATAGCATGGGTCAACATGGATCGAGGAAACGTCAACCTTGACAGGAATATGTATCTTTCCATTGGTGTTGTTGGGCAAACATATTCAGATCATTATCGAATACCAACACCTATTTACACAGGATACAAATCTTCTGTTGGCCCGGGAGTTGCTTGCAAGGCATATGGTGTCGGATCTTACTATGACTGCATTATAGCATATGTTGACCATTCCGATAAGCTATACGAGGTAAGGACAAGTTTTTTCTACGCATATAAGTCAGGCAATAGCTATAGCGTTGTCTTTGAGCCCGGATATAGGCAAATAGGCAGCAATATAAGAACGACATCTGATATTGCCTTGTGGTATGATAGAAGATCTAGTTTCTTTTATATAGCAATCAGGCCCGCGAGATCTGGCCAGTCTTTGGAAGTATATCGCTCAGTTGATGGAACAGCGTGGAATTTCTCTTGTTGCCTTCCGTATAACGACGTGGCTCCATCTGTCATAAGTTATCTCGAAGCATACAATCAGTACCTTGTATATGCCAAGAAAAAGTAAAAAGGAGGCATTAACATGAACAATGCTTTTCAGTGCTGTATAATAGCGGTTATTATCTCTCACTCGCTGGCTATTTATTCCTGCAGCAAGACTGATGGCGCACCGCACAATATGTTACCCGCTATTGCATCGACATATGAGTGCGACACAAATTACGGCGGTGACGTATGTGCATGGGCAAGAGCAGCAGATGCGATTGGATGGGTGAGGATAGAAACTATTGGGTTTGTTTACGAGCCAACAATTAAGGCTTCTTGGGGGAGCGAGGTGATTGATTCGGGCTCATGCGATGCCAACGGATGCTGATTGTAGACCAAATGAAATTTGCGACAGCAGGGGATGCAGACAATAGAGAAGCGCCCATCTTGCAGACGTGAACAAGCACGAGCTACTTGCGTACGCGATGGTAGAAGAAGGTCTCATCCTCTGCGAGAAAAACAAGGGCTTTGCGGGAATCCATCCGACGGATCTGGTTGCCGCGCTGGAGAGTTCAGATTGCCTCGGGTTTTTAGAAGAAAAAGGCATACAAAACATCCTGTCTGATTGCGATGACGTCGGGGGATGCGACATGGTTGCGGGCGCCCAAAGAGGCCTGTGGCTCGGGCTATTGGGCCTTGGTGTGGTTCAAATTCGATATTCGAGACACAGAATGTGCCGAGGTCAATCCGAACCCGCTTGAGCGGACCTCGGGTCGGATCAACGTCCCTTCCACCTCATCGTTTATGGCTTGTTTGCCCTCATTACCTGTGGTAGGCATGCTGGCGACGGCGAACGCCGGTCAGGGAGGAACGATGTTCTTGACAACAGTCCTGGATAGCCTCGTGGGCCAGGGCCAGGCTCCGGGCGGGACCGAGAGCTTCATGATCACCCTGGTCCGCTCGGTGGACCCCATCCTGGAGCCGGTGGTGTTCGCGGTGCTCTTCATCCTGCTCGGCCTCTCGGCCGCGAGCTGGGGCATCATCTACTACAAGTGGCGCACGCTGCGCCGGGCCCAGCGCCAGTCGGTGGACTTCCTCGAGATGTTCTGGAGCTCAAAACGCCTCGACGCCATCTACCAGAGCTCCGAGAAGCTCCAGAGGAGCCCCATCAGCCAGGTCTTTCGCGCCGGCTACGTCGAGCTCTCCAAGCTCAAGAAGACCCAGGCCGAGGGTGAGGCCGCCGGCGCCATGTACGACGCCATGGGCGGCATCGAGAACGTGCAGCGCTCGCTGCGCCGCGCCTCCCAGTCCGAGCTCACCGCCATGGAGAGCCTGGTGCCGTTTCTGGCCACCACCGGCTCCACCGCGCCCTTCGTGGGGCTGTTCGGCACCGTGGTGGGCATCATGAAGGCCTTCATCGAGATCCGCCCGGGCACCGCCACCCTGGACGCGGTGGGCCCCGGCATCTCGCACGCGCTCATCGCCACCGCGGTGGGGCTGTTCGCCGCCATCCCGGCGGTGATGGCCTACAACTATTTCGTGCGTAAGATCAAAGTGCTGTACGCCGAGATGGACAATTTCTCCAACGACTTCCTCAACATCATCAAGCGCCACTTCCTCAAGTAGGAGGCAGCCATGGCCATGACCGGCGCCGGCGGCTCGTCCGATCCCACCATGAGCGAGATCAACGTGACCCCGCTCGTGGACGTCATGCTGGTCCTGCTCATCATCTTCATGGTCACCGCCCCGCTCATGCAGCAGGGGGTGCAGGTGGCCCTGCCCCAGACCCAGGCCCAGAACATCCAGGAGGACCAGCAGCGCCTCATCCTGTCCATCACGCGCGAGCAGAAGATCTTCATCGGGCAAACCGAGGTGGACCGCGAAACCCTGGAACAGAAACTGCTGGCCAACGAGAAGCTCAAGCGCGACAAGGAGATCTACCTGCAGGCCGACCGCGCCATCCCCTACGGCTTCGTGGTGGACGTCATGGCGGTGATGAAGCGCGCCGGGGTGGAGTCGGTGGGCATGCTCACCGAGCCGCCGGAAAAGGACAAAAAGTAGATCTTCGCGCCTGAACGACCGTACTATCTTATGGGTTTGAAGACATGGGAGAGATTCGCCACCCCTTCTCGCGTGTGCCGCCCGGCGCCTGGCTGGTGATCCTGGCCTCGGCGGCGCTCCACGCCGGCCTGGTGTACCTTTTGGTGCAGGCCTCGCTGGCCAGCGGGCGTGGCAACGACCTTCGCGACAAGGCCCTGATCACCCGCCTGGTGCGAAAGGGCGAGGAGAAGCCCAAGAACTGGCTCCCCGACAAGCCCCTGGCGCCCGCCCCGCAGGCCCCGCCCCCCGCCCCCGCCCCGGCCGTCGCGCCCAACGCCAAGGCCGCGCCGGCCGCCCCGAAAAAGGCCGAGCGCGCGCCGGATCTCTCCAAGGCGCAGAAGAACGCCCTGGCCGCGCTGGGCCGCCCCGACGAGTTCCGCACCTCGGACGAGAAGCCCGCCGGCTCCCCGGACGGCGTGGAGGAGGGCGACACCGACCGCGAGACCCTGGGCAACGCCTACTACACGCTGGTCTACCGCCAGGTGAAGCAGAACTACGTGGTGCCGGGCATCATCCCCGAACGAGAGCGGCTGTTCCTCAACGCCACGCTGGTCATCCGCCTGGACGCGGGCGGCAGACTCATCGGCGAGCCCGAGTTCGAGAAGCGCTCCGGCAACGACCTGTTCGACTCGGCGGTGCTGGGCGCCATCAAGAAGTCCGCCCCCTTCCCCCCGCCCCCGCCGCCGCTGGTCGACGCCTACCGCAAGGACGGCATCGGCATGATCTTCTCCGCGGCCAAGATGTGACCCCTCGCCAGCCGCCGCGTCTCCGGCCACCCGCTCGCGGCGCGCCAGGTTGGTATTGCGCCGCAACGAGTGTTCACGCTGCGGCCTGTTTTACGCCGGCCACCCGCTCGCGGCGCGTTTTTTGTTTGCATCACCGGCCTCAAAGTGCTACCGATCGGCCCCGCCCCTGGGAATGGTCCCCGGGGCGGTTTTTCACTCTCTCTTTCGAAAGGGGCTTCCCATGGCCGAAGAGCGCGACATGGTGGTGGTGGTGAGCAAGGTAAAAGACTTCATCAAGAGCAAGGAGTGCATGACCGCCGGCGACTTCCCCGAGGCGCTGAGCAAGGCCGTCTACGATATCCTGGAGAAGGCCTGCGCCCGCGCCAAGGCCAACAAGCGCTCCACCGTCCGGCCCGAGGACATCTGAGCCCGTGCCGGCGACCGGCGATCCGCCAGCATCCCACCCGCGACCAGTCGGCGGGCCTGCGTGGAAGAGCTGCTGCAAAACCTGCTTTCGGCCGTGGAGTCGCACGGCGGCTTGGGGGCAATAGCGGTCTTCTCTTCTTCGCTGATCGAGTACGTCTTTCCCCCGTTCCCCGGCGACCTCGTCACCCTGTTCGCCACCTTCCTGGTGGTGAAGGGCGTGTGGAGCTTCCCCTTCTGCCTCGGGCTGGTCATGGCGGGCTCGCTCGCCGGCGCGGCCCTGGACTACGGCATCGGCCGGCTCATCGGCCGGCGTCTCGACCGCCTGCCGTCGGAGAAGGACGTGCGCGGCTTCCGGCCGCTCACGCGGGAGAAGTTCGAGCTCGTCTCCCAGAAGTTCAACCGCTACGGTGCCTGGATCATCGCCGGCAACCGCTTTTTACCGGGGGTGCGGGCCTTCTTCCTGGTGGCCGCCGGCGCCGCGCGCATGCCCCTCGGGCGTGTGATGCTGTTCGCCGCCCTGTCGGCCGTGGCCTGGAACCTCCTGATCCTGGGGGCAGGCTATGCGGTGGGCCAGAACTGGGACCGGCTACAAGAGATCTTCCACTCCTACGCGCTGGTCATGTGGATCGCCATCCCGGTTGCGGCCCTCTTGCTCCTCGCCGTGTGGTGGTGGCGCCGCCGCGCGCGCCGGACCGGAGTGATTTCATGAGCAAGAAAGGGGAACGGCCGGCGAGCCGCTCGCCGACCCGGGAGCGGGACCGGCGGCGGGCGGACTTCGCGGCCACGGTGAGCCACGATCTCAAGACCCCGCTCAACGCCATCGTGGGGTTCTTGAGCGTATTGATGCAGGACACTCCCCTCATGCGCCCGGAGTGGGTGGAGTACCTGGGGCAGATCGACCGCGGCGCGCGCCAGCTGCTCTCCCGCATCAACGATCTTCTGGAGCTCTACCGCCTCGAGGCCGGCAAGATCCCGCTCAAGCCGGTGTGGCTCAACCCGGGCGAGATCCTTTCGCAGGCCGCCGAGGCGGCCCAGGAGGCGCTCGAGCGAAACCGCAACCAGCTCCTCCTGGAGGCGCCGCGCGTGCGCCTGTTTTGCGAGCCGCGCCTTATGCTGCGCGTCGCGCGCGAGCTCCTCGTCAACGCCGCCCAGGCCACCCGCGACGGCGTGGTGCGCGCCACGCTGTCGTGCCAGGACCGCGGCGGTGGCAACACGCGGCGAGTCTCGCTCTCGGTGGAGGACAGCGGCAACAGCCTGACCAGCGAACGCCTGGACATCCTTACGCGCACGCTCGCGACCGACCCGGCCTCGGAGGAGGCGCGCTGGGACGGCATCGGGCTGGGGCTCGCCCTGGCGCGCCAGGCCGCCAACCTGCTCGGGGGCCGGCTCGCCATCGAGGCCCGCCCCGACGGGGGCACCCGCGCCATCCTGGCGTTCGATCTGCCAGGCAAGCAAGTCGAGGACGAGCCCGCCGCCTGACCCGAAGTCCGCAAGGCGGCGACATCGATGAGCAGCCGCGCCTCCGGCCATCTGTTCGCGGCGCGCCAGGTTGGTATTTTCGCCGCAACGAGTGTTCACGCTGCGGCCTGTTTAACGCCGACCACCCCCGGCGCTGCTCGGGAGGACCCTGCGCGGCGGCGGGGGGCCCCCGGTCGGCTACGCGGCCGCTACGATATCATCAGGGCGGCGACATCGATGAGCAGCCGCGCCTCCGGCCATCCGCTCGCGTTATCCCGGGATGAAGGTCTCTGCCGGACCCGTTGCATTGAGGCACCCGTTCTGATATCTGTGCCATGGGGAGAATACGCATGCCGTACATCTTCCGCCGGCGCCCGCCCCAGGAGGCCCAGGGCGACGCCTCACCCGCTCCGCCGGACCTCGCGGACCCGGGCTCCCACCGCCCCGACCGCCTGGTCGAGGTCGCCACTACCGCCATGCTGGTGCTCTCGCCCCTCATGCTGGGCAGCGTACACTTGCCGGCGGTGCTGGTCCTGCTCGGGCTCTCGCTCACCGGCTACGCGGCGCTGCTGGCGCGGCACCTTCGGCACCACCGGGGCGGGCTCAAGCTCTTCCCGCTGGGCGTGGCCATGCTGTGCGCCACCCTGCTCACGCTGCTGCAGGCCGTGCCGCTGCCGCCCTTTCTGGTGCGGGTGCTCAACCCCGAGGCCGCCTCGCTGTACGGGCACATGCTGTCGGGCACGGGCCTGTGGGGCGAGGGCCAGTTCCGCCCCCTGAGCCTCTCGGCGCCATCGACCTGGTTCGAACTCCTCAAGTACTTCGGCTACACCCTGGCCTTCATCGTGGTGGTGAACTACTACAACGACCGCCACCGCGCCCGGCGCCTGCTCAAGGCGGTGGCCTGGACCGGCTTCTTGGTGGCCATCATCGGCTTCTTCTCCAAGCTCCTTTCGCTTCGCGCCATCCTGGGTTTCTACCCGGTGGGATCGGACAACTTCTTCTTCTCCACCTTCGTCAACCCCAACCACCTGGCCGGATTCTTGCTGCTCACCTCGCCCACCGCGGTGGGCCTGGCCCTGTCCGCGCGCGAGCGCCAGGACCGGGCGCTGTACCTGTTCCTCGGGGCGGTGAGCGGCGCGGCCCTGCTCATGACGCTGTCGCGCGGCGGCATCGTGGCCTTCGGCGCCGCCTGCCTGTTCCTGTTCTTCCTGGTGGCCACCCGGCGCTCGCGGCGCATCCGGCGCCTGGCGCTGGTGCAGGGGGCGGTGGCCCTGGTGCTGCTGGGGGCGGGGTACCTGGCCTACGACACCATCCTGCGCGAGATGAAGTCGCTGGGGAACCTGGGGGCCCTGCGCGAGGAGACCAAGATCGCCGCCTGGGGCGGCACGCTGGAGATGATCGGGGACCACCCGGTGCTGGGCATCGGCCGCGGGGCCTACGCCACCGTCTACCCGCGCTACCGCTCGGTCCCACACGAGGCCACCTTCACCCACGCCGAGAACGGGCCGCTCCAGCTCATGGCCGAGTGGGGACCGGTTTTCGGTTCGCTGTTCTTGCTTACGTTCCTGGCCTGCCTGGGGCTGGCCCTCACCCGGGTGCGCGAGTCGCTCTCCATGGGCGGGTGTCTGGCGGCGGTGTTCGGCTCGGCGGCGCACAACCTGGTGGACTTCAACCTGGAAGTGGCCGGGGTGGCGGTCACCTTCGTGGTCCTGCTGGGCGTGCTGGCGGCCAGCCCCTTCTCCCACGCCGGCGGGCCGCGGCCGGTCGAGCTGCGCTTCCGCCTGCCGCGCAAGGCCGCCGTGGCGGCGGTCCCGCTGATCATCCTGGTCTCGACCTGGGCCGCCTTCGCCGCGGGGACGCGCTCGCTCTCCGTCGAGACCGAGCGGTTGCTCTCCGCCACGGGCGGCCCGTGCGAGCCGTGCGAGGAGTGCGAGCTGGGACGCGCCGCCTGCCTTCTCCTTCGCGACCACCCGTCCGACTACCTGGCCTCGCTGGTGCTGGGCAAGGCCTACCTGGAGTCGCGCCCGCCGAACCTGACGCGCGCGGTCCGCCACCTGTCGCGCGCCATGGAGCGCAACCCTCGCGACGCCAGCGCCCACCGGTTGGCCGGCCGGGCGTTGTTCTTCGCCGGTCACCGGGACCAGGCCATGAGCGAGTACCGCCTGGCGGCGGAGAACCAGCGCGGCATCCTCACCGCCACGGTGGTGGAGGTGCTACGCCTCACCGGCGATCCCGAGATGGCCATCGCGGCCACGCCGCAGGATCCCGACAGCCTGCTCTCCACCGCCCGCATCCTGCACAACCTGGGCAAGGACGAATCCGCCATGCGCGCCTGCCGCCTGACGCTCGACCTCAACGGCACGCGCCTCGACGCTCTGGAGCTGCTGGGCCGTCTGGCGCTGGATGCGGAGCGGCTCGAGGAAGCAGCGGCGGCGGCGCGCCAGGCCATCGAGATCGACCCGCTCTTCGACCGGGCCTACCTGCTCCAGGGCGAGGTGCTGCTGCGCCAGAAAGACCTGGTGCGCGCCGAGGCGGCGTGGCTTTCGGGGTTCGAGCAGGTGCCGGACTCCACCGCGCTGGCCTACCGGCTGGGGGAGTACTACCTCGGCGCCGACCGGCTGAAGGAGGCCGAGGGAGTGGCCGATCGGCTGCAGAGCTTCGCCCCCACCGACGACCGCAGCCAGGCCCAGCTCCAGGCGCTCTTCGGCCGCATCCAGGAGAAGAAGGGCCGCCTGTTCGAAGCGCGCCGCTCGTTCCAGCTCGCCGCCCAGCTCGCTCCCGACATGCCCTCCTACCGCCTGCGCCTGGCCCAGGTCGAGGAGCGCATGGGCCACTGGGACGAAGCCATCCGCATCTACGAGGACCTCAAGGCGGCGCGCCACTCCCCGCGCGAGATGGACGAGCGCATCGAGGCCGCCAAGAAGGCCAGCGAGAAGGAAGGCAACCAGGCCCGCTGGGAGGATCTGGTGGAGAAGGGCAAGGCCGGCGGCGAGCCCGAGCCCCCACCCCCCGACCTCGACGAGCTCGGCGACGTCGACGAAGAAGTCGACGTGCCATAGACGCGCCGGGATTTCGCCCAGTCTATTTCAGGTCATTTCAGGTTCCAGGCTCCAGGTTCTCAATTTGCCGGGTGCCCGGGTGCCATGCGCCCCAGAGCCCACCAGATCCAAACAATGAACCTTTCCGAACGGGGAAGAGCATACCAGTATGCTCTTCACAACAGCGAATCCAGCCGAAGCTCGGCGGCCGTCAAGGGCGAGCGCAGCGAGTCGCGAAGCGACCGCAGGCTCTTGACGGCACAAGCCGAGCGGAGGCTATTCATGGAGGTGCGTCAAGAGACCGCCGCCCCTGGAAGGGGTTCGGGGGAAAGCGCCCCCTCACACCACCCGGTGCAGCGCGGCCAGGTCGAGGCTGATGCGGCCCACCACCTCTCGCACCGCCTGCTTCAGTTCCGGCTCGAGCTTCTTGCTCGCCTGTCCGCGGAAAAAGAAGCGCAGCTCGATGAAGGCCAGCGAGGTCACCGCCACCGAGCGGGTGACGCTGGAGAGGTGCGCGCCGTCGCCGTCGAACATCTCCTGGCGCTGGTCGGCGGGCTTCAGCCCCATGGTCTTCCAACCCGCGCCGGCGAAGCCCTTCTCGCGGCACAGGGCCGCAAATTTTCTCCAGGCCTCATCGAAGGCCGCCGCGCGCGCGCCGTTTCCCGGGGGCGGCGCCGGCGGACCGCCGGGGCCTGCCGCGGGTGCCGCCGCCGGCGG
>JAAZNF010000098.1 GCA_012798435.1 Myxococcales bacterium | reverse complement strand
GCCGGCACCCAAACGGCGGCCAACAAGAACAGAAATACCGGTGCACGCTAGATTGTTCTGAATGTTTTCCAGCGGCAACCCGAAAACAATCACAAGAAAAATGCTCTTTTCTCGCGTTCAATTCTTTGCACAAACCGGGGGTAAACCGGGGCAAACCGGGGAAACCGGGGTGGGTGGAACCGGCAGTTGGCGGCGGACGGATGCGATACCGCAAGGAAAGATCTTACACCAACCCCTGCCGGTGGAAGGCCTGGCGCAGGGCGGCACCGAGCGGCGTGTCGTAAGATTGGATCTGTGTATGCCACTCGCGCAGCAGGCGGTGCAGCTCGCGGGTCTGGTCGTCGGCCAAGCGCGGTTTCTTCATGGCGGGGACCAGTTTCAGCAAGGCGTACTCGAACTCGGCGATGGCGTCGGACAGGCGCAGATCCTGCATGAAGTCTTCCGGGGCAGCCACCTCGGCGGCCAGGTTGGAAAGATACTGGCGTAACAGATCCCCGAAGAGATCGTTGCTGGCCAGGCGCACCTTGACCCGTGCCAGCTCGCGCTCCGCCCGGGCACAGGAGGTCTCCACCAGATCGGCGTCGGGTTTTTCAAGGTAACGCGGTATGAATTTCCAGGGCATGGCCGCAGCGTAGATGCTCATGGCGTGGTGTAAGAAGATGGGCAGGAAGCGGTTCCAGTCCACCGCGAAGCCGCCACGAGTGGACTCTACCAACCCGGCCCGCTGCATGCGCTGGAGCAAACGCGAAAGCTCAGACTTGGGCAGGCGGCAAGAGCGCACCAGGCGATCGAGCCGGGCCCGGCCCGGGAGCAATTCGAAGAACACGCGGGTGGCCTTGCGGTTGGCGAGCAGCGCTTCGACCGACATGGGTGCTCCTTTACGCTAGAACCGGTAGCCGACAAACCCACCCAGGCCCACGCAACGGATTCGTGGGCCGACGATGCCCAGCAGGCCGGCGGCTTCGACTCCAAAATACACCACCAGGTCTCGCGGCGCCACCGAAAACCCGCCTGCCGCCTCGACCACCCATCCCATCTCCCAGCCGTCCGCGCCGTACTGCCCGGCCAGGCCGCTGCTGACACGGACGTACCCCCAGGCATCGGGATCGCCGAAGCGCCCCCACAGAGCGGGCAAGGCGAGAAGTGTAAGCCCCCTGTCGCCTTCCATCTTTCCCGTTCGAAGCGGAAACTCACCACCCAGGCGTAGCGCGACAAGCAGCCAGGGCATCATCGGCAGCGATCCCTGGAGAGCGGCAGAAAACGCGGCCCCTGAGAAGTCAGCCAGTTGCGAGAGCGAAAGACGCGCCGAGACCTCGGTGAACGCCCGCTCCTCGTCGGCCCGGGTCGGCGAAACCGGGCCTGCAAGTTGCAACGCCAGAGCCAGGAAGAGACAGGCGGACCCGGTGCGCATCAGATCCCGTCCCCCTCACCGAGCCGATGCATGAATCGGGACGCCAGGAGGGCCAGCGCGGCCAACGCGAGGTAGGCCCCACCCAGGTGCCATACGCTGGCGTTACCGGCCGTCCAAGGAACATACAAACCGCCATCAGGGCGAACCGAGTGGATGAGCCCGAACAGGCTGAGCAACCCGCACAAGCCGAGAAAGGCCGCGGTGGCGAGCAGCCTGCGATCGCTCAAGTGGGCGGCGAAGGCGCCCCACAGCATGGCGGTGAGGATGAAGCCGTTTCCCAGGCAAACCACGGCCGGTTCGTGGGCGCCCGGCTGCGAGAGCACCAGGTAGGCGATGGAGGGAAGCATGGCCAGCACCACCGCCCGGTAGTGGCCCCGCGGAACCACCTCGAAGGCCTGGGCCGCGATCTCTTGGCCGATGAAGACGAGCACCGGCGCCACCGCGGCTAGCGGCAGGGCCTGGGTGATGAAAGAGACCAGGCCGAACATCCCGCCGAAGCCTACGAACAGCCCGGTGGCCAGGGTATACCCGGCGCGCGCGCCCATGCGTTTGTAGGCGGGGTGGCCGATGTAGGGAGTGCTCTGGGCCACACCGCCACACACCCCGGCCAGGATGGTCGCCGCTGCCTCGGTGAGCAGGATGTCGCGGGTGCGGTATTCGTCGCCGGCCACCCGGGCGCTCTCGTTGACGTTGATGCCACCCACGATGGTGAGCACGCCGAAAGGGATGGCCACCGGCAGGTAGGCCAGCGCCCGCTCCATGCCGTCGATGAAGCCCAGGGTGGGCCAGGGAACGGTGAGCCGCGCATCGAACGCCGGGGGCGCGAAATTCTCCAGCGCGCCGCCGAGCCCCATGGCGTAGTACAGCGCGGTCCCGGCCAGCACGGCCACCGCCGCGCCGGGGAGGTTGCCGGGCAGGCGCAGGCGCGCCATCAGCGCGTACAGGGTGATGCCCAGCGCCAACATGCCCACCAGGGGCGCGCGGAACACCGCCGCCAGCGGGAAGAACCCGAGCAACGCCACGCCCACGCCGGCGATGGAGCCGAGCAGGCCGGCCTGCGGCACCAGCCGGCGGATGGCGTCCCCGAAGAAGGAGAGCACGAGCTTCACCAGTCCCATGAGCACCATGGTGGCCATGCCCACCTGCCAGGCCACCATGGGATCCTTGGACTCCAGATAGATCGGTCCGATCACCGCCACCGCCACTCCGATGGTGGATGGTGTATCCAGGCCCAGCGGCATGGCGGTGGCCGGCCGGCCGGTGCGCCGGGCCAGGCGGTAGGCCATCCAGGTGTACACGAGATCGCCGATCATCACGCCCAGGGCCGTCCCCGGCACCATGTGGGTGAGCAAGAAGTCGGACGGGAAGAAGAACGGCGGCGCCGACAGGATGCCCATCAGCACCACCAGGTTGGTCAGGTTGTCGAGCATCAGGGCGAAGAAGGCGTTCAGATCGCCCCAGGCGAAGATCCCTGTGCGGGATGGTGGCATGCGATCCTCCTCTCACACCCGGACCAGAAGGAAAACTCCGCCTGCGCCCGAGGTCAAGTGTCCGGCGCCGCAGGCAGGGACCAGGCAGGTGGACCCCGGCCGCAGCGGCACCACCCGCCCCGCGGTGTCGGCGAACTCCCCCGTCCCCTCGACGCCGCACAGGATGCGCGGCCGGCCGGCCTCGAGCGGCACGGCGCCGCCCGGCGCCACCGATACCCGCTCGAAAGTGAACGCCGGGCAGCGCACGCCCGGCCGCCCCGACGGCGGCGGGGCGTGTGCGATCCGGCCCCGCTGCTCGAAGCGCACGGCGCGCAGGGCTTGCTCGACGTGCAGCGGCCTCGGTTTGCCGTCCAGGCCGACGGGGTTCCAGTCGAAGAGCCGCAGGGTGGTGTCCGAGGCTTGCTGGATCTCGGCCAACAGCAGGCCCCCAGCCGCCGCGTGCAGCGTTCCGGCCGGCAGGTACACGAAGTCTCCGGGCCGGACCGGTAGCGGCAGCAACGCCTGCTCGACCCGTCCCTCGGCTAGGGCGCGCCGCAGCTCGGCCTCGCCCACTCCCGGCAGAACGCCGCAGTACAGCCGGGCGGAAGGCTGCGCCTCGATGACGTACCAGGCCTCGTCCTTGGGCCGGGCCTCTCCGGAAAGCTCGCGGCAGGCCGCCTCGTCCGGGTGGACCTGGAGCGAAAGCGACCCGGCCACGTCGAGCAGCTTGAACAAGACCGGGAAGCGGCCGTACAGCATAGGCGCGTCCCCGAGCAACTCCTCCGCCCGCTCGCGCGAAAGATCCCGCAGCGAGCGCGCGGCCAGCTCTCCCGTGGCGACCTGGCTCTCCATGCCGGGGAGATCGGCGACCTCCCACGACTCGCCGCAGGGGACCGCGGCGGGCAGGATCTTGCCGAACCGCTCCAGGGCGCGGCCGCCCCACACCCGCGCCTGGACGACAGGCGTAAAGACCAGCGGCGGCAAAAAGGACGAGATCATTTCGTCGGCGTCTTCTCGGCGCGGCTCTGCGCGACCTCGGGGTAGTACTTCTCCAGACACTCCTCGCACAAGGCATGCGAGAAGCGGGTGTCGGAGTGGTCCTCGATGTAGGCCTCGAGCTTCTGCCACAGGTTCTTTTCGTTGCGCACCTTGTGGCAGTGCATGCAGATGGGGAGCAGTCCCTGCAAGGTCCGGACATGCTCCAGCGCCGACTCCAGCTCAACGACCTTGCGTTTCAGATCGCCCTGCAGGTTGACGATGCGCTCCGCGGCCCGGATGCGAGAGCGTAGCTCGGCCTCCTGGAAGGGCTTGGTGATGTAATCGTCCGCCCCGGCCTCGAAACCGGCCACCAGATCCTGCTCCTGGACCTTGGCGGTCAGCATGATGATGTAGGTGTAGTCTCCCTTGGATTGGGCGCGCAGCCGCCGGCACACCTCCATGCCGTCCACCTCGGGCATCATCCAGTCCAGGATCACCAGCCGAGGGCCCGACTCGGCCAGGATGCGCTCGAGCGCCTCCTTGCCGTTGGAGGCCGAAACCACCTCGTACCCCCAGCGGGCGAGGCGGACTTCGAGCAGCCGGCGGGATACCGCATCGTCCTCGGCAACGAACACCTTCATGGTACGTCCTCCTGCAGTAAAAAAAACCCAGGCGCGTCGGGCGTTGTCAGTTGCGGCTCACCAGATACTCCTGCATGCGCGCGCGGAAGCGGTCCAGGGTCGGGTGCAGCGCACCCATCAGCCGCCCGGCCTCTTCCCAGTTCTCCGCCCGGCCGGCTTGCTCCAGCCGGGACAATACCTCGGCGACCTCCCGCGCCCCCAGGTTGGCGGCGGCTCCCTTGAGGGTGTGCGCCAGGCGGCGCAGCGGCTCGCTCTGGCGGCGCAGGATGGCCTGGCGCACTTCGGTGGTGGTGCGGCAACAGCTCTCCTCGAAGATACCGAAGAGCTCTCGCACCAGGGCGCGATCACCACCGGTGCGCTCGGTCAGACCCGCCTCGTCCAGGATGCGGCCCCCGATCGGATCCTTGAACGGAAGGGTGAAGGAGAAGCGGCTGCCGCTGCCCTCCTGGCTGGTGACCTCGAGCTTGCCGCCCAAGGCGGCCACCAGCCGCGAGGAGATGGCCAGGCCCAGGCCCGTTCCGCCGTGCCGCCGGGTGGAGGACCCGTCTCCCTGGACGAAGGCCTCGAAGATCTGCGAGAGCCTTTCCGCGCGAATGCCGATGCCGCTGTCGGCCACCTCGAAGCGCACCTGGTAGTGGCCCTCGGCCGGGCCGCGCGTCGGGCTGGATACCGCGACGCGGATCGTGCCTCTATCGGTGAACTTGACGGCGTTGTCCAGCAGGTTGCTCAAGACCTGGCGCAGACGGGTGCCGTCGCCGAGCAGGCGCGCCGGGACGTTCGGCTCGATCTCGGAGTCGAAGCGCAGCCCCTTCTCCACCGCTCGGGGCAAGAAGCGCGCGCGTAGGTCCTCGACCATGCGCGCCACCTCGAACTCCTCCTCGCCGATCTCGAAGCGGCCAGACTCGATACGCGAGAAATCCAGGATGTCGTCGATCACCGAGAGCAGCGACTTCGCCGAGGACAGGATGAGATCGGTCCACTCGCGCATCTCTTTCGAGAGCTTGGACTCCTGCAGGAGCCCTGTCAGGCCGATGATCCCGGAGAGCGGCGTCCGGATCTCGTGGCTCACGTTGGCGAGGAACTCGCTCTTCAGCCGGGAGGCCTCCTCGGCCTGGCGGCGGGCCCGCACCAGCTCGGAGACGTCGATGAAGTTGATCACCATGCCGAAGAAACGCCCCCCCTGGCAGATCGGTTGCAAGCGCATGATGATCTCGGACCCCTGGAAGCTCCGCTGCGCCACCGCGGGCGTGCCCGTGGGCTCGGCGCGGAAGCGCTCGAAGAAGGCGGTGAACTCGTCGCCGCCGCCACCACACAACTGATCGAGCTCCCGCAGCGGCTGCCCCACCAGCTCCTCACTGGTCTTGCAGAACATCCGGCACAGAAAGTCGTTGATCTCTCCAATGCTGCCGGTCTCGTCCACGAAGGCCACGCCTTCTTCCATGCCGGAGAGGATGGCGGAGAGCTTGAGGAATTCGGCCTCGGCCCGTTCCTGGGCGGCGCGAAACTCCGTGATGTCGATGCCCGTTCCCACCACCCAGCGCACGCCGCCCTCCGCATCCTTGAGCACGGTGTTGGACCAGGCGATGAGGCGGCGCCCACCCGAGCGGGTGAGCCAGTAGTTCTTGAAGGTGTTGGGGATGGTCTTTTCCGACAGGTTGGCGAACACCTGTCGCACCGCGGGGCGTTCTTCGGGCGGAATGAGCTCCCAGATGGGCCGCCCGCGCATCTCCTCGAACGAGTAGCCGGTGATCCGCTGGCAGGCGGGGTTGAACCGCACCACCCGCGCGGTGGTATCCAACACCACGACGAGGGCGTCTGCGGTGTCCAGGATGGCGTTGATGAAGCTGCTTTCGTCCGCCAGGGCGCGTTCCATGCGCCGCTGCTCGGTGACGTCGCGGAAGATGCCGTACGATCCGCTCACTCCTCCTTCCGGATCGCGGCGGGGAACGGCCGAGACCAGGATGGTACGGCGCTGGCCGTCGGGCCGCACGATGTCCATCTCGTACACGGAGGAGCGCCCATCCTGGCGCTCCGCGGTCTGCTCCTTGATGCGGGCCAGGGTTTCGCTATCAATGAACTCGTGGAGCCGGCGTCCTTGCAGCGTGCCGGGTGGGACCCCGAAGATCTCGTGGGCGGCCGGGTTGGCCAGGATGAACCGCTCTTCGAGATCGACCAGGCCGATCCCCTCGAGCTGGTTCTCGAACGACTCGCGAAAGTACTGCAGCTCGGAGTGGAGGCGGCGGTTCTCCTCTTCGAGCGACAGCAGACGATCGCGGATGTCCGACTCGTTCGCCATGCCGGGTCCCCACGGAGCGCCACAGATCATGCCGAATCTGGCCCAAAGAATCCAGAGCGTTGTGGCCCGCGGCGCCGAACGGCTACAGGCCCAGATCGAGCTGCGCCCGGGCCGCCTTGCCGCGGATCAGGAGAAAGGGCGCGGCCTTCTGGGCCAGCGGGGCCAGCCGCGCCAGCTCGGCCAGGTCCCGGATGGGCTGGATCTTGCGGGCCTCGATAATCCGCCGCACCGTCCGCTCGCCGAACCCCGGCACGCGCAGGAGCAGCTCCCGCGGCGCGCGGTTGACCTCCACGGGAAAGAGCTCTGGATGGGCGCACGCCCACAACAGCTTGGGGTCGCCTCCTGCGGCCAGATTGCCAGAGTCTTCGACCACCAACTCGTGGGGAGAAAAGCCATAATGGCGCAGCAGGAAGTCGGCCTGATACAGCCGATGCTGGCGCAAGAGCGGCGCCCGGGGCCGGTCCTCGAGCGGCGTCCCGGGGATGGGCCGGAAGGCGGAGTAGTAGGCCCGTCCCAGAGAATACTGGCGGTATAGCCGCCAGGCCGCGCCGAGCACCTCGCGGTCGCTCTCCTCGCCGGCGCCGATCACGAACTGGGTAGTGTGGCTGCGGGCCCGCGCGCGGCGAGCGCGGACGGCGGTCGAGATCCAGCTCATACGCCGCAGGATATCTCCCGGCAGATCCTTCTGCGCGGAAAGTCTCGACAGGTAGGCCGCGCTGGGCGCCTCCAGGTTGATAGACAGCCGATCGGCGAGCTCGGCCGCGCGTTCGATCTGGGCGGGCTCAGCGCCGGGCAGAATCTTGAGGTGGACAAAACCCTGAAAGTCGTACCGGCGGCGGATGATCTCTACGGTGGCCAGCATCCGGTCCATGGTGGCGACGGGGCTTCGGCCGATGCCCGAGGAGAGAAACAGCCCGTCCACCGCGCCCCGCTCCACGAGGGAAGCGAACAACCTCGAAAGCTCCTCGGGGGTGAAGCGGGTGCGGGGGGTGTCGCGCCCGGCGCGCTGGGCGCAGTAGGCGCAGGAAAACGGGCAGGCGTTGTCCAGCAACACTTTGAGCTGGCGCAGCACCCTGCCGCCGGAAAGCTGCGCCGGATAGATGAACTCCCCGATGTCTTTCCTCCGGCACTCCGGTCGATCGGTGGCCCCGGCGACGTCCTGGGACGCGCTCTCGCCGAGGATCTCGAGTTTCCTGTCGGTGTCCATGGGCCCCATGATACTGAACACATTTACAGTCCGCAACCACCTCGTCCAGTCATCCTCTGAGACGCCCGACTGTTTGGACAACCACTTGAAACAATGAAACAAAAATTGGGGACAGGCCCCGGGTTCGCAGGGTTTGGCGGGTTTGCAACCGAATTGACGCGGTGAGCAACACTGAATAGTATGTGGCCATGTCGAGGCCCTGGCAGCATAGGCCTGGATTCTCACTCCTGTCCCCGGCCCTTCTGGCGGCCTGGCTGGCTGCCTGCGGAGGCGAGCCCACGCCCACCGCCGGCATCATCTCGGGCAGCATCGCCTACTCCGGCACCTGGCCCGAATCCGGCTACCTGGTGCTCTCGCTGTTTCGCATAGCGCCCTGGAGCCCGGAGTACGTCCCCGGCGCGCCGGCGGCCTTCAAGTACTTCCAGGCGGGAAGTTCGAGCCCTCTTTCGTTCTCGTTCGACAACCCGCCGATCGCCTTCGGCAGCTACGCCGCCCTGATGGTCGCCTGGAAGGACCCCGATGACACGGACCCGCGGACCGGCATGCGCCCTGTCTCGGTTCATGGCACCACGCTCGACCGGATGGAGAACGCCTCCCCCATCACCCTGAGCCCGGACCATCCCGAGGAGAAAGGCATCGTGATGCCCGAAATGGTCCTATACCCCACCGCCGCCGAGATGCGCTCCCACTACCCGCCGCTGTGAGCCGCTTCCCTGCCACTGTCTTCTGGCCGTCGATCCTGGCCCTCGTCCCGTGGACGGTGGCTGCGCTCGAACCTGTCGATGCCGGCGCGCTCGAGACCGGAGACGGCCCCGCCGTCGTCGTCGAGGAGGACGACGTCACCGAGATCGTGGTCACCGCCGAGCGCGGGCCGGAGGACGCGAGAGAGGTCGCCGCCAGCCTCGCCTCGATCGACGGCGACGCCATCGCCCGGCGCGGCCCGGCCGACGCGGCCGCCATTCTAGGACAGGCCCCAGGGGTCGACGCCCAGAGCATGAGCCCGGGCGGGTTCGGCGGCAACGTCAGCATCCGCGGCTCCTCGGACTTCAAGCCCGGCGGGTTCGGCAACCGGGTGCTGGTGCTCCTCGACGGCTTCCCCTTGAACACCCCGGACGCCGACGGGGTGGACTGGTCGTCGCTGCCGCTCTTCGACCTCGGCCGGATCGAAGTCCTGCGCGGGCCGGCCTCGGCGCTCTACGGCTCGGCGGCGGTGGGGGGCGTGATCCAGTTCCTCTCGAACCCCCCGGCGCCCGAGAGCGACCTCGCGCTCGGCCAGGGGTTCGCCGGCACCGACGGCAACCGCGCCCGGCTCCAGGCGCTGTGGTCCCAGGGCACCGCGGGCGGCGGCCTGCGCATGGCCGGCCAGTGGCAGCGCTACCTCGGGCTGCGCCCCGGGGGCGAGGACGAGTTCCGCCACAACTCGCAGAGCGAGACCTTCGGCCTGCGGGCCCGCGGGAGCATCGAGCCGGCGCCGGGACACCGCCTGTTGGCCACCGCCTTCGCCGGCGGCGGCAGCGGCGGCAACCCGGGGTTCGAGGGAACCTCCGAGCGCAGCCGCTCGCGGGTCTTTCGCCGCGTGCAGAGCCAGCTCGGGACCCGCTGGGAGTACCGGCCGGCCGCCGGGCTCTTGGCTGAGGCGGGTGCTTACTGGAACGCCTCTTCCCAGACGGTTTCCGATCCAGGGGGTGCAAATCCAAACCAGTACCGCTGCCACCGCGTGGGCTTGCGCGGCCAGTTGAGCCTGCCGCTGTTTGGAAGGAGCCTGCACACCGGCGGCCTCGAGCTGCAGTTCGACCGCGTGGGCGGCACGGTGTTCCAGCTCGGGCAGGCGGACGCCGATCGCGCCTACCTGGCGCTGGTCGGGGCGGCGTTCTGGCAGGCCCAGGTCGACCTGGGCTCGGGGGTGGAGGCGAGCGCCGGGCTGCGCCTCGACGGGCACGCCTTCGACACCCGCCAGCGCTTCTTTTCCATAAGCCCCAAGGCCCGCCTGGCCTACCGCCCGGCGAAGGACGCGGTGCTGTGGGCCGCGCTCAACCGGGGTTTCCGCGTTCCCACCATCGGAGAGATGTACCTGAGCTATGCCACCACTTATGGCCTCACCTTCCAGGGCAACCCGAAGCTCTCGCCAGAGTCGGTATGGGCCGCGGAGATCGGCGCGCGCCGCGCCTTTTTGGATGGCCGGCTCTCGGCCGAGCTCGTATGCTTTGCCAACCTCGGCTCCGACACCATCGAGTTCGTGTACTCTTCGCCGGTGTCCGCCCAAAACCTCGCACGCTCGCGCATCCTCGGTGCCGAGCTTTCGCTGCGCGCGCGGCCGGCCCGCTGGCTCGATCTTTCCGCGGCGCTGTCGACGCTCGACGCGGTCGCACTTCCGGGCGCGAAGCCGCTGCTCTACCGGCCCGCGGCCAAGGCCTCGTTCGAGGCGCGGGCGCTCTGGCGAGACTTCGAGATCTCCGCGTTCGTGGCGGCAATGGGGAGCCGGTACTATGACGACTTTCTCGACTCGGGCGCGGCCACGCTGGATCCCGAGACGGGTCTTCTGCGCTTTCCGCGACGGACGCTGGGCGCGTACGCGACGGTCGACCTGCGCGCGAGCTGGCATCAGCGGCCGATGGCGCTCTCCATCGTGGCCTCCAACCTGCTCGACGCCCGAGTGTACGCCATTCAGGGGTACCCCGCCCCCGGCCGCGAGGTGTTCCTTGAAGCCGCCTTCGCGGGAATGTAGGCTTTACAGCGAATCGGAAGGAGGAATCCATGAGAACCTTCGGCCTGTCCATGATGGTGGTGTTTTTCGCGCTTTCCCTCTTCGGTTGCGGCGGCGACGGCAATGACAACCCGCCCGTCACCTGCACCGAGGCCAAGTCGCTGTGCGCCCGGCTCACCGTGCCACAGACCTTCTCCGGCACGCCCACCAACCTGATGGCCCTCTTTTTTACCACCCCCACCCCGGCCGGCATGCCGGCGGCCATCCTGGCCCAGGTGCCGACACCCGACATCGGGCCCCAGAAGCCGCTCGACCTCAAGGCCGAAAACATCACCGCCGCGAACGGCACCTACTACTTCTACGTCGCCCTGTACATGCCCGGCGGCGGCACCACCTCGCCCGTGGTGGGAGTGGACTACGCCGGCCGGGTGACCGATCCCATCCAGTGGGACGGCAGCGCCGTCAACCTGGGCGAGGTACCGCTCGCCCTCTACCAGAACCCCTGACTCCGCCCGCGTAGCCCTCGCCCGTTTCGCCTTCGCCCGGCGCGTGAAGCCGCACCCCCCCTGACCTTTTCCCAGGGATCGTTTAGAATGGGCCGAGAAGGGGTGATGTCATGAAAAGACTCGTCCTCGCCCTGGGCGCCTGCGTCGCTCTGCATTTTGCCTGCACCTTCGACACGCCGCCGTTCGGGGAGCACGGCTACCTCCCCTGCCACGAGGACGGCTCCTGCGACCACCCGGACTGCGCCTGCCTCGACGGCAAGGTGTGCGTGCCCAGGAAGGGCCTGTCCGAGACGCTCGACCCGCAGAAGTGCCAGTGCCCCTCCGGCGGCAAGGTGTGCGCGGGCGAGTGCGTGGACCTCACCAGCGACCCCCGCCACTGCGGAAGCTGCGAGACGGACTGCATCGCCCAGTTCACCGGCAGCATCGGCGAGCCCGTTTGCCTAACCTCCCAATGCGCCGTCGTCTGCCCCACGAACTCCGCCGAGTGCGACGGTGACTGGAAAAACGGCTGCGATCCGCTGGGGACGTTCCAGCACTGCGCCGATTGTCGCTCTTGTTCTGAAAATCAGGTGTGCAACGGCGACCAGTGCGCGTCCGGTTGCGACAATGGTGAATCCCCCTGCGGCAGGGCCTGTTGTAGCCAACAAGTCAAGACACCAACCCCTCAAGGCGCGGTGGCATGCATCAACGACAATTGCGCCATGATTTGCGATCCCGGCTGGGGCGACTGCGGGGGTGGGGTGGCGGACGGGTGCGAGACGTTCCTCGACAACATCAGGGCCTGCAAGCCGTCCTGTCTGGGCGGCGACGTGGACTGCCTGGCCACGATGAGAAACGTAGAAGCAGTGACCTGCGAAAACGGCGCCTGCGGCTACACCCAGTGCAAGATCGACTTCGGCGACTGCGACAACGACCCCTCCAACGGCTGCGAGACCTCGCTCGTGCTCGCGACCAGCTGCGGGTCGGACTGCGGCAACCTCCGGGACTGCACGCAGGAGGTGCTAAACGCGGAGGGCACCTATTGCGACGGGAACAGCCGCCAGTGCAATTACGTCAAGTGCAAGCCCTGGGCCTCCGAGTGCGACGGCATCCGCGAGAACGGCTGCGATGACATCCTGCACAAGCCCGAGCACTGCGGCGCCTGCGGCCGGGTGTGCACGGCGCCGAATACCCGGTCGGATGCGCTGGAGTGCGCAAACGGCATCTGCGTCATCCCCGATGGCGCCTGCGAGGGCGACTTCCGAGACTGCGATGGGCTCTATTTCAACGGCTGCGAGACCATGGTGAAGGGAGAAAACATCTTCCATTGCGGGGCCTGTGGCGTTGCCTGCCCGATCCCGACAAACACCTTCGTTTCCTGCGTCGAGGGAACCTGCCGCAGCGATTGCCTCCCCGGCTGGTTCAACTGCGACACGACCAGCATGAACTGCGAGACCGGCGGCGGCACGATGTGGAACTGCCTCCACTGCAACAACGAATGCACCTCCGGTGAAAGTTGCACCGCCGATGGATGCACGGATGAGACGTGCTCCCAGTTCCGCTGCCAGGATGGTTCGTGCCCGGATTTTGCGACCGACGTCACCCACTGCGGCAACTGCACCACCAGTTGCTACGACAACGCTCCCGACAACTCTGTCCCCCGATGCGTCGGCGGGAGATGCGACTACACCCAATGCCGGTGGCCGTATGTCACCTGCGGCAATCCCACCGGCGCCGGGAGTTCCAATTGCGAGACGAACCTGCTCACCGACCCCGCCCACTGCGGCGATTGCAGTACCGCCTGCGCGCCGGGCCAGGTTTGCACGAACGGCGTGTGTGGCGAGCCAGGGGTGATCTGCGAACAGTCCGACAACTGCACCGGCGGCTCGGTCTGCTGCGCAATCGCCGGGGGCTCGAGAACGTGCACCGGCGAAATCCGGCAATGCCAGACGAACGGCCTCATCGTCACCTGCGACGGCTCCGAGGATTGCGCACCGTTCGAAAGGTGCTGGCTCTTTTCTCAATCGACCGTGTCAGTTTCGGTCTGCCGCGATTCCCAACCTTCGAACGGTATTCCGCTGTGCAGCTTGAACCGGGACTGCCCGAGCGATCCCTTCAACCCCACGGCCTGCTGCGGCCACCCGACGTATCCGGAGATCAACACCTGCCAGCCAGGCTGCAAGGTGTGCGGCAACACCTGTCTGGTCGGTGATTGCAATTTATCTTTCGAAACCTGCGGGGACTATGGCATCGGCGTGTGTCCCATCCCATGCAACCTTCCGGGCGGCGGCGCCATCTGCTGCTGGGACACCAACCTCGGAGGCGCTGTGCCTACTTGCACCGACCTGGAAAGCTGCGGATTCCAGGCCGGCATGGTGCAGCTCGACTGCAACGACAACCTCGACTGCCTCCATGCCTTCCCGGGAATTGACAGCGTGTGCTGCCTCGCCTCGCGAAGCGGGCACCTGGTTGCGGATTGCATGACGAGCCTCCAGGAATGCAAAAGGTTCGATGGCATGGTGGTGTGCGCCTCGGACGCCGACTGTTTCGATCCGGACAACGGGACGCAGAAAGCCTGCCTGCCGTACACCAACGCCGCGATCATCTACACCTGCCAGTGACCCCCGCCGCCCCGCACGCCGCGTCGGACCGCGCTCGCTCTTTCGGCATCGCGGTCTGACTCCCAGGTCACCTGTGCTCAAACACGTCCCCGAACGAAGCCCCGAAGGCCCGTGCGCCTAGCGTCCCAGCCGATCGCGGATGCGCTCCTTGAGCCGCTCGCGCTCCTCGGGCGGAAGCTCCATCCAGCGCCGCAGCTTCTTCATGAAACGTCGCCGCTCGGCGGGCTCCATGCGCTTGATGCGCGAGAAGGCCCGCCGCAACCGATCGCGCTCGGCGTCCGACAGCTCCCGCCAGCGCTCGAAGCGCTTGAGAATGCGCGCGCGCTCCTCGGGTGGCAGCGAGCGGAAGATCTCGAGGTTGCGCCGGAGACGTTGCCGTTCTTCGGGCGGCAAGGCGCGGAACCGCTCGAGCCTTTTCTGGATCTCGGCGCGCTTCTCCGGTGGCAAGGCACGGAACCGCTCCCAGCGCTCGCGCAGCGCGGCCTTCTGTTCTGGTGAGAGCTTCTGCCAGCGCTCGACGAGCTCGGACGGCAGTTTCTCCGCGCTCGACAGAGGCGCGGCCGCCGGGTCCGGGCTCTCGGGAGCGCTCCGGCCTTGTGCGTGGGCCGCGAGCGCGAACATCAGCGTACCGATCCAGGCAATCCACCGCACCATGGCACGCCTCCTTGCGCGACTCATCCGCGGTAAGCGCGCCTGCCCGCGCTGGCTGGGGGAGCCCCGCGGTCGGTCGCGCTCGGAAACATGTGCGTCTTGCGCGTGCATCGTACGCACAGATATTCGTTGGTCCTCACACCGCTTCCCTCATGGCCGCTGGTCGCCGCGCAACCGCCGCAGCCGCTCGCGCGCCTCGCGTAGATCGGCGCGGGTGAAGCCGGCCTCCCGGAACATCGCCCGGAACGCCGCCATCTGCCGCAACGTCTCGCGCCGCTCCCGCTCCAGAGCGCGCAAGCGGTCGGGGTCCTTCCCGGTGGCGTCCTTCGTCCGCAACCAGCGCAGCGCGCTCGCCAGCCTGGGGTGCGCGGCCAGCGCCTCGGCGGCCTTCTCCCCGCCGGCGCCGGCGATGGCTTCCTCGAGCCGCACCAGCCGTCGGATGAACCCGGACAGCCGCACCGCCGCCCGGCGCAGCTCCTTGTGCAGCCGCAGCTGCTGGGCCATGAGGTCGAGCAGCCGCTCCCGCGCCTTCTCGGCCACCCTGGGCTGGTTGGCCCGACGGGCCTGCGACAGCTTCGCGATCAACCAGCGGATCTTCTCGCGCTGGCGAGATTCCGCCTTGCGCAGCCCGTCCAGCCTCCCGGCCAGCTCGTCGACACGGCTGGTGAAGCTCGCCGCCATCTCCTCGGCGCGCTCTCGCGCCCGGCCCTCGCGCTCCTCCTGCCAGGCTTCCCAGTCCGACGTTTTCGCGGCGCCGGGGGCCAGCGGAGCCGCGCCCTCGGTGGCCTCGGAAGCATAGCCTGCGCCCACCGCCACCTCCGTCTCTTCGGCGGCGAAGGCCACTTCTCCCGAGAGCACCTCGGCCCGCGTCAGGCCATCGAGACCGGCGGCCACCACGAACTCCGTGCCCCGCACACCCGCCACCGCGTTGCCGGTGTGCACCTCGAAAGGGACCTTCTCGCCCGGCGCGTGGCTCACCGTCGCCTGGAGCCAGCCGAGCAGGAGCGACACCATCGGCACCGGCTGCTCGCCGCTCTCAGGCTCCTCGATCTGCAGCTCGGCGTTCGGGCCCAGCCGAAGGTCGATGTTCGTACCGATCCGCACGCGGGCGCGCGACTTCTTGCCGGTGCGGATGGAATCCCCCGCGGCCAGCGCCGTGCCGGCCGCGGCCGGCGCCCACGCCTCGCCGTCCAGCGGCAAGCGCCACACCTCGCCCGCAACCTCCAGCAACACCCCGTCCGCGGCGCCGTCCGGCTCGCCGGCCAGCGCATACCCAGCGCACAGCAAAGAAAATGCAAAAGCCAAGGTCTTCATCGGCTCTCTCCTTCCGAAAGAATCGAAATCTCGTCGAGCTGGGTGAGAAGATCGAGGTCCTCGACGACCTCGAGATCGATCAGGAGCTCGATGTGCGCCAGCACCTCACGCTCCCACTCGGCGAGGGCGGTCGCCTGCTGCGCCGGCGCCGGTGGCGAAGCAGGCGGCGTCCCCGCGTCGGGCCGATCCACCCCGGCCAGCGGGCCGGCGCCCCCCAGCGCACCGGCGAAGGCGATGGCGGCGAGAGAGCGGCGCATGTCAACCCTCGTCTTCCAGGCTCTCGATGGCCTCGAGATCCGAAAGCACATCGAGCTCGGCGATGAGCTCGTAGTCGGCGTAGAGCTCGAACTCGGAGGCGATCTCGAGCTCGTCCGCCGGCTCCACGGAGACTTCCGGGGCCGGCCGGCTTGGCCACAGGGCCACGATGAGCGCCCCCGCGGCCAGCGCCGCCGCCGGCGCCAGCCAGCGCAGGAAGCGGCCGGAAAATCCGCCGCGGGACGCCTCGCGCGAGCGGGCCATGACTCGTTGCAGATACCCCGGCACGGCCTCCAGGGCCGGCTGCGCCGCCAGGGCCTCGCGGGCACGGCGAAACTCGCCGAGCCGCCGCGCGCAGCCTTCGCACCCCGAAAGGTGGCCCTCGAGCGCCTGCCGCCGCTCGTTCGAGAGCTCCCCGTCCAGGTAGGCCACCAGATCCGGCCTGATCTCTTCGCAGCTCATGAGCCTTCCTCCTGCGACAATACGCGGCGCAGCTCGTCCGTGGCCCGAAACAGCAAGGACTTCACCGCGCCTTCGCTCACGTCCAGGATCTTCGCGATCTCGGCGTAGCTTTTGTCCTCGAAGCGGGAGAGCAGGAGCGCGGCGCGCTGGTTCTCCGGAAGCTCGTCCACCGCACGCTGCACCGACCGGGCGAGCCGCGCCGCCTCGAGCTCCTGCGCCGGCGAGGCGGAGCCAAACATCTCGGCCTCGCTCCCGCCGGCCTGCGCCTCCGGCCGCCGTCGGCGCAGCTCGTTCAGGCACAGCCGGGTGGCGATGGTGTAGATCCAGGTGGAGAAGCGCGCCCTGGGTTGATAGCGTTTGCGCGCCTCGAACACGCGCAAGAACACCTCCTGCACCGTCTCCTCGCTCCGGGCCCGGTTGTGAAAGAACCGATCGGCGAAGGCGAGCAACTTCTGGCCATACCGCCGCACCAGCTCGTCGAAGGCGGCCTCGTCTCCGGATGCAAAGCGCAGCATGCGTTCGGCGTCTTCGTCCATGCAAGGTGCGCCTTTCGCCTCCATCTGCTGAAACCCTCGTTTGAACCCAAAGTTGCGCTAGAAAAACAAATTGAGCCCGACGATGGCCTTGAAGACTCCGGGCTCGCGCGCCATGGACCGCGCAACTTCCGGTTCTTCCAGCGGTTTTTCAAAGTCGAAGAAGTCCCCCGTCCACAGGTAGTCCGCCTCGGCCAGAAGCTGCAGGTGGCACGAGATATCCCAGGAGAGGTTGAGGTCCGCCTCGACGCCGTAGAAGCGTCCGCCCGAGTCCAGGTGCGCCCCCTGGGAGAACAGCGTCGCGCCGACGAGCCGCAGCGTCAGCCCCTCCACGATGTCCCAGCCCAGGTCGAGGCCGGGAGCCAGCACCCCGCGGGCGTTCACCCCGGAGGCCGAGAGCGAGCGCGCACCGAAGGTCTGGTTCATGCCGCCCGAGAAGAACAGGTTGGTGGCGGTGATCCACGGGTAGATGCCGATGAAGCTCCCGAAGCGGCCGACGTTCTTTGAGCGGATGTCATCGGCGCTGAAGCTCTCGCCGCTGAGGTACAGGAAGAACCCGCCCAGGGTGAGCCGCTCGGTCACGTCCCAGTGGGTGGCGAGGTGGAGCATGCCACCCAGGCACTCGCTGCGGCCGGTTCGGGTCAAGCCCGGGAACGTGCCCGCCCTCGGCAGGGTGGTGAGGTGGGAAAAGCTCCCGAACTCCACGGCCGCGGTCCAGGACAAGCTGCCGCGCGCAAAAAGCAGGTTGCCGTGGACGCCGAGGTAGAAGAGATCGCCCTCGGTCTGGATGTCCGCCTCCAGGGTGGCCGCGTACAACAGGCGCGGATCGGCCGTCTGGGCGATGTCGCCATGGAGCACCACTTCCAGCATCACCGAGCGCAGGATCTCGGCCAGGTTGGAGTCGCCGTCGTGAAAGTACCCGGCGAACAGGCCGATCTCCTCCAACCACGAGCGGAGCCAGGCCGCCTCCGCGTAGATCAGCGGGCTGCGTTTGCCGGAGGCGGAAAAATCGCCGTTCGGGAACACCGCGTCCAGCTCGAGCCGCACGGGGGCGGCACCCGCCTCGTCCAGGTCGGCCTGGGCGGAAAGCCCCAGGGCGTAGTTGTCCATCAAGAACCCCCCGCCCGCGGAGAGCAGGAGCTTGCCGGCCCTGAGGTCGAGCCACTCGGAATTTCCCAGCCGGGCCTGCAGGAACACCTCCCGCAAAAATAGGCTCTCCTTCGCCTCGTCGCCGATGGGACGCCCGTTGGCCGTGACGCTCTCGCAGCGCACGTCGCCGCTCGAACAATCGGGCGCCGGGTCGTAGGCCAGCAGCGGCCGGAACTTCACCTCGCCGCTGTCGAGGGCCAGGACCAGTCCGAATCGAGACAGCCGCGCCGACAGGCGGCCGGCCAGCAGGGCCGAGTACCCCAGCTCGTCCTTGTCGAAGCGCAGGTTGAGCGGGTTCTCGGCGCCGGTGACCCCCAGGCGGCCGGCGCGCATCCCGACCGAGAACGACTGGTCCAGGTTGAGCATGTTGCGCTTTGCGTTGAAGCGCTGTAGGAGCTGGAGCGAGGCATCGAGGGAAAAGCCCTGCGGTGACGTGCCGGTCGGCGCCTCCGGGTCGAAGGCCGCGAGCGCATCCAGCAGCTCGGCCTCCCCCGGCTCCGCCGCCTCGGCCTCGTCCGCGCCGAGAGCCGGCTCGACCAGCGCGCCCACCAGAAGCGCCACCAGCAGGGCACACCGCGCGCACCCGTCTCGCGACTGAACCGACCGTGCGGTGGAAGCGAATCCGCTCATGTCGTCTCCCGGGGGCTTATCTTCCCTGTTTGCCGCCCGCGGTGCAACAGGCGAACGCGCCTCCCCCAAGGCGCCGCGGCATCTCCCCCGGCCCACGCCGCAACACTTGACGCCAGCGGCGCCGAGGGGTGATATTTGGATGGCCGTCCAACCAACCCAGGAGGAGGCGTGGCCCGGCCGGTGGTGGCGCCCCTGCGGCGCGAGCAGATCCTGAACGGGCTCTTTCGGGCCATCGCCCGCAAGGGGTTCGCGGCCTGCTCGGTGTCCGACATCGCGCGCGAGGCGAAGCTGCCGCGCGGCATCCTGCACTACTATTTTCGCAGCAAGGAGGAGATGCTGGCCGCGCTCATGCGCTCGCTGGGCGAGGCCCACCTTTCGGCGCTCGACGCCTACCGGGCGCGCTTCGCCGATCCGCTGGAGCGGCTGCTGGCCGTGCTCACCTTCCACCTGGCGCCCTCCGACGCGCGCAGCCGCGACACCACCCGGGTGTGGATCGAGTACTGGGGGTACGGGTTGCAGGAGCGCAGAGTGCGCGAGGCGGTGCGGCTGGTCCAGGCCGGCCTGCGGCGCCGGCTCACCGAGGATCTGGCCGAGATCCGCCGCCGGCGCGGCGGCACCTTCGAACCAGCGGCGATGGCGGTGCTGGTGCTATCCCTGGTCGAGGGCCCGCTGCTGCAGCGGCTCTACGACGAGGGGGCGTTCTCGTCCCGGGCCCTGCTCGTCGCGGCGCGGCGCTGGCTCGGCTCGATGCTCTCACCCCGACGCGCGGGCGCTGTACGGAAAGGAAACAGACGATGATCCCCACTCTGGATCCAGAGTCCTTGGCGGCCTTCGAGGTGGCACTGGAGGACGGGCGCCTCGCGCTCCGGCCGGAGCCGCGGCTCCCGGCGGACGCGCGCTGCTACCTCGAGCGACACCTGGAGCGGCTCAACCACTTCAAGACGGTGGGCTTTTTCCGGGGCGCGCGCAGCGTGTCGTTCTTCGACCCTCCGCTCCCCTCCGGCCCTGGCAAGCGCGGGCTGATCGACCGCCTGGAGCGGGTGTTCCTCAAGGCGCGCAAGCCGGCCGCCGCCACCCTGGCCGTCACCTACGCCTGCCAGGCCGACTGCGTCCACTGCTCCTGCCAGCCCAACATCCGCCGGTGGCCGCCGCTCTCCACCGAGCAGTGGAAGGGCATCATCCGCGAGACGGTGGACCTCGGCACCACCAACGTCATCTTCACCGGCGGGGAGCCGCTGCTGCGTCCCGACATCTTCGAGCTCACCGCCTGCGTGGACAAGGAGCGGGCCACCTGCCTCATGTTCACCAATGGCGAGCGGCTCACCCCGGACGCCTGCACCCGGCTGCGCGACGCCGGACTGTACGCCCTGTTCATCAGCCTCGACAGCCCCGACGAGAAGATCCACGACGAGCGGCGGCGCCGTCCCGGCCTGTACCAGGCCATCATGCGCAACATCGAGAACGCGAAGCGCGCCGGGCTGATGGTGGGCTTCTCCATCTACCTGACCGGCGAGAAGTTCCGCGACGGGGAGCTTGCCGGCTTCATGGATCTGGGAAAGAAGCTCGGCATCAACGAGATCGTGCAGTTCGACGCCATCCCCACCGGGCGCCTGGCGGGGCAGAAGGACATCCTGCTCACGCCCGAGGAGCGCGAGGCCATCCGCAAGGAGGCACTGCGCTACTACCGCGATCCGGCGTACCCCAGCCTCACCGCCCAGGCGCTGGTCAACTCGCCGGATTCGATGGGCTGCTTCGGGGCCTACAACCAGTTCTACATGACCGCCTACGGCGACATGTGCCCCTGCGACTTCACCCCCATCGCCTTCGGCAACGCGGTCGAGGAGGGGGTGCGGGCGGTGTGGGAACGCATGACCCACCACCCGCTGTGGTGCAAGCGGCACAAGGACTGCCGAATGCAGAACCAGAAGTTCCGCTCGTGCACGGTGGATCTGATCCCGCCGGGCGCGCAGCTGCCCTATCCCATCGCGGCCATCGAGGCCGCCGCGCAAGGCGCCGTCGTCACGGACCTGGCGCGCAACAGTCCAGTGGGCGCGAAACAGGCTCGCTCTTGACGGGACGAACGGGACGAGGAAGAGGAACGAGAGGCAGAAGACCGCCCTGGCACCGTGTGAGACAGGTGTTCGGCGGCCGCCTTTCGCCGGGAGCAGCGCCAGCGGCCAGATGGCAGGCGGGGCGAACCGCGCTTGCGCTCCGCGGTGAAGCTTCCCAGGAAGAGACCCCCTCTCGTTGGGCTGTCTTCCCCTGCGCGGGCAATCGAAGCGGCCGGCCTACTTGCAGTCCTTGAGGATCTGCTGCAGGGCGGGCAGCTCCTTGGAATTGGCGGGCAAGCTCTTCTGGTACAGCCGGTACTCGCGGCAGGCGTCCTGGTTCCGGCGGAGCTGGGCGAAGGAGATGCCGAGCCCCCGGTGCGCGACCGACAGCGTGGGGTCCAGTTCCAGGGCCTTCTGGTAGTTCCGGACCGCCTCCTGGTACTGGGCCTTCTTCACCGCCTCGTTGCCCTTCTTGTAGAACTCCACGGCCTCCGCCGCCCGGGCCTTGCGGTCCACCGCGGCCACGGGCCGGTCGGGCTTGGGCGGCTTGGGAGTGTCGACCCGCGGCGGGATCTTGGGCGGCTCCGGCTTGGGCGGCACAACCGGCTCCGCTACCTCCGGCGGTTTCTCCTTGTCCGGTTCCGGTCCGGCGTCGGGCGGCGCGGACGCGGTTTCTTCTGCCGGGGGCGCCGGCTCCGCCGCCGGGGCCGCCACCCCGGCGTCCCGCGCGTCCGGCCGGCCGCCGCCGCCGAGGAACCGCTCTTTGCCGCCCAGGAAGAACCACCACCCCGCAAAGGCGCCACCCGCGAGCAACATCAGCACGAGCACCGTCCACAGCACCGGGTGGCCGCCCCGGCGCGCGGGCAGGCTGGGTGCCGCGGCGGGGGCCGTCAAAGGCTCCGGGGGGATGCTGGGCAACACCATGCGTACCGGCTGCGACTGGCCCGCGGGAGGCGGGACCGAGTCCTGGGTCCAGGGGGCGTCGGAGGTCCGTCCCTCCCCGCTGCCCCTCATCACGTAGGTGGAGGCGGCCCGCCCCGCGAGGGGCGGCGGTACGCCCGGCGAGGGCAGGATGATCTCCGGCTTGCTGGGCGGTTTGAGTGGCGGCGGTACCGCCACCGGGGGCACCGGCGCCGCCACCACGAACGGGGGTGTGGGGGCGACGACCGGCGGAGGCGGGGCGGCCGCCGGCGCGCTCACCAGCGACTCGGCCGGCAACTCCGGCGCGACGTCTCCTTCCGTCAGCAGCGGCGCTGGCGCGCCCGGGGCGGCCGGTGCGACCGGCGGGGGTTCGCTCTGACGCTGTCGCACGAACACCGGCATCTTGTCCGCGGCGAACCCGCTCGCGGCCCAGGCAGCCGCGGCGTCGGCCCAGTCCTTGTCCGCGCCGCTTCCGTCCGGACCCGACACAGCCGGACCTGCGGGCGTCGGGGGAACGCCGGGGGCCACCTCTCCGCTCGTTGGGACCGGTGGAGCCACCGGCTCCTCGGCCACCGGCGCTGGCGGAGGCGCGCTCGGCACGGTGCCCCACGCCTCCACCGGCGCGGCCTCCGGGACGATCTCGGGGGCGCTGACAGCGCCCACCGGCGCTTCCTGCGTTGGCTCCGGCACCGGGGGTGGCGGCGGCGGCAAGCCGGGGTCGACCTCGGCCCAGGCGGCCACCGGGGCCGTGGGCAACTGCGCGCCGGGGCTCTGCACCGGTCCCCAGGCGCCTGGCGCCGGGGCCTGCGGCGGGACCACGTCGGGCGAGCTGAACGCCGCCGCGGGCGACGTGCCTGGGACCGGGGGCGGCGGCGCCCCCCATGAAAGCTGACCCACCTCTTCCCAGGACGAGGCAGGCCGTCCGGGCGATGTCTTTACCGCTGCCGAGGCGTCCATCGCGGCGGCCGCCGGCTGTGAATCCGCGTCTGCGCTTGGAGTCACGGCCGACGATGCGACCGGCGTGGTGTCGATGGCGGGCGCCGACGCGGGTTCTTCCGGCTGGGAGGTTGGCGGAGAAGGGGGCTCGGCGGGCGCCGAGACCTCGGCCGGAGCCAACGAAGGCTCGGGTGGAGCGGGAGGAGGAGGCTCCGGCGGCCGCGAACCGGACCACAGCAGATCGCCGCTGCTCCACGCCGGCGCGGAGGGCGCCGGCTCGGGCGCCGACGGGCTCGCCACACCCTGATCGAGGGCAAGCCCGGCAGTGGCCGGCGGCGGCTCCGGGGTAGCACCGGACGCGGGCTCCACCTGCGGGGCGGCCGGCGCCACATAGGGGACCAGCGGACCCTGGCAGGTGGGGCAAGGCACCGGGATGCCTTGCTGGAAATACACTTCGTCCACTTCGAAGTATTGCTGGCAGTGGGGACAAACAACGACCATGGAGGCACCCTGTCGCGCCTGGCGCAGACGGCGCCAGGGAATCGAGCCACCAGGGAACACACCACCTTCAAGAAGAGGATGATAATTCCCGAGGCACTCCTCTGGCAAGAAAATATCGCCTGTTTTTTTCGCCGGTTAGGCATTTTGGCGATCGATGCTCTCGGCTCTTGATCACCGGGCACCCTCTCTGCTATCGGGAGGATATGCGCTCGATCGTCATCGGCACGGCCGGCCACATCGATCACGGGAAGTCGGCCCTGGTTCGCGCGCTGACGGGGGTGGATCCGGATCGCTTGCCGGAGGAGAAAAAGCGCGGCATCACCATCGACCTGGGCTTCGCCGAACTTGCACTCGCGCCCGATCTGCACGCGGCCATCGTCGACGTCCCGGGCCACGAGCGCTTCGTCAAGAACATGGTGGCTGGAACGGGCGGCATCGATCTGTGCCTGCTGGTGGTAGCGGCGGACGAGGGGGTCATGCCCCAGACGCGCGAGCACGTGGACATCTGCCACCTGTTGGGCATCCGCCGCGGCGTGGTGGCGCTCACCAAGATCGACCTGACCCCCGATCCGGCCTGGCAGGAAGAGGTGCTCGCCGACCTGGGACGCGAGCTGGCCGGCACGTTCCTCGAGGCCAGCCCGAAGGTGCGAGTCTCCAGCCGCACCGGCCAGGGGCTCGCCGAGCTCAAGCGGCTCCTGCTGGAAGCGGGCCGCGACGTCCCCCCGCGGAATTTTTCGGCCCCGCCCTTCTTGCCCATCGATCGCATCTTCTCGGCGCAGGGTTTCGGCACGGTGGTCACCGGCACCCTGCTGACGGGCCAGCTGCGCTCGGACGGCATGGTGGACATCGTTCCCGATCCCGGCGGGAAGCTGCGCAAGGTGAAGATCCGCGCCCTGCAGAGCCACGGTCGCGAGCAGCCCGAGGCCTTTGCCGGACAGCGTGTCGCCGTCAACCTGTCCGGCGTCGCCCAGGAAGAGCTCTCGCGAGGTCAGGTGATCTGCCAACCCGGCTTCCAGCCCAGCCGCGACTTCGAATCGCGCCTCGAACTGGTCGCCGGCGCCGAGGCGCGCCCGGCGCGCTTCTCGGCCATCCTCTACGCGGGTACCGCCAAGAGCGAGGTCCGGGTGCGCCTGTGGGGTGCCGAGCGCCTCTCGCCGGGCGAAGCCGCCTTCGCCCGCATCCACGCCCAGGAGCCGCTGGCTCTCTTCGCCGGCCAGCGTTTCATCCTGCGGGGGTTCGCCCCGATCCCGGGCCGGGGGACCACCATCGGCGGGGGACGCGTGCTGGACCCCCATCCACCCCGGCGGCGAACGCGCGAGGCCCAGGTCCGGCTGGAGCGCCTGCGCCGGCTCGACCGCGGCACCCTGGCCGAGCGGGTCTCGATCCTGCTCGACGGGCGGGAGTTGGCCGGGGCCAGCGCCGCCGAACTCGCCCTGGAGACCGGCGCGGGGCCCTCCGAGATCCAGGCCGCGCTGGAGCAGATCGCCGGCGAGGGCGGGCTGCTGTGGACCGATCCGGAGCGCCAACGGGCCATCGGGGCGGGCGCGCGCGCGCAGGCGCTGGAGCGGGCGCACCGCACCCTGGAGCGTTTCCACCAGGAGAACCCGCTGCTTCCCGGCATGCCGACCGAGGCGCTACGCCAGCGGCTCCAACCCGAGCTTTCGCCCCGCGTCTTCCGCGCGCTGCTCGACGACTTCTGCCGCCGCGGCGCGCTGGCGGCCGAGGCGGACGCGGTGCGACTCTCGACGCACCGGGTACGGCTCTCGGGCCAGCGGGCGAGTCAGAGCGAGGAGCTGGCCGCGCTCTTCGACCAGGCCGGTCTGGCCCCACCGCGGCCGGAGGAGGCGGCGCAGCGCCTGTCCTGCGGCGTGAAGGAAGTGACCGAGCTGCTCTCGCACCTGGTCCGTTCCCGGCGGTTGATCCGGGTATCGGCCGAGCTGTTCTTCTCGGCGCCGGCCATCGAGGACCTGCGCGCGCGCCTGCGGCAACACCTCGAACAGCGGGGCGCCATCACCACGCAGGAGTGGAAGGGGCTGGTCGGAACCAGCCGGAAGTTCGCCATTCCGCTGGCGGAGTACTTCGATCGGGAAAAGGTGACCCTGCGAGTCGGCGACCGACGGGTGCCGCGGACGGCCGGCGCGGGACGAGGAGAAGAATCATGAGCCTGGGAAGCGAGAAACGGCGCACTCTGCGAATACCGGTGGCCTTCCGCGTCAAGGTGGACACCATCCGCGGCCGGTTCAACGGGGTGGGGCGGGATCTCAGCGAGGGGGGCATGGGTATCTACCTGCCCAAGCTGCCCCCGGTCGGCAGCGCGGTGGAGGTGGAGTTTTCTCTGTCGGAGAACCAGCCCGCCATCAGCGCCTCCGCCGAGGTGAGTTATCATCAACGGAGCTCTGGGGGCGTGTCCTCGGACTGGATGGGCGTCCGCTTCGTCCGTATGGACGCCGCCGCCCATGAAGCCATCCGCCGCTTCGTCTCCACTCATTATGGTGCACCGGCCCCCGTCGGACCCCCGCCCTTGCCGCGGCGATCGGAATAGGCCACCAGAATCAGAACCCCAGAGCCAGGCTCCGGGCGGCCTGCAGCGCGACGCGCAGGACTCCGCCAGGCAAGAACCCGATCGCCAGGATGGCCACGGCGGTGACGGCGGCGGCCAGCGCGGGCCAGACACCCGTCGGGCGCGGCGATGCCGAAGTCGGCGGCCGCATGACCATGGCCGCCACCAGCCCCAGGCTCATGACCAGCACCAGGCCCAGGGACAGGGCCGCCAGCACGGCCGTCCCCGTCCAGCCCGCGCTCACCATGGCCTCGAGCAAGACGAGCCGGGAGAAGAAGCCGGCCGTGAGCGGCATTCCCGAGAGACACAACAGCGCCAGGCCCATGACCGCCGCCAGCCAGGGACATTGCCGCGCCAGGCCTTCCAGGTGGCTCACCCGCGGTGGCTCGGGACCCGTGAGCCGGGAGAACCCCGCGTAGAGGCCCGCCCAGGTGAGGGCATGGACCAGCAAGAAGACCAGGATGCCACCCACGATGTGCTCGCCCTCGCCGCGCACCTCTCCCGCGGCGGCGATCCCGAGCAGCAAGAACCCGGTCTGCCCGGCCGCCAGGTAGCCCGCCATTCGCTGCAGGCGGGACTGCACCAGGGCCACCGCGTTGGCGACCAGCAGGGCCACCAGGCCGACGCCCCGCAGTAGCTCCACCCAACCGATCTGGGGGTGTTGCGCGAGCGGCAGGAGCGCCGTGAGCAAGATCCGCGCCGAGACCGCCAGCCCGGCCACCAGCACCCCGCCCGTGAGCCACAGCGAGGCCGAGGCCGGCAACCCCTCCGCCAGGTCTGAAAACCACATGTGCAGCGGTACCGCGGCCACGAACAAGCCCAGGCCACCCAACAGCAGCGCCACCCCCGGCGCCAGCAAGGGCGGTAGGGCCTCACCGGGAGGAAGATCGCGCAAAAAGCCACCGATCCCGGCCAGGGTGGAGTGCCCCGTGGCGGCAAGGATCAAGGCCGAGCCCAGGGCGAAGAGCACCAGGGACAGGACGCCGGCCAAAAGCCCTTTGAGCGCCGCCTCGCGTCCTTCGATCCTGCCGGAGACGGAAGCCAGCCCCCACACCGGGACCAGGGTCAGGGCGAAGCCGGAGAGGGTGGCGAACAGGTCCGCGGAGAGGACGAGCAGCGACCCGCCCGCGGCCGACAAGAGCAGCAACGTGTCCCCGCCGTCGGCGGACCGTGGTTCCTCGCCTCGCCGCAGAGCGATCGCGAAGAACGCCAGCACCCAGATGGTCCCCAGCGCGAAACGGCCAAAACCGTCTCCGAGGAAGGTGGCCAGGGGAGGGCTCTGCCCCGCCACCTCGGGCCACAGGAACCCCACGACCCCGAGGACGGCCACGGGCCCGGCCAGCGAGAGCAGAGCGCGCAACGCTCTCTGGGCCGGGAGCGCGACCTCCACGACAGCACACGCCAGGGTCGGCAACCAGAACAGGGCCATGGTGGCCGGCGGCAGGCTCAGGATCGGGCTCACGGGGACCTCCCCAGACCCATGGACGCGGCCGCCGCGGCCGGGTCCGGCGCCGCCTGGTCCAGCGCCGTCCACAAGCCCACGGCCAGGATGACACCGGCGAGCAGCAGCAGCACCACCACCTGCCGCCGCCGCGGCCAACGGGAGCTATTCCACAGGTCCGCCTGGAACACCCCTCCGCTCAAGCGCCGGCTGGTCCACAACCCCGCCCCGCCCAGCACGAGCAGCGCGAACGCGGCGAGCACGAGCATCAGCCCTTCGCCCTGCAACTCGCGCAGGACGGGCCAGGCCCCCGAGAAACCCACCGTGCCCGGCAACGCCCCCAGGGAAGCCACCGCGGGCAAGAACAGGCCCGAGAACAGCGGCTGCCGCCGCCACAAGCCGCTGATGTCGACGACTCGCTGGCTGTCGCGGGCCTGGCAAACCACCCCCGCGAACAGGAATGCCGCCGCGCCGGAGAGACCGGCCGAGGCCAGCAGCACGAGACCTCCCCACACCGCCGCCGGGCTTCCGAGCGACAGCCCCAGCAGCGCCAGCCCCGTCTGTCCGAGGCACAGGCAGGCCAGCAGACGTTTGAGATCGCGCTGCACCAGGGCCACCAGCCCTCCCAGCAGCGTCGTCCCGAGCCCCAACCAGGCGAGCGCATGGGCCGTGCCACCCAGTTGTGCGCCGAAGATACGATGCAGCAGGTGGTACACGCCGAAGCCACCCAGCGGCAGCACCCCACCGGCCAACATGACCGAGGCCGCCACGGGGCTATCCGACTGGGCCACGGGGAACCAGGTGTGCAGTGGGAAGACCGCCAGGCGCATGACGAACGCCGGCACGAAAAACCAGGCCAGGCCTCCGGCGGGTGCCGCTTCGAATCGTCGCGAAAGCTCTCCGAGATCGAAGGTGCGCGGCTCGCCGGCGGCGCGTACCAGCAGCAGGACCCCGACCCACAGCACCACGCTGGAAGCGATGGAGGTCACGAAAAACCGGGTGGCCGCCGCCACGCCCCGCAGCTCCGGCCCGCGCCCCATCAACAAGAAGAAGGGCACCAGGGTGACCTCCCAGAAGGCGATGAACAGGATGAGGTCCCAGGAGGCCACCGCGCCCAGCATGCCGCACTCGGCGAGGAGCAGGCACACCAGGTGAGAACGGTTGAGATCCGGGAGTCCCGGCAGCGTCCCGATCATGGCCGCGCCACCCACCATCACGATGAGGCCGCTGAACCAGAACCCGACCGCGTCCAACCCGAGGTGGAAACCGATCCCCAGCTCGGGCACCCAGGGGAACTCGAGCGACACCGGCAGCGAGCCATTCTTCGAAAGCCACCACAGGCCGATCCACGCGCCCAGCGCCCCCAGCGAGAAGGCCCAGCCCAGGGACCGGGCCAGCCGGGTGGCGCGCGGCGGGCACACTCCCACCGCCAGCGCGCCGAGCGCCGGCAACGACGGCAGGCAGACCAGCAGGATCCGCGCGAGCGAGCCGTCCATGTTCAGCTCCGCGTCCAGGCCCACAGCAGGGCCAGCGCAGTCCAGGCGGCGATGAGCAAGGTGCGCCGGATCCGCCCGTCGTGCAGGTGTCGCAGGACCAGCCCCGTGCCCTCGACGGTGCGCACCGGCAACCCGGTCCCCAGGCCGTCGATCAAGATGTCGCCCAGGAGCCGCCACAGCACCACTCCCAGGGCCTTGGCCAGCCCCACCGGGAGCAGGATCACCAGCCGGCCCAGCCCGAGACCCGTGTCGGCCAGGAGCTCCATGAGGCGCCGCGCGCCGATGAAGCGGGGCGCGACCTTGAGCCGCGCGAAAGAACCGGCCAGCAGCCAGCCGGCCCCGGCCGCCAGCACGGCGCCGAGCCCCAGGCGGATCCCCGTCGCCCCGCCCCAGAACGCCTCACCGAACAGCAGGATGCCAGCCGCGCCGACGATCAGGTGGCCCACAGAGAACAGCAGGGCCGGCCAGGGCCAGCAGCGCGCCCCTTCCTCGGCGGGCAGCGCTTCGTGGAGACGGCGCAGCGCGGCGCCCATGCCGAACTGGACGGCGAAGACGGCCGCGGTGATCCACGCTCCCCGCTCATCCCCCGCCGCGGCCGCGAGCAGCCGCGCGCAGCCCGCGAACCACAGCGCCGGAGGCGCCATCGCGACGACCGCGGAGGCCAGCGACACGGCGCGCAGGCGGAAGATCGGCCCGGCCGCGATCTCATCCGGCCCCGTCTCCGCTTCCGGCCGGCCGTTCAGCAAGAAGCGCCCGGCCAGGAGCAGCGCGCCGCCGGCGCACAACGTCAGGGCCGCCACCGGGTCGCCCGCGGCGAACCCCAGCAGGGCCAGGCTGCCCGCGCTCATGGTCAGCCAGCCGACGATCTTTTGTGGCGCCTGCGGTTGCATGGCGGCGACCAGGGAGAACGCCACGCTGGCCAGCGAAAGCCACAGCAGCCAGTCGAGCAAGACGGGGAAGCGCTCCAACGAATCCTGCACCCGGTCCAGCAAGAACACCGCGGGCACCCACGAGGCCAGGGTCTGAACCAGGAGCGCGGCGGTGGACCGGCTTCGTCCCAGCTCGGGCACGGTGCCGTGGAACGGCACCACGCCGGCGCGAACCAGCGCCGCGGCCAGGAGCAACGAGGTGGACCACTCGGGGTGAGGGCCCGCGGCGGTGAGCAGCGAAAGCAGAAGCAAAAGCCCGGAGACGCGGCCCAGTAGCAACCAGTGCACCCCGGTCCGCCCTCCCCGCTCCTCGATAGCCCAGAAGCCGGCCAGGAACCCGCCCGACAGCGACAGCCCCTCCCAGCCTACCAGAAAGGCCAGGTCCAGGGCCGCTCGCGTGAACAGGAAGCCGGCCGCGGCCAGCAGGAGCATCATCAGCGCGTAGAAGCGGTGCCGCCCGCTGAAAGCGGCCACCGAGCGCTGCGCCTGCCACAGGGCGCCCAGGGCCAAAAAACTCGAAAGCAGCAGCGCCCACAGGGCGGTCCCATCCGGAGCCGGGGGCGCCGAGCCCGGATCCAACCAGCGCAGGCCCAGCAGGAACCCGCCGCACAACAGGGGGAGGGCGCTACCAGAAAGCGAGAGGAGGGTGAGCCCCCGGCGCGGGATCCGGCCTCCCAGGAGAGAGAGCAGCAGCGAGGCCGCCACGGGCGCCGCCCAGGTGAGGAGCACGGCGGCGTTTGCCAGGGAAGACAGCGTCAATGTTTCATCCTGTCGTGCTCGTCCACGTTGAGGGGGCGGCGAAATCGCTCGAAGGCGTACGCCACCGCGGCGCCCGAGAGCACCAGCAGTACCATGTGCGCCAGGATGACGACGCCCGGCGCCTGGAGCGGCGCGCCCTCCCGGTTGGCCGCCAGCCCGGCGACGGCCAGGAGCACGCCGTTCAACATCAAGATCCCCGCCAGCACGACCACCGGCCCCGAGCGCCGCAGCAGCAGGCCGGCCAGCCCGAGGCTGACCTGGAGCATGGCCAGCCACAGCACGTGTTCGAGAGGGATCACGAGCCCGAGCCTCCGTTCTGGGCGCGGCGCGCGCGGACCACGAACCCGCCGGTGATGGCCACGGTCAGCAGCGAAAGCAGCGCCAGCCAGGCCGTGGTGGAGATGGCCTCCGCACCCTCGGCCAGCCGCGGGCGCTCCACGTCGGAGAGGAGGGGGAGGAGAAGCCACAAGAAGACCGCCGCCGCGGCCACGCCCGAGACGCGCGCCAGGCTCCAGCGGGCCTTGCCCCCGGTGTGGATGTGGAGGATCTCCCGGCCGCGCATGAAGGCGCGCAAGAAGAGCGCCCCGGCGGCCAGCACCAGCAGGACCTCCATTCCCAAGAGGTACTGGCCCAGCAGAAGGCAGATGCCGCCGTTGCCCGCCATGGTGAGCGACAAGGCGGTCGCGGCGGGGGCCGGCCGGGGATGCAGCATGGCGAACCCGGCCGCGCCCAAGGTGATCACACCCAGGATCCAGAACAGGATGACGTCCATCCCGCCTCCGTGCGGACCATCGTGTATGGGAAGCCGGCACGGCTGTCAAGGCGAAGCGGCTTTCGGGTTGACAAATCGTCCGGCCACCGGCAAGGTCAGGCCATGGAAAACCTCCGGGATCCGGGCCGACGGCGCCGGCAGGCGGCAAGCCATACGCACCTTGGCGCGGCGCTCATCATCGGGATACTGCTCGCCGCCCCGTGGGCCGAGGCCGCCTGCGTGCGGGGCTGGGTGACCGGACTTTCCGGCCAGGACGCGGCCTTTTTGAACATCGAGGGCGGGGTCAGCCTACGGGTCCAGAGCCAGCCCGGAGGCCAGTGGGAGGCCTGCGGGCTTTCCGCCGGAAAATACCTGGTGCGCCCGGAGCACGCCAACTACCAGTTCTCCCCCTCCTCGAGGACGGTCGTGGTGCGCGAGCCGAGAGTCCAGGCGGTCAACTTCCACGCCATCTCGCGACGCGCCGCGGGAAACCCGGGGGCGGTGAAGGGACGGGTGGAGGGTCTCCAGAAGGGCCAGGTGGTGCTGCTCGAACTCGCCTGCCGCATCCCGGTCGAAGGGAAGTCCGCGAAAGGCGGCGCCTTCAGCCTCCAACCCCGCGAGCCCGGCGCCTGCCGCCTGATCCCCCGCGACGATCGCTACCGCTTCGTCCCGGTCGAGATGGAGCTCGAGATCGAGCGCGAGCCCATCCTGGGGATGCGTTTTCTGGCCGAGCCCAGCGAGGGTTCGGCCGTCCCGCTCGAGGCCCCGGTCGATGAATCCGGCAAGCCGCTCGTGGAACGCCCGGTCTACCGTCTGAGTGGCCAGGTGAAAGGCCAGAAGAAGGGGGAGAAGACTCTTGTCCGGGTGTCCGGGCCCGCCGAGCGAGAGGCGGCGAGCGGCGAGGACGGCAGGTTCGTCTTCGACAAGCTCCCCGGCGGCCGCTACCGGGTCGAGTTCCGGGCCTCCGAGTGCTCCGGGTGCCGAGTGTTACCGCAGGGGATGATCGTCGAGCTGGACGAGGACATCTCGGGCATTTCCGCCCAGATCCAACGGCCCGGGAGAGGTCGCTGAGGTTCGCCTGTTTCGACATTGTCCTTGACAACTCATTAACCATCTGGTTAACTGGGGTCGACATGGAAGAAGAAAAAAACAGCACCCTGCACCTTCTCGATTCCAGCGACGACGACTGGCGCACCGAAGAGCAGGAAGAGCCCAGGGACACCGCCGAGGTCTCGAAGAAGGACCGACGCCGCCGAGAGCTCATGGAGCAGGCGGCCATCGACTACGGCACGGACTTCGTGCGCAAGCTCCAGCAGATCCGCGACGCCAAGGAGCGCATCGTTTATGTTGCCGAGTCGGTTTTCGCCCGCAAGGGTTTCGGCGGCGCCCGCACGCGCGAGATAGCCGATCTGGCCGCGGTGAACAAGGCCATGATCCACTACTACTTCGACAGCAAGGAGAAGCTCTTCCACGCCGTGCTGGACAAGATCCTCTTCGACCTCATCAAGCTCACCCAGGAGACGCTGCGCGATGAACTCCCGGTGGCGCGCCAGCTCGAGTCGTTCTTTCGCGGCTTCTTCGACTACATCTCCTCCCACCGCAACTTCTCGCGGCTCACCACCATGGACGTGGGCTCCTCGGATCGCTACCTGGCGCGCCTGGTGGAGACGTTCTTCGCGCCGCTGTTCGACCGAGGGGTCAAGTTCATCGAGCGGGGCGTGTCGACCGGGGTGTTCCAGAAGGTCAACGCGCGCCAGTTCCTGGTCTCGATCTACGCCATGACCATCGGATATTTTTCGGACCGGGAGTTCGTGGGGATGATGTTCGGCGAGGATCCCCTCTCGGAAAAGATCTTGAGAGAGCGATGCGAGTCCATCCTCGACCTGATATTCGCCGGCCTCGGCTGCAAGAGACCGTAGGTGTTTTTTTTGTCTGCTCATTAACTAACTGGTTGGTCAGGGAGGTACCGTGAATAATCGAGTAAAATACAGTATCCTGATGATCGAGCCCAAGTCTCCAGGGAAACACATCTTCTCGAGATACGCCATCCCGCGGTTGGGTCTGCCCATCCTCGGCACCATCGCCAAGGGACTCGGACACACCGTCCGCATCGTCTTCGAAGAACAGCGGCCGCTTGCAAAAGACGACCTTTCCTGGGCCGACGTCGTGTGCATCTCCACCATCACCTCCACCGCGCCGGCCGCCTACCATTTCGCCGACCAGGCGCGCCAGCGTGGCGCCACCGTGATCATGGGCGGGCCGCACGCGACCTTCATGCCCGATGAGGCGCTCTCGCACGCGAACTTCGTCCTGCGCGGTGAAGCCGAGGAGAGCTTCGCCGAGTTCTTGGCCATGCTGGCCGGCGAGAAGACCGCTTCGGAGGTTCCCGGCCTGAGCTTCCACGCCGGCGAGGAGACGTGCCACAACCCCCTGCCCACGCGCATGGCGGACATGGATCGCGTTCCCATCGCCGACTTCTCGCTGGTGGCCGGCATGAAGGGCTGGTTCCACCGCGGGGTCATCCCCATCCAGACCTCGCGCGGCTGCCCGCACCACTGCCGCTTCTGCTCGGTCACGCCCATGTTCGGCCACCGCATGCGCTACGCCTCCCCCGAGCGGGTGGCGGAGGAGCTCGAGCGCCGGCGCGGCTGCGGCGACGCCATGTTCATCTACGACGACAACTTCTGCGCCTCGCCCCACCGCACCAAGGAACTGCTCGACTACCTGCTGCGGCGCAACGTCTTCTTTCCCGAGTGGTCGGCCCAGGTCTCGGTGCGCGCAGCCCAGGACGAGGAGATGCTGGCGCTCATGGCCCGGGCCGGGTGCCGGGTGGTGTACGTGGGTTTCGAGTCCATCCAGGAGGAGTCGCTGAAGCTCTTCCGCAAGCGCCAGAACCAGGACGACATCCGCGAGGCGGTGCGCGCCTTCCACCGGCACGGCATCCGGGTGCACGGCATGTTCATCACCGGCAGCGACAGCGACACCGTCCAGAACATCCGCGCCACCGCGCGCTTCGTCGTCCAAGAAGACATCGAGACGGTGCAGTTTCTGGTGCTCACCCCGTTCCCGGGGACCCCGGTCTTCGAAGACATGGAGCGCGACGGGCGCCTGCTCTCGCGCGACTGGTCGCTCTACGACGCGCACCACGCGGTGTTCCGCCCGTGCAATATGTCCGCATCCACGCTGATGCAAGAGACCATGGACGGGATGGCCGAGGTGTATGCCTGGCGGCGCACCCTGGGCCTGCTGCTGCGCGGGAAACTCCAGCGGGCGGTCATCCGGGCCTACGCCGCCAACCAGGTGCGCCGCTGGCGGCGCGAGAACCGGGCCCTGCTCAAGCAGGCCCGCAGCGATGCGCCGTTATCGCCACCGCAGCCGCTCACCGGACCCCAGGCGGGGTAGCCGCTCTCAAAGAAATCGCTTCCGCAGGGCGCTGCTGTCGAATTTGCCGCGCCATCACGAGACCTGGTTCATTTCTTGACCCGACGTCTCGAGTTCGAGTAGAAATCCCCAATTCTATCGTGAAGATCGCACTGAACATGCCGGGAAACTTTCCAACAGCGTCGTCCTTCGTCTTCTTGTCCGTGTTGCTCGTCGCCGGCCCGGCGCTCGGGCAGGACGAAGGAGCCTCTGCGGAGGTCCCGCCCGGCGAGGGAGAGGCGCCCGAGGCGCCGCCCGCCGAGGAGGATGACGACACCCAAGGGCTCGATGACGAGCTGGACATGCTCCAGGAACAGGTCGAGGTGACCACCGCCACCAAGTCCATGCAGAAGGTCGAGGAAGCGCCGGCGGTCATCACCGTGGTCACCCGCGAGCAGATCGAGCGCTGGGGCTACCGTTCGGTGGCCGAGGTCCTCTCCCACCTGGCCGGGTTCTTCGTCCAGGATGACCACGTCCTGCCGAACGTCGCGGTCCGAGGCATCATCGGTGGCCTGCGGGCCGAGAGCGGCATCCTCAAGGTGATGATCGACGGCCGATCGGTGGCCTTTCGCTCCACCTCGGGCGTGTGGCTGGGGCCCGAGCTCATCCCCTTGACGGCGGTCGAGAGCATCGAGATCGTGCGCGGCCCCGCCTCGGCGCTCTACGGCGCGGACGCCTTCCTGGGGGTGATCAACGTCATCACCCGCGCCGGCAAGGATCAGCGCGGCGCCGATCTGACCACCGGGGTCAGCTTGACGGGCAAGAACCTGGGCGGCGACATGGACGCCAGCCTGAGCACCCGGCTGGGCGCGGTGGAGGTGCTGCTGGGGGCGCGCGTCCACTCCGAAGATCGCTCGGGCCTTTCGCTCCCGGGCTCCTCCCCTGCCCCGCAGATCCCGGACTATAGCCAGGCCACGCTCACCTCCAGCGGCCAGCGGATGTTCTCCGGCACCGGGCTCTTGAAGCTCATCTACCACCTGGGCGAGAAAAGCCGGCTTACGCTGGCCGCCGGCATGTCCACCATCGAACGGGTGGCCGAGTTCGCCGACTGGCAGCAACTGGCGAACGGCATCGACGCCCAGGGCCACTCCCGCAAGAACCAGATCGCCCTGGTCATGGGGTACGTGGATCTGGGCGCGACCTTCGCCCTGAACGAGCAGCTCGAGCTGAACGCCTCCGCCACCTACTTCACCGGCGGGCCGCGCCCCTCCGATCGGATCGACGTGGGCTCCGACACCTACTGGGTGCGGCGGGAGTTTGGCTTCTCGGGATGCGAGGTGTCGTTGGGTGCCCGCTACCAGCCGATCCCCTCCCTCCAGCTCATGGCCGGCACCGACCTTTTCTACGACGACGAGGCGCTGCCCTCGATGCTGCACGTGTTGCAGCTGTCGGTGGGGGGGCTGAAGGCCGGGGACATCCGCGAGTCCACCTCGGTGCGCCAGGGGCACAAGGCGCTCTTCAATCCGGGCGCCTACCTGCAGGCGTTGTGGCAGTCCGAGGGCGGGCGCATCGGGCTCACCGGCGGCTTTCGCTTCGACCATCACAACATCTACGGCGGCCAACCCAGCGGCCGGGCGGCGCTGGTGGTCAAGGCGCTTTCAAACCTGCACCTGAAGCTGGTGTACGCCTCGGCCTTCAAGGCACCCTCGCCGCAGCTGCTGTACGGCGTCCCGCTGCGCTCCGGCGACATCATCGGCAACCCCGACCTCGAGCCACAGTACGTGCACACCCTGGAGGGGCAGGTGCTGTGGTCCCCCTCCGAGGTCCTGCACCTGTCCACCGACGTGGGCTACAGCCTGGTCATGGACCAGGCCGAGTTCACCCAACAGGGGGCCAACAAGGTGGCCCGCAACATCTCCGAGCTGGGCGCGCTGTCCTGGGAGGCCGAGGCCGAGCTCCACTGGAAAGATTGGCTGCGGGCCTACCTCAACCTGACCCTGGTGTGGGTGGTGCGCGACCGGGGGGAAGAAGGCTATGCGGCCGAGTTGGTGGGCTGGCGCAACGGCATCTACCCCCCCCTGACCGTCAACCTGGGAGTCATGGGGCGCCTCCCCAAGCTTCCGCTGCGGCTCTCCGTGGAGGCTTCGTTCCGGTCCTCCCGGCGCGCCTCCGACAGCAACATCCTGGCCGCCGGCACGCCCTACGAGCTGGCCCCGACCACCCTGCTCTCCGGCGCCTTGACCTTCACCGGCCTCCAACTTCTGCCCTACCGGGCCACGACCCTGATGCTGATCGGACGCAACCTCCTCGGCAGCGCCGGTCCCGATCCCGGATTTTCGGGGATCGACTACCCGCTGGCGCCCCGCACGCTGCTGCTACTGTGGAAGCAGGAGTTCTGACATGCGGCCCTCCACCCGTGTCTGTCGATGTTTCTCGATGGTCTTCGTGGCGGTGGCGCTCGGGTGTCTCGCCGGCTGCGTCCTGCCGCCCGAAACCTCCGAGACGGGGCTCCCGGTCGGCGCCCTGCTCCCCTTCACCGGCGACATCGCCGCCGCCGGCACCAACATCGAGCGCGCGGCGCGTCTGGCGCTCGAGGAGGTGAACGGCGCCGGGAGGGTGGGGGGCGAGCGCCTGCGCTTGATCTCGCGTGACACCCACTCCGACACGCGCCGCGGCCTGGAGGCGGCCCGGGATCTGCTGAACGAGCCCGGCCTGCGCGTCATCCTGGGGCCCGAGGACGAAGACCTGGCCTCCAACCTCATCGGGCTGATCTCCGCCCGGCAGGTCTTGCAGATCTCCGGCGGCGTGACGTCTCCGACCTTTCGCAACGTCCAGGACGGCGGTTTCTTCTTCCGCACCTGTCCCTCGGCCAGCCTGTACGGCCGGGCGCTGGCGGATCGCATGAGGCAGGACGGGGTGACCAGCGCCGCGGTGCTGTACGTAAACAGCGAGTACGGTTCGGGCTTCGCCGCGGTGCTCTCCAGCGAGCTGGCCCTGCGCTCGATCGAGGTGTCCGCGCTGGTGTCGTTCGATCCCCAGCAGGCCAACTACTCCAAGGTCTTGCAGACCTTGCTGACCGCCCACCCCGAGGGCCTGGTGCTGGTGGCCTATCCCGGGACCGGCGCGGCCATCGTCCAGGAATGGGCCGTGCGGGGCGGCCGCGGGCGCTGGTACCTGACCCCCGCCTTGAAGTCCGAAGGCTTCGTGGTCAACGTCCCCCCCGGCGCCCTGGACGGGGCGGTGGGGGTGGCGCCCGCGCTGGCCACCGACGCCGCGAGCTTCGCCGCCAAGTTCGGGGAACGGTGGGCAGGGGACTATCCGCTGGACGCCGCGTATTTCTACTATGACGCCGCGGCCCTGTCCGCGCTGGCCCTGGCCCGTGTTGCGCGGGGCGGGCAGACTCCGGACAACGCGACGCTGCCCGGCGCCCTCCAGGAAGTTTCCAGCCCGCCCGGAGAACCGGTGGCCTGGTCCGATCTCGCCAGGGGCTTGGAAATGATTCAGCGCGGAGTGGATATCGATTATCAAGGGGTCACCGGCTCCATGGACTTCGATGAACAGGGAGACGTGCTGGCGCAGGAGGCGCGCTTCTGGACCATCGAGGACGACCGCATCCGAGAGGAGCCCTGAGCCGCTTCGGCAAACGTCCGGCGAGGTCCGGTCTTGATTTCGGTCGAGCACTTGTTGAAAATTCGAAGAGGCGACTGGCGCCGTTGGATCCACCCGAACCAGGGGGAAACCCGCATGCGCACCGTTCTGACCCTTCTCGGCATGGCATTGGTCTTTTCGATGGGAGCCTGCTCTGGCGGCGATGACAACACCGTCACGGAGATCAAGGCCGCCTGGGTGTACATCGGCCCGCCCGGCGACCATGGCTGGACGTACGCCCACGACCAGGGACGCAAGGCGGCGGAGGCCAACCTTCCCAAGGTCATTACCAGCTACGAGGAGAACGTCCCGGAGAACGATGCGGCGACCACCATCCAGGCGCTGGCGGACGCGGGCAACCACATCATCTTCACCACGAGCTTCGGCTACGGTGAACCTACGCACAGCGTGGCGCTGGCCAACCCCGAGGTGAAATTCGACCACTGTTCCAGCAACTTGACCGCCGCGAACATGGGCAACTACTTCGGGCGCATGTACCAGATTCGATACCTCACCGGCATGGTGGCCGGCGCCATGACCCAGAGCGGAAAGGTCGGCTACGTGGCGGCGTTCGACATTCCCGAGGTGATCTACATGATCAACGCCTTCACCCTGGGCGTGCGCAGCGTGAACCCCCAGGCCACGGTGGAGGTGCGTTGGACCAAGACCTGGTATGACCCCACCGTCGAGGGCGCGAAGGCGAACGAGCTACTGGCCGCCGGTTGTGACGTGATGTCCCAACACCAGGACAGCACCGCCACCGTGTTCGCCGCCCGCGACGCCGGCAAGTACGCCATCGGCTACCACTCCGACATGCTCTCCTTCGCCCCGAACACCGTGCTGACCTCCGCGGTGTGGAACTGGGCGCCGTACTACCAGGCGGAGATCCAGGCGGTCCGGGACAAGACCTGGACCTCGCGCTCCTACCTGGGCGGGATCCCGGACGGGGTGGTCGACCTGGGCGCCTACGGCAGCATGGTGCCGCAGACGGTCAAGGATTCCGTGGCGGCCAAGAAGGCCGAGATCACCTCCGGGAGCTGGGACGTGTTCTATGGCCCATTCAACCACCAGGACGGAACGCCCTGGGTCGCCGCCGGCGACAAGCTGAGCGACGAGCAGATCCTGTCCATGATGGAGTTCGTGGAGGGCGTGATCGGCACCATCCCCGCCCCGTGAGACGCGGCAGGGTCGCCGGCGTCGCTCGCCAGTACCGGCTCCACGCCTCATTCTTGCGCTTGCCCTGGCGCGGGCATGCTGCCACAATGACGCCCGGTCGCCGGGAGGAAACATGTGGTCCACCGTCATCTGGCTCGCGCTGGCCGCGGGGATCTTCGCCTGGAACCGCTTCGCCGAGGGCCCGTTCATCGGCGTGCGCTTCACCGACCAGCTCATCGGGTTCCCCCTGAACGGAGGGTGGCTGTGTTTGCTGATCGCGCTGTACTGCCTGGTGCGCTTCTTCGTGCGCCGGCGCCGCGATCGGCAGAACCCGCCCCCTCGGGACGCCTGAGCGGTGGCCCGCGGATTCGCCAAACGCCGCCACCCGGAGGTCCGCTCGCCCTCGCGCGCGCTGCCGGGGGAGACGCCGCTCGGCGCGCGCCGCAACAAGCCCGTCTCACGTCTGGAACATTTGCTGTTTTGCCGCGTAGGACAAGCCATCGGCGATCACGGACTCATTGAGCCGGAGGATCGGATCCTGGTGGCCATCTCCGGCGGCAAGGACTCGTTTTCGCTGCTGCACCTGCTCGACCTGCACCGGCGCAGGGCTCCCTTCGAGTTCTCGCTGCTGCCGGTGTTCGTGGACGCCGGCTGGGACGAGGGCGCCGGGGAGCGGGTGACGGCCGAGTTTTCCCGTCACGGCTACACGGTGGAGGTCTTCCGGCGCGACATCCGCGGCTGCGTGCGAGACCACCTGCGTCCCGGCACCAACCCCTGCGCCCTGTGCTCGCGGCTGCGCCGCGGCGTCCTGTACGACCTGGCTCCCGCGCGCGGCTGCAACAAGCTGGCCCTGGGGCATCACCTGGACGATCTCATCGAGACGCTGCTCCTCAACCTCTTCTACTCGGGCCAGCTCAAGGCGATGGGCATCAACCTCCTCTCGGATGACCGGCGCAACCGGGTCATCCGGCCCCTGTGCTACATCGAGGAGGAGGCGCTGCGGGCCTTCGCCGCGGCGGCGGATTTTCATGCGGTGGAGATCGCCTGCCCCTACCGCGACGGCTCGCGCGATCCGCGCCGGGAGGCGGTGAAACATTGGATCGCGGCGCTGGCGCGGGACATCCCCGATCTGCGCCGCTCCGCGCTGGCCGCCCTCAAGCACGTCCGGCCCACCCACCTGCTCGATCGCGCCCTGTTCTCGCGACGCTCGCCCGGCCCGCAGGACGGCCTCTAGCCCGGCGCGGAGGAGCCTGCCCGGCGACGCGGAACCTGCACCGTTGGAGAGCCCTCCACGGGCAGCGCAGATTTTTCTTGCATGTGGATCTTGCCGGTGCTATACGAACCGTGCTTCTTGAGGAGTTTTCAACTGAGAGTGGGCAGCTGCCCACTCTCTTTTTTTTGGAAGCGCATTGACCCGAGAACGCGACATCGAGCAGCGAGTCCTGGCCCTGGCCGAACCCCTGGCGGCAACGCGCGGGCTGGAGGTCGTGCAGGTGCAGTACCGCCGGGAGGCCGGCGGGTTCGTGCTGCGCCTGTTTCTGGACCGCTCCGGCGGCGTCACCATCGACGATTGCAGCGACTTCTCGCGTGAGTTCTCCGACGTGCTGGACGTGGAAGACCCGATCCCCGGCCGCTACGCGCTGGAGGTCTCCTCGCCGGGCCTGGACCGGCCGCTGTGCCGGGAGCGGGACTTCGTGCGCTTCGCCGGCCGCCTGGTCACGCTCTCGTCCGCGGAACCGGTCGAGGGGCGGCGACACTTCAAGGGCACGCTGCTCGGCGCCACGGACGGCGTGGTGCGCCTGCGGGTGGACGGCCGGGAGTATTCGATCGCGCTTTCGAACGTATCCAAGGCAAACCTGGTGCCCGAGCCCTGAGGGCCGGGCGTTGACGAGCCGGAGTAGACCATGAACACGAATCTGAATCAGACCCTGGAGCTGGTCGGCAAGGAAAAAGGCATCGACAAGGAGATCCTGGTCGAGGCGCTGGAGGCGGCCATGCTGACCGCCGCCAAGAAGAAGTTCGGCCTGGAGCGCGACCTGGAGGTGCACTACAACGAGGAGGCCGGGGAGATCGAGATCTTCGAATTCCGCCGCGTGGTGGAGCAGATCGAGAACCCGGAGAAGGACATCCTGCTCGACCAGGCGCGCCAGCTCGACCCCGAGGCCCAGCCGGGCGACAGCCTGGGCATGAAGCTGGACGCCTCGGAGCTGGGGCGCATCGCCGCCCAGACCGCCAAGCAGGTGCTGATCCAGAAGGTGCGCGAGGCGGACCACGCCCTGGTGTACGAGGAGTACCGCGATCGCAAGGGCGAGCTGGTGACCGGCATCGTGCGAAGGTTCGAGCGCGGCAACCTGATCGTGGACCTGGGCCGGGCCGAGGCGGTGCTGCCGGTGCGCGAGCAGGTGCCGCGCGAGACCTACCGCGCCGGCGACCGTATCCAGGCCTACGTCATCGAGGTGCTGGAGGAGTCCAAGGGGCCGCAGATCGTGCTGTCGCGCACCAGCCCGGGCCTGCTGGTCAAGCTGTTCGAGATGGAGGTGCCGGAGATCGACGAGGGCATCGTCACCATCGAGGCCTGCGCCCGCGAGCCGGGGGCCCGCTCCAAGATCGCGGTGGCCTCGCGCGACCCCGACGTGGATCCGGTGGGCGCCTGCGTGGGCATGAAGGGCGCACGGGTGCAGGCGGTGGTGCAGGAACTGCGCGGCGAGAAGATCGACATCGTGCCCTACTCCCCCGAGCCGGCCAAGTTCGTGTGCAACGCCCTGGCCCCGGCCGAGGTGTCCCGGGTCATCATCAACGAGGACACCCACTCCATGGAGATCATCGTCCCCGACGACCAGCTCTCGCTGGGCATCGGGCGCAAGGGCCAGAACGTCCGCCTGGCGGCCCAGCTCACCGGTTGGAAGCTGGACATCAACAGCGAGTCCCGCGTGGCCGAGATGTGGAAGAACGCCATGGAGTCGCTCGGCCGCATCGAGGGCGTGGGCGAGATGATGATCGACACCCTGTACAAGTACGGCTTCCGCTCGGCTCGCGACGTGATGATGGCCGACATCGAGGTGCTGTGCGAGGTGCCGGGCATCGACGCGAGCGTGGCCGAGAAGATGCAGCGCTCGGCGGCGCGGGTGGTGTTCGACGAGGAGCAGGCGCTGCGCGCCGAGGCCGAGTCGCGCAAGCAGCAGGCCGAGGCGGTGCCGGGCGGCCTGGAGGCGGCCAAGCAGGAGTTTCTACAGGTGCGCGGCATCGGCGAGAAGATGGTGGAGCAGTTCGCCCAGGGCGGTTACTTCACGCTGGAGCAGGTGCACCTGGAACAGAACGTGGTCAAGCTGGGCGAGGTCACCGGCCTGGGCATCAAGAAGGCGCGCCAGATCAAGCAGGCCATTTCCCAGCACTACGAGGAGAAGGCCCGCGCCGCGATGATGCCCGAGGGGGCCCCGACGGCGCCCGGCGGGACCGGCTCGGAGCCGACCCCCGAGGATGCCTGATCCGCCGCGCAGGAGTCCGTCACGTTGCGCACTGGACCCAAGAAGCGTTCCGGCCGCCGGGCCGGGCCCATCCGCACCTGCCTGGGCTGCCGCCGCAAGCTCGCCCACGGCGCCAGCATACGCCTGGTGGCCGGTCCCGACGGTGCGGTGCTCCCCGATCTCACCGGCCGGCTCCCCGGCCGGGGCGCGCGCTTGTGCCCGGACCCGGCCTGCATTCGCCGGGCGCTGGAAACCGGCGCGCTGCGGCGCGCCCTGGAAGCGAACCTGCGTCCCCCTCCCTGGGAGGAACTCCTCGAGACCCTGCGGGCCGCCCAGGAGCGCCAGGCGCGCTCCATCCTGGGCGCGGCCGGCTCGGGCGGGTTTTTGGTGACCGGCCACGACGCGGTGCGGCGGCGGCTGAACGGCGGCGGCCTGGCGCTCCTGTTGCTCGCCCCCGACGCGGGAGAGGCCCTGCGCCGCGAGATGCTGGAGCTGTGCAAGCTTCGCACGGTGCCCTGGCGCGAGCTGACCGTCGGGCTTGCGCTCCCGTCCCGGGCGGAACATCGACCGTTCGCGGTGGGCGGGATCCTGCACCGGGGCCTGGCCCGCAGCCTGGCAACCCACTTGGACAATTGGAAACGATTGCTGTCGTCCCCGGAAGACCGGGGAAAGCGACCGGCGGCGGCGGTTGACAGCACCCGCTCGCATAGGGGATGATGCCGCCACAACTTCGGGCCCCCAGGGCCGCATTTCGCAGGTGGTTTCGATGGGCAAGGTTCGGGTTTACGAGATCGCCAAGGAAGTCGGTATCGAGAGCAAGGCGCTGGTGGCGCGCTTGCAGGCCATGGGGTACGACGTTCGCAACCACGCCAGCTCCCTGGAGGATGTCGACGCCCGGGAGGCCATCGACAAGATCCGCGGCGAGCAGAAGAGCAACGTGGTCCAGTCCCGGATCAGCGGCAAGGTGATCCGCCGCCGGGCGGTGGAAGCCCCGCCCGCCCCGGCCCCCGAGAG
>JAAZNF010000097.1 GCA_012798435.1 Myxococcales bacterium | reverse complement strand
GTCCCCAGCGAATGCCCAGCGAAGCTCATGGGGCCTGTCCCCAGCGAATGTGCAATTATTACAGAGTGATAGATGGGCAGCGGGTGAGGTCAGTTGCAGTTCTCGTCGCGCCAGGGGTTGTTGGCGTAGTCGGTGAAGAGACCCTTGAAGGTCGTTCCGGGGCCGTTCGGCCGGATCTCCTCCCCGTTGACCGTCACCAGAAACTCCATCTCGAGCTGCACGTAGGGCTCGCTACCCTGGTACACCGTGCTGACCGGGCCGCCGGGGCAGGTGTAAGGCGCGAAAGGATCCAGCGTCCGAAGCTCGATGGCATAGCGGGCGTTGTTCCCGGCGCGGTAGACCATGTTCACATAGCGGTCGAGGAAGGCCGCGTGGTTGTACGAGTAGAACACCTTCACGTCGAGCTGCCGCCACATGTCCGGGTTGTCCCAGTCGGTGACGCCGGCCTGGTAGATCTCGAAGCACACGTTGGCCACGGTGGCCCGCTGGCGGGCCCAGGTGTCGAACGAGAACCCCTGGCCCAGCTCCACTCCACCCTCGCACGGGTCGCTGGCCGAGCGGGAGATGTTCTTGGTGAAGTTGCCCACCCACGGGAGATCCTTGGCGCGGATGGGCAGGGAATAATTCCGGCCCTCGTCGGAGTCGTACCCGGCGGGGTCGCCCGAGCCCATCGGCACGCAGTAGAACCACATGCTGACGAGGTTCGCCCGCTCGGGGACGTCGATGATCGGCGTGGACACCCGGTCCTCGATGCAGGGCGACTGCCCCTGGCAGGCATAGCCGTAGGACTCGCGGTAGAACTCCACCTCGGCGGTGCGGATCGTCGAATCGCCGTCGAACATCCAGGCCACCATCAAGGTGGTGGCCGAGACCGCGTTGTGGCCGCCCATGCATCCCTGGGTGGCGCGTAGCCGCCGGCCGTCGTAGACGATCTTGAGTTTTCCGCCGGCCTCCACCGGGCCGCCCAACAGCGTCTCGTTGAAATCGGGGTAGGTGAGCCGGTACTCGGGCTGCTGGAGCTGGGGCGGGCAGGCGGCGTCCTGGCTGATCGACCAACCGTTCTCGAGGCGCAGCTCATAGCTGCCCAGGGGATCGATCAAGCGGTTGTGGTCGAACAACCGCCCGCCATCGGTCCACACGCCGTAAGGGACGAAGTCGATGGAGGTGCGGTTGAGGCTCGAGTAACTCATCCCTGGCGAAGGGGTGAACTCACTGATCCGAAAGCGGAATCTGGCAAACCCCGGCTCTACGTCGGCCACGCGTTCGGCGGGAGTCGAATACCACTGGCCCTGGGTCGTTCCGGTCCTGAATAGAACTCCAAAGCTTTCGAAGCGCTCGATCTGCTCCTCGGAAACGTCGATGAAGCCCTCCCAGAAGTAGCGACAATCCGAGGACGAAATTCCCGCCTGGCAGGTGTCCATGTATCCGCCCATGTTGTTGGGTACCCTGCCGACGCTTCGCAGGACCACCATGCAACTGTAGTCGGCGCTATCGGAGGTTCCATCAGCCTTGCCCAGGTAATTGGGCGCCTCGGCCGGAGTCGCCTGCTCGGGAGGCATTCCGCCGCAACCGTTGACGATGACCAGCAAAACGAGCCGCATCATGGAGGACAACTTCCGGATGCGAGCGACGGTCTTTCTCGGGGTGATGCTGATGGCTGACATTTTCGCTCCTTGGTTTGGCAAGTACGCTTCGTGGTGGCGACCTGAGCAATAACGATGCCACTTTTATAGTTTTGTTTTTGGAAAAAAAACTTTTAATACAATTAGTTATAATATTATGAGGTGTTTGGGGACTGTTGAAGTGTATCCTTGCAGGAAAATTTATGACTTTTTTGTATCTTTCAAGATACACAGGCCGGCCATCTTTGTCAGGGCGGAATTTGTTTTATTTGCTTGACCTTTAGAGTGTTTCTTTGTTAAGGGTACAGCCTTCAAACCGAGGTATCAAGGGGTCGTTCATGACCAGCAAAAAGAGCAGAAAGAAGCCCTCCCCCAAGAAGCCCCCTCGTGAAAAAACTGTGGTCAAGAGGGGTTCGCGACCGGCCAGCGCAGTCAGAATCATCCGCACCATCGACAACATGCGCGCCCTGGTCCGCGAGGTGCGCTTGCGCAAGCGGAGCATCGCGCTCGTGCCCACCATGGGCTTCTTGCACGAGGGGCACCTGTCGCTGATACGGGAGGCGCGGCGCCGGGCAAAGTTGGTGGTGGTGTCGATCTTCGTAAACCCCACCCAGTTCCTGCCGGGTGAGGATCTGGATCGCTACCCCCGGGACCTACCGGGCGATCGGCGCAAGGTGGCCGCGGCCGGCGGGGACGTGATCTTCATGCCGGAGGCTGCCGAGATGTACCCGGAGGGGTTCCAGACCTTCGTCGATGTCACTCACGTCACCCGCGACTTGTGCGGCGCGGCCCGGCCGGGGCACTTTCGCGGCGTGGCCACGGTGGTGACAAAGCTTTTCAACATCGTACAGCCGGACGTGGCGCTATTCGGCGAGAAGGACTACCAGCAGCTCCAGTGCGTGCGGCGTCTTGCGCAAGACCTCAACCTCCCTGTGCAGATCGTGGGCCTGCCCACGGTGCGCGAGACGGACGGCCTGGCCATGAGCTCTCGCAACGTGTACCTCTCACCGGAGGAGCGAGGTCAGGCGCTGGCCATCTCCCGCGGCCTGCAGAAGGCGCGCCGGCTCTTCTCGGCCGGCGAGCGGGACTCCTCGGAGCTCACCGCGGCGGTGCTGGACATCTTGCGCAACCAGAGCGGGCTCGAGGTGGAGTACGTGACGGTGTGCCACCCCGAGACCCTGGAGCGGCTTCCGGCCATCGACAGGGAGGCGGTGATCCTGGTGGCCGCCCGGGTGGGAAAGACCCGCCTCATCGACAACGCGCGGCTCAAGGGGACCGGTCGGCGATGACTCGTCTGCGAACACTGATCGTTGTCGCCGTGTTTTGTGACGCCGCCTGCGCCTCCGGTCCGGCGCCGCGACCTTCTTCGCCGCCGGCGACGCCGCAGCTCTCGGCCACCGATCTGCTCGGCGCGGGCAAGGCCTACAATGGGCGCGGGGAGAGCGAGAAGGCGCTCGACGCGCTTTCGCAGGCGCTGGCGCTCGACCCTTCTCTCGTCGAGGCCCACTTCGAGCGTGGGCTCGCGCTCTCGCGGCTCGAGCGCCTGGACGAGGCGGCCAAGGCACTCTCCGAATGCCTGCGTCTCGATCCGGCCCACGCCGACGCCGCCTTGCTGCTGGGGATGACTTTCGACATGGCCCAGCGGTTCCAGGAGGCCGCCGCGGTCTACCAGGCGGCGCTGGAGAGGCATCCAGAGGATCCTCGGCTGTTGCATCAGATGGGAATGACCCGGATGATGCAGAACGAGATCAAGCAGGGGGTCGAGTTCCTGTCCCGGGCCGACCAGGTGGCGGGGGGACGGGACGCCGGTATCGCCGGCGACCTGGGGTACGCCCTGCTCGTGGCCGCGGACCCGCAGGGCGCGGCGGAGGCCCTGCGAAGGGCGCGGAACCTCGACGCAAAGGATCCGGACCTCGCGCGCAACCTGGGCAAGGCGTGCCTGGCGGCCTCCGATTTTACCTGCGCCGAGGACGCGTACCTCGCCCTGACGCGGCTCTCGCCCGCCGACGGCGAGGCATTCCTGCAGCTTGCACTGGCCCGGATCCGGGGCGGTCGGCTTCCCCTGGCCGAAGAAAGCCTCGCCGAGGCCATTCGGCTGCTCCCGTCCGATCCCAGGGCCTACTTCCTCCTGGGGACCTGTCTCGAGGCCCGTGGCGCGCTCCGTGAGGCCGAGTCCTCGATGAAGAAGGCCCTGGCGCTCGATCCTGCCTTCGCGCCGGCCAAGAAGTGGCTGGCCGCTCCCAGGAAAAAGCCGCCCACACGCTAAACCGTCGCTATTTCGATAGGTTGTGTGCAGGCGAGCGGCTTGACAAAGCCGGGCCGCAGCGAATACAAGACCGGTGTTTCGGCCCGCCCGAATTTAGCGGGCGGCACAAGATCACAAGGAGAGTGAAATGGCACAGCGTTCCTACGTCTTGGCGGGCATCGAGGGCAGTCCGGATCGCGCGGATCTCGCGCGTCTCGTCGAGCAGCTTCTGGCCATCGACGACGTGGCCTTCGCCGAGCCGCTGGTCGGGCAGTTCGACATGCTCATCACCCTCGACACCCAGAAGCCACTGGAGACGGTGGTGAAGCGCCTTGCCGAGGTGAAACCGTTGTGCAACCTGGTGCCGCTCAAGGCAAATCCGGTGCCTCCCCGCGAGCGCATGCACCGAAACATCGAGAAGATCCCCCTCAAGCCCTAAGGAGACCGTCATGACCGAGTGCGCGTGCGCGCAGCGCCTTCTCGCGCAGGACGTGGATCTGACTCAGGTGGACAAGGTCATCGCCGCCCACGGCTCGGACTCGGGCGCGCTCATCCCGGTGCTGCAGAAGGTGCAGGACGCGTTGGGGTGGCTGCCCAAGGCGGCCATGGATCGCATCGCCGCGGGGCTGCGAGTCCCTGCCAGCAACGTCTACGGCGTGGCCACCTTCTACGCCCAGTTCCGTCTCAAGCCGGTGGGCAAGTACATCATCAAGGTGTGCCACGGCACCGCTTGCCACGTGGCCGGCGCCACCAAGATCACCGAGGCCTTCGAACGGGAGCTTTCGGTGAAGGACGGCGAGACCACCGCGGACCGGATGTTCACCCTGGAGTCGGTGGCCTGTCTCGGCTGCTGCTCGCTGGCCCCGGTGGCCATGGTCCAGAAGGAAGCCCACGGGCGACTCACCGGCGACAAAGTGGCCAAGGTGCTGGCCGAGTACCGCAAGGCCGACGGTGGAAAGTAGAGGGCGTCATGGCACAGGTAAGCCAAAAGATCCGGATCTCGGTCGGGCTCGGTGCCTGCGGTATCGCCGCCGGGGCCCAGAAGACCCTATCCGCGTTGGAAGAAGCCATCGCCGCCCGCGCGCTCGACGTCGACCTTTCCATCACCGGCTGCATGGGCATGTGCTACCGCGAACCTCTGGTCGAGGTTCGCGCCCCCGGTAAACCCGGAGTGGTCTACATGGAGATCTTGCCCGAGCGCGTGCCACGGCTTCTCGATGAGGCGGTGGCCAAGGGCCAGCTCATCCAGGAATGGGTGGCCACCGGCGACGATGGCGGCGGTTCGGAGCAGGCGTTTTTGGCCCGGCAAAAGCGCATCGTGCTGCGCAACTGCGGGCACATCAACCCCGAGGAGATCGACGAGTACCTGGCCGCCGGCGGCTACCAGGCCTTGCGGAAGGTCCTCTCCGGCATGTCGCGGGAGCAGGTGATCGAGGAAGTGAAACGCTCGGGGCTGCGCGGCCGCGGCGGGGCGGGCTTCCCCACCGGGCAGAAGTGGGAGTTCTGCGCCAAGGCGCCCGGGACCGAGAAGTACATCATCTGCAACGCCGACGAGGGCGACCCCGGGGCCTTCATGGACCGCTCGGTGCTGGAGTCGGACCCGCACTCGGTGCTGGAGGGCATGGTCATCGCCGGCTACGCCATCGGCTCCAACCACGGCTACATCTACTGCCGCGCCGAGTACCCCATCGCCATCCACCGCCTGAACATCGCCATCGCCCAGGCCGAGAAGAAGGGCTACCTGGGCGAGCGCATTCTGGGCAAGGACTTCTCCTTCCACATCACCATCAAGGAAGGCGCCGGGGCCTTCGTGTGCGGCGAGGAGACCGCGCTCATGGCCAGCATCGAGGGCAAGCGTGGCATGCCACGCCTGCGGCCGCCCTTCCCGGCCATCTCCGGCCTGTGGAAGAAGCCCACCAACATCAACAACGTCGAGACCTTCGCCAACGTGCCCTGGATCATCACGAACGGCGGCGCGGCCTACGCCGCCATGGGCACCGAGAAGAGCAAGGGGACCAAGGTGTTCGCCCTGGCCGGCAAGGTGCGCCGCGGCGGCCTGGTGGAAGTCCCCATGGGTATGACCCTGCGGCAGGTGGTGGAGGAGGTGGGCGGCGGTATCCTGGGCGGGCGCAAGCTCAAGGGCGTGCAGATGGGCGGGCCGTCGGGCGGCTGCATCCCCGAGAGCCTGGCCGACACCCCCATCGACTACGACTCCATCACCAAGACCGGCGCCATCATGGGCTCGGGCGGCATGGTGGTCATCGACGATTCGACGTGCATGGTGGACGTGGCGCGCTTCTTCCTGGACTTCACCCAGAAAGAGAGCTGCGGCAAGTGCACCTTCTGCCGCGTGGGCACCCGCCGCATGCTGGAGATCCTGCAGCGCATCACTGAGGGCCAGGGCCGCGAGGGCGACATCGAGACGCTGGAGGCGCTGGCCAAGAACATCAAGCGCGGCTCGCTGTGCGGCCTGGGGCAGACCGCCCCCAACCCGGTGCTCACCACCATCCGCTACTTCCGCGATGAGTACGAGGCCCACATCAAGGAGAAACGCTGCCCGGCCAAGGCCTGTCGCAAGCTCATTACCTATCGGGTGATCGCGGAGAAGTGTCCGGGCTGCGGAGTATGTCTCAAGGTGTGCCCGGTGAAGGCCATCCGCGGCGACAAGAAGGTACCCCACGTCATCGACCCGGCCATCTGCACCCGCTGCGGGCTGTGCATGGACAAGTGCAAGCTCAAGGCCATCGAGATCATCTAGGAGGCGGCCATGGCGAACGAGATCAAATTCTTCCTCGATGGGCAAGAGGTCGAGGCGCAGCCCGGCGAGACCATCCTCGAGGTGGCGCGGCGGCACGGCAAGCGCATCCCCACCCTGTGCCACGATCCGCGGCTCGAGCCGTTCACCTCGTGCTTTGTGTGCCTGGTGGAGCAGGAGGGCCGGCCCGGCTTCGTGCCGTCATGCGGCACCAAGGTCGCTCCGGGCCTCAAGATCCAAACCGACACGCCGGCGGTACGCGAGGCGCGGCGCATGGCGCTGGAACTTTTGATGTCGGCGCACGCGGGCGACTGCGTGGCGCCTTGCCGCTTGCAGTGCCCGGACAACATCGACATCCAGACGTACATCGCCGCCATCGCGGCCGGGGAGTTCGGCGAGGCGCTCCAGGTGATCAAGCGCACCAACCCCTTCCCCTCGGTGTGCGGCCGGGTGTGCCCGCACACCTGCGAGCTTCAGTGCCGGCGCAACCGGGTAGACGAGCCGGTGGCCATCAACCCGCTCAAGCGCTTTGTGGCCGATCTCGACCGCGAGTCCAAGGCACCGTACCGGCCGCCGGTGGCCCCCGACACCGGGTTCAAGGTGGCGGTGATCGGCGGCGGCCCAGCGGGACTCACCGCGGCCTATTACCTGCGCCAGAAGGGTCACGCGGTGGTGGTGTTCGAGATGAACGAAAAGGCTGGCGGAATGTTGCGCTACGGCATCCCGCGCTACCGCCTGCCGCACGACGTGCTAGACGCTGAGATCGCTCACATCACCGACCTGGGGGTCGAACTCCGCTGCGGACAGAAACTGGGACGAGACTTTACTTTGAAGTCGCTGCGCGAGCAGGGCTTCGGGGCGGTGTTCCTGGCGGTGGGTGCCTGGGTGTCGCAGAAGATGGATGTCCCGGGTGAAGATCTGGCCGGCGTGTTCCCCGGTATCGGCTACCTGTTCGAGTCCGCGCACGGCCGCAAGCCCAAGATCGGCAAGCAGGTGATCGTGGTGGGCGGGGGCAATACCGCCATCGACGCCGCCCGCACCGCGCGGCGCATGGGCGCCGAGGTGACGCTGCTCTACCGGCGCACTCGCAAGGAGATGCCGGCCGAGACCTTCGAGGTCGAGGAGGCCGAGCGCGAGGGCGTCAAGATGCACTTCTTGGCCGCGCCGGTCGAGGTCCTGGGCAAGAGCGGCAAGGTGAGCGGCATCCGTTCCATCCGCATGGAGCTGGGCGAGCCGGACGCCTCGGGACGGCGCCGGCCGGTGCCGGTCCCGGGCTCGGAGTTCGACATCCCGGCCAGCGCGGTCATCGCGGCCATCGGGCAGAAACCGGATCTTACGGCGTGGGGCGAGCCCGGCGGGCCGGCGGCCACCAAGTGGGCCACGGTGAAGGCCGACGAGAAGACGTACCAGAGCGAGGTGGAGTGGATCTTCACCGCGGGCGATTGTCTCACCGGTGCCGCCACCGCCATCGAGGCCATCGCCGGCGGGCGCAAGGCGGCCATCTCCATCGACCGCTTCCTGCGCGGGCTTCGGCCGCTGCCCATCGGCAAGCCCTTCTCGGACTCCATCGGTCGGCTCGAGGACGTGCCCGAGGACATCTTCCAGGGCGTGGAAAAGCAAGCGCGGGCCAAGGGGCGGGAGATGCCGGTGGAGCGGCGGCTCAAGAGCTTCAAGGAGGTGGAGCTGGGCATCAGCGCCGCCCAGGCCCTGGCGGAGTCGGCCCGTTGCCTGGAATGCGGCTGCACCGCGGTGGACACCTGCCAGTTCCGCAACCTGTGCGAGGAGTACGAGGCGCGGCCGGACCGCTTCAAGAGCGATCACACCTTCCTGCCCGTGCTGGAGGACCATCCCTTCATCCGCTACGATCCCAACAAGTGCATCATGTGTGGGCGCTGCGTTCGCATCTGCCTCGAGCAGCAGGGGACGGGGGCGCTGGGGTTCGTGCGGCGCGGCTTCGAAACGCAGATCCAGCCCACCCTGGGACAACCGCTGCTCTCCACCGACTGCGATGCCTGCGGGCAGTGCCTCGGCACCTGCCCCACCGGGGCGTTGGAGGTGAAGCCGGTGCTGCCCAAGCCCGGCCCCTTCCAGCCCACATGTCACGAGGTGGCCTGCGGCTTCTGTGGCGTCGCCTGCCGGCTCAAGATCGAATCGGTGCGTGGCCACTATCTGCGGGCGCTCTCCCAGCCCGGCATCGGCCACAACCGCGGCAACCTGTGTGTGGACGGGAGCTTCGGGCACCGCTTCCTGGAGACGCTGCCGCGGCTCAAAGAGCCCCGGGTGAGGTCCGCAGGAAAGGCGGCGCGCGCCGACTGGGAACGGGCGCTTTCAGCCGCCGCCGACGGGCTCAAGAAGCGTGTGGGTCGAGGCGTGGCGGTGCTGTCCTCGGGGCCGCTCACCAACGAGTGCGCCTTCTTGCTCCAGCGACTGGCTCGGGAGGGCCTGAAGACGCCGCATCTGGGTATCCTGGATGGCCCTGACGAACCCAGGCGGATGCGCGAGGCGCTGGGACCGGCGACCTTGTCCTTCGCCGAGATCGGTCGCGCCGATGCCATGTGGGTCGTCGGACGCGATCCGTTCGAGCATGCCCCGGTGGCGGGGATCGAGATCCGCCGGGCGGCCCTGGGGGGTGTGCCGTTGTGGGTCCTGTCGTCCGCGGCCACCCGCCTGGACGAGCTTTCAGCCCGCACCTGCCGGGTTCCGGCCTCCTTGCTGGGTGGCGTGGTGGAGGCGCTGGCTCGAGCGGATGGCGGTCTTTCGCAGCTCGTCGCACAGGCGGGAGTGAAAGAGGCTCACCTGGTAGAGGTGATGGAGGCGCTGCGCTCGGCCAAACGGCCCGTGATCATCGCAAGCGACGATCTGCCAGCCACGGCACTCGCGGCGCTGGGGGAGATCGCCCACAAGACCTGTGGACGAGAGCGCATCCTCCTGCTGCGCCGTGGAGGAAACGCGGTGGGTCGGGAGGAACTGGGTCTTATGCCGGGAGACGGCATCGGCCCGAACAACTTGGACATGAGCGGCATCCGCCAGGCGCTTCGGCGCGGTGAGCTGGGAGCGCTGCTCCTGGTGAACACCGACCCGCTGGGCGGCGCGCTGGCGCCGAAGGACGTGCACCGCGACGTGTTCGTGGTAGCCTTCGACGTCGTGGCGGGCCCCTGGGCCCGCCGGGCGGACGTGGCCTTGCCGGCGACGGCGTTGGTGGAGGAGAGCGGCAGCCTCTTCTCCGTGGTCGGCACCGCGGTCGAGACCACGGCGGCCTTCGCTCCGGCGGGAGGAAAGGCGCTGCTCGATGCGCTGGACGAACTCTCCGCGCAGTTTTCGGGGCTCGTCCGTCTCGGCTCCGCCGAGAGCGTGTGGCGAGAGGCGCTGTCCCGGCGGCCGGAGCTAGAGAAGCTTCGGCCAAGGCCCGCAGAGGCACGGGAGAGCGGCCACGCGTGCGGATGAGAGGAAAACGGGAAGGGAGGGTATCATGATTCGCCTTGCACGTCGGTGGAGCATCCTGCTCGCGGCGAGCTTGTCGCTCGCGGCCTGCAGCCGGTCCGGCGGGGGACAGGCCCCCGTGAAACACCAGGGGGCGGCGAAGGCGGACGAGGTCAAGGGCCTGGTAGGGAAGGCCGGCGGCTTGCTGGAACTCGAGGGCGGCTTGCGCGTGGAGGTGCCCGCCGGGCTTCTCCAGGAAGAGGTCACCTTGATCCTGCGCCGCGAGACGCCCACCTTCGACCTCTCGGGAAAGGACTTCGTGGGACCGGCGGTGCGCCTGGGCCCGCGGCTGACCTTCGCGCCCGGTGCGGTGCGGCTGTGGGTGCCGCTGGACAAGGAGCTCCCCGGGGAACCGGCCGACATCCGGCTCATGGTGTACCACTGGGAAAAGAAAGAAGGCCACGGCCCCGAAGGCTCCAACTTCGTGTACACCTGGGTCCCCTGCCCGGTGGCGCGCTTCGCCGGGTTCAGCCAGGATCAGAAATTCCTGCTCTTCGATGTCTTCGAGAGCATCTCCGACCGGACCACCAAGGCCCCCTTCGGGCTGCTCCAGGCGGCCTTCGATCTTCCCAAGGCGCCGTAACCCGCACCAGATCCTTCGCCGGGATCCGCTTCCCCGAGCCGCTCAGGGGGCCGGTGCCGGTGCGGCGCTCACCTCGCCGGGGGGCCAGATGCGGTTGTGATCCAGCAGGTACTGGTGCGAGTACACCGCCCGGAGGCCGTTGTGGAATTCGGGTAGGACCGCGTCGGCTTCTGGCGTGTCCAGCAGGTTCCACTCTTCATCAGGATCGCGGTCCAGACGGAAGAGGATGTCGCGGTTGAAGCGCATGTGGTGCACGAACTTGTAGGGGTAGCGCACCAGGCCGATGTACTTCCCGTCGTAGGGCATGATCTGAACCGCGGTGCGGTCCCGGCCGGCGCCGGGCGGCAGCAGCGAGACGCCCTGGAAGTGGTGATCGCCCTGGATGCCCAAGAGGTCGAGCAGGGTGGGGGCAACGTCGAGCTGGGAATAGACCTCGTCTTGCGGGAGGCGGCGCGGCGGCAGGCGGCCGGGCCAGCGGATCCACAGCCCGGTGCGGTAGATCTCCTCGTGGAACCCCATCTCGGGGTAGTCATAGCCGTGCTCGCCGGTGGGATATCCGTGATCGCCCACGATCACGGTCAGCACTCCCGCAGGAGACGAGAACTCCTCGATCAGGCGCAGCAGCGTCCCCAGGCACCGGTCCGCGAAGTGAAGGGTGTTGGTGTAGGCTTCGTTGATGTACTTCGCCTCGGGGGCCATGAGCCATTCGGAACGCGGCAGCTTGTTGAACCAGAAGTGGTTGGAGGCGTTCGCCAGCACCAGGAATATCGGTCGCGGATCGGGGGGGGCGCCGGCTGGGGAAAGCAGCGAAAAGGCTCGCCGGTAGAAGAAGTCGTCCTGCAACCCCCAGCCCCAGACGGCCCGCCGCTCTTCGGACGAGAGGGATTCGGGCCGCATGGCGTAGGTCTCCTCGAAGCCGATGCGGCGCATGAATTCGCCCGTGCGTTCAAACTCGAGCGTGGACAATGCCGACATGAACACGGTGCGGTAGCCGGCGTCTCGCAGGATCTGCGGCAGGCAGCGCAGCCGCAGCTCGGGGTAAGCGCTCACGATCTTGCCCCGGTACCCCGGCAGGATGGAGCACAGGGTGGCCACCCAGCCATGAGCGGTCTGGTTGCCGTTGGCGTAGAACCGCTCAGCGTAGAGCGAATGCGAAATCAGCTCATTCAGAACCGGCGTGTACCATTGTCCGTTCGGCGCCCGCCGCTCGAGGTAGCGATGGTTGAGCGACTCCTGGAAGAGCAGCACCACGTGGGGGAGTTCCTCGGGCGGGGGAGCCTTTCGCTCCATGCGGACCACATAGGGATACCCGGGCACCTCTCCCGCGGGCAAGGCCTCGGCGTCGAATCGGGCGCGGGCGAAGAGCGGGCTCAACGCCGACTGGAACAGAAAATTGACCTCGTCGAAGGTGGGTATTGGCAGTAGCAATCCCACGGCGGTCAAGCCGGCGTACAGGATCCGGCTGGCCAGGGGACGGGCTGGAGGATGGTAACGGGAAAGCAGGTGGAAGCGTTTCTCCAACGGCGCAGCCAGGAGCAGCCACCCCAGTAAGGGTGCCAGGGTCAGGGGATTGAACAGAAGGCCCAGCACGCCTTCCAGAGCAGGGTTGAAGGCGATCTCGCGAAAGTTGTCCCGGATCAGATCGAAATCCAGGCTGCTCTTGGTGACGATATGGAACTCGACGAGCAGAAAATACAAAACGGGGATGAGGACGTTGATGGCGATGCGGGCGCCCCGGCGCCGGCCGCACAGCAGATCGAGCAGGTGGATCCACGCCGCGCTGGTCGCGAACCCCAGCAGGATCGTGAGCACCCCACGCTGGTCGAAGACGAAGGTGACCGCCGTGCCGAAATGCAAGTGCGTGATACACAGCGCCTGGAGCGCCCAGACCGCCATGAAGGCGACGCTGCGCCGGTAGAAACCCAGATCCAGCGCATCCTTCAGCGCCATCAGCGCACGAACGACCATCCGTTACTTTCTAAACAGCGCCTCCAGCTTGGCCTTGGCCGAGGCGGTGTCCGACGAGGACGACAGCAGGCCCACCCGCGGCTCGAAGGAAGCGCAGAAGTTCGCCCGCTCCCGGTCCGGCACGTACTCGGTCAGATTCTCGCGGCACTGGTTGTGGGCGCCCGGATCCCAGAAGCGGCAGTTCTTGCAGCAACGCACGTCCCGGTTGCAGGTGAAGCAGGTGTCCTCGCGCACCACCTTGTCGATGAGCACGATGGGGGCGTTGCAGTTGTAGCAGTACAGGATTTTCTTGGTTATATCCACCGCGGTCTCCTCCCGACCGTCACCATAGCGCAGCCGAGGCCGGCGATCAATTCGGGCTCGCAGAGGGTGCGCCGGCCACCCACAACAGCCCGGCGGCCTGGAAGAGCAGGATCGCGAACAGCAAGCAGGCACCGGTCCAACCCAGGACGGGGAGGACGAGCAGGCCGACCAACAGCGCGCCCGCGGCGGCGCCCATGTGATCGGCGCGGTTGATCCGGGCCGCGGCGGCTCCGGCGCCGACGGGTTGTGACAACCGGGCCGCCAGCGGGAAGGTGACGCCGGTGCCGGCTCCAGAGAGGAAGACCAGCGCGAGCAGCACGGCCCGGCCGGCCCCGAAGGGCAGGAGGCCCTCCGCCGCCCACAGCAGCGCGGGCACCCCGGCGCAGAAGCCGGCAAAGAGGAGCATCCAGGCGGCCAACATCCGCTCGGTGGCGAGGCGGCGCATCAGGTAGGCGCGTAACGGCGCGCCGGCCGCGGCCAGCCCCAGCATGAAACTCGCGAGCAAAAAGCCCAGCTCGCGGTAGAGGCTGCCGGCCAGGGTCTGGTAGGCGAGCGACAGAGAAATCTCCAGGCCGAGACCGGTGGCCCCGGCGACCGTCACCGCGAACGCCACGACCGCTGTGCGCCGGCGCTCGTTCGCCTTGCGGCCGAACGCCACCCAGGCCATCAGCGCGAGGCCGGGGAGCAGGCACAGCAGAATCCACCACCAAGCCGGGACCGCTAGCAGGCGCTCCAACCACGCGACGCTCGTCGGCGACTCGATCAGGCTCTCGCGCAGGATGCCGGAGAGCATCACCGTCGGTCTACCATCCAGGTTGAGGGACGGCGCCGGCCCGTTCTCGAGCGCGGCCTCGAGTTGCCCGACCTGCGCGGTCTCGAAAGCGGCGGCGAACTGCGCCGGGTGGAACTGGGGATCCCGCACGTCCCGTTCCTGGAAGCGACGCCGGAGCGCCTCGGCCGAGAGCAGGAGCGAGTCGGGGTCCGTCGCTCCCAGCAAAAAGGTCCCCGCGCCGGGCAGGGCCCGGGCCCCGGGGAACACCTGGCGCAAGGTGGCCAGGGTGGACAGCAGGCGCCGCGCGGTGAAGGGATCGGCCACGTTGAAACTGCCCCCGAGCCGCAGCGCCAGCAAGCCGCCGTCGGCCAGGCGCTCCCGGGCGAGGCGGAAGAACTCCAGGCTGAAATAGCGGCTCTGGGCCGCGGTGAGCGGATCAGGCGCGTCCGAGAAGATGACGTCGTACCGTTCCTCCGTCTCGCGCAAGAAGCGCCGCCCGTCACCGGAGACGCGCCGGACCCGTTCATCCGCCAGGGCCGCTCGCGCGCCCTCGTCGAGGCGTGGGACGATGAGCGCGCCGATGCCGGGATCCATGTCGACGATGACGAGGTGTTGCACCCCGTGACGCAGCGCCGCCGGCGCGGCCAAGAGGCCGCTCGAGCCGAGCCACAAGACCCGGCGCGGGGCGGGGTGCTGGGTCAAGACGAGGTGGGCCCGGGGCAGCTCGCGCCAGGGATCGGGGAAGGTCGAGAGCAGCTTGCCGTCGGCGTACAGGGAGAACTGGTCTTCCCGCTCGGCCAGGTCCAGGCGCTGGTAGGGGGTGTCGGCCGAGGCCTTCAAGCGCTCTCCGGTCGTAAGCTGCTCGAAGCGCAGCCTGGCGCTCCACTCGTCGAGCCGGGAGGGCAGCCCGCTGGCGGCGGCGCCAAGGAGCAGGATGGCGGGCAGCAGTCCGGCGGCGCGGCGTACGGCCCACGCGCTCGAAGGAATCCGGGCCAGCGGCAGGAAGAGGAGAGCCGGCAGCGCGCACAACGCCAGGCTCATGAAAGGCGAAAGCGTGCCAGCGGCCCACACCGAGACGAAGGCTCCACCGGCGGCGGCCCCCAGGGATTCGATAGCGTACACCCGGCCCACCGGCTGGGGATCGCCGCTTGCGCCCGAATCGGCGCACAGCAAGGGAAACAGCGCCCCGGCGATGACCGCGCCGGGGAGCACCAGGACCGCGCCGGCCAGAAGCAGCGAGAGGGCGCCCGGCAGCTCGCCAGGGCCCACGCCGGCCAGGGAGCGGAACAGCCGCAGCAGCGTCATGCACGAGGCCGAAAGCAAAACCAGCGCGACGGCCAGGCTGGTGCCCGGCGACGTCGAGCGCCGCGCCAGCCAGGCGCCGACGGAGGAGCCGAGGGCGATGCCGCACAGCCAGCTCCCCAGGGCTGCGCCCAGGCACAGCTCGTTTCCGGAAAAGAGCGTCAGGCACTCGCGCGTGAGGTGGATCTGGCAGGCGGTGGTGAGGCACCCCGCCCCCGCGAACCCCAGGTCTTGGACGACGCGCCGCACGCCGGTGGGTCCCGCTCACCCGTTCCGGCCGAGCGAATGGCGCACGGCCGCGTAGAAGCCTTCCAGGGCCTCGGGCAGCTTCGCCGGATCCCCGCCGCCGCCCTGGGCGAAGTCGGGCCGGCCGCCGCCCTTGCCCCCGGTGATGTGCAGCACGTCCTTGAGCAGGCGCCCGGCGTCGAGGCGCCCGGCCAGCTCCTTGGAGACCGAGCAGGCGAAGGAGACCTTGCCCTCCTGGGTGGTGGCGGCCAGCACCGCGCCCTTGCCCAGCCGGTCACGCAGCTTGTCGGCGAACTCGCGCAGCCCCTTGAGCTCGACGCCTTCGGCGCGTACGGCCAGCGCGCGTGCCTCGCCGAGGTCTTGCGCCCCGGACAGGGGATCGCTTCCGGCGCCGGACAGGAGCAGGCGCGCCTTGTGTTGCTCGATCTCCCGCTCCAGCTCGCGCGTCCGCTCCAGCAGCTTGTGGACCTTCTGGGCGACCTCGGCCGGGGGGCTCCGCAGGCTCTCGGCAAGCTCGCGCTGGAAGCGCCGTAGCTCCTGCAGGTGGGTCACCGCGGCCTCGCCCGTCACCGCCTCGATGCGGCGCACCCCGGACTGCACGGCGGACTCCGACAGGACGAAGAAGGCGCCGATGTCTCCAGTGCGCCCGGCGTGGGTGCCGCCGCACAGCTCCAGGCTCTCGCCCATGCGGACCATGCGCACCTGGTCCTGGTACTTCTCCCCGAAGAGCATGGTGGCGCCGGCCTGGCGCGCCTGTTCGAGGGAGACGTGCTCCACCTCCACGGGGCGGTTCTCGCGAACGCGGCGGTTGACCTCGTCCTCGACCGCCGCGAGCTCCGGCTCGCTGAGCGGCGCGGTGTGAGAGAAGTCGAATCGCAGCCGCTCGGGGGAGACCAGCGATCCCTTCTGGTTCACGTGGCGGCCCAGCACCGCGCGCAGCGCGGCCTGGAGCAGGTGGGTGGCCGAGTGGTTGCGCCGGATGGCGTCGCGCCGGGCGCCGTCGACCCGGACGCGGACCGGCTGGCCGACGGCCAAGGTCCCCTGGAGCAACCGCACCCGGTGGACGAACAGCTCGGCGACCGGGCGGTGGCAGTCGAGGATCTCGCCGCGGCCACCCTCCCACTCGATGGCGCCGGTGTCGCCCACCTGGCCGCCGGACTCGCCGTAGCAGCTGGTGTGCGACAGCACCGCCTCGAACACGCGCCCGGCTTCTACCCGCTCCACCGTTCGGCGGGCGGCGATGCGCATCTGGCCAGCCTCGTCCGCCCGCTCATCCAGCTCGAGCAGGGCCTGCACCTGGCCCGACGCCTCCAGGGTCTCGTATCCTGTGAAGTGGGTCGGCCCGTGCGCGGCCAGCAGCTCCTTGAAGATCTCGTCCACTCCCGAGAGCCCCAGGCCCTGGCCCGACACCTGCTGGTGTCGCTCGAAGGCCTTCTGGTAGCCGGCCTCGTCGATGGCGAAGCCGTGCTCGCGGGCGATGACGGCGGTGAGATCGGGGGGGAAGCCGTCGCGGGTCTGGAGATCGAACACCAGCTTGCCGTCGAGGATCTTCTGGCCACCGTCGCGTTCGATGGCCCGTATCAAGGTCTTCAGGCCAGCCCCCAGGGTGCGGCGGAACGTCTCCTCCTCCAGGCGGGTTGCCTTCTCGATGAGCTGCGTGTGCTGTGTGAGTTCGGGGTAGCTCTCGCCCATGGCGGCCACCACCGCGCGGCACACCTCGAAGAAGAACGTCTCCTCGATGCCGAGCTTGGAGCCGTGGCGGATGGCCCGCCGCATGATACGGCGCAGCACGTAGCCGCGTCCCTCGTTGCCGGGGAGCACCCCGTCGGCGATGAGGAAGGCCGTGGCCCGGGCGTGGTCGGCGATCACGCGCAACGAAGCGTCACGCGCCGGGTCCGCGCCGTAGCGGGCGCCGGCCAGCTCGGCGGCGCGCATCAGCAGCGGCCGGAACAGGTCGGAGTCGTAGTTGGAGCGCGCGCCTTGCAGCAGTGCGGCCAGGCGCTCCAGACCCATGCCGGTGTCGATGGAGGGAGCGGGCAGGGGCGTGAGCCGTCCGTCGGCGTGGCGCTCGAACTGCATGAACACCAGGTTCCATACCTCCATCACCCGGTCGCACTCGCAGCCCACTCCGCGATGGCCGCCCTCCTCGAGGCAGGGCACCGCCTCGCCCTGGTCGAAGTGGATCTCCGAGCACGGCCCGCAGGGGCCGGTCTCTCCCATCGACCAGAAGTTGTCCTTCTTGCCGAAGCGCAGGATGCGCTCCGGCGCGATGCCGGTCTCCTCCCGCCACAGGCGCGCGGCCTCGTCGTCGGCGGGGAGGTTCTCCTCCGGCTCGCCGCCGAACACGGTGATGTACAGCCGCTCCACCGGCAGCTTCATGCGGCCGACCAAGAACTCCCAGGCGAAGCGGATGGCCTCGCGCTTGAAGTAGTCGCCGAAGGAGAAGTTGCCCAGCATCTCGAAGAAGGTGTGATGCCGCGCGGTGAAGCCCACGTTCTCCAGGTCGTTGTGCTTGCCGCCGGCGCGTACGCACTTCTGGCTGGATGTGGCGCGGCGAAAGCCCGTCTTCTGCTTGCCGGTGAACACGTCTTTGAACTGCACCATCCCGGCGTTGGTGAAGAGCAGGGTGGGGTCGTTCGGCGGCACCAGCGGGTAGCTGGCGCAGACCTGGTGCCGTTGGCTTTCGAAGTAAGTGAGGAATTTCTTGCGGATCTCGTTTGCGGACAATGGTTCCATGGTGGCTCCAGAAATGATGCGGGCCGGAGCCCGCACGGCGGCGAACCCTAGCACCGCCCGCGCGGGGGTGTCAACGCGCCAGGCCTCTGCGGCGATGGGGCCGATTTTACGTCGATCCTGCACGCTCTCGGCGGCGGTCCCGGGCGGCACCTCATTTTTTGCACCCGCGCCGGCATTTTCTGAAGCGTCGTGGGATCTCCCTTGCGCCCGATGCGCCGGCACCTCTGTCGCCTTTCGGCGTGGAAACTTCCGCAAGTTCGGCCCACTGAGCAGAACGCAATCGCTCGAACGATACATGGCATCGTCCTTGCTGTCTTCTGAATAATTCTTTTTTGAAGGCAGCTTGCAAAGCTGCCGGAGCGTCGAGCTGGAGAGTCCTCGACGCTGAAAGGAGGTTGACATGTCCCTCTACAGGCTCACCGAAGATATCGATTTCGAATACTTGCTCGAGCGGGACGCCGCCCGCCCCGACCGTACCTCCGGGGAGATCGTCGCCTACCTTTTGCGTCTGTTCCACAAGCTGGAGAAGGCCGCGGAGGCGGTCGGAGACGAGCTGCGCAAGCTCGAGAAGCTGGATTCGTTCTCGGTGGCCTGGATCCAGATTCACGGCGCCATGGCCGACATCCGGCGGGCCATCCGGCAGATCGAGGACGGGGTGAAAACGGTCAGCCAAAAATGCCGCAACGGCGGAACGGCATGACAGGTCCGAAAGGAGCCATCGAATGAACGACCGGGAAAACAAGCAGGACCTCGGGGACATCGGGTTGCTGATGTTGGTGATCGGTGTCTACTTGATGCTGGTCAACGTCATCCGTCGCCGAGCGACGAGCTGGGTCACCGCCTTCTTCGGCAGTCTGGCCGCGCTCGGGGTCGAAGGCTTCGGAGCGTTCGTGCTGTACGGCCACCTGCTTCGCAGCAAGACTTCTCGACCCCTCTCGACCCAGCCGGCACTCGACTTTTTCTTTGCGGTGTCGTTGGTCTTGTACGTGCTCCTCGTGATCCAGGCGTTCCGGGAGCAGCGGCGGGCCATCGACGTGATCGACGAGTGACCGGAGTGAACGGAGGCCCTCGGGAACCTCGGGGCCCGTCCCCTGTAAAAAAATATGCAATTTCAAGCAGATTTATCCAGTGCAGACGTCTCTGTCCAGGCGGAATTTTCTTGATATGGGTTGCGGCTATTTCGCCTCGGCGGCTGCCTCGGGTGGCAGCGCTGGCAGCAGCACGGTGAAGGTGCTGCCCTGGTCGAGCACGCTCTCGGCCCGGATCTCACCGCCGTACAGATCGACGATGCGCTTGCACAGGGCCAGGCCCAGGCCGGTGCCCTCGGTGCGCAGCTCCTTGGCGTTCGGCGCCCGGTAGAACTCCTCGAAGATCCGAGGTAGCGCCTCGGGCGGGATACCGATGCCGGTGTCGGCCACCACCACCCGAGCCTTGTCTACAAAGCGCTCGAGGCGCACCATCACCGCCCCGTCCACGCGGCAGTATTTGACCGCGTTCTCGAGGAGGTTGCCAAACAGCCGCTCCATGTCCTCCGGCAAGGCCTTCACCCGCACCCCGGGCGCGCCCAGCGAAAGGTCGATGCGGATGCCACGCGTCCGGGCACCCGGTTGGTGGATCTCCCGCAGGCGTTCGAGCAGCGCTCCCAGGTCCACCGGCGCGGCGTTCTTCTCGGGCAGACGGTTTTGGATGGCGCCCAGGGCCAACAGGTCGCGGATCAGCGCCTGCAGCGACTCGGCGCGGAGGACGGTCCGCTGCAGCACGTGGTGTTGCTGCTCGTTGAGGTCACCGGCGTAGCCCTGGGTGAGCAGGGAGAGCTGCGACTGGATGGCCGCCAGCGGCGCCTTGAGGTCGTGGCTCACGGTGAAGATGAAGCGAGACTTGGCTCGCTCCAGGAGTTCGAGCTCCTTGAAGGTCCGGGCGTTGCGGATGGCCACCGCGCCTTGGGCCGCCAGGGCCATGAGGAAATCCACCTCCTCGTCGGAGAAGCAGCGCTCCTCGGCGGAGTACAGGCGCAGCACGCCGATGACCTGCTCCTGGGCGCGCAGGGGTACGCTGAGGATGGAGCGGATGCCCTCGCGTTTGGCCTCCTCGGGGTATTGCAGGTCGCTGTCGGTGGCGGCATCGCGGATGCACACCGCCTCGCCGGACAGCACCCGCCGGTCCAGCCCGCGCCCGGCGTCGATGGGGCCTTTGTTCAGGTATGCGGGGGAGAGGCCGAACGACGCTTCCATGCGAAGCTGCCGCGAACTCTCGTCCAGCAGGCGCACCGAACATCCCTTGGCGTTCATGACCTCGGTGGCCTGGTGTGTGATCGTGGAGAGCACCCGTTCGAGGTCGATGGATGAGGACACCGCCTGGGCCACCTCGTTCAGGATGCGCATCTTCTCGAAATCCCGCTCCTGCCTTTGCCGGAGGTAAGCCAGCTCGCGGGTGCGGCGGGCGAGCTGCCGGGTGATGGCCGTGGCCAGAAAGGCCGCCACCAGCACGGTGGCGGTGAAGGATCCCAGCAGGATCATGAGGTTGAGCCAGGAGGCGTCGGCGGGATCCCCCACGATCTCGATGCCCTGGTGGGGAAAGACGCCGGCGTGTTCCAGCAGGGCCATCAGGCTGACCAACCCGATGCTGACCGCGACCTGCAAGAAGGCGAAGCCGCTCTTGAGCAGGATGCTGGCGATGATGACATGGAACAGAAAGAAAAAAAGCGCCGGGCTCTCAAGGCCGCCCGTGAAGTACACGATCAGGGTGAGCGAGACGAGATCGGTCAGGATCTGCAAGGTGGCGAAGCGACCGAAGACAACGGGGGGCGCGGAGATACGTTGGCGCAGCACCCGCAGCACGGCGAAGAACACGGCGTTGTAGGCGAGGATGGCGACGCCGATCCCGAGCAGCACGCCCGTCGGAAAATCCAGGGAAAGCACCGGCCGGGCCAGCAGCGTGAGCAGCAGCACCGCGCCGGCGGCGACCCAGCGAAGCCGCACCAGCCAGGCCACCCGGTCTACCAGCTCTTGCTCCAAAGGCAGCGGTAAAATCCGCACTGCCCGGCGGCTCAAGGATGAGAACGGGCCGGGCATGCCTCCCCCGAGCGTTTCAGGCCCCGGGCGCTACTTCTTGTCGGTTTTGTCGGTGGTTGTGGCCGGAGCGGCGGGCTTGGCGGTGTCGGCTTCCTTGGCGGGCTTCGTATTGGCAGAGCCCGGTCGCTTCCCACCGTGGGCATAGTCGGTGACGTACCAGCCGGTCCCCTTGAGGTGGAAGCTCGATTGCGAGATCAGCTTTCGCACCGGCTTGCCGCACTTGAGGCACTTCTTCTGGGGTTTGTCGGAGAAAGACTGGATGAGCTCGAATTCGTGTCCGCAGGCGTCGCAGTGGTACTCGTAGATCGGCATGGAATCCAACCTCCCGGTCTTGGCTGGCGGAATATAAACCCGGCCCCCGGAGCTGTCAAGCAAATCGGTGGCCGGGGAGGGTTGGACGGCGCTCAACGCGTGGTGGAGGTCGGATGCCCACAGCCGGAACAGAACGAGAAGTGGGCGAAGCCACGCTCACCGCAGCGGACGCACTTTTCGAACAGCCGCATGCCGCAGTGGGGGCAGAAGTCCGGTGCCTCGGCCTGAGAGACCGCCTCGGAGATGGCCTTGGCGGCCGGGCGCCACTTGGCGAGCGGGAAGTCCTTCTCGCAGGCCGGCGGCTTCCACTTGAAATTCTACCGAACCGTCTTTGACCCGTCCAGCGGGTCGTCCTCACCGCGGTCGAGGCCGCCCTCCCACAGGTACTTTTTCGTCTCGTGGACCACCACGCCGCTGAGGAGCAACAGCGCGACCAGGTTGGGCAGGGCCATGAAGGCGTTGGCGATGTCGGCGAAGGCCCACACCGCCTTGAGGGTCCCGAGCGAGCCCACGAACACCGCCGCCACCCACAGAAGCCGGTAGGGCAGGATGGCGCGAACGCCGAACAGGTACTCCGCGGCCTTCTCGCCGTAGTACTCCCAGCCCAGGATGGTGGAGAACACGAAGGTGAGCAGGGCGAAGGTGAGCCCGAGCGGCCCCAGGAAATGCAGGTGCACGAAGGCCGCGCGGGTGAGCTCGGCGCCGGCCAGGCCCTTCTCCCACTCGCCGGAGCTCACCAGCACGAGCCCGGTCACCAGGCATACCACCACGGTGTCCCAGAAGGTTCCGGTGGAGGACACCAGCGCCTGGCGCACCGGGTTCTTGGTTTGGGCCGCCGCGGCCACGATGGGGGCGGAGCCCAGCCCCGACTCGTTGGAGAAGAGCCCGCGGGCGATGCCGAAGCGCACCGCCTCCTTTACCCCCGCGCCGGCGAAGCCCCCGATGGCGGCCTGGCCCGAGAAGGCGGACGTGACGATGAGCTCGAGCGCGCGCGGGATGGCCGAAAGATCGCTTGCCAGCAGGACCAGGCAGCACAGCAGGTATCCCACCGCCATGATGGGCACCAGCCAGGCGCAGGCCCGGGCGATCCAGCGGATGCCGCCCAGGATCACCACCCCGGTGAGCACGGCCAGCACGGCGCCGCAGGCGACCGGGGGCAGCGAGACCTCCTGGCTCAGCATGTCGCTCACCGAGTGGGCCTGGACCATGTTGCCGATGCCGAAGGCCGCGATGGCGGTGAATACCGCGAACAGCACGCCCAGCCAGCGTTGCCCCAGGCCTCGCTCGAGCGCGTACATGGGCCCGCCGGCCATCTCGCCCCGCGAATTCTGCACCCGGTACTTCACCGCCAACACCGCCTCGGCGTACTTGGTGGCGATGCCGAACACCCCGGTCAGCCACATCCACAAGACCGCCCCGGGGCCGCCGAAGCCGATGGCGGTGGCCACCCCCACGATGTTGCCGGTGCCGATGGTGGCGGCCAGCGCGGTCATGAGGGCCCCGAAGTGCGACACGTCGCCCTTGCCCTCCGGGCCGCGCGAGAAGGAGAGGCGGATGGCCTTGCCGAGGTAGCGCTGGATGAAACGCAGGCGCACGGTGAGGAACAGGTGCGTGCCGAAGAGCAGCACGATCATGGGCACGCCCCAGATGAAATCGCCGATCGACGAGAGCACCTTCTCGAGCTGCTCCATGCTTAGACCTCCCGCGCGGTCTGAGCTTATCGAAATCCCAGGACTGTTCAAGGGTTACAGCATGGCCAGCACGGCCCCGGCCACCCCGAGGCCGACCGCCAAGGTGCGGCGCCAGTGCAGCCGCTCGCGGAGGAAGGCCGCGGCCAGCAGCACCATGAAGATGACGGAGAGCTGGTTGAGCAACGAGGCGATGGTGGCGTAGGTGTGTTTTACCCCCAGGATCCAGAAGAACATGGCCACGTAGGTCCCCATGAAGGCCGCGGCGCCGAGCAGGAGCCAGTGCCGCCCAGGCGTGAAGGCGCGGCGCAGGGCCGTCCGCTGCGAGGGCCACAGCGCCTGCGGGATCACCAGCGCCGTGCCGGCCAGGAGCCGCACCGCGGCCGCCCACCAGGGGTCCACGCGGTCGAGCGCGGGCTTGGCGAGCACGATGCCGATGGCGGCGAGCAGGAGGGCCAGCGCGCCGAGCGCGATCCCCGAGAGCAGTTGGCCGCGTTCGATCGGCTCCCGCCTGGGCTCCCAGGCGCCCAGCCACACGGCCGGAACCACCAGCATCAGGGCAAAAAGCAACGTGGCCTTGACGGGTTCCGCAAGAAACAGAAACGAGCACAACGCGACAAGCGGCGCGTACAGGCAGTCCACCACGGCGAAGCGGCTCGCGCCCAGCCGGTTGAGACTGGCAAAGAATATGGTGTCGGAGATGCCGATGCCGATGGCGCCCGAAACGATCAACCGCGAAAGATCGGCCTCGCTGGCCTGGCCGGTCCAGGAAATTCCCAAAAGCAGCAAAGTCGCGCCGAACAGCAGGAGGCCGAAGAGGTTCTTCCACAGGTTGAGGATGAGCGGCGGGGTGGTGGCGCCGCTCTTGCGAAACAGGATGACGGCCACGGCCCAGAACAGGGCGCACAGGATGGACGAAAGCTCGCCGAGGCCGAAGGACAAGTTCACGGGCGAACCAGCTACCAGAATCGCCCGGTCCCCGCAAGGAGAAAGCCCGTTAGCTCACCCCTCCTTCCATCGGGAGGCCAGGAGGGGCCCCGAGAAACAGGATTCCTGGGATCGCGAATTCAAGTCGCTTTTTGACTTTCCCGGCGGCGCTTGAAAACTTTTACGAGCGACCACATGAGTCCACCCAGGACGAACCACAGGATGGAGCAGGCGGCGAAAGCCAGCTGCACCACGGCGCAGCCCTCCCGCAGCATCGAGACCGGCGGAAGATCGGCGAGTGACTCCTGTGTGAGCATGGTGTCCTCGGTGGCGAAAAGACCCTTGTCCGCGAGGAGCCTCGCCTGCTCCTCGACCGACTGGTCGACTTCCACACGCAGGCGCTCGCCGGTGGCGCGGTTGTAGGCGATGGTGAGGATGAAATCGCGCGACTCGGGTCGCCCTCGGCGGGCCTCGGTGTTGCGGGACTCGTCCCTTGGCGCGCGGAAGAACCAGTCGTCCTTGCGGAAGGCGGCGCGGCCGATATGGCCCGCATTCCGCCTTTCTCCGCACAACCAGCACAGGATCGGGACACCCTCCTTGAGCTTCAGGATGCTTCCTTGAAGTTGCTGGCCGCCGTTGTCGATCATCAGGCCGACGTCACGGCCGAGATCCACCACAGGAAAATCGTACTTGCGGCTGAAGTCGATGGTGGGCCGTTTGCCGTACCGGTTGGGGAAGGTGATGCTCTGCGCGCCCGAGAAGTAGGCGATGGTGGTGAGCAGCCACACGATACCGATGATCACGAATACACCGGCGAACCAGTGGCGTGTAAACAGCCGTCGCAGTCGGTCCATCGGCACCTCCAAGGCTACGGAGGACGTAGCATTACATACGGAAAGGGTCGGTGCGTAGGATTCTCCTGGGCCTGTCCCCATGAAAAAGCTTTATACTTCAAGGTGAAACCCCGAGGATTTATCCCCGAGTTTTCTCTATCTAGTTGCGGTTTTTCCGGGTATTGGTCCCTTACAGTTTCTCCCATCGGACCCCATCCTGGGTCCGGTAGATCCTCACGCTGACTTCTTTCTGGCCGGCCAGGTCCTCGTCCGCTGCCCGCAAGGCGCGAAAGTCGGTCGCTTGCAGAAATTCCCCGAGGAGTTCGATGACCCCTTCCGCGGCGGGGTTGGGTTCCTTTTCCTGTATCAGCTCCTCGGCGAGCCTCCTGTGGACATGGCGCGCGGTATTCTCGATGCAACCGTGGAGCCCGAGCCGTAGCACTACTTCATCTCGAGAAAGCCTAACAGTTTCGGAAAGGTAGAAACGGTCGTCGGCCACCTCGCGGGCGTTCTTGGTCTTGTCGAACCAGCCGGATCTGGCGTCGGGGAAGGCGTCCGCCCGGGGGATGTAGGGCTTGATGTCGAGGAGCGGCGTGCCATCGATGATGTCGAGGCCCTCGACCACCAGGCGGTTTCTCTCTCTCGATACCAGCCTCACTGCCGAAAGCCCGATGGGGTTGGGACGGGAGGGAGAGCGCGTGGCGAACAGACCACGTTCGACCACGTCGCGGTAGGGTACGACCTTCGGGCGCCAGGGCCGGGCGCGGTGGACCCAGAAGACGAGCCAGATCCGGTCGAAGCCCTCGATGTCGTCCAGGGCCTCGGTGTAGGCCTCGTCGAGTATGACCTCGCCGCGCTCTTTCTTGGCGAATCCTGGCTGCACAGGCGTTCCCTTCGGCTCTTTATAGGGCGAGCGGATGATGCCGATGGGCCGCAGGCGAAGTTCTTTTTCCATGCCGGTCATCCTTTGAGAGGCGAGGAGCAAAATGCCTCGAGCGCCGAGAGCAGCATGGCGCGTTTTTCCGACGGGGTGGCGTACGGTTCGCGCGACAGCTCGAGCTGGACCCAGGGGAGTTCGCGAGCGTGCCGGCGGATGGTGTAGCCGCCGCGAAAGGGGTCGTTCTTCGCCACCGGAAAGCCGAAGGCCTGCTCCAGACAGCGACGCAGTGCCGAGAAGGTCTCCGCCGGGCAGGCCGATCCCGCGTCCGAGAGGCAGATGCGCGGGCGCAACCGGGAGGTCTTGGGTGGCTGGCCGCGCTTTTCGGGTGTGCGCTCGGACATGGAGTGGCAGTCGATGCCCAGGATGGCGGGCCCCGAAAGCTCCGTGAGCATGGCGTGGTAGGGCCGGTGGTATCGCTCGAGAAGCCGTTCGCAGATCCGCTCGGGAAGCCCGCCCTGGTAGATAGGCACGCCCTTGCGGCGGGTGACCAGCTTGAGCGCGCCGTCGGGGCCGAGATCGTCCTCGGCGCGGTTCACATCCACGATGCAGCGCGCCACCGGGCAGCGCACCAGCGCCGCCACGCGGTCATCCAGCGAGTAGATCTCCGACGCGTCCTCGTCGCTGTCGGCGGCGATCTCCTCGCGGCCGAGCCGGCAGATGGCGCGGACCTCGGGCGGGATCTCGAGCCCGGCGTGGGGCAGGGCGAGCAGTAGAGGGAGATTTGTCATCCGAGTCGACCTATCCGCCGGTTTCGGGTGCCGGCGCGCCCTCCTCCCACAGCGCGCGTAGCTTTTTGTAGCCGGCGCGGCTCACGGGCAGGCGCGTGCCGTCCTTGAGCACGGCCATCTTGTCGTCCTTGCTGTAGGGGTGGATCTGCGCGATGCGGCTCAGCGCCACGATGCTCCCGCGGTGGATGCGCACGAAGTGCCGGGGATCGAGCGCCGCCTCCAGGCTGGCGATGGTCTGGTTCTTGAGGAGGACCTTCCCCTGGGTGTGCAGCGCCACGAAGTCCTGCTGGGCCTCGATGAAGTCGATCTTTTCGCAGGGGACCAGGACGATGTCCGGCCCGTCCTTCACCACCAGCCGCTCCAGGTACCCACCCGGCTTGGCCCGCGCCGCGATGGAGAGGATCTCCGGAGCGGGCCGGCCGATGCGGGTGCGGGCGCGCTCCAGGGCCTTTCGCAGCCGCTCGGCCGAGAAGGGTTTCAGCAGGTAGTCCACCGCCGCGACCTCGAAGGCCCGCAGCGCGTGCTCGTCGTGGGCGGTCACGAAGATCACCGGCACTCCGGGCCCGAGCAGCTCGCACACCTCGAACCCGTCGAGCCTGGGCATCTGGATGTCGAGAAACACCAGGTCGGGCTTGTGCTCGGCGGCCGCCTTCACGGCCGCGAAGCCGTTGGGGCATTCGCTGATGATCTCCACCCCACCGACCTCGGCGAGCCGGCGGCGCAGGAAGGCACGCGCCGGCTCCTCGTCGTCGACGATCAGCACGCGCAGCGGTGTCGCGTTCGCACTCATGCGCCCTCCGTGTCGGGAAGCCACAGCGAGGATGTGAAGCGGTCGCCCCGGGCGGTCACGCGCAGCCAGGCCTCGTCGCCGGCGAAGGCCCGCAAGCGCTGCTCGGTGAGCCGGAGCCCCATCCCGGCGGGCCGGGAGGGCGCGGCCTCCGGGTCGAAGCGGTTCTCCACCGAAAGCGACAACCCGCCCTGCTCCCGCCGGGCGGCCAGTTTCACGAACCCGCCCTCCAGGAGCTGGGAGACGCCGTGCTTGATGGCGTTTTCCACGAGCGGTTGCAGCAAGAGCGGCGGCAGGCGGGCGGCGCGGCACTCTGCGGGGATGTCCTCCTCGACCGCGAGCCGCTCGCCGAAGCGGATCTTCTCGATGGCCAGGTACTGGTGCGCCAGCGCCATCTCCTCCTCGAGGCTCACCGCCGCTCGCCCCCCGTGCTGGAGCGCCGAGCGCAGGAACTCGGCCAGGAGGATGCACATGTCGCGGGCCCGCGCCGGGTCCTCCTCCAGCAGCGAGGCCAGGGCGGTCAGCGAGTTGAACAGGAAGTGGGGGTTGAGCTGGGCGCGCAGGGCGCGCACCTCGGCGTCGCGTTGGAGCAGGGCGCTCCGGTGGGCGGCCTGCTCGGCCAGGCGGGTCTCTTCCAGCGAAAGCAGGAGGTAGTGAAACCCCACCGACACCAGGTACAGGAGCACGCCGCTGCCGAACCACACCAGCCCCACGCCCAGCCAGTCCCGCGCCGGCGTGTTCCAGCCCTCGTCGAGGAGCCAGGCCACCGCCGTCCACAGGGCGCTCACCAGCAGCGCCGCCAGGATATGCGTGAGCAACCAGCGAGAGAGCCGCTCCCGCCTAAGCGGCAGCACCCGGCACAGGTAACGCGCCGAGTAGCACAGCCAGGCGTACAGCAGGCACAACCCGAGCACCCAGGGCGCGCTCTGCAAGAACCCTCGCCCGCCCGCCAACGAGAGCGCCACCCACAGACCGGCGCTGGCCGGGATCCAGGCCAGGAAGAAGCCGCGCCGCGCTCGCTGGAGCCAGCGGTCCTCCATCAGTTCTTGATCTCCACGCCGCCGAACAGGGCGGTGCCCCGGACCACCAGGCGGATCGGGGCGGCCTCCTCGATGGGGGGGCGGGTCTTGTTCTCGATCGAGCCCAGCAGGGCCGCGCCGTCGGCCTGGACGTTCCACGATTCGGGGACGCGGATCTCGACGCCGCCGAAGACGGCGGTGGCCTGCAGCTCCACCGTGCTCGCGGGAAGCTCGGCCTGGCGCAGATCCAGGTTGTAGCCTCCGAAGATGGCTGTCACCGTGCCACCTCGAAACCCGGGGCCGGTCAGCCGTCGGTCTCGCCCCGAGAAGAAAACCAGTTCCTCGAGTGGCACACTGGCGTCGCGGGGGGCCTCATCGGTCTTGGCGCCGGTGGCGCCCGCAGGAGCCGGTACGCAATGGAAAGAGGGCGATGGCTCCGCGGTGGTCGATGGTGCCGGCTCGCCGTCGCCCGGGGATCTGGCGGGGGAGGGGCGGGCTTTGAGAGACGAGCGGAACAGGTGCAGGCCGGCCAGGATGAGCAAAAGGGGCCAGACGATCTTTCCCCGCAGGTGCAGCCATCCCAGGGTGTGGAGTTGCACAAGGACGCCCGCGACGATGATGACCACCGGCCACAGCAGACCGGGCCTCCTCCCTGGGCGGAAAGCATGGGCCAGCAGGAGCAGGGCGACCAGCGTCGGCCACAGCCTGAGCACCCACTCGGCGTCGCCGATCTCGAAGGCCTCCAGCAAGAAGGCCGCTCCCACGAACACCAGCGTAAGCCCCAGCCAGACCCGGAATACACCCTTCGGATGGTTTCTCACGGACATCACCTCATTGATCTCCAAAAGACCCGGCGCATCAAGGGTCTTGTTTCTCCACGGGTAGAGCCACCCCGGGCACGGCCGGGGCCTCGACCGTCGGTGCCGTGCTCGTTCCGGGCGCGGGCGCCTCGGCCGGAGGCACGGACGGCTTTGGCGTGAGCGGTTGGGGTGCCGCGGTGGGCTTCTCTTGAGTGATCTCGATGGCGCCCACTCCGCCGTGGACGACGAGGTCCACCCGATCGGCGGCGGTTTCGAACCCGGGAGAGCGGTAGTCGTCGCCTCGCCACTCGAAGTCGCCGTTCACTTCCAACTTTCCGAGCCCCACCGAGGTCTGGATGCGCGCGGCCAGCCCCGCCGGGACGTGGATCACGATGGCGCCCACCCCGCCGTGGACCTCGGCCCGCAGCCGCCCGCGGGAGGGCAGGGTGACCTCGGTCAGGCCGACACCGGAATCGATCCACAAGCGCTCGATCGACAACCGCCGCAGATCGAGCCGGTTCTCTCCCACGCCGGCGTCCACCCGCAGATCGATCGGAACCGCCGGCGAGAGCTTGAGGTCCCAGCTCGGCTCTTCCGATGACACCAAGTGTCCCAGCCAGCCGCGGCGGCGCTGCGTAAGCTTCACCACCGCCCGGTCGCCCTCGCGCCGCTCGTCGCGTAGTAGGCGCTCCCGCTCGCGCAGGCGCACGGTGCCGGAAAGCATCAGCCCGTCGTCCGGGGCCGCCGAAAGGTGAAGGCGGGCGATGCGCGGCGAGAGCTCGACGCGCGCCCGCCCGGCCCCGGGGGCGGCCACCACGACAGTCTCATTCCGCATGTCCGCCGAGCTTTCCGGAAAGCCGATCGCCAGCGCGGCCATGCAAAGGAGCAGCGCGGTCACCAGGAGGCCGGAGAGCCAGCGCCGCTGCTTTCCCACCACCAGATCGAGCCCCAGGGCGATGAGCAGCACCGGCCACAGCCGCCACAGGCTCTCGCCGATCCCCCAGGGCCAGACACCCAGGTTCGAGAGCAGCAAGATGATCCCCAAACCGAGGATGCAGGCGGCGACGATCATGACCGGCCTCCGCGAAGGTGGCGCCAGAACAGGAGGCCACCCGCCAGGATCAGCACCACCGGCCACCACACGCGGGCGCGCAGGAACCAGGGCCAGTCGATGTCGAGGTTGTGCAGCAAGGCCCAGGCGCCCAGCGTCATCAAGATGCACCCCAGCACGAAGGCCCCGTGTTGGCGCGCGCCGCTCCCGACCTGCTGCACGCCGGCCGCCACCCGGCTGCCCACCCGCTGCGCCTTCTCGGCCAGCTCGCGGGCGCCGTCCTGGACCGTCTGGGCGGGCGACTCGGCCTCGCGGCCCTCGGCCGGGATGAGCACCGAAAGCAAGAGGTACAGCACCACGCCGACACCGCTCGCCAGCCCCAGGATCAAAAAACCGATGCGCACCCAGGTGGCGTCCACGTCGAAGTGCTGCGCCAGCCCGCCGCACACGCCGCTGATGATCCGGTTGCTCTTGCTCCGCACCAGCCTTCCTCGGCCTTCCATGGTCTGCTCCTTGGTCGATTCCATTTCCATTCCCTCCGGGGGCGCGGTTTTCCGGCCCACGGGCGGGAGCATACCGACCGGCGGGAGAGCGCGCACCCCAAATTCGACGAGTGGCGGTTTTGCGCCGGCGAACGGCGAGCCTGGGCGGTCGCTGGCGAGCTTGCCATCGGCGCGGCGGGTGTACTAGATTTCCAACGAACCTTGACCGGGGAGAAAGCCCAGGAGGTGCCATGCGAGCGTTCGTCCTGTTGGGTGTGTGGCTGCTGCCGGCCGGCCTGTGGTCCCAGACCCCCGCCCAGCCTGCCAAACCCGCGCAACCCGCGGCCGCGGCGGGAGCGGCAGACAAAAAAGCCGGGGAGCCCGCCAAGCCCGAACCACCGAAGCCCGTCCCGCCCAAGCCCGAGAGCCGGGTCGTCCAGATCAAGGACAAGGGCCTGCTCTTCAACGTGCGGCTACGCCCGGGCGCGCCCGATCCCGGGCAAGTGGTCGAGGTGTTCATCGAGATGAACGAGGTGCCGCCGGTGCCCGACCCGGTGTACGGCGAGCAGATCCCCGTCAAGGACGCCCAGATCACGGTCGAGGTCACCGACGCCGACGGCGCCGGCTACACCACCGCCTATCAGGTGCACCCGCTCCAGGACGCCGGCAGCTACGGCATGCACTTCACCCCGGCGCGGAAGGACAACTACCGGCTCACGCTCAAGGGAAAGCACAAGACCGGCCGCTACGAGGCGGGGACACGCGTGCCGGTGGGGATCTGGCCGTTTGCCAACGTGGACGAGAAGGGCCGCGTCAAGGAGGAGGCCCCGGTGGCGGATTCGGGACGGCTGCCGGCCGTGCCCGCCGGGATGAAGGGGCCGTCGCAGCCGGCCACCCCCAGCGCGGCGCCCTCGGTGCGCTCGCCGCTGCAGGCGGCGTCTCCCATGAAGCTCGCCATGCGCGCCCTGGGCCAGGCCTGGGCCGACGGCATGGCCGCCATGTACGCGGGAAGAAAGCCCGACCTCAAGCAGGCGGCTTTCTTGGCCGAGCCGTTCCGCGCCTTGGCGGAGAAGACGGCCGGTTTGGGCTCCGGCGAGTTCGCCGACCTCATGCAGCACACGGCGCAGGCCATCGGTGACTTCGAGCGCGCGGCCAAGGCCGGCAAGGAGCGGGAGGCGCTGGAGGCCTTCGAGCGGGTCGGCGTGCACCACTGCACCCGCTGCCACTTCAAGGGGCGCTGGCGCATCATCGACGACGTGCTCAAGTTCCCCGGGGCCTTGCCCTGAAGGGCGAAAAGGAGACCAAGATGAGAACCACATCGCTTTTCGTCCTGGCATGCCTGCTCCTCGGCGCCGCCGCCTGGGCCGACGAGGAGACCGCGCCGCCGCTCATCGGCGACGTGGTGAACGGCGGCAAGCTCTACCGCGCCAACTGCGCCGTGTGCCATGGCTACGACGGTTCGGGCCAGGGCCCGGCCGCCAAGGTGCTGGGCAAGACCCGCCCGGCCGATCACCGCGATGGCTCGGTGATGAACTCGCTCGACGACCGGCTGCTGTTCGCCCGCATCCGCGAGGGATGCCGCGCCGCGGGCTGCGCCGCCACCATGCCGGCCTTCGCCGACCTCGACACGCTCGAGACCTGGGACCTGGTCTCCTTCCTGCGCTCGCTGCACTTGCCTTTGCAGTCGTTTTTCTCGCTGGTAGATCAATACCTGGTCAAGCGCTACACCATCGGCCAGCTCGGCCCGGACGAGTTCCGGGAGGGGCAGCTCGAGCGCATCCAGAAGTTCGCCGGCAAGGTGGATCCCAAGGATCTGCAGCAGACCGCCTTCACCTTGTTCCGCGCCGACCCGCGTCGGCCCAGCCCCGAGCTGGTGCCGCAGGAGCCGCGCCGCTTGGCCGAGCTGACCAAGGACAACAAGCTGGGGTACGTGTTCTTCATGGACTTCGTCGACCCGCGCGGCGCGCGCATCCCGGTGGGGCTGGCGCTGGATCCGAACTTCACCATCACCCGGCTGGTCGCAGCCGGCGGCGACCCCGGCAAGGCCAACGAGCTCAACACCCGGCTGGAGAAGTTCATCGGCCTGGGCAAGCGCGGCGACCGGCCGGACTTCAAGACGGCCGACAAGAAGGACAAGGTGCAGGCGTCCTTCGACGAGGCGGTGCGGCGGCTGTACGTCATCGCGGTCGAGGCGGCCAACGCCTACGAGCTAGAGGAGAAGGATCGCTCCTGGGCCGACGGGACGTTCTGACGAAGATCCATTTCAGGTTCCAGTTTCCAGGTTCCGAGTTCTGCGAGCTTGGGCAAGGGAACCTTGTCCACCTTGACCCCCAGAAAACATCCCAGAAAAAACCTGCTAACAGGATGAAGGCAGAAGAACGCTCGATATCGCGCTCAGACCATCATCCAATCTGCTCAGAAAAAGCGAATCTTGTGACCGGGTGGCGCTACGCTGGCCCCGTCGAACGATCTGGCGGGAGAGAGACGGGGAGCCTAGCGACAGGACCCGGTCTCCTTCCGGGCACCCATGACTGGGTACTTGGCGTCTTCCACTATTTGCAGGTTTTCTTTGAATCTTACCTTGTCAGCGGGTTTTCCTGATTGATTTGCAGATCCGTTGGGCTGAGCTCTCTTTTTCGATCGATGCTACCGCAGCCAGTAGAGGGGGACGTTGGCCTGGCGGGCCTTTCTGGGAAGCTCCTCGTCGAGGTAGCGCCGGGCGCGGGCCAGGTCCTCCTTGCAGCGGGCGAGGGCGGCCTCGGCCTTCTCGGCGTTCTGGCGATCCATGGGCCGTACCAGCACCTGAAAGGAGTTCCAGGCGGCGTCCTTCTCGGCCTCCAGGCGTCGGCAGTCCGCTTCCAGATTCTGAATCGTCGCCCGCGCCTCGTCGGCCAGCTTTTTCCACTGTTCGCGCAGAGCGGCGCGATCCGGCTCTCCGGGTTCGGCCTGGGCAGCCGGTGGCAGAGATGGCGTCGGGGGCGGGGTGTCCTGGATGGGTGGCGCCGGCGCAATCGGCAGGCGCTCGGTCTCGCCCGGGGGAGGGGATGGGGTCGCTGTTCCGCTCGATGGCGAGGCATTCTGCTTCTTCTGGGCGGCTTCTTCCCGGCGCTGGATCTCCTCGAGGACCTTGCTGCGCATGGGCTCGGGGAGGTCCTCCGGTCGGTCGGTGAAGTGGACCGTGCCCTGCTTGTCCACCCAGCGGTAGAGCTCGCCGGCGCGGCCTGTTCGCGTCCCGCCCAGCAAGGCCGCGGCCACGGCGAATATGAGCCACCCGGCAAGGAGCCTTGCGCTGCCGTCGCTGCGCATATCCTGGTTGTAACGCGAGGGAGCGGTTCTTGGCAACTTCCGGGTCCCCGCCGGTTACTTCTTGATCCGCGTCATCTGCACCGCGGACTCGGAGTCCATGCTGGCCATGCCGCCCATGCCGGCCTTGGTCGTAAGCGTGCCATCCAGGCGGCTGAACATGTTCTCCGTGAGATCGAAGGTCAGCCGGAAGTCCCCGTCGATGGATAGCGACGGCATGGCGGCGCCCGTGGGTAGCGTCGGGCTGGCGGCGCCGTCGTCATCCTCCGCGCCACCCTCGTCTCCCTCGTCTCCCATGCTCGGCATGGCCGGCATCCCCGGCACATTGGGCATGCCCGGCATTCCCCCCGGCATCCCCGGCATGGTTCCCGCGCCGGGCGCGCCGCCGCCCTGGCCCGAACCCGCGACGCTCGTGCTCACGGACACCTTGAGCCGGGCCTCTTTATCGGTGATTTCCTCGACCTCGGTGGAGATTTTGTAGCTGGCCAGGGTGGTCTCGAAGGCCTGACCGGCGGAGAGGTCCCCCTCGGGCAGACGCAACAGCTCGAGGAACTGCCGCGGCACCAGGTCGACCTTCTGGGCGTTCTGTTTCACGGCGATCTTCTTTTGCTTCTTCTTGCCCACGGTCTTTACGGAGTAGCCGGCCTTCAGCGCACCGGTCCTGGGATCGAACTCGGCGTAGCAGCTCACCTGTTCGTCGCCGGCCTGGCCGGTGGCTGAGACCCCGGTGGGGGACACCCTGCCGGACACCAGGCTGCTCGCGCCGCTCTCCTCCACGATGAGGTACACGATCTCCTGGAAGGTGAAGTTGCCCTTTTCGTCGATCTTCACCGGGTTCTTGAGCGCGCGCGCAGGGAGCCCCTTGAGCCCCGAGAGTTTGCGGCCGGACTGATCCCAAAGGTCGAAGGACTCGATGTTCAGGGTGGCCTCGGCCGAGCCGTCCGGCAACACCCTGTCGATGGCCAGCGAGAACACCGAGTCGGTCTTGAACTTTCCGCTCATGCCCACGCCCATGCCGGACATGGAGAACGAATCGTTGGAGACGACCTGGAAGCGGTAGTTGGCGCCCTTCTTCCAGCGGTAGCGAAGCTCGACCCCGGAAGCGCTCGTGTTCAAGGCGAAGACCGCGAGGAACGCGACGGTAAAGCCTGCCAGCCAGCGACTCGTGGGATTCATCAGAGGTTCTCCTTTCGAGTTTTTCAAGACGCTCTCAAGACGATAACCTCAGATCGGATAATCAAAATCAATCCGGCTGGCCCCGGCTGCTCAGGTGGTCAGGCCGAGGTCATGCCGGTCATGCTCATGCCGGTCATGCCGGTGCCAGGCACCCCGGTTTGGCTGACAAGAAAAACCCCGAAAAGGCGCTATCAATAGAAGAAAAAAAAAGGCAAAAATCCGGGGCCTGTCCCCATGCTTTTTCTTTTATTATCGAGGACATGAAGCCGAAGCCCAAGGAGGTCAGATCAGGGCGTCCTTGTCGTCTCCGAGCCGGACAAGCTCGATGTGGGCCGGGTCGGCGTTGCCCAGGTGGTAGCGGGTGTCGGCGAGCGCGATGTGCTTTGCCGGCGGGTTGAGCGGCCGCTCGTCGCCGAAGAAGGCGCGCCGCTTGGCCTCGATGATCCGCAGGCCCACCGCGTCCGCCGCCACCGGGTCCCGGCTCAGGATGAGCCCGCCATAGGTGAAGACGTGCTCCGGGTTGAACCCGTGCGGGCCGACGCTGTGAAAGAGCGGAGTGAGCATGATAAGCAGGTTCAGCCGGGTCTTTCCCTTGAGGTGCGGCAAGTTCCAGATGGCGGCCAGGTCGGCGCAGGAATCGGCGTGGTGGTTGTACGGGTCGGGCACGAACATGATGTAGTTCTTGATGAGCGAGCCCACCCCCGACCAGTGGTGGGTCCGCATGGGCCGGGTGTTGACGAGCGCCGTGGCGCGCTGAAAGACCGGGTTCTGGAGCACGCCCCGGTCGTCGATGCCGATCCGGTCCTCGGCTACCCCCAGCTCGGCGATGCGGATCTTCAATGCCTGCTCGACCTCGGGCGGAGTGGGGAGGAACTTCCACACGTTCGACTTGATGCCCACCACGTCATCGGGCCGGATGAGCGCGCCGAAGGCATCGAGAGGCTTTTTTTCTCCGGTGAGCGCGCAGGCGGCCTCGTCGAGCATGCGCGAGACGACCTCGGGGTTCGCCTTGCCGTCCGGGCCGACGGCGCTTTTGTTCCGGATGAGGATCACCCGGCTCTTGTCGAGCGAGGCCGCCTTCTCCGGGGTGGGGGGCGGCTTTATCGGTGCAGCCGGTGTTTTTCCCTTGGACTCGCCGCCAAGGAGCCATCCTCCGGTGGCCGCGGCCGTGGCCGTGGCGAGGAACTTTCGGCGCGAGAACGTCTTCATCTGGCCTCCCTCTCCGCGGCGCGCTCCAGCGCGGCGCGAGCGGTCTTCTCGTCCGGCGCATAAAAAACCAGCGCGAGCCGGTTTTTCTTGCGGCACAGAGCGGCGTATCGCCCGTCCGGCCGGCGCACCGGCCCCGGTTGATCTCCCAGGATCTCCTTGCGCGCGCTTTGCTCGGCCGCCGCGGCCCGTCGCTCGTCGGGGTACTCGACCAGGACCAGGAGGTGCCGGTTGTCGCCCGTCTTGTAGCGCGCCAGCGCCGCGTCCGTGTCCGGCCCGAGGGCCAGCGGATTTCCGTCGCTTATCTGGTAGGCGCTGTTCAGCCACACCGGGTGGCGGAAGTAGCGCACGCTTTCGGCGGCGAGGCCCTCCCTCGGCAAGCGCCGGACGACCCCGGGCAGCGCGCCGTCTTTTTTGATGAGCCCGGCGATGGTCCGGGCCAGCGCGTAGACCGCTCGGCGGCGCGGCTCCGTCTCGGGGTAGGCGGTGACGGTGACGACGAAGCGGTCCTTCCAGAAGGTGAGCATGCCCGAAAGGTACTGCGAGTCCTGGCCGACCTCTCGCTCGGCGCGTTCCATGCCGTGCGCGAAGACCCCGAAGGCGTCCTGGGAGCGGCCCATGTCGTAGATCTCGACCTCGATGGGAGCCTCGCCGTCACGATCATAGCGAAGGACCAGAAGCTCTCGAAAGCCGAAGGACAAATACAACTCGGCGTGCCCGTCGATGTGTTGATACAGTGTCTCGTGGTCGAACCGCTCGGACGCCGGCACCCGCCGGTAGCCCTCCAGCTTCTCGGGGAGCTTTTCGAAGACATCCAGCGGCGCGGGCGTGCTTGGCGCCGGGCCCGGTCCCGGCAGCACCGCGAGGAAGGACAGGAGAAAGCAGCTCCACGTCATGCGCCGATGGTAACGGGGCAGCTCGGGCAGGTCAATCGGGGCCGGCGGGGCTGCTTTCTGGACAGCCTGGGCGGGGTTTGTTACCATCGCTTCCATTGAGAGCCGCGGGAGGAGTGCGTGCCGCCCAAGAGCAAGACGGTCATCACGGTCATCTCCAAGATCGGACAGCGCCCGGCCGGCACCCCCGCCTGCCTGGTGATGATCTACGGCCTCGACCTGGGCAAGAAGTACAGCCTGGACAAGGCCACGGTCATCATCGGCCGCTCGGCCAAGTCCGACATCCAGGTGGACCAGGAGTCGGTTTCCCGCAGCCACGCCAAGATCACCAACGACGGGCAGAAGGTCCTCATCCGCGACCTGGGCAGCACCAACGGCACCTACGTCAACGACGAGCCGGTGGAGGAGAAGATCCTGCGCGACGGGGACTTCATCAAGATCGGCCGGACCATCTTCAAGTTCCTCTCGGGGGGCAACATCGAGAACGCCTACCACGAGGAGATCTACCGCCTCACCACCGTGGACGGGCTCACCCAGGTGTACAACAAGCGCTACTTCATGGAGACGCTGGAGCGGGAGATCTCCCGCAGCCGGCGCTACGGGCGCGACCTCAGCCTGATGATCTACGACATCGATCACTTCAAAAACATCAACGACAGCTTCGGTCACCTGGCCGGCGACTACATCCTCAAGGGCATGTCGGAGGTGGTCAAGGTTCACATCCGGCGCGAGGACTTCCTGGCGCGCTACGGGGGCGAGGAGTTCGCCATCATCCTGCCGGAGATCGACCACGCCCGGGCCATGATGATGGGCGAGAAGGTGCGCAAAATGGTGCAGGAGCACGTCTTCAACTTCGAGGGCACCGCCATCCCGGTGACCGTCTCGGTGGGGGTGGCCACGCTGGACGACTCGGTCTCCGAGGGGCTGGACTTCATCAAGCTGGCCGACCGCCACCTGTACGCGGCCAAAGAAGCGGGACGAAACCGGGTCGACGGTTGACGGCGGGGTGTCGAATTTCGCTTGCAGAAATCTTCGGTGGAGGCGGAAGAAGGCCCGCCGGGGCGGAGAGGCTCGGGGGCGCCCGGCTTCAGGTGGCAGCGCGGGAACGCTCGTCGAGCAGGTCATTGACCATCTGCTGCACTCGTTCGCGCACCCGCTCAGCCTCGCTGGCCACGCGCACGGAGTCGTCGGGGTCGATGGCCTGCCGCTCCCAGCGCAGCGGCTCGCCGAAGGCGATGCGCCAGCGGGCGGGGAGCGGCAGCAGTCCCAGCGGGCCCAGCACGGGGAAGGTGAAGGTCACCGGCAGGTAGGGCAGGCCCAGCGGCCGCGCCAGCCAGCGCAGGCGGGCCACCACCGGGTGGATCTCGTCCGGGCCCACCAAGGCGGCCGGCAGTAGCGGGACGCCTTCGCGGATGGCGAGCTTGAGGAAGCCGCCACGCCCGAAACGCTGGAGCTGGTGACGGTTGCGGTAGAGCTTGCCCAGGCCCTTGTCGCCCTCCGGGAACACCAGCAGCGGCGCTCCCCGATGCAGGAGCCTTCTCGCGTTGTCCGGGTGGGCCCGCGCGCCGCCCAGGCGGGTGAGCAGCGGCCCCAGGAAGGGGAAGTGGAAGACGAAGTCCTCCATCAGAAACCGCACCGGGATATCCTCGCCGCGCGCGCGCTCCACGGCCAGCTTGAGCATGAGGGCATCCCAGGGCAGGACCCCGCCGTGGTTGGCGACCACCAAAAAGGGCCCATCTGCCGGCAGGTGATCGAGCCCCCGCACCTGGATGCGCCAGTAGCGGTCGGCCAGCCAGCGCAGCAGCGGCTTTGCCTTTTCCCACGACACCGGGTCGAAGCCGAACTCGTCCACCTCCAGCCCGCGGCAGGAGAGCGACCAGGCGGCCAGGCGCCCGATGATGGTCTCGGGCGCGAGCGGCATCCCGACGGTGTCGCTAGACAGCTCCTCGGTCTCGTCCACCAGCTCGCGGCGATCGACCGGCCGGGGCGGAAGCTCCTTCTCGACGAGGGGTTCCGCCGCGAACTCGGGGGCCGGGGCGGGTGGGCTCTTTTCGGGCGCGACCGCCGGCCGGGCCGCCCGCCTCTTTCGCGCTTTCCGAGCGGGCGTCTTCGCGGGAGGGCTCTTGTCGGCGGCCGCCGGGGTGGCGGGGGCGCGGGTGAACGGATCCCGGCCCAGGACGGAGCGGCTCATGGGCGGCCTCCGGCGCTGGGGACCTTGGGCAGCATGCGGTGGAGCAGGGTGAAGTTCTGTAGCGCCTGGTGCGAGGAGAAGCGCGGCCGAAAGCCGAGCTCACGCCGCGCGCGGGTGGTGTCCGCCACCCACAGGTAGCGCAGGTAATCGAAGAACGCGACCGGGGTGTCCGAGAGCTGGCAGGCCCACAAGAAGCCTCCCAGCCGCTCGCTGAGCAGGTGGGGGATGGGAAGCGGCAAGCGGCCGGCGGAGCGGATGGCCACCGAGAGCGGTACCACGCCGTCCCCGGCCACGTTGAAGGCGCCGGGGCAATCCCGCTCCCACGCCAGCCACAGCGCCTCCAGCGCGTCGGACTCGTGCACGAACTGGAAGAGGGGGTCGAAGCCCATGACCGTGGGCACCAGCGGCCGCGACAGCAGCTGGATCATGAAGCCGTCGGAGTGCTGGCCCAACATGGAGGCGAGCCGCAGGCAGGTCACCGTGGTGTCGGGCGAGCGGGCGGCGAACTCCCACAGCGCTTGCTCGGCAGCGATCAAGTCGGCCACCTGCGGGCAGTTCGAGACGCCCCGCAGCGGCGCGTCCTCGCGGATGAAGTTGGGGTTGTCCGGCCGCGCGCCGTACACCATGGTGCTGCCTTCCATGATCACCTTGCGCAGGCCGGCGCTGTCGGCGGCGTGGAGCAGGTGCAGGGTGCCGATGACCTGTAGCTCGTGGGCGTAGTCGAGATCGTGGATGGGGTGGGACAAAAAGGCCTGGTGCACCAGGGTGTCGACCCGGTGCCGGGCGAAGACCGCCTCGAGTTCCCGCCCGGCGTTGGGGGAGGTGAGGTCGAGCTGGACGTACTCGAGGCCCGCGCCCGAAAGGTTCGGCTCACGCACGTCGATCACCACCACGCGGCGGCAGCGGGGGTCGTGGAGCAGGCGGTTGCCCAGCTCCCGGCCCAAGAACTCCGCCGCCCCGGTGAGCGCCACCACGCGGCCCGGTTGCTCCTGCGATGCCATCAGGCCTTCTGTACGGCAAGCCGCCCGGCGAGTCAACAAGTTGCGCCGGCGCGCCGCGCGTAGCAATCGCGGCGCTCGCCATTGACAGCGGTCGGGCTTCGGCTGGATCTGCTGATATAGAGAGCATGCAAGCATGCTCCTCTTCATTGAAGAGGGTATGTTGTTTTTTTCTGCGATTTTCCTTGGTTGCAGGTTTTTGTCTGCTTTTCCTTAGCAGAAGCCTTTTTCCGAGTTTCCCTCTGGGGTTTTCCATATCAGCAGGTCTTATGGAATTCTTTCTCGGGGGTTCACGGGGACAGAGCCCCCGTGCGAGGATTTCTCATGGCAACTGGTTCTTCGCAGTTTTCCATATTAGCAGTTTTTTGGCCGCGAACCTGTCTGTGGTATGGTGCACGGCATGGCCGGGAAGATCCATGTGCTCTCCTCGGAGCTCATCGACCGCATCGCCGCCGGCGAGGTGGTGGAGCGGCCGGCCTCCGCCCTCAAGGAACTCCTCGAGAACAGCCTGGACGCCGGGGCCCGCAGCATCGAGTGCCAGCTCGAGGACGGGGGGCGCACCCTCATCCGGGTGAGCGACGACGGCGAGGGGATGTCCCGCGAAGACCTCGAGCTCTCGGTGGTGCGCCACGCCACCTCCAAGCTCAAGGAGCCCGCCGATCTCGACGCCATACGCTCGTTGGGATTTCGCGGCGAGGCCCTGGCCAGCCTGGCGGCGGTGTCGCGGCTGCGCATGGTGAGCCGGCGGCGCGAGGACGACACGGGCTGGGAGCTCACCTGCGAGGGCGGGGAGCGCTCGCGCCTGCGGGAGATCGGCGCGGCCCCAGGCACCCTGGTGGAGGTGGCGGATCTCTTCTTCAACACGCCGGCGCGGCGCAAGTTCCTGCGCTCCGCCGCCACCGAGCTCTCGAACGCCCAGGCCTGGATGGTGCGCCTGGCGCTCATGGCGCCCGGGGTGCGCCTTGCGCTTCGCCACGGCAAGCGCCTGCTGCTCGACGCGCCGGTGGCCGCGGACTTCGCCCAGCGCGTGGCGGTGGTGCTGGGGCGCGAGGTCTTCGAGCACCTGCACCCGTTCTCGGGCCGCGACGGCGACTATGCCGTCTCGGGCATGATCGGCGACCCGGACCTCGTGCGCACATCGCCGCGGGACGTGTACGTCTTCGTCAACGGGCGCTTCGTGCGCGACCGGGTATTGCAGCACGCCGCCCTGGCGGGCTACCGTAGCCTGCTGCCGCCGGGCCGCTACCCGGTGGTGGTGGCACGGCTCGAGCTGCCGCCGGAGCAAGTGGACGTGAACGTCCACCCGCAGAAACTCGAGGTGCGCTTCGCCGAGGGGGACCGGGTGCACCGCCTGCTCTCGGGAAGCGTGGCCCAGGCCCTGGCGGGCTCCCCCTGGCTCTCGCGCGGGCGAAGCTACGTGCTGCGACGGTCGGAACCCGCAGGCGGGCCCCCGGCCGCCGCCGCGGCAGTTTCCGAGGTGCGGGAGGAGGTGCAGCGCTACCTCTCGCTCGCCGAGCGCTCGCGCGGCGCGCCCCTGCCGCGTTCACTCGAGAAGGCAGGGCCGCCGGCTGCGGCCCCGCTGGCGCCGGCGGAGCCCGGGCGCGAGACGGACCTCGGCCGCTTCCTGGGCGCGCTGTGGCAGACCTACCTGGTCTTCGAGGACGGGGAGGAGCTGGTGCTGGTCGATCAGCACGCCCTGCACGAGCGCATCACCTTCGAGCGCCTGCGGACTCAGGCCCGCGCGGGGGGCGTGCTGGCCCAGCGGCTGCTATTGCCGCTGGAGGTCGAGCCGAACGCGGCCCTCATGGCCTCGTTCGCGGAGCACGAGCGGCGGCTCTTCGAGCTGGGTTTCGAGGCCGCGCCCTTCGGCGAGAGGGTGCTGCGCATCACCGCCGCGCCCGCCGGGATCGACCCGTTGGCCGCCCGGGCGGTGTTCGTCGAGGTGCTCGGCGAGCTGGCCGACCTGGGTCAAACGGCGGCCTGGGAGGAGGCCCGGGACGGGATCCTGGCCCGCCTGGCCTGCCACGCCTCGGTGCGCGCCGGCCAGACGCTCTCGCTTTCCGAGGTGAACGCCCTGCTCGCCGAGATGCGGCGCACCGACTTCGCCAGCCGTTGCCCGCACGGCCGGCCGGTCCTCACCCGGCTTTCCCGCTCCGAGGTCGAGAAGTGGTTTTTGCGCAGGTGAGGGATGCGGCGCGGCCGCTGCTCGTGGTGGCCGGGGCCACCGGCTCGGGCAAGGGGGAGCTGGCCCGTGAGCTGGCCCGGCGCCTCGACGGCGAACTCGTCTTTGCCGACTCGCGCAAGGTGATCTTGGGGTTGGACATCGGTACCGCCAAGCCCGCCCGCGGCGCGGACGAGGCTTGCGCCTTTCACCTGCTCGACGTGTGCCGGCCCGGCGAGGTGTTCTCGGCGGCCCGCTACGTAGAGCTCGCCGACGAGGCGATCACGGCCATCCATGCCCGGAAGAAGACGCCTATCGTGGTCGGCGGAACGGGGCTCTTCATCCGCTCGCTGCTTTTCGGCATCATCGATACCCCGCCCCGCGACGAGGAGCTGCGCCGGCGCCTGGAAGCCGAGGAGGACGCCGAGCCGGGATGGCTCCATCGCCGCCTGCGGCAGGTGGACCCGGACTGCGCCGCGCGCCTCGCGCCCACGGATCGCGTCCGGCTGGTGCGGGCCCTGGAGGTGTTCGAGAAGAGCGGGCGGCGCATGTCGGAACTTCAGCGCGAGCACGGGTTCTCCAGGCCGCGGGAGCCATTTTTCGCGCTGGCCATCGACTGGCCGCGCGAGGCGCTCTACCAGCGGCTGGATTCGCGGGTGCGGCGGATGATGGAGCGCGGCTGGCTCGACGAGGTGCGCTCGCTGAACGAGATGCTCCGAGGGCCCGAGCGCCGCGTCCTCAAGACGCTCGGCTACCGGGAGCTGGTCCGGCACCTTTCCGGGGAGTGGACGCTCGAGCGGGCGGTGGAGGAGGTCCAGCGGGCCCACCGACGCTACGCCCGCCGGCAGCTGGCCTGGTTCCGCGCCGAGCCCTGGATCGAGTGGGTGGCGGCGCCACCCGATCTCGAAGTCATCGAACGGCGCGCCCGCGAATTCCTTGCGGAACCGCTCAGCGCCAGTTCCAGCCGACCTTGACGAGGAAGTTGTGGTACTGGTCCGAGGTCTCGTCGGTCTGGCCGTCCATGTGGAAACCGCTCACCTCGAGCATCTCCCAGCCGAGGCCGACGGCCAGCATGTCGAAGAGCACCAGGTCGAGCCCCGCGCCCACGTTGAAGCCCTGGCCGGATCCGTCCACGTCCTTGGCGGTCATGACGGTGAACAAGAAGCCCCCCGTGAGGTAGAAGCGCAGCAAGGGCCGAATCAGCATCAGACGGATGTCCAGGTTGGCGTAGGGGTAGGTGAAGGCGGCCGAGCGGGCCTGGGTGCCGGTGCCAGCGTCGATGGTGGTGCCGGTGCTGCCGAAGCCGACCCGGATCAGGAACGCCGGGCCCAGCGTCACGTTGTTGAAGGCCAGCCGGTAGATGAGTTCCCCGCGCCACTGCATCTGAGAGGCGCTCCAGGCCTCGGTGGCGCCGGACTGCTTGTACTCGAGCCCCAGCGACATATTGAAGGCGCCACCGAAGCCGATGTCGCGCACCACCGGCACGTCCAGGAACGAGCCCAGGAAGAACCGCCCGTCCACCCAGATGCCCGGGTACACGCCGGCCTTGTGCTGGGGGCTCAGGCCGGAGCGGTGGTTGAGGGAGAAGGCTGCATCCAGAAGCACGTCGGCCACGGCGCCGGTCGAGCGCTTGCTCTTGGGCTCGGCTGCTTTTCGGACGTCGCCGGAGGTGCCGCCGGAGGAGGTGCCGCCGCTGTCCCCGGTGGTCGCGGCCGTGGTGGTGGTCGTGGTCGAGCCGCCGGTGGCGCCGCCCCCGGCCGCGCCCGTCCCGCCCGTCTCGGAGCCGCCCCGCGCCCACGGCGGCAGGAAGGCGTCGCTGGTGCCGCTCCCGGAGTCACCGCCGCCGGAAGCGCCGCCCGTCGCGCCGGTCGTGCCAGTGGCGCCCGTCGTCCCGGAGGAACCCCCGGTGGATCCAGCGTCTGGAGGGGTCGCGGCCACGGACTGTTTCTCCAGAGGCTTTAACAGGGCCTCGACAGCCTCCGCTGCGGTCTCGGGCGGGAACTCCGCCGCGCCGAGGGAGTAGGCCTTCTGCGCCAACACCTTGCCGTTGGCGCCGACGAGGTCCAGCTTGATGACGTACTTCTTTTTTTGTAGCTGCACCCGTCCGGTGATCACCCCGTCGAGCTTGAGGGCCGCGCACAGTTTCTTGATGTTCGGCGGCAGCAGGGCCTTGGCCGGAGCGATGCGGTTCTTCTTGGCGGTGCGCTGGTACTGATCCCAGGCGATGACGGTCGCGCCCCGCTCCTTGGCGGCGCCGACCACGAGCTCGAAGACGCTCTTTCCCAGCTTGGCCTTGCCGGTCTTGTCCGGAAACTGAGCCACCACGATGGTCTGGGCGGCCGCTGTCCGCGCCGCCGGCCCGGCGCTCAGGCCGATGGCCAGTCCCAACACCCCGCCAAGGACACGCCAATAGGGACGCGCTAGCTTCGCTTTCATCTTTTCCTCCAGGCTCTCGAAATACCCGGAAAACAGTTTCAAAGTCGGGGCGCGCCGGGTGCCTACACCTCTGGGATGTCGGCCCCGCCGCCCTTCTTCATGGAACCGATGACCTCGCGAGCGCGCTGAAGCGCCTGCACGACCTTCTTTTCCCGCAGGCGCAGGCGCTCTTCTTCCTTCTTGGAGAGCTCCAACTTCTGCTGCAAAGCGGCGAGCTTGGCCTTGGCCTGCTCCACCGCCTCCTGGTACTTGGCGAGCTTCTTCTCCTCGACCGCGCGCGCCTTCTCGACCGCGTCGTTCTTCTCGCGCTCGGCCTTCTCGGTGGCGGCCTTCAGCTCGCGGCGCAGCGCCTCGAGCTCCTGGTTCTTCTGCGCCTCCAGCTCCTTGAGGGCCTTCTCGCGATCGCGGCGGATCTTGTCCGCCTCCTCCCGCTGAGAGGCGAGCAGCTTGCCCTGGGAGGCCTCGCGCTCGCCCAGCTCGCCCTGCAAGCGCTCCACCTCGGCCGTAAGATCCCCGGCGCGTTGCTCCGACTCGCGCAAGGCCTTCTCGAAATGGGCCGCCCGCTGCTGGGCCTCGTCCACCTGGCCGCGCAGCAATGCCAGGTCCTCGTCGCGTTCGGCGGCGGCTTCTTCCTGCTCCCGTAGCTTTTCCTGCCAGTCCCGTTGCTCGCGGGCGTGCTGCGCCATCACGTTCTGAAGTTCGTCCTGCAACCGGTTCTCGCGGGCGGTGTACTGCTGCAGCTCCTGGCGCAGCGACTCCGCCTCCTTCTGTCGCGCGGCGAGAAGCCGGTTGGCTTCCTCGAGGGCTTGCTGCGTCTTTTTGTTCTCCTCGCCAAGCTGCGCGGCCTTCTCGTTGAGGGAGCGCTCCAGGCGCGAGGCCTTGAGGATGGCCTGCTCCATCTTCTCCTCGAGCGCGCTGATCTTCTTCTTGGCCTTGTCGAAGCGCTCGTCGGCGAGGGCCTTTTCCTTGTTGTTCTTCTCGGACTCCTCGCGCAGCGCCGCCAGGGCCTTCTCGGTCTCTTCCAGCCGGGCGGAGAGTTCCTGCTCGATGCGGGCGTGCTCCTCGGCGGCGGACTCGGCGGAGGCTCGCAGCGCCTGGAAGCGCTCGCGCTCCTCCTGGAGCGCCACCTGGAGCTCGTCGATCTTCTGGTCAGCCGTCTGGCGCGTCTGGGCGAGCTGCTGCTCGAGTTCCGAGGCTCGCCGGCCGGTCTCACCCAGTTGTTGCTCGAGGGTGCCGCGCTCGGCCTGCAACGTGGCCTGCACCTGGCTCAGGCGCTCCTCGGCCTCGGCCAGCGCGCTCTCCAGGCGCTCCTTCTCGCGGCTCAGGTCGCCGATGTTCTCGGTGAGCTCCTTGCGCAGGTTGTCGCTCGCCTGCTGGAGCAGCGCGATGTTGCGCTCGCGATCCTGGACCCGGGCGGAGAGCTCCTCCTCGCGGGTCTGGGCGGTGCGGGTCAGCTCGCCGAGCTGCGCCTCCAGAGAGGAGCGCTCCTGCTCGAAGGCCTGCCGAAGCTGGGCCAGCTCCTCCATGTGAGCGGCAGTGGAGCGGGCCTTCTCCTCCTCGGCGGCGGCCTGGGATTCCTGCGAATGCTTCTCGAGCTGGGCGTACATGGCCGCGGCCTCTTGCAGGGCCTTCTCCAGCTCTTGCACCCTCTTCTCGGCGGTTTCCTTCTCGGAGGCGGTGGCGTCCAGTGAATCTTGTAGCAGATCGGCCCGGCCGCGCTCGACCTCCAGCTCGTTGGAGAGCTCGGACTCGCGGGACTCCTTCTCCCGGGTGATCTCGTCGAGCGACTCTTGCAGGATCTCCAGCTTGCGCCGGGCGTCGGAGAGCTGCTCCTCGTAGGACTGGCCTTCCTCGGCCTTCTTCTGGGTCAGCAGCTTGAGCGTCTCCTGGAGCACGTTCTGCTTGCCGGTCTGCTCGTCCAGGATGGCCTTGAGCTGGGAGCGTTCGGTCTCGAGCCGGCGGGTGTTCTCCTCGGTCTCCTTGGCGAGGCGCTGCATCTCCGCGCGCGCCGTCTCCAGCTCGCCGGAGAGCCGGGCGCGCTCGGACTCGAGTTTCTTCACCTGCTGCTCGAGGGTGCGGGCCTTGTCCGAGATGCGCTTGTGGGCGAGCTCCAGCTCGTCGGACCGCGCCTTGGCCGCGGCCGCGTCGCGCCTCGCCGTCTCCAGCTCGCGCTCGCGCTTCTTGAGCGTCTTTCGAAGGAAGTTGAGCTTGCCGTCGAACCCGAAGGCCTCCTCCTCCGAGCCCTCGTCCTCCGTCTCGGGAGGCTCGGACTTCTCGGGGATCTTCGGCCGCTCGAACATGTCGGTCTTCTTCTTGCGCAGCGGCGGCGGTGCCGGCGGGCCGGCGGGCGGGGGCGGGGGAGCGCTGGCGGGCCGCGGCGGGGCGGATTCAGCCGGCAGCGGATCGAGCTCGATGGGCTCGAGCTCCTCGATGGGCGCGATGTCCGAAGGCTCCGTCGCGGGAGGCGGCGCGGCCGATGGCGGCTCGGTGATGGCGGAAAAGACGTTGTCGAGCTCGTCGGAGGGACCGCCGCCGGGTGCGCTGAAGGCGGCCGGCGCGGCCGCGGGTGTCGAGCCGGCCCCGAGGATCTTCATGGCCTGGTCCAGCACGGGACCAGCGCCCTCGCGCTTGAGGATGTAGCAGTCGGCGTGGTTCTTGTGGCTCTGGTGTTGCTCGAAGGTCTCGGGGGTGTCGCCGGTGGACATGATCAACACCGGGATCTCGCCGCCCTTTTGCTTCTTGAGGCGGTTGCATACCGAGTAGCCGCTCATACCGGGGAGTTCCGCCGCCAGCAAGATGAGGCTGGGCAGCGTATTGGCCGCGGCGTCGATCCCGGCCTGGCCGTCCGCCACCACCTCGGCGGCGATGCCCGCGGCAGCAAACCCCTTTGAAAGCTCGCCGGCGAAGGCCGCGTCACTGTCGATCACCAGAACTCGTTTCGGTTCCATCGGGTTGCCCGTACCCGCTCCCGGGGGTGTTCGGACCGCACGTAGGATATGTCTATACTACGCAAACCCCTGGCCATCAAGAATTTTACGGTGGCGGCGGTTGGGCGTCAGCCCGGTTGGAAGCGGGTCACTCTGGAACGTACACCAGCTCGATGTCGATCGCCCCCTGGGTGATGAAGGTGCAGGGGTCGTAGTGATTCGCGAAGGCCAACGTCCCGCCGGGGTAGTCGGGCCCGGAAGGCAACCCGGACTCACAGGTGACCGGGCCGTTGGCATTCTTCTGTGCATGAGTTCCGTACGGACAGTATTTCCAGGTTTCGACGCACGTCGTTCCGGACGGGCAAGTGGTGGTGTCGTCGAGGCCCAGGCACTCGATGATGGGTTCCTTGGAGGTGCAGGTGTACTTGGGCACGGTATTGCCGTTCAAGATGAGGTTGGCCAGCGCCGGGTCGAGGATCTGCTGGTCCAGGCCGAAGAACGCCGGGCAGGCGATGAAGGTGGCGATCTGGAGCAGGGTTTCGTGGAAATCATTCTGGCAGATGGTATCGAGGAAGCCGTTGCCGGTCTGGGCGAACATCTTGTACAGCTCGATGTAACGGGTGCCGGGAAAGGCGTGGCAGTATCCCGCCGCGCTGGAGCAGGGTGGAGGTGTTGTGCAGGCAGGCTTGGCTTGCGAGGTGTCGGTGCTGCTCTCATACTCTATGACTGTCGTGTCCGGATTATTCTTGTCTTTCACACCCACGATGGCTGCGAACTTCACCATACCCTCTTTGTTGCCTTTCTTGGCCATCAGAAAGTCGTAGTAGTCCTTCACTGGGGTAAGAGCGTATGGTTTGTCCGTGCCGGGGTAGACATTCTCGCCCATGGGACCCACGCCCTTGGAGGCGTAGTAGCAGATGTTGGCCTGGGTTCTCGTCTTTTCTGCGACGTCGCCAACCTCTCCACAATCATCCTCGTCGGAGATGATGGCCACCGCCAGGACGGCGTCGCTGTCCAGGAACCCGGAGTTGTAACTGTCGAGCAGATTGCCCTCCAGCGCCTTTCGCATCGGCGCCAGGCCGCGCTCGTATCCGCAGCCGGTGACGCCCACCATTACCGTGCCGCGGTACGAGGATGAGTCATAAAAGCAATTCTGGTTGGTGGAGGTGACCACGCGACAAGTCTGGTCTGGCTGGAAATCAAACGAAGGTTGGTCCGAGCCTGTCGAGGGCTGACAGGCATTGGCCTCCCAGATACATCCCTTGAGATCCTGGAACCGGCCGTTTTCGCCCGTGTCGTTGATGCAGGAGCGCTTCTGCGACAACGTGCTGCAGGCGGGGCAACCATCGGATTCCATCCCCGTGGTGATCACCGCGATCTTGTATTTCCCGGGGCCGAACTTCTCGTCGAGGACCTGCCGGAAGGCGCTGAAGCTCTGACCGAGCTGGGCCTGCTCGCCGGCCATCGAGCCCGAGTTGTCGACCACGAACAGGATGTTGGCTTTCTGGGCCACGCTGGTGTGGAACGTCTTGCGCTTCTCCCGCACCACGGTGTTCGGCTGCTCCTCGTAGGCGTAGTCCTGGCAGCCGGCAACGAGCAGGAAGGTCGTGCAGAAGGTTAGCAGAAGAGAATGCGTTCTCACCATAAGAGACCTCCCTCCGAAACCACAGTCATTGTCGGCCAAAACCATTCCGCCTGTCAACCTCCGGATCGCACAAGTTTGTTCGCTGTTCTTGACCTGTCGAGGTTTCCGGACATAGCGCGACGCGTTATTGACAGGCTCGCTTCTTTTCCGTATTCTGAAGCTGGAAAACGGAGGCCATCCGAAAAGGCAATCCAGGTTTTCCTGGAGCGCAAAGCCGTGAGCCCGAAAGGGTAGACCGGCTGCCGAAGATGGCGAAGCGGTACGCTCCCGGTGGATTGCCCGGATGAAGGGTGATTCACCGGTTTTTTATTTACAGTTCTGGCCTGGAAAGGATGGCAGTCATGCGCAAGACGAACATCGTTCTGGTGCTGGCTCTTTCGCTCCTCATCCCGGCGTCGGCGGCCGCGTACCGCTTCGAAGGGGTCGAGACCCGCCTCACCGACAACCCGGCCGACCAGTACGATCCGGCCATCTCGGGGGCGTACGTGGTGTACACCGACCGGCGCAACGGCGACGCCGACGTGTACATGTACGACGTGGAGACCCGCGCCGAGCTCCCCATCGCCTCGGGCGGCGGCGACCAGCTCTTCAACGACATCGACGGCACCCGCGTGGTGTACACCGACTACGGCACCGGGGACGGCGACATCTGGGTGTACGACGTGGCGAGCAACACCCGTTTTCGCGTCACCGACAACCCGGCCAACCAACGCCGCCCGGCCATCCGCGGTGACCTGGTGGTGTACGAGGACGACCGCAACGGCGACTGGGACGTCTACCTGTACAACCTCAAGGACAACATCGAGACCCGGCTCACCGACGATCCCGCCAACCAGCGCAAGCCCGCCATCTCGGCCGAATGGGTGGTCTGGGAGGACTACCGCGCCGGAAACGCCGACATCGCTCTCTACAACATCGCTTCCGGGACGACGGCCCTGATCGCGACCGACCCGGCCCAGGACACGGCGCCCAGCGTGGACGGCGACTTCGTGGCCTTCACCAGCAACCGTGCCAACCTGGGAGACATCTTCCTGTACCGCATCTCCACCGGCGAGACGCGCGCCCTCACCAGTAGCGCCGAGCTGGAGAACAATCCCACCGTGGCCGGCCAGTACGTCGCCTACGACAGCTACGCATCGGGCAGCGGGGACATCTGGATCTTCAGCATCCCCCTCAACGCCGCCGAGGCGGCCTGCACCGCTACGGGCGACCAGTACCTCAACGATCTCTCCGGCAACCGCCTGGTGTACACCGACACGCGCAACGGCAACATGGACATCTACATGTTCGAGTTCATCTTCGACGACCCGCCGCCGGGCGGCACCGGTTGCGACGATCCGCGGGCGTTCACGGCCTTCGGGCCGCGGATCTTCGCGCGCGGTAACGGCAAGCCGTTCTTCGAGCTGCACGCCTTCGGCGCCCAGGGGCTGGCGGGCGATGGCTACCTGTGTATCGTCAATGGCGACGACGCCGGCGAGCACCGCGTCACCAGCGCCCTGGTGGCCATGAACGGCACGTTGCTGGCCGGCCCCGACGCCTTCGGCCAGGAGGTGGAGAAGCTCGAGATCCCGGTGGCCGTGCGCGACCTCAACTCGCTGGGGGTGCAGCTGCGCGGCGCGCCCGGGAGCTACTTCTCGCTGCGGGTGGTGGTGCCGCCGCCCGCCGACACGCCCATCATCATCTCCTGCGCTGCCGTGCCCGGCGCGGCGCACAAGACGGGCGCTTTCTTCTTCGGGTTGTTGCTGCTCCCCGCCGGCCTTGCGCTCCTGCTGCGCCGCCGCTCCTGAAGCCGGCCCAAGCGGTCCGATGGAGATCCGGCGGGCGGCTGTGTCGTGTCTGCCCGAAAGACCTTTTGCGTTTGCGGATGCTGCTTCTGCCAAGTCCGTGACGGAAACCACATGTCGCGGGGCGTTTGGGATTCTCCGATCGTAGGTAGATTACACGATGGGCGGGTGTTTCTGAGAGCGACCGACGGCGGGGCCCAACAAGCCAGCGCGGACGGGCGTAAAATCCTTCCTTGACGGAAGAGGGCAACGATCCTTATACTTCTTCGATTCTGGAAGGCCGCAACGAGCGCGGCCCGGCACCCTGGAGCGGGAGCTTATCGTTGAAACAGAGTTACAAGACGTTGATCCTGTGGATCCTCCTCATCACCACCTTCGTGCTGTTCTACCAGTACTTCTCCGGCGCGCCCTCCGAGGGCAAGGCCATCTCGTTTTCGCAGTTCTGGGAAGAAGTCGAGAAGGACAACGTACGGCGCGTCACCGTCAGGGGGAGCGAGATCAGCGGTGAGTTGGTGGAGGGCGCCGAGCGGCGTTTCACCTCCCGGGTGTTGCTCACTGAGGACCTGGTGCGCGATCTCAAGTCGCACAAGGTGGCGGTGGAGGTGGAGAAGGAAGAGGAGAACCCCTTCTGGCAGTCGGCGCTGCTGTCCTGGCTGCCGATGATCTTGCTGTTCGTGTTCTTCTTCTTCTTCATGCGCCAGCTCCAGGCCGGGGGCGGCAAGGCCATGTCGTTCGGCAAGAGCAAGGCGCGCATGATGAGCAGCCAGGCCAACCCGGTGACCTTCAAGGACGTGGCCGGGGTGGAGGAGGCCAAGGAGGAGTTGCAGGAGATCATCGAGTTCCTCAAGAGCCCCAAGAAGTTCACCCGGCTGGGCGGGCGCATCCCCAAGGGCGTCCTGCTCATGGGTCCGCCGGGCACCGGCAAGACCTTGCTGGCCCGGGCCATCGCCGGCGAGGCGGGCGTGCCGTTCTTCTCCATCTCGGGGTCGGACTTCGTGGAGATGTTCGTGGGCGTGGGCGCCTCGCGGGTGCGCGATCTCTTCGAGCAGGGCAAGAAACACGCGCCGTGCATCATCTTCATCGACGAGCTGGACGCGGTGGGCCGCCACCGCGGAGCCGGGCTGGGCGGCGGGCATGACGAGCGCGAGCAGACCTTGAACCAGCTCCTGGTGGAGATGGACGGCTTCGAGTCCAACGAGGGCGTGATCATCGTGGCCGCCACCAACCGGCCCGACATCCTCGACCCCGCGCTGCTGCGGCCGGGGCGCTTCGACCGGCGCGTGGCGGTGCCCCAGCCCGACCTCAAAGGGCGGCTGGGCATCCTCCAGGTGCACACCCGCAAGGTGCCGCTGGAGAAGACCGTCAACCTGGAGTACATCGCCCGCGGCACGCCCGGGTTCTCCGGCGCCGATCTGGAGAACCTGGTCAACGAGGCCGCCCTGCAGGCGGCCCGCAACAACGAGTCCGCGGTCACCCAGCGCGACCTGGAGCTGGCCAAGGACAAGGTGCTGATGGGCGCCGAGCGCAAGTCCATGATCATCAGCGAGGAGGAGAAGCGCCTCACCGCCTACCACGAGGCGGGCCACGCGTTGCTCGCCAAGCTCCTCCCCAAGAGCGACCCGGTGCACAAGGTGACCATCATCCCGCGCGGG
>JAAZNF010000015.1 GCA_012798435.1 Myxococcales bacterium | reverse complement strand
TATCGCGCCCGGCCTCCCGCCGCAAGCCGGTCCGCGTCGCCGTTGCCAGAGGTGCGCAGCGGCCGTACACTGCCACCATGTCGCCGGCCCCGCTGATCGACGCTCACTGCCACGTTCACGACGAGGCGTTCGCCACCGACCGCCCGGCGGTGTTGGAGCGGGCTCGGGCACGCGGCGTGCGCTTTTTCGTGTGCAACGGCACCCGCGAGCGCGACTGGGAGGCCGTGGCGCAGCTCGCGGCGGCGGACGCGTCGGTGCTGCCGGCCTACGGCCTGCACCCCTGGTACGCAAAGGACCGAACCCAGGCGTGGCGCGAGCGCCTGGAACGCTGGCTCGCCGCAGGCCCCGTCCCCGTCGGCGAGATCGGCCTCGATCGCGTTTTACGCGAGCGCGACGAAGCCGACATGGAGCGGGTGTTTCGCGAGCAGCTCGCGCTCGCCCGCCGGTTGGAGCGGGTGGTGTTCATCCATTGCGTGCGGGCCTTCGACTGGCTGCTCTCCGTGCTGCGCTCCGAGCCGGACCCCCCCGGGGGGATGCTCATCCACGCCTGCGCCGCACCCCCGGCGGCCATGCGCGAGTTCGCCGCGCGCGGGGCCTTCTTCTCCTTCGCCGGCACCGTGCTGAACCCGAACAACCACCGCGGGCGGGACGCCCTACAAGCGGCGCCGCTCGATCGGCTGCTTTTGGAAACCGACTCGCCGGACCTGCCGCCGCCGCCGCCGCACCGCCTTTCCACCCAAGAGAGCGGGCGGTATCGCAACGAACCCGGCAACCTGCCCGCCATCGTTCGCGAGGTGGCGAGGCTGCGCGGGCTCGGCGAGGACGAGCTTTGCGCACACCTTTGCGACAACGCGCGCCGCTTCCTCGGAAAGGCCTACCCCGTGCTGCTTTCGCCGGAGCATGCATGCCCCTCCCCGAACGCCTGACGCGCACCCGGCTGCTGCTCGGCGACCGGGCCGTCGAGCGTTTGCGCGCCTCCTTCGTAGCCGTGATCGGGCTCGGGGCGGCCGGTTCCTACGCGGCCGAGGCGCTGGCCCGGGCCGGGGTCGGGCGGCTGCGGCTGGTGGACTTCGACCGCGTGCGCGAGACCAACCAGAACCGCATGCTGTGGGCCACGCGCTCGACGCTGGGCCGGCCCAAGGCAGAGGTGGCGCGGGAGCGCCTGCGCGACGTGGCGCCGGACGCCGCGCTGGAGGCCCTGTGTGTCTTCGTACATCGGGACACGCTGGACCAGGTCCTGGCCGGGCCGCCGGACCTGGTGGTGGACGCCATCGATTCGCTTGCGCCCAAGGTGGCGCTCATCCAGGCCTGCCAGGCTCGCGCCATCCCCATCATCAGTTGCATGGGAGCGGCCCGCCGCCTCGATCCGGCGGCCGTGCGCTTTGGCCTTCTCGCCGAGAGCAAGATGTGCCCGCTGGCGCAGCGGGTCCGAAAGGCGCTGCGCAAGATCAAGGCGAGCCTCGACGTTCCCTGCGTGTACTCCGTCGAGGAGGCCCTGGCCGAGTCACAAGGCCCCGAGGACGAGCCCGAGGAAACCCGGCGGGGCCGGGCCCGCAAAGCCCTCGGCAGCCTTCCTACCATTCCGGGAATCATCGGCCTGATCGCGGCCCACCACGCCATCCTGACGCTTTCGGGTTTTCGGCCCGGGTTTCAGCAAGATTGAAAATATTTGCGATTTCTGGCCTTGCCACACCCGCGAATCTCGGGTATATAGAACATTACAGGCGGGGTACGGAGTTTGGAATTGGACGAAGAGATCAAACTCCTCCGCTGGCCGAAGAACAAACGCCTCCCCAAATACGAAGAACTGGAGTCTCTCCTGATCGAGGAGGGGTACAAGCCGTTTCGCATGGTCGATCCGCCCTGCACCTACTACCACACCTTCGCCGGGAAGTGCCGCGAGGTCCGCTGGGTGGTGGAGGGCCAGATATTGGTCGGGCTTTCGGACCGCGAGATCGTCCTGGAGCGCGGCGACCGGATCGATCTCCCCGCCGGCATGAAGCGCTACCTGCGCATTCTCTCCGAGGAAGGCGCCATCTACCTCTTGGCCTCGTCCTGATCCGCGCTGTCCTCGGCGCGCCCCCCATCCGCCTCGACCCACTCCAGGATCTCGCCGAGCACCACGGTGGCGTAGGCCCCCGGCGGTAGAGAAAAAGCAAAGCGGATGCCGTCCCCCTCCCGCTGCCAGGAGAGATCCTCAAGCTGCACCCGCAGCGGCCGCCGGGTCCCGCGGGTCAGCTTGGAAAAGCGCTCGAAGTCGCCGGGCGTAAGGTTTGCCTGCGCCAGCACGGCACCCTCCAGCTCGGCCGGCCGGCCCTCGGGCGCGCGCATGTCCGGGCCGAACATGGGGCCGGTGAGGTGGATCTCGAAGCGCTCGAGCCGTTGCTGATCCACCGCTGGCTCGGTGCACACAAACATCCCCCGGCTGTCGGCGCGGGCCAGCACGTCGCCGGGGAGCACCCGCTCGAACAGCTCCTGCTGGATGCGCCGGGCCAGCACGTCGTTGAAGAGATCCGACTGGACCGCGCTGAGCAGGAAGCGGAGCCGGCGCCGGTCGGGGCAGCGCGCCTCGCCGCGCAGGATGCGCAGGCCCTGCTCGCGGTTGGCTCCCCCGCGCCCGAAACGCTGCGGGCCGAAGTAGTTGGGCGCCCCGCGTCGGCGTAGCTCCTGGCAACGCCGGTCCACCTCGGCATCCAGCGCCGGGTCCACGCCCGCGAGCCGCACCCGAAAGCGGTTGCCGACGAGGTGCCCGGTGCGAAGCTTGTTGCGATGGCGGCCGCGCTGCAGCAAGCGCAGGCCGGGGAGGTCAAGGCGCGCGAGCTCCGCCTCGGCCCGCGCCGGCACCGACATCCACTGCCGCGCCACCGCCCGTCGATCCTTCAGCCCCGCCGTCCCGATGTCCCCGTTCGAGAGGCGCAGGCGGCGCGCCAGCTCGCGCACCACCTGGTCGGTGGTGAGATCCCGCTTCTCGATCTCGAAGAGCAGATGCTCTCCCTCACCGCAGGGGAGATAGGCGGGGATCTCCTCGACCTGGAAGTCCTCGATCGCCTGCCGCAGCACTCCCGCCCGAGGCGGTGGCGGCAGGAGCCGGGGCCAGCGGGCGAAATCGAACACTGTATGTTCCTCGCGGCTCATGGCGCCTCGTCGGGATTGGTGGAAAACGCGGTGAAGCAGAAATGGCGCTGGCCGGTGAAGGCGGCCTCCGAGGAGATGCTCACCGTCCTGCGCTGGCCGGCAAGACCGGGCGTGGGCAGGCGCCAGTGGTTCCACCCCCGTCGCGAGGGGCAGACGAAGGATTGCTCGGGCCCACCCTCCACGGCCACCCGCAGGGTCACGTGGTGGCTCGAGGGGGGCTCGACCACCGTGTCGGCGAGCCCCATGAAGCCCTCCAGCGCCTCGCCCAGCTCCACTCCGGGAAAGCGCAGGACGAAGCGCGCCCCCTGCACGGGGTGCAGCCAGATGCACTGGCGCAGCACGTGGTCCGCGCCGAGGATGACCTCGCCGGCGAAGTTCCACTCCGGCCCCGGGCACTGGATCTTGCGCCCGTCGAAGGCCGCGCAGGGAAGCGCCCGTCCGGCCTCGACCAGCTCGGCCCGCGCGCGTGGCAGCCGCCCCGCCAGATCCTCGATCACGCGGCTCCCTGGGATGGGCGACGGCGCCGGCAGCGAGAGCCGCAGCACGAACCACACCGCCGCGACGGCCGCGCCCAGCAGGCCCCCCAGGGTGGCCCCGGCTGCAAGCGGAGCGCGAAGGCGCGTCGGCCAACTTCCGCAAAGGGCGCGCAGGCGCGGAATCACCCCCAGCAGAAAGAGCCCCGTCAGCGAAAGCCACGCAAGATACGAGACGATCCCGCCGATCCACTCGGGCGCCCCGGCCCGGTAGCGCAGGCGAAGCACACCGTCGGACACCGGGATCTCCATGAACACCGGCGGGCTGTCCCCCACTCCGGCGCCCCGGATCTCCACCGGGCGGCCGTCGAGCTCGGCCCGCCACAGGGCGTACCGCCCCCGCGCCACGAAAAGAAGGCTGTCCGGCCCCGCCCCGTCGATGCGGACGTCCAGCGCCTCGGGCTCGTCGCGCAGCACCTCGGCGCGCCCCGGCCCGCGCACGGCGACGATCTCGCGCGCAAACGGCAGGAAGCGGTACAGCCGAAGCGCCCCGAACTGCCGCTCCAGCTCCACCTCCGGGCCGCCCAGCGGCCCCAGGGAGAGCGCGTGCGACACGCCCAGCGCGCGCCACACCAGCGGATCGCGCGACTCGAACTTGAGGCGGTAGTTGTCCTCGGGCGTGAAGCCCACCTTGAAGACGGGCAGCCCGGTGTACACCGGCAGCGCAAGCAAGAGGTGCTCGTGGGTGGGGGCGACCAGCGCGATGCGCCCGAGGTTCTGGCGGGGCAGGGAGTTCAAATGGTCGGCCGCCTGGCGCAGGTCGCGGTACAGGGCGCTATCGGAGGCGTAGGTCAGAGGCCGGGTAGGCGCGAAGTGTTCGAAGGGCGCCGCCCGGTGTCCGAACACCACGAACGGAGCCAGCACGAGCGAGACGAAGGCTCGCCGCAGGGCGAGCCGCACCCCGCCCGGCCGCGTCGGGTCGGTGGACACTTGTCGCGCCAAGAGCTCGATCAGCAGGCCGCTCCCCAGCAGCATGGCTGCGCGCACCAGGTAGGTGAAGCGCTCGGGCTGGAGCTGCGCCAGCGCGGGGAACTTCTTGAGCGCGTCGAAGGTGAGCAGGAAGGTGTTGCTTCCGACGAACAGGAGCAGCGCCGCACCGGCGAGCCACACCACCGAAAGCAGGTTGCGCCGCAGCGAACCGAAGGCCAGCCCGACGACGCCGCCCGAAAGCAGCAGCGGGGACATGGCCAGCAGCAGGTTCCCGCCGAGCAGGCCGCGCACGTTGTCCTCGAATGGGCGCCAGGCGGCCGCCAGCGGCTCGTAGAACTCCGAACGGGCGACGAACGGCAGCAGCCAGAACAGCGCAAGCCCCACGCCGAGCAGCAGCGCCCCGGCGGCACGCGGGAGCCACAGCACCGGATGACCCGGGCGGGCGAGCAGCGAAAGGCAAACCAGGTACAGCGGGATCAGCACCCCCAGGAAGGCCACCGCCATGGGGTGGAACAGGATGCTGCCGCCGATGGCCAGCGCGGTGGCGGCCAGGGTGTGCCGCCCGGGCGCGCGCAAGAGCTTGTCGAAGAGCGCGATGGAAAGCAGCGTAAGCGAGCAGGCCGTCCCCATCGACCACACGCCCCAGTTGAGGTTGAAGTCCCAGCCTCCCTGGAACCAGGCCCCGCGATCCACGATCCCGAAAACACCGGCGGCGAGCGCCGCCAGCCGCCCGCTCATGCGCCTGCCCAGGGCGTACAGCGAGAGCGGGTAGGCCACCACCGAGAGGAAGAGCGCCCAGGTGTAGGCCGTCTCCCAGGAGAAGAGCCCGAGCGACAGCGCCTTCACAAGGCACACCACGAGGCTCGTCCCCATGGGGTAGAGGCTGTTCGCCGGGTAGCCGGCGAAGAGAGTCGGCGAAAAGCCGGCAAGCCGTCCGCTGGGGATGAGCTCGTGCCCCGTCACCCAGGCCTGCATCAAGAACACCGGGTGATCGTGGTTGACCGGGAACTGGCCCACCAGCAAAGGCGCGTACAGGACACCGCAGATCACGATCAGCGCAAGCGGCCCGGCGGCTTCGCGAGCCCACTCCGGCAGGCGCCGCCACAGCGCCGCCGGCCAGCCGGAGACGAGGAACGCAAGCGAGGTGAGCAGGCAGGTCACCGCCAGCAGCCGGACGGCGTCGCCCCCGAGAACGATGAGCGGGACGGACAGGGCGGCCGCCGAACCGGCCGCGATGGCAGTGCGCCAGGGCATGCGGGTAGGGGCTCAGTCCACCGTCATCTGCAGGCGGCGGAACTTGCGCATCAAGGTGGCGCGGCCCTCGGGCGAGGTGTACTCCTTGCGCAGCGATTCGGGCAAGAAGTCCGACTCGGTGCACTCCAGCACCGCGGCCGTGGTCTGCAGGAGCTTCTCGTCGCTCTCGGCGGAGGGCACGAAGGCGTCGAGGGCCGCCTGCAGGTGCTCGCGCCGCACGTCGTCCGCGCCGGCGATCAGCGAAAGACGCTGGGCCCGGGTGACGATGCCCTCGATGTCCGCGCCGGACAGCCGCAGGTCGGGCCGGATCTCGGGGAGTTCCTCGGGCTGGATGTCGACCTTGCTCTTCTTGCCCATGACCAGGAAGACCTCCCGGATCTCCTCGGGGCTGTCCGGGTAGAACAGCGGGATGTGCACCTCGCAGCGCCCCTGGCGCTTGAGGTCGATGGGGAGGAGGTCGGGGCGGCAGGTCAGCAAAAACCAGATGATCTTGCCGCGGTAGGCGGTGTTGCCCATCTGGGTGGCGAACTGCCCGAACACCCGCGCCGAGGTGCCGCTGTCCCCGCCCCCCTCGCGGTTGCCCAACATGGCGTCGGCCTCGTCGATGATCACTGCCACCGGCCCCATCACGCGCAGCACCTTGAGGATCTTCTCCAGGTTGCCCTCGGTCTCACCCACGTACTTGGAGCGGAAGTTGAGGAGCTTGAGGCACGGAATGCCCACCGAGCCGGCGTAGCACTCGGCCAGGAAGGTCTTGCCCGTCCCCACCGGCCCGCAGAAGAGATACCCCATCGGCACCGCGTCCAGGCGTCCCTGGCGGATGAGGTCGGCGTCCTCCTGCAGGCGCTTCTTGGCGGCGACGTGCCCCACCACCATGTCCAGGTTGTGGGCCGGCTCGATGAACTCCACCAGCCCCTGGCACTGGCCCTCGATCATGGCCTTCTTGTAGCTCTTGAGATCGGCAAGCTGGATGCGCTTCTGGGTGCGGATGGCCCGCTGCATCAGGCCCTGCAGGTGGACCAGGGTGAGCCCGGCGGTGAGGTCGGCCAGCCGCTCGGCGGGCACCTCGCACAGATCCGAGAAGGTGCGCCCCCCGGCGCTCCACAAGAGGTAGCGCAGGCGCTCCTCGCGCCCGGGAAAGGGGATCTCGATCTTCTGGGTGTGGGCGTTCTGTACCAGCGCGCCGTGGAGGTCGGACAACCGCTCGGAGACGAGGCAGAAGGCGAACGGCGACTTCTTGAAGTACGGGCTCTTGGCCCAGTTGAGCAGGGTGGCCAGGTTGGAGGCCAGCTCGCGCGAGGTGTGGGCCACCTCGGTAGACGGCACCAGGAAGTGGGCGTAGTCCAGGATCAGCGCCGCCGACAGCCGCTCACCCTCGCGCAGCAGCAGAAGCTCCAGGTAGCGATTGAGCACGGTGAGCACCTGGGCCGGGTCGCGCGTCTTGCGCAGCTCCTCCACCGGCCCGATGAAGCGCTCGATGTGGCGGTTGATGCGATCGAGGCGGGCCGGGGTGCTGGCGAGGGCCCGCGGCCCGCTCACCAGGTCGTAGCTCACCACCGAGTCGAACTGGCCGAAGAGCTGGGTGGCCAGGAACTCGGGCAGCATCTTGTAGCTCACCTCGTCCCGGCCCTCCACCCGCACCAGGTCGGAGACGTTGCCGTGCAGGATGAAGGTCTGGCTGGCCCCGGCGGCGTAGGCCTCGGCCATGAGCTGGGCCCAGGGCGGGAACCACTTCTCCAAGATCAAGGTCTTTTCGTCAGACACGCCGTCCTCCGGACACTGGACTTCCTGTCACCGGGTGGCGGCCATCCGCGCTGGCCGTGGCGGCCTCGCGGTCGGTCGCGCCAAAGCGTCGCGCAAACGCGAAGCGTTTTTGCGTGGAGACTCCATTCGGCCCATGCTCCCTGCGGAACCACCCTCGAACCGCAAGACCGGCCACGACGGCGCGGCCCGTCAGGAATCCGCGGCGGTCTTCTCCTCGTCCAGCAGGCTCGGGGGCAGCTCGTCGCTCGGCCCCAGGCCGGAGAGGAAGTTCAGCTCGCTCATGGCCTTCTCGGTCTGCTGCACCGAGGCCGACACCGCGTCCACCTCGCTGGCGATGAAGTTGGGCTCCTGGCGGTTGATGCCTTTCTCGCCCAACGAGGCGATCTTCGAGTACAGCCGCTCCAGGTCCACCTGCACCAGCTCGTAGTTCTGGCGGGCGTGCTCGTAGTTGGCCAGCCGCTCGTTGCTCGTGGCCAGGTGATCCTGCAGCGACTTGCGCATGCGCCCCGTGGCCGCGGGCTCCTCGGGCTTCTCCTCTCCCAGCTCCTTGAGGCGCTTCTCGGTGCGGCGGATATCGGCGTTGATCTGATCGACGTCGATGGTCTCGAAGAACTGCTCCAGGGCGTTCTTGGAGTAGAGGAGTTTGAGGTAGATCCACAAGAGCTTGTTGATGCCGCTGCTCTGCAGATCGGCCACCACCTCGCTGTGACCCTCCCCTTGCAACCCGACGGCGATCTCGCGCAGGTTGAGGCACAGGGCGCGCAGGCGCTCGAAGCGCCGCTGGTCCTCGGGGGCCAGCGACTCGAACATGCGCCGCGAGCGCTCGCGGCTCTCGGCCACCTGGCTCTGCTGGCGGCTCTTGTTCTCCTCGGCATCGATGGCGGTCTGGAAGCGGGGGTGGGTGGCCAGGCCCGCCAGGTACACCACCTCGCCAGCCGCCACCAGCGGCAGCACCACGTCGGGTTGGCCCGAGATGAGCCCCAGCGCCGTGCCGGCGGCCACCGCCAGCAGGTTCCAGTGGACCAGGAAGGCCCTTTTCACGTACTTGAAGAAGCCTCCCGAGGCCGCCATGGATCAGTCCCTCCCCTCCTCCAGCTTCTCGATGATGTCGCGCAGCTCGCCGGCGATGCGCTGGAAGGCCGGGTCGCGCTGCACCACGCTGGCCGGCTGGTCGGGCCGGGGCAGGCGCAGCTCGCGCAGGATGGTGCCCGGCGAGTTGGAGAACACGTAGCAGCGGTCGCCGAGGAAGACCGCCTCCTCGATGCTGTGGGTCACGAAGAACACCGTGGCCTCCACGCTCTTCCACAGTTGGAGCAGCAGATCCTGCATGTGCAGGCGGGTGATGGGGTCGAGCGCACCGAAGGGCTCGTCCATCAGGATGATGCGCGGCTTCAGGATGAGGGTGCGGGCGATGGCCACCCGCTGGCGCATGCCGCCGGAGAGCTCCTGCGGGTACTTGTACTGGTCCTTCTCCACCGACAGCCCCACCCGGGCGATCATCTCCCGGGCCTGCTCGTAGCGCTCCTTGCGGCTCAGGCCGCGGCACTCCAGCCCGAAGGCCACGTTGTCGAGCACGGTGCGGTTGTCGAAGGATGTGTAGGACTGGAACACCATGCCCCGGTCGGCCCCCGGGCCGGTCACCGGTTTTCCCAGCACGTTGACCTCGCCCACGGTCGGGGGGTGGTGCGGATCGAGACCGGCGATGAGCCGGAGCACCGTCGACTTGCCGCAACCCGAGGGGCCCACCATGGTGATGAACTCGCCCACCCCGGGCAGATCCTCCACGGTGAAGGTGACGTCGCGGATGGCGGTGAACTCGTTGGGCGTGCCGGGGTTGAAGGTCTTGGTGACGTGCCGAAACTCCACCACGTTGGGCCGGGCGGGGGCCGGCGCAGGAGCGGGCGCTTGCGGAGCCGGGGCCGGGGGCGCGGCGGCCGGCG
>JAAZNF010000096.1 GCA_012798435.1 Myxococcales bacterium | reverse complement strand
CGGGTGGAGCTCAACTGCTGCGGCATCCACGGCATGGCCGTCGAGGACGCAGGTGGCGTCATTCAAATCACCGAGACCGACCACCCGGAGAGCGGCGGCGCGCGCTGCTCGTGCATGTGCGTCTTCGACTTCGAAATCAGCGCCGAGGGCGTCCCCGCCGGAACCGTCCCGCTGCGGCTCGTCCGCGAGGTCAGCGACTGGCCCGAGGGCTCGGGCACGGTCTTCGAGGGGAACCTCGATCTCTCTGCCGGGGCCGGGTTCGTAATCATCTCCGATCAGCCCAGCATGTGGTGCCAGCAGCCGTAGCGTGTCCTTCCCCCCCGACCGCGAGGCCATCAGAGCCGCGCGACCCGTGACGCTGTCCGAATCCGCGTCGGGACGATGACGCACCGAAATTGACACCTCTTCCCTCGGCATGCTACGGGATTTCCGTGGTAAAACTCCGTTCCGTATCTCTCGCGGGACTCGCGGTGCTGTGCGCCGCCTGCGCCGGCCTCCCGCCCAAGCCGGGCCGGCCGGCCTGGGCCGTCGCGCGCGCGCACCCGGACTTCCCCGCCGCGGCCTGGGTGCTCGGAGCGGGCGAGGGCATGTCCGCGGCCGAGGCGGCGGACAACGCCTACGCCGATCTCTTGCGGGCGCTGCCGGCCGCGGCGCGGCGGGATCTTTCGCAGGCCGACCTCCAGGCCCTGGGGAGGCTGTCCCGTCTCGAGGTGTCCTGGGAGAGCCGCGACGGCCGCCGGCACGCCGCGTTGGCCGCGCTCTCTCGCGAGGATATCCAGCGCTACCTGGACGAGAGCGACCGGGCGCGGCGGCTGGCGATCGCCGCGGCCGAGCTGAAAGAGGCCCGCGAGCTCGAGCAGGCGCGCAAGGCGTATCCCGCGCTCCACAGGGCGCTGCGGGCCCGCGCGGCGGGCGGGACCGCCGAGGCGCTTTCCCACCTGGAACGCCTGCTCGGCGCCATCCAGGTGCGCCTGCGCGACGGGGAGCGGCGCGGCCTCACCTCCGGAGCGCGCGAGGTGTCGCTGAGCGGCGCGGTAGAACTCGTCTTTCCGGAGCGCTTCCTGCCGGTGGCCGGCGCGCCGGTGCGAATCTCGCTGGCCGGCGCCGACAGCCCATCGGTGGAGGCACGCACCGACGCCGAGGGAAACGTCCAGGCGGTCCTTCCCTTGCCGCCGGGGTTCTCCGGCGGGGAGGCGGTGCTCTCGCTCGATGGCGCGCGCATCCTGAGCGAGGCGGGCCTGCAAGCGCCGGAGGCAGAGAAGGAGCTTCTCGGCCGCTTGGAGAGCCTGCGCGCGGCCCAGCGCCTCGAGATCGCAGCCGATAACGGGCCGCGCCTGCGCCTGGCGATTTTTGAGACCCGCTCGGGCCGAGCCGTCGAGGCGCCGGTGGCGGGGGCGCGCTTTAGCGAGGGGCTGCGGGCGGCGGGCCTGCGAGTGACGCCGGATGATGCGGCGCTCGAGCCCGAGATGGACGCAGCAACCGCGGTGCGCCTGTTGGCCGGCTCGGCCGATCTGCTGCTCATCGGGCGCGTGGACGCCGGGGTGGTCAAGGTCGTCTCGGACAGCTTCATCTTCGCCGAGGCCAGCGGCGTGCTGCGCCTTCTGCAGGTTCGCGACGGGCGCTTGCTCGGGCGCTTCGAGCTCACCGTCAGGGCCGCCGGCAGCGACGAGTGGAACGCCTCGGATCGCGCGCTGGTTCAATTCGCCCGCAAGGTGCTGCCGCAGATCACCGAGGCGTTGCGCAAGGCCGATTCGGCTCGATGACCCCTCCGCTCCAGGGCCTGCGCGTGCTGGACCTCACCCGCTTGTTGCCGGGGCCGCTTACGACCCTGTTCCTGGCCGACCTGGGGGCGAATGTCGTCAAGATCGAGGATCCCGCCGCTCCGGATCCCTTGCGCATGACCCCGCCGTTGCACCAGGGAATGGGGGCGGCCTTTCGCCTGCTCAACCGCAACAAGCGCTCGCTGGCGCTCGACCTCAAGCACCCGCGGGGACGAGAGCTCTTTATGCTCCTCGCCCGCGGCGCGGACGTGGTGGTGGAGAACTTCCGCCCCGGCGTCCTCGACCGGCTGGGCGTGGGCTGGCCAGAGCTTTTTGCGGTGAACCCGCGCCTCCTTTTGTGCTCGCTGACCGGCTATGGCCAGAGCGGGCCGGACCGGCTCCGGCCCGGCCACGACATCAACTACACCGCGCGCTCCGGGATCCTGGCGCAGAACGGCTCGCCGGCCGGCCCGCCGCGGGTGGTCGGGGTCCCGGTGGCCGACATCATTTCGGCCTGGCAGGCGCTGGCCGCCGTGCTCGGCGCGCTGCTCGAACTCCACCAGACCGGCCGGGGACGCCACCTGGACGTGGCCATGGCCGAGGGGGCGCTCACCGCCTCGCTGCTCGGGCTCTCGGCGGCCGAGGCCGGCGCCGAGCCGGAAGCACGGGGCAGGGGAGTGCTCTCCGGCGAAGTCCCGGCGTACTCGATCTACCGCTGCGCCGACGGGCGATACCTCTCCGTCGGCGCGCTGGAGCCGCGCTTCTTCGCCGCTTTCTGCAAGGCGCTCGGCAGGCCCGATCTGGCAGAAAAGGGCCTGGTGCGTGGTGACGAGGCCGCCGCGGTCCAGATGGAGATCGCCGCCGAGATCCAGAAGCGAACCTTGTCCGAGTGGACGGCCATACTCCCCCCCGAGGCCTGCTCTGAGCCGGTGCGCGAGCTTTCCGAGATCCCGGATCTTCCGCAGCACGCGACGCGCGGCGTGTTCGCCGGCCCGCTCCCGGGAGAGGGCGAATTTCGTTACCTGCGAACGCCCCTGCCTCTCGAGCGGGCCGAGCTCGCGCCCGCGCCGGAACTGGGAGCGCACGGGCGCGAGGTGCTCCAGGAGATCGGGCTCTCCGAGAGCGAGATCGTTTCGTTACGCACCAGCGGAGCGGTCGGCTAGCCGACGGGAACTCGCCTTCCCGGTGTGAAAGAAAATCTCCGATATTTTCCGTTCGTGAAATCTGGCAACAGGGCTTTTCGAGGATGACGATTGCGATCCACATCCTGTAACTTGAGCCGCCACAAAAGGAATTCCGACCGCATGCGGTTTTTTTTGAATGCCTGGATCCTGTCCTCGCCGTGGCATGCGGATTGCTTTTGATGAGCTTGAAAAATGAAAACCGACGAATTGGTCGGTTCTGAAGGAGAATCAAGTACTTATTGATTGACACCCAAATAGGTGCGTGCTACTTTGCGCCAACTCGTTATCTGGTAGTACATGGACCTACACGATGTCGTTGAGTGATGACCGGAGGTGACATCATGGCGGAAATCGCGCAGCTGCCGATCGCCCATCTCGTCAGCCCGGAGTCGGTGAACCTTCACTGCGAGAACCTCATCGACATGCTCGAGCGGCACCACGCCCGAGGCGCGCGGGAGCCGCTGACCTTCCTGGATCGCGAGAACAACCCGACCGTGCGCAGCTACAAGGATCTGCTCGAAGGCGCCCGCATGGTGGCCACCTACCTCAAGAACCGCGGCCTCAAACAGAACGACAAGGTGGTGGTGCTGCTGCTCACCAGCGAGGATTTCCTCAACGCCTTCTTCGGGACCATCCTGGCGGGCGGCGTGCCGGTGGCGGCCAGCCCCCCCATGACCTTCGGCGACATCGGAAAGTACCTGGCGAACCTCAGCCACATCCTCAAGAACTCCGAGGCCCGCTTCATGATCACCTTCCCGCGCATCCGCAAGGTGATCGGCAACGTGCTGGCGGGCGACAACCAGCTACGCGAACTCATTCTGTCCAAGGACATCGTGCCCGAGACCCCCAAGGAGCCGGGCTTCCCGTCGATCGATCCCGAGTCGCCGGCCTTCATCCAGTACACCTCCGGCAGCACCGGCATGCCCAAGGGCGCCATGCTCAGCCACCGGGCGCTGCTCTCGAACTGCCACGGCATCAGCCGGGGCATCGACCTCCACCCGCAGGACACCGGCGTGAGCTGGCTGCCGCTGTTCCACGACATGGGCCTCATCGGCGGGGTGCTCACGGCCATGTACGCCGGGGCCCACCTGGTGGCCATGCTGCCCGAGGCCTTCTTGATGGACCCGGTGCTGTGGCTGAAGAACATCACCCGCTACCGCGGCTCGGTGGCGGTGGCCCCCAACTTCGCCTACCACCTGTGCGCCTCGCGGGTGAGCGAGGCGGATCTGGCCGAGCTCGACCTCTCCAACCTCAAGGTGGCGCTGAACGGCGCCGAGCCGGTGGACCTGCGCACCCTGCACCTGTTCGAGGAGAAGTTCACCCGCTGCGGCCTGCGCGACACGGTGCCCTTCCCGGTGTACGGCATGGCCGAGAACTGCCTGGCGGCGACCTTCCCCGAGCTGGGGAAGCGCTACGAGGTCGAGCCGACCGACCGGGTGGCCCTGGAGAGCGAGTTCGTAGCCCGGCCGGCGCGCGCCGGGGACCCGTTCCCCTTCCAGGCGGTGTCGGTGGGTGCGCCCCTGTGTGGCCAGCAGGTGGCCATCAAGCAGAACGGCGGCTTCGCCCGCGAGGACGAGGTGGGGGAGATCCTGGTGAAGAGCCCGTCCTTGATGAGCGGCTACTACCGCAACCCCGAGGAGACCGCCAAGGTCATCCGCGACGGCTGGCTGCACACCGGCGATCTGGGCTTCATCCGGCGCGGCCGGCTCTTCATCACCGGGCGGGCCAAGGAGATGATCATCAAGCGCGGCCGCAACTACTACCCCTACGACATCGAGCGCGCGGCTTCTTCGGTGGACGGCGTGCGCAAGGGCTGCGTGGCCGCCTTCGCGGTGCCCAGCCAGACTACCGGCACCGAGGACCTGGTGATCGTGGTCGAGACCCGCGAGACCGACGAGGCCCGCAGACGCGCCATGGTCCAGAACGTCTCCGCCGAGGTGCTGTCGGCGGTCGGCATCAAGCCCGATCGTATCGAGCTGGTGCCGCCGCGCACCATCCCCAAGACCAGCTCGGGCAAGCTCCAGCGCCTGATGTGCCGGCAGCGCTTCTTGGAGGACAACCTGGTGAAGGGATTGCCCGAACGCTGGTTGGCCCCGGTCAAGACCCTGCTGGGCTCGTTCATCGGCAACCAACGCTTCCGCATGCGTGCCCGCACCCCTTGACCCCCTGCCCCGGGAGTGATACTCCTGCCCGTCCCGTGATTTCGTCAACCGACCGGCGGCCGAGCCGCCGACTGGAGGAATCGTGGCCAGCGTGAGCGCCGAGCAGATCCGAACGGACCTTCTGGAGATCCTGAGCCAGCTCGCCGGGGTGGAGGCGTCCCGCATCCAGGACACCGACCGGCTACGCGAGGATCTGGGGCTGGACTCGCTGCAGAGCATGGAGCTGCTCTCGCGGGTGAGCGACCGCTACGAGCTGGACCTGGAGGTCGAGGACGTGATGGACGTCCAGACCGTGGGCGACGTGGTGCGCGAGCTGCACAAGTTCATGACCCAGGGAAGCGGTCAATGAAGGTCCAGTTCATCTACCCGGCCTTCGACCGCCACGCCCAGTCCCACCCGGAGTTGCGCGAGTTCGTTCCCTGCAACGAGTACATCGGCCCGCCCTCCCTGGGCATCGCCAGCGTGGCCGCGGCCACCCCGGCGGGCATCGAGGTGGCCTTCGTGGACGACCGCATCCACCCGGTGACCGAGCGCCTGCCCGAGGCCGACCTGTACGCGCTGTCGTTCTTCACCCCGGCGGCCACGCGGGCGCTGGAGATCGGGGACTTTCTGCGCGCGCGGAAAAAGACCGTGGTCATGGGCGGCATCTTCCCCACCATGATGCCCGACGAGTGCGAGGGGCACTGCGACGCGCTGGTGCAGGGCGAGGGCGAGCCGGTGTGGCCCGAGCTGCTGGCCGACTTCGCCGCCGGGCGCCTGAAGAAGCGCTACCGCGCCGCCGCCCCGGCCGACCTGGAGACCCTCCCCCCGCCGCGGGTGGATCTCTACCTCGACGCCGAGAGCGCCGCCTTCGCCCCGGACGATTACCCGCTACAGACCTCGCGCGGCTGCCCCTTCGCCTGCGACTGCTGCGTGCTGCCCGACGTGATGGGCAAGAAGATCCGCCACTTCCCCGAGTCCACCGTGGAGAAGACCCTGCTGGCCTTCGCGGCGCGGGGCAAGCTGTGCTCGCTCACCGAGGACACCTCCTTCATGTTCGTCGCCGGGGCCCGGCGGCGCTTCCGCGCCCTGCTGCGCGCGCTGGCCGAGCGCTACCTGAAGCAAGGGGCGCGCCTGAGCTACATCGGCTGCTCCATGCCGCTGCTCCTCAACGTGGAGCCGGAGGTGCTGGCCGAGGTGCGCCGGGCGGGCATCGACCGCTTCTACCTGGTATGCGGCTTCGACCCCATCACCCGCGAGGCCTTCGGCCGCGGGGAGGCGGCGGCCATGGCCAAGGCCGAGGAGTGCATCCGGCGCTGCCACGAGGTGGGGGTGGAGCCCTACATCTCGCTGCTGGCCGGGAACGACAGCGACGACCGGGGCGTGTTCGATCGCATCCTCTCGTTCTGCGAGCGTACCCGCATCCAGACCGCGGAGTTTGTGGTGGCCACGCCCTACCCCGGCACCCCCATGTGGCGCAAGCTCCAAAGCGAAAACCGCATCCTGGACCGCACCTGGAAGCGCTACAACGACGCCAACGTGGTCTTCCGCCCGGCGCAGATGAGCCCCGAGGAGCTGCAGGAGGGCTACCTGCGCATGTGGCGCGAGTTCTACCGCAGCCGCAAGCACCTGGCCCAGGCCGATCGCGGGCGGCGCACCATCCAGTTCTGAGCCCGGAGGCGCCATGGCCCCGCTCGCCGACCCGTTCCGCCGCGTGCTGTCGAACTTCTCCGCCCGCGCTCGCAGCACCTTGAGCGACGCCCGCGACGCCGAGGAGGCGGAGACGGTGCAGGCCCTGGAGCGGTCGGTCGAGCGCTTCAGCCAGCGCCTGGTGGACCCGGCCCGCATCGACGCCGAGGCGCGCATCGATCCCGGCGTGCTGTCCGCGGCCAAGGAGCTCGGCCTGTTCGGCATGACCATCCCGCAGGAATTCGGCGGCGCCGGGCTCTCCATGAAGGCGGCCTGCCGCGTCATGCGCTGTCTCGGCCGGCAGGACGCCTCGGTGGGGGTGAGCATCGGCCTGCACAACGGGCTGGGCCTGCGCGGGCTGATCCACCTGGGCACGCCCGAGCAGAAGCAGAAGTACCTGCCCGACCTGGCCGCCGGCCGCAAGATCGCCTGCTTCTCGGCCACCGAGGCCGGGGCGGGCTCCGAGATCGCCGCCATCCGCGCCAGCGCGGTGGAGGACGGCGACGGCTTCGTGCTCTCCGGCGAGAAGATCTACGTCACCAACGGCGGTTTCGCCGACCTGGCCACCGTGCCGGCCCGCACCCCGGGGCTGGGCGGCTCGCGCCGCGGGCTCACCTTGTTCCTGGTGCCCCTCGACCTCCCCGGCGTGAGCCGGGGCCGCGAGGAACACAAGCTGGGCATCAAGGGCTCCTCGACCTGCACGCTCCATTTCGACGAGGTGCGCCTGCCGCGCTCGGCCATCCTCGGCGAGGTCAGCCGGGGCCTGGATCACCTGGCGCACATCCTGGAGTGGGGGCGCACCCTGATGGCGGCGGGCTGCATCGGTCTTATGCAGAACGCCTGGGAGAAGACGCTCTTCCAGGTCACCAACCGCAAGCAGTTCGGGCGGGTGATCGGCGAGTTCGGCATGGTGCGCGAGAAGCTCGCCGCCATGCGCAGCCGGTTGCACGCGCTGGAGAGCGCCATGCGCCTCTCTACCGCGCTGGACGAGGAGGGCTCCGAGGGCATCCCCCAGGAGTCGCTGGTGCTGAAGCTGGCCTGCACCGAGTGGGCCTTCGCCGCCGCCGACGAGGCGGTGCAGCTCCATGGCGGTTCGGGGTTCATCGAGGAAACCGGGGTGGCGCGCCTATTGCGGGACGTGCGCATCACCCGCATCTTTGAGGGCGCCAACGAGGTGCTGCGCTTTCACCTGGCCTCGGCGGCATTCGCCTGGGACGCCGAGGCGCTTTCGCACAGCCGCCTTGCGCCGCTGGTGGACGATACGCTGCGGCCCGAGGCCGAGCGCTTCGACGGCCTGTTGCAGGCCCTGGCCGCGGCGCTGGCCGCGCAGAAGAAGACCTTCGGCATCAAGGTGTTCGTGCGCCAGATGGCGCAGCGGCGCATCGCCAGCGCCACCACGGCGCTGTACCTTTCGCTGTGCGTGCTGGCGCGCGCCCAGGGAGAGATGGCGGCCGGCTCCGCCGACGACGCGCTGCTGGACCTCACCCGGCTGGTGCTGGGGGAGTTGGCCGCGACCGCGCAGGTTGAGCTTTCGAGTTTCGACGAGGCACGGGACGCTCTCGCCAGCCGCATCGCCGCGCGCGAGTGCGAGCGGGCCGGCTGCGCTCTCAAGGAGAAGACGG
>JAAZNF010000095.1 GCA_012798435.1 Myxococcales bacterium | reverse complement strand
GGCCCGGCCGGGGGGGTGGAGGCCGCGGGCGAGACGGGGACGGCCTCGGGGGTCTGGCGCCGGCCGGCCTGGGCGATCACCCGCGCCTCGCCGGACGGGGGCGGCGCCTCCGGGGCGGGCCGCGCCACCTCGCTCGGCTGGTATTCTGGCACCGCCCGTTTGAGCTCCGCGCGCACTCGCTCCGGCTCGCCCGAGGCGGCCGCCTCGAGCAGGCGCCGGATGTTCTCCTCGACGACCTGGCGCGGCGCGGGCTGGAGCCGGCCGGTGTAGATCTTGGGGTGGCGGGTCTTGTCCATCTTCTCGGCGTCGAAGCCGATCTCCTCGAACAGCTTCTCCCCCGGCCGAAGCCCGGTGAACTCGATGCGCACGTCCCGCTCGGGGGTGAAGCCCGACAGCCGGATGAGGTCGCGCGCGAGGTCCACGATGCGCACCGGCTGCCCCATGTCCAGCACGAAGATCTCCCCGCCCCGCCCCATGGCCGCGGCCTGCATGACCAGCTGGGTGGCCTCGGGGATGGTCATGAAGTAGCGCTTCATGTCCGGGTGGGTCACGGTGACCGGCCCGCCGGCGGCGATCTGCTCCTTGAAGATGGGCACCACCGAGCCCACGCTGCCCAGCACGTTGCCGAAGCGCACCGCGGCGAAGACGGTGCGGCTCTCCTGCGCCAGCGCCTGCACGAACATCTCGGCCACGCGCTTGGTCGCCCCCATCACCGAGGTGGGGTTCACCGCCTTGTCGGTGGAGACGAACACGAAGGCCTCGGCGCCGTGGGCGTGGGCCAGCTCGGCCACGGTCTTCGTCCCCAATACGTTGTTCTTCACCGCCTCGCCGGGGTTCCACTCCATCATGGGCACGTGCTTGTGGGCGGCGGCGTGGAAGATCACCTGGGGCCGGTGCTCGGTGAAGATCCGCTCCATGCGCGGCCGGTCCACCACGTCGGCGATCAGCGGCACCACCGGAAGCTCCCGGCGCCGCTTCGCCATCTCGCGGTGGATGAAAAACAGGTTGGGCTCGCTCTGCTCGACGAGCAGCAGCGCCTCGGGAGAAAAGCGCAGGATCTGGCGGCACAGCTCAGCGCCGATGCTGCCCCCGGCGCCGGTCACCATCACCCGCTTGCCGCGCAAAAAGCGCTGCAGGACGTCCTCCTCCAGGTGCACCGGCTCGCGGCCCAGGAGGTCCTCGATGGCCACCTCGCGGATGAGGTTCACGCTGATGGCCCCGTCCAGGATCTGGTCCACTCCGGGCAGGGTGCGGAACTTCACCCCGGCGATCTGGCAGGCCGAGACGATGCCGCGCATGGTCTCGCCGCTGGCGGTGGGGATGGCGATGATCACCTCCTGGATGCGCCGGCGCGGCGCCATGTCGCCCAGGTAGATGATGGGGGCCAGCACCGGCACCCCGTGGATGGTGAGCCCCTGCTTCTTGGGGTTGTCGTCGAAGAAGCCCACCAGCTCGTAGCGATCGCGGTAGCTGCGCAGAAGGTCGCGCGCCAGCGCCTCGCCGGCGTCCCCCGCCCCCACGATGGCCACCCGGCGCCGGCCCTCCAGCTCCTCGGCCGCCGGGGCGGTCAGCGCCTCGCGCGCCACGCGCAGGCCGAAGCGCAAGCCGCCCACCAGGGCGATGGAGGCCGCCCAGTCGAGCACGAAGATCGAGCGCGGAAAGTCCCGCACCCCCAGGATCACCACGGCCACGACGAGGGCCACCGAGGCCAGCGACATGGCCTTGAGGATGTTCACCAGATCGCCGATGCCGGCGTACTTGAGCACCCCGCCGTAGAGCCGAAACACGAACCCCGCTACGGTGCGAAAGAAGACCGCCAGCACAAGCCCGACCACGATCTGGCGCGTATAGGCTTCCGGCAGAGAGAAGTCGAAGCGCACCAGGAAGGCGAGCAGGAAGGCCGCCGCGTACAGCGCCAAGTGGGCGGCGAGCACCAGCACCCGCCGGACCAGCAACCTGCGGCGCAGAAATCCCAGGATCGACATCGGCTCCGCTCCCCGGGCAACTGGCCCGGCCGAGAGGATGATCTAACAGGAGCACCACAAAAGGGCAAATACGGCTGGCCTACCTCACCCCCGAAACAATTTTCGCGTGAGCCAATCCCCCCTCTCCACTGTGGAAAGGGGGCCAGGGGGTGAGGTGGATTTGAGGGTCAGGGACCGAGGCGCCGCCACAGATACCAGCCCAGGTAGGCGGCGGCCGCGCCCAGGGAATCGACCAGCAGCGCCTTGCGTAAAAGCTGCGCCGGCCGCTCCAGCGGGCCGGGCGAAAGAAGCCGCGAGAGCGAGGGCGCGATCACCAGGCGTTCGAGCAGCGCGCGGGCGGGCGGCGGCGGGGCGAAGGCCTCGGCCCAGGCGGCGGGGTCGACCCGCTCGCCGGTGAGCGCGCCGCGCCCGGAGCCGGTGTCGGTGATCGTGCGCTCGACAGGATCGGGGAAGCACTCCTGGTAGATCCGCAGGGCGCAGAACAAAGCGCGCGACGTCCCCCACTCGCGCGCCCGCCGCGCGCAGGCGTCCAGGCGCGGCCCGTCCTCGAGGATGAGCCTGCGCAGCTCCCACACCGCGCGCAGCCCGCCCAGCGCAAACTCGTGGATGGCGAAGTGGAAGCAGTGGTACAGGAAGGTGTCGTCGGCGTCGAGCCGCCGGCAGGCGATCCCCTCCCGTTCGAGCGGCAGCGTGCGCGCCCACAGCGCCGGGTAGTCGATACGCACGCGCGGCCCGCGCACGAAGGCGCGGTGGATCTCGACCAGCATCCCGTCGCCGGTGAAGACCCTTTCGTTTTGGCCGGGGCGGCCCGACAGGGGATCGGGGAAGCCCTCGCGAAAGCCGAGCCCTTGCATGACCTCGCCGGCGCGCGCGAAGTCTCCCTCGCGCACCAGGATGTCGCTATCGGCCATGGGCCGCAGCGGCCCGCCGCGCTCGAACATGAGCGCGTAGGCCATGCCCTTGAGCGGGGCGAACTCGACGTCCGCCGCCCGCAGGGCCCCTGCGATGCGCGAGAACTCCGCAAGGCGCAGCGCTCCCACGGCCGCGCTCTCGACGAGCGCCCGGCGGCCGAGGGCGGATTTCCTCACGCGCGCAAGCTCCTCCTCGACCCGGGCCTGCCGGGCCAGCGCCCACAAGCGCTCCTGCTCGGCCCGGGGGATCTTCTCGCCCAGCAGCGCGCCGCACACGAGGTGCAGGTCGGAAGATCGCATGGGATGGTTATGGCACTGCGGGCGGGCGGGTTCAACTTGCTTCCAGGCCGGGCAGATATCTTCCCGGGCTGGGCGACGGTCTCGCGGTGTTCGATTTCACATCCCAAAAAACACAAACCCGGCCAAAATGAAAAACCGTGTTCTCCCCATGCGGCCCGTTTGCAGCTTCGCGGTCAGGCCTTCTTCAACGCGTCGAGCAACGATTTCAGCCGGGGGAGGTAGGCGGAAAGCCGCTGGTAGACCGTCAGGGCGTCGGCGGCGCTGTAGGTGTGGGCCATGAGGTTGCGGTCGGAAAGCATGCCGAGCCAGCTCTCCTCGTCATCGATCCAGTGGTTGGCGAAGGCCTGCTTCAGGGCCGCCTTGGGCGAGAGGCAATCGAGCTGGCCAGCCTCTCCGGCCACTCACTTGATGCTCTTCCAGGCGAGTTCGAAGCAGAACTCGAAGTATTGGATGCAGCCGGCGCGAACGACATCGTTCGCCGGGGGAGTCGCCAACGCCTGGTCGAGCTGAGAGATGGCCCGCGCCAGCAGGTCGAGCAGGACGTTCTTATTCAAGTAGCACCTCCGCCTCGTCCAGCGCCGCATCCCGGAAGTCCGCGCTCACCCGGCCCAGGTCGACCACGTCGAACCGGATCAGGGTCGGCACGGATTCGAGCTCGTCTTGGAGCTTGGCGAGCAGGGCCGCCGGCACGGGCCGCGGGCCGAGCAGGCCGATGTCGAAGTCGGAGCGTTCGTGCGCCTCGCCCCTGGCGCGCGAGCCGAACAGCATCACCCGGATGCCGGCCAGGGCCGCCGCGTGCTTCGCGAGCAGCGCGCCGATGGCTTTGCGGATCTCCTGCTCGGTCAAATGACTTTCCTCCGGAGTAGAGCGCCCTTGGCTTGAAAATCAGGCAACCAACCGCGTGATGGGCTGTCAAACGCCTCCGAGCGGAGATGCGGACGATCGACCGGCCGGGATCGGCCGGGCACGACCGACCGGGCAGAGACATCTGGCCGGCCTGGGCATCACCGTTCGCGCCGCGCGGAGCCTAGCGGCGACTCAGCGTGGCGCAAACGCGTTCGACGTCTTTTTCGGTCAGGGACGAGGCGGAGGGGAGGCACAGGCCGAGGTCGAAGAGGCGGTTCGACCGGCCGGGGCCGACGAAGCGGCAGGAGGAGAAGACGGGTTGGAGGTGCATGGG
>JAAZNF010000014.1 GCA_012798435.1 Myxococcales bacterium | reverse complement strand
GCTGGGCGAGGTCGCCCCCGCGGCCGAGGCCGCGCCGGTCCCCGCGCCCACCCCGGCTCCGGCCCAGCCTCCCGCGGCGAACCCCTGACGTTGGCGGCGCCCGACGCCAATGCGTCTGGTCGTGACGTCACGAGAGCTGAATTGGCCGGACGCGATCTCGTCCCCGTGATTCGAGCGATGCCATCGCTGGCGGGCGGGCTCGATCCAGAGTATTATGAGTCGATTCTTTCCTGGAGGAGCCGCGGTGCTTCGGTGGATGATGAAGGGCTGGCCTGGTCCGGTCCTGTTTGCGCTTCTGGCGGGAGAAGCGAGCGCACAGGCGCCTGCGGAACCATTGCTCTTCTGGCGCCTGCGGACGCTGGGCGTCGACGAGGAGACCTCGGGCCGGATCGAGCAGGTGCTGCGCCGGGAGATCGGTCGAGTTCCGGGGGTGCGCCTGCTCGAAGAAAACCTTACTCGCCGGGTCATCCAGGAGCAGCCCGAGCTGGCCAGATGTGTCGGAGAGCCGGATTGCCTGGTGAAGCTGGGCCGAGGGGTGGGAGCCGGTAAAGTGGTGACCGGGGTGCTGGGCACCCTGGGCGACGTCTTCTCTCTTGACCTGCGTCTATTCGACGTGGGCGCAGGCCTGGAGGTCCGGCGCGTGAGCCAGACCTGGGGAGGGCCGGAGAGCACCACCATCGAGGCCATGCGCCAGATCGCCGCCCGCCTGTTGAAGCCCGATTCCTATCGAGGGAACCTCGAGCTGAAGACCTCCCTCGACCGGGTCAAGGTGTACATCGACGGCGACCTGGTCGGCACCACTCCCCTGCCGGAGCCTTTGAGGCTATCGCCTGGTCGGCACGCACTGAAGCTGGAGCGGGCCGGGTTTCGCGACTTCCAGCAGTTCGTCGACGTGGTCTTCGACCGCACCGTCGCGGTCGACGTGGTCATGGAAGGCAGCGGTGTGTCCGGGGTGGTCTCCAGCGAGCGGGCCGAGGATGTCTTCAGCCTCGGCCTCAAGGCCGGTGTGATCTCCAACCTCCACGCCACGGTGGGGCCCAAAGTCACGCTCGAAGCAGGCTGGCGGTTGCCCGTGTGGGGCGGCCGCCTGGCCCTGCTGCTCGAATCGGGCGCCTGGGCGTTGTGGGAGAGCCGCACGGCCTGGAGCGAGTCTCAGGGCTGGATAGAGGTCGACGGCCGGGCGCTGGTCTGGCCGGTGGAGCTTTCGCTGCTGCTGAGGCTGCTGCCCGACTACCCCTTTTCTCCTTACGTCGGGGTCGGGGGAGCGTTCTACCTGGTGTGGCAGACCCTGGCACCGCAAGGATTGCCGGAGCAGTCCTTCCGGGATGGCGTGTTCGGGTTCCAGGGATTCTGCGGGTTGGAGCAACGGCTCGGTCCCGGAGTGCTGCTCCTCGAGGTGCGTTTCCAATGGGCGCGGCTGGGGCTCGATCCGGAGCAGGGCGGCATGTCCGGCCAACTGGGCGGCCTGGGAGCCCTGGTCGGGTATCGGTTCATGATGTGAGGTCGAGAGAATGGGCACGAGCATGCGGGCCAACCTCTCCTGGAGGCTCCTGGCTCTCTCCGTGGCGTGGCTGCCCGGCTGCGAGAACGGGCCGCGCTGGACCCCACGCCCCGCGGCGGTGCGGCCCGCCGCCGTGGGGGTCGGATCGGATCGGTGGCTACTGATCGACGGCCAAGAGTTCATGCCGTCGGCGGCCTGGAGCGCCAGTGGCGGAGTGGCGCTGGACGCCCGCTTCCAGGTGCAACTGAACGGCAGCGCCGCGTCCTCGGTCCGCTGGCTCGGGCCGGAGCGCATGCTGGCGCGCCTGGCCTTGCCCGGCGAGTGGTCGACCGGGACCCTGGACCTGGAAGTGATCGGGCCGAATGGCCGGGTCGGAGGCCTGGCCCGGGCAGCCTGCGCCGGCCCTGCCGAGCCCTGGCTGCTCCACTGCTGCATGGCCGAAGCGACCGAACGCATCGACCTGTGTGCCACGCCGCCCGGAGGCAGCCAACCCTCCCGCCGGGTGGCCTCCGACCTCTTCCTGCCGAACGTGGGCAACAAGGGCCTCTTCCTGGTGTCACCCGACCAGCGCTGGCTGGCATTCTTGCGCCGCTCGGTGGAGCAGGGGTGGCTGGCGTTGGTGTTGGTCGATCGCCTGCGGGGGTTCGAGGTGGAGATGGATCGGCTGGCCATCTCGGCGCCGGCGGACAACCCCGCCTGGGACTCGCGCCTCCTGGATTGGACCTTCTCTCCAGACGGAAGCTGGCTGGCCTGGGTGGTCGAACGCCGGTTGCTGAAGGTTGCGCGCTTGCCGGCGAGCCCGGAGGAGCCGGTGAGCGTGCGCGTCCTGGTGGACGACACCAACGGCGCGCCGGGGGGGATCGACAGTCCCGACATCGATCCGGCCTCGCGACGGGTGCTCTTCACCCGCTGGGCCGAAGCGCCGGGCAGGAGCTTCAACCCTCCCCGGGCCCTGTACCTGGTTCCGCTGGAGGGCGGAGCGCCGCTGCCGCTCATCGAGGGAGAGGACGAGGGTGCCGGCACCAACAACGGGCCGGGAGCCTTCCTCCCGGGCGGGGAAGGCGTACTGTTCTTGTCCGAACGCCTCCGCTTGCGGATGCCGTTCATCAACACCGACGGGAACGGTCAACAGCAGGTGGTGATGGTCAACGCCAACTTGCCCCACCGCCTGGTCTGGCCCGAGGGCTCCGTGAGCGGCGTTACGGATCCGATCTATGCCTACTTCAGCCTGACGCGGCCGGTCATCTCGCCGGACGGCCGGTTCGCGGCCTTTGTCGGTCAGGCCTATGACGAGATCGCCGCCTCGGGAAAATCCTTCGTGGACGTCTTCCTGGTCGACCTGTCCCAGGCCCCGGCCGAGCCCGTCCGGGCCTTGCCGGACCACATCGCGTGCGCGGCCCTGGGCACCTGCGCGAACGGAACGGTCCTGGACGTCTACGATCTGGCGCCCGCCTTCAGCCCCGACAGCCGCTGGTTGACGGCCGACGCGCTGTTTTCGATCGGGGACACGTGGGTCGACTGTTCCTACCGGGTTCCGGTGGACCGCCCGACGGACGTGGACCTTCTGTGCCTCGACGAGCGGTTCGGGCTCATGGCCTGGAACCCCCGCGCGGTCGAGCGCCTCGACTGTCCCGACACGGTGGACTGGTTGGCGCTACCGGAGTTCGTACGCTAGTGGCGGACCCTTTGAGCGGGGGTTGGGCGGGGAGAAGAACAAGATCCTGGGTTCACAGAAGCCAACGGAGAGAGCGAAAGGTTGTGCGGTGGTGGGGGAAAAAGCCTAGCGAGGAGAATCCTCCCGGTAGAGCCGGCGGGTGCTTCGACTGATGAGCCGGACGGCCAGCGAGCGGGGGAGGACGTGGCCGAGCAGGAGCGCGGCCGCCTGGTTGACGGCACCCGGCACGAAAATCGGCCCCGACCCGAGGTTGTCGAGCGCGGCTTTCGCCACCTCGCCCGCCTTCATGAGCGCCATTCGACCAGCGAGGCCGCGGGAGATCCTCGGGCGGCTTCCCCGGAAGGTCGGCGTGTCGGTCATCCCGGCGCAGCAAGCCATGACGTCCACTCCGCTTTCTCGAAGCTCCTCCCACAGGCCTTCCGCCAGCACCCGCAGGTACGCCTTGGAGGCGGCGTAGTGAGCCACACAGGCGGTGCCTTGAAAACCAGCGAGCGAGGACATGAGGATGACACCGCCCCTTTTACGCTCGAGCATGGGGGGCACGAGGAGATGGAGCAGGCGCAGCGCGCCGCGGCAGTTCACGTCCAGCAGGCGTTCGTGCTCCGTAAGCGGCGCGGAGAAAAAGCCTCCCACGGGCGCGAAGGCCGCGTTGACGACCAGCGAGCCGATGGGGATCCCCGCAAGCGATTTCTCGACAAGGTCCGAAAGGCCCGGCCCGCCCATGTCGGCGGTGATGATCTTCGTCTCTACTCGGAATCGCTCCGAGATGTCTCTTGCGAGCCGCTCGAGCGGCGGCACCCGGCGGGCGAGCAGGGCGACGTTCAGACCATGCGAGGCGAGCTCGATCGAGAACGCCTCTCCCAGCCCTTCCGAAGCTCCGGCCACGAGCGCCCAGGGGCCGTATTTGTCAGGAAAACCAGTGTGATTTTTCATCGGATTCATTTTTCTTTTTAGTGGATGCTGGTGAAGGATGCGCGTGAACGCGCTGGCTGTTTTTGCCCCGCGTTCGCGCAGAATTGGCGCAAAGCATGCAGCACAGCGATACCGGCAGTGAAGCATGTCCCCGAATGGCAGTGAGCCCCGTGGGTTCTGGTGGTTTTCCCATGAATCAGTTTGTTGGGTGATCTGGCAGGAGGTGCCGAGGTTCGGTCCGGCCCGGCGGTCCTCGTCACGGCAAGGCGATGTCGATCGAGAGCTTCCTTTCGCCTTCGCCGAGTTCCTTGAGGCTAACTTTTTGCAGGGCCGTTTCGATGCACTTTCCAAGTGCTTCTGGCGAAGACCGCACTTTCTTCACGGCCCCATCCAGGAGGTCGATTTCCAAAAGCAGTTTCTTCTGTTTCTCGCCAGCGTCTTGGAGACACGCGGTCGCTTCCGGGCCCTGGAGCAGTTGCCGGAGCCCATCTGGAAGCTCGCCGGGCAGCTTGGAAACTACCTTGTTCTCGAAGGATATCGTCCACCGAACGATACGGAGGGACGGCGCCAGCGCCGACTTCATGCGCGTCGTTGCCCTCGGTTTCTCGAGTTTCAAGGCGGGCCTGTCCGAACCGCTGCCCTTCCCGCCCGCACCTTCGGTGTTGCGGGTCCCGACCTCCTTGGGCTTGCTTTCTTTCTTCTCCTCGGGCGCCGGCGGGGCCTTTTCCTTGGCGTATGCCTCATTTTCGGCGGCCTGGTCGAGTTCGCGCAGGCCGGTCACCACCGCGGACACGTCCGCGATCTTCGGCTCTCGGTCTTCCTTGTCCGCCTCCGTGAGCTGATCGTCCTGCCGCGCCTGGACCGGCACCGTCTCCGCGCCCACCATCCCCTGGCGCCAGCCCGCCAGGCGCTCGGGGGTCGAGATGTTCCGCTCGCGCAGAAGGTTGGCGAGCTGCTCCGACACCGGCACCTTGGCGGGCGGTTCGTCGAGCATGACCAGCGAGCCGACCGGCATCACCTGATCCTCGTCCACGGCCAATACGTAGTTGTTCTTGAGCACCAAGACGATGAGCCCACCCACGGGGACGGTGAGCCGGTCCGTGCGCAGCAGCGGGCATTCGGGCCGCAGTGAAAACACAAAACCGTTCGCCGCCGTGGCCTTCGGCTCGCCCTTGAGCAGTAGCACCCGGGCTACGACCTCGCCGGTCCCCGCTTCGGCCGGCCGGCCGCCCTCGCTGGCGGGGTTCGCGGCCGGGCAAGCCAGCCAGCACAGCGCGCCGCACAACCCGATCACGGTTCCCATGGCTTTCATTTCCGGCTCCTTGCCTTCCCGAATGGAATCCTATTGAATCCGCTCGGGATCTTCAACTCGGCCGGTCGAGCCAGGTGGTCTCGATGGTATTGGACGGAACAGAATGCCGCGGGGTGGGGGGATTCGCCCGCGATCGCTCGGGATCTGCGCCTTGACACACCCTGGGCCGGGTGGTACCCAGACTTGCGGATTCGCATCGAATGGACCCCAAAAAAGGAGCATCCATGACCCAGCTCGTCGACCAACGTCCGCTGGCCGCCATCGACCCCATCGTCGCCGGCATCGTGGAGCGTGAGGCCGAGCGGCAGAAGCGAAAACTCATCCTGATCGCCTCCGAGAGCATCTGCCCACCGGCGGTGCGCGAGGCGCTCTCGTGCGAGTTCGGCAACCTGTACGCCGAGGGCTACCCCTCGCCCCGGACGCTCACCGAGCCGCTCGATCGGCTTTCGTCGTTTGGCCACCAGCTGGCCTGGTTCCGGCGCTACGGCAACCGCCGCTACTACAAGGGCTGCGAGTACGTGGACATGCTGGAGGCGGTGTGCCGCCGCCGGGCCGCCGAGGTGTTCGCCAACGAAAACGCCTCGGCCGACGAGATCTTCGCCAACGTCCAGCCGCTCTCGGGGGCCGCGGCCAACAACGCCGTGTACAACGCCTTCGCCCGGCCGGGCGACGTGGTGATGGGGGCCTCGCTGACCCACGGCGGGCACCTCACCCACGGCGCGCCGGTGAACCGCTCCGGGGCGAACTTCCGCATCGTCCCCTACGAGCTCTCGCCCGGCGGCCGCCTGGACTACGACGTCATCGAGAAGCTGGCCCTGGAACACCGGCCCAAGCTCCTCATCGGCGGCTTCTCGGCCTTCCCCTGGGACATCGACTGGAAGCGCATGCGGGAGATCGCCGACCGGGTGGGCGCCGTCCTGCTCGCCGACATCGCGCACCTGGCCGGCATGGTGGCGGCGGGGCTGCTCAACAACCCGGTGGGCGTGGCGCACGTGGTGAGCTTCACCACCCACAAGACCCTGTGCGGCCCGCGCGGGGCCATGCTGCTGTGCACCGACCCGCACATCGCCGCCAAGCTCGACTTCGGGGTGTTCCCGGGCGAGCAGGGCGGGCCCCACGTCCACGCCATCGCCGCCAAGGCGGTGGCCATGGCCATCGCGAGGAGCGATGAGTTCCGCGCCCTGCAGCGCCGGGTGCTGGAGAACGCCCGGGCCCTGGCCGAGGGGTTCCAGGCCGAGGGGCTCACCCTGGCCTACGGCGGGACCAACACCCACATGTGCCTGCTGGACCTGCGCCGGCTGAAGACGCCCACCGGACTGCCGGTGACCGGCGAGATCGCCTCGCGCATCCTGGACCTGTGCGGCATCGTCTGCAACAAGAACACCATCGCCGGCGACACCAACGCGGTGCACCCCTCGGGGTTGCGTTTCGGCGCCACCTGGGTCACCCAGCGGGGCTTCACACCCGCCCACATGCGCCGGCTGGCGTCGCTCATCGCCGGGGTGCTGCGCGCCATCCAGCCTTTCTCGTACATGGGCGCCCGCCTGGAGTGGGGCCGCGGCAAGATCGATCCGGCGGTGGTCGAGCGCACCGCCCGCGAAGTGGAGGAGCTGCTGCGCCAGGTCGGGAGCGATCCCGCGCCGGCCGCGCAGGACGCCTATCCTCATTACGCGCCGCCGCCGCCGCCCGCCGCGCGCCGCGGGGCGCTCCAGCCGTTCTTGGCAAAACACGCCGTGCGCACCGCCGAGAAGAACGGCTTCGTCACACCGCTCTCGCGCGGGAAGCTCGAAGAGGAGAAGCAGGCCGTCGAGCGCGGCTGCGCCGTCTATCCGCCGCTGTATGCGCTCACCCTCGAGGTGAGCGGGCCGCGCGCGGCGCACTTTCTCGAGACCGCTTGCACCTCGCGGGCGCTGGCGCTGGTGCCCGGCCGGGTGGACATGACCATCGTCGCCGACGCTCACGGCCAAGTGCTGGGCCACGGGCTTGTGGTCCGCGAGCCCGCGCCCAATCCCGAAAACCGCTACCTCCTCATTCTCCACACTGGCGATCCCGGCCGATTGCAGCGCTGGCTGCGGGGGCTGTCCGACGGGTATTTCCTTCAGGACGACGATCTGTGGCTCAAGGCCGAGGGCCCGGTGGTGATCGAGGACATCGAGTCGCCCTCGGACGGCCGGCCGGCGCGCGCGCTCCTCGGGCTGCGCGGCGGGAGGTTCGGCGAGGTGGGCCAGAAGGCGCTGGGGCGGGCGCTGCCCGGACCCGGCGTGGTTGAGCGCACCGACTTCGGCCTGGCGTTTGGCCGGCCGGCAGCGCTCGGTGGTGGCGCCTTCCTGCTGGCCGAGACGGCGCGTCTGGAGGCCCTGGCCGAGCGGTTGCTCGAGGCCGGCGCGATCCTGGTCGGCGCCGAGGCCCTGCCGGACCCGCTCGCCGCCGGCGACACGTTAGCGCGGCGCCTGGACGGGGTATGGAAGCAGGCCATCGCCATGGAGAAGCCCTTCTTCATCGGGCAGCGGGCCCTGCGCCGCGAGCGACCGCCGGCCGCGGGCGGGGCGGCGGCCTTCACCTGGAAGGCACCTGCCGCCGAGCTCAAAAAGACCTGCCTCTACTCCGAGCACGAGAAGCGCACCAGCCCAAAGCACCTGGTGCCCTTCGCTGGCTGGAAGATGCCGGTCATGTACACCGGCATTTTGGAGGAGCACGCGGCGGTGCGGCAGCGGGGCGGGTTGTTCGACGTCAGCCACATGGGGTGCCTGGAGGTGAGCGGGCCGCACGCCGAGCGCTTCCTCGACGTGGTGACGGCCAACTACGTACCCATGCTGGCCCCGGGGCAGGCCCAATACTCGTACCTCTTCGGTAGCGACGGGCGCTGCATCGACGACATCATCGTGTACCGCCGCGCCCCGGAACGCTTCCTGGTGGTGGTCAACGCCGCCAACGCCGACGAGGACGAGGCCTGGCTGCGCGCGGTGCTACAAGGGAAGACGCTGCTCGACCCGGCGCGGCCGGAGGTGCGCTTCGAGCTGCCGGTCGAGCTTCGCAACCTCAAGGATCCCGCCTGCGGCGCCGACTGCCGGGTGGACCTCGCCCTCCAGGGCCCGCGAACCCGGGACGTGCTGAACCGCCTGATCGACGACGCGCGTTTCCGCCTGGAGCTCGAGCGGCTGCGCAAGTTCTGTCTCATCCAGGGCCGGGTGGCGGGCATCGACACCATCATCGCCCGCACCGGCTACACCGGCGAGGAGGTGGGGTACGAGCTCTTCGTCCACCCGGAGGCGGCGCGCACCCTGTGGAACGCCGTCCTGGACGCGGGCGCGGCGGACGGCATCGTGCCGGTGGGGCTGGGGGCCCGCGACTCCACCCGCACCGAGGCGGGCTACCCGCTACACGGCCACGAGCTGGCCGGGCCGCACCGCATCAACCCGCTGGAGGCGGGCTACGGCTCCTTCGTCAAGCTGCACAAGCCGTTCTTCGTGGGGCGCGCGGCCATGCTGGAGGCGCACAAGAAGCGCGAGCGGGTGGTGGTGCGGTTCGAGGTGGATGAGAAGGGCGGCAAGGTGTTGCGGCCGGGCATGCCGGTGCTGGAGGGCCGCAAGGGCGAGTACACCGGCGTGGTGACCAGCGCCGCCTCCACCGGCGAGCGCCAGGTGGGCCTGGCCTTGATCCAGGCGCGCCACGCCCGCCCGGACGCGAAGCTGCTGGTGTTGCCGGTGGCCGAGGGCGAGAAGGCGCCGCCGGCCTGCAGCCCGGCCTCGCTCAAGTCCGGCGACTGGATGGCCATCCCGCGCGCCTGCACCATCCTGCCGCGCTTCATGCGCCCCGGCGAGAAGCCGTTGCGCAAGGAGCCCTGAGCCACCCATGCCGCTGACCGTCACCCTGGCCGGACACAACCTGGACCGCGAGGCGCTGGCGGCCCGGCTCGCCGGGCAGGCCGAGGGCGAGGCCGGCGCGCTGTCGCCGGAGACGCTCTCCGCCGCCTACGCCCGCATCAGCCGCGATCCGCGCCACGTCTCGGAGATCCGCGCCGACGCCCGGCGCGAGGTGGAGAAGGCGCGCCGCAGCAACCGCACCATCATCTTCGACATGGGACACGCCTCGGTGGCCGAGCACGCGGTGTTCAACCTGGACGTGTCGGGGATCTCGCGACTGTGCGTGGAGGCGCTGGAGCGCCACCGCCTGGCCTCCTACACCGAGAAGTCGCAGCGCTACATCCGGCTGGAAGAGGCCTGCGTGGTGCCGGAGGAGATCCGGGCTTCGACGCTGGCCGACGACTTCGGTCGGCTGGCCCGCGAGCTGTTCGACGCCTACCAGTCTTTAGCGGGCCGGCTGCTCGAACAGGCGCGGCGAGAGTGCGGCGAAGCGGTCCCGGAGCGCGAGGTGAAGAGCCGGGCCAACGAGGACGCCCGCTACCTCTTGCCCCTGTGCGCCGAGGCCCAGCTCGGCATGACGGTCAACGCCCGCACCCTGGAAGGGATGATCGCCCGGCTGGCCTCGTCGGAGCGCGACGAGGAGCGGCGGCTGGCCCGGGCGTTGCACGAGGCGGTGCAGGCCATCGCGCCCTCGGTGATCCGCTACACCGAGCCGACGCCGTATCTTCGAGAGCTGCCGCCGGCCCTGCGGGAGCGGGCCGGGCGTTGGCTGCCGCGAACTTCGCCGGATACCACCGGGCCGGTGCGGCTGGTGTCGCACACCCCCGAGCCGGACCGGGCCGTGGCCGAGGCGCTACTGTTCGAATCCGGAGTGTCATCCGCCGAGGAGGTCCGGCGCTCGGCGGGCGCGCTCTCTGTGGAGGAGCTGCGCGGCTTGTACGGCGAGGTCTTCTGCCGCATGCAGCCCTGGGACCCGCTGCCGCGAGCCTTTGAGCGGGTGACCTTCACCTTCGAGCTCGTCCTCAGCGCCGCGGCCTTCGGACAGCTCAAGCGCCACCGCATGGCCACGCTCCTGGCCCAGCCGTACCAGCCGGAGCTGGGCTGGACGGTGCCAGCGTCGATCCGGCGCGCCGGGGCGGAGCACGAGTTCTCCTCGTGGGTGGAGAAGGCCACCGCGCTGTCCCGGCGCATCGCCGCGCTGCATCCGCCGGCGGCGCCCTACATCCTCACCAACGCCCACCGGCGCCGGGTGTGGATGTGCATCAACGGGCGCGCCCTGGGGCACTTTTTCCGCCTGCGCTGCGCGCCCGAGGCGCAGTGGGACATCCGCGAGCTCGCTACCGCGATGCTTGCCGAGGTGCGCCGCGCCTTTCCGCTCGGCGGCGCCTTCTACGGCGGCAAGGACTGCGTAGCGGCGCTCCGGCAGGGTGGTTGAAGCTCACTCGGACGAAGCGCTTTTCAAGCGCTCGAGCCGTTCACGGACGCCGGCGTTCTGCGGCTGGAGCTCCGCCAGGCGGGTCAGGCAGCGGATGGCCAGGGCGCGGTCGCCCGTTTTTTCCGCCGCCGTGGCCAGGATGTTGAGCACCTTGACGTTTTCGGGGTCGAGGGCCAGGGCCTCCTCCAGGACACGGCGGGCTTCCACGGGCCGGTCGCGCATCAGCAGGAGGCGTCCCAGATTGGCACGCGCCAGCACCCCGTGCTCGGGCCCGGCGATCTGGATGGCACGCCAGAAGTGCGCCTCCGATTCCTCCGTGTGACCGGCTTCGATCTCGAGTTTGCCGACCAGGTTGTAGGCGGCGGAGAGGCTGTGGCGCTGCTGCTCGCTCGACCACAGCGGCACCTGGCTGAGCAGGGCGCTTCCTAGCAACCAGGCGAGACTGGTCAGGGTGCGGCGCCTGAAACCTTGGCGCGCCTCCTGATACAGCTCCAGCATCCCCAGCGCCGCCAGCGGCCACAGCATGGGCAGGAGCAGGATACGGTAACGGTCGGCGACATAGAAGGCCGCCATGCCGATGGCGTACGTCCCGGCGCACAGGGCCAGCAGGGGCACCCCGCGTCGCCGAAACGCCCGCAGCAGGCCCAGCATGGCGAAGGGGAACACGGTGCCGAACCCCGGCAGGAACCGTAGGATGGGGGACACCTCCTGGCCGAACACGAAGGGGTGGTGGATGGGCGCTTCCTGGTGGTTGACGGCCCACAGCAGCTTGCCAAAATACAGGCCCAACGCCTCCAGCGGGTGGTCCCGCCAGAACTCGAGGCCGCGGCGGAACCAGTAGATCGAAACCTCTCCATTCGAGAGGCGGCGCCCTTCTTCGGCCTCGGCGCGCCGTTGCAGGCTGGCGCGATAGGCGGCGTGGCTGTCGGCGTCGATGGATTCGCCGCGGGGGACCTGGTAGAGGCCGCGGGCCCCGGGGTGGTTGCCGACGAAGAAGCTGATGCCACCCGCCGAGGAGACGGGCTGCAGGCCTTCCCCCCGAGAGGCGTTGTGGATCCAGGCGGGGGCCATGCCCAACGCCAACCCGAGCGCCGCCAGCGAAAGCGACAGGCTGCGGCGACGCCAGCGCGCACTCTGGCGGAACAAGAACACCGCCGCCACGGGGAGACACAGCAAGAAGTTCGGGCGCGCCATGGACACCAGTCCGGCCGCCACGCCGCACGGCAGCAGCAGCCAGAGCCTTCCCGTGCGCTCGGACACGAAGTACAGCCACAGGCTCAAGAGCAACAGCGGGACGGTGATGCCGGGATCGAGCAGGTTGCCTTCCAGGAAGATGAGCGGGCCATACAGGGCCACCAGCAGCCCCGAGAGCAAGCCGGCCGCCGGGCCCGCCAGCTCCCGGCCCAGCCGGTAAGCGAGAAACACCGAGAGCAGGCCCCACACCAGTTGGAGGTGATGGGCCACCACCGGCTGGGCGCCCGCCAGGCGGTAGACAAGCGAAAGGTAGAAGGAAAAGAACGGTTCGTACAGAAAGGCGCCCGGATCGACTCCCTCCCCTAGCAGTGCAAGCGCCGTCTGGTGGAAGTTCTGTTCGTCCCCCCACAGACTGGAGTACAGGATGACGTCGGCCCAGTCGGAGAAGAACAGGAGACGCAGCGCGAGCGCCAGCACCAGGATCCCGAGCAGCGCCAGGCGTTCGAGGGAGCGGTGCCGCGGATCGGGTTGCGCCGGATGGTCGTTCATGACGGCTTCTGCCGTCCGACGGCCAGCAGCGAAAGTCCCGGCAGGGACAGGCGCGGCTCGATACGCCGCAGGAGCGGCACCAGGGTGTCGAAGACCTTGAGCTGGAAGCGGCTCATGCTCTGGCGGCGGAGCAGGCGCATGTTGACGAACCAGCCGACCAGGCCCAGGCTGTTGAAGTCCGAGAGCGCCTCCACCTCCAGGTCGGCTTCCTCCAGCAGGTCGCGCAGCCCCTCCCGGCGATAGCGGCGGTAGTGGCCGAGCTGCTGATCCATCGGCCCGTAGAGCGCCTGGAACTGGGGCACCACCAGGATGAGCCGGCCGCCGGGCGCCAGCGCCGAAGCCATGCGTCGCACCGCGGCCCGGTCGTCGGCGATGTGCTCGAGCACGTTCAGACACAACACCGAGTCGAACTTTCCCCGCCGGGCGGCGAAGTCCTGGTCCGACTCCAGATCCATCCGGGCCACCTCGATGTTCTCGTAGTGGCGAAAGGCGAGGCGCAAGAGGCGCAGATACTCCTCGTCGCGATCGCTCACCGTCAGGCGGCGCGAGCGGGGAAGCTGACGCGAGATGTTGCCCAGGCCCGCGCCCACCTCCAGGATGCGGTCTCCCAGCCAGGGCGAGATGGCCGCCACCGTCCACTCGGAGAAGCGCCGCGCCCCCGACATGGAGGCCAGCACGTAGTGCCCGTGCCGCTGGCTGTAGCAGTCGTCCACCAGCCAGTACTTGAGGATGACCCCCAGCGCGTCGAAGCCGTCCTTCCAGGTGATCTTCTTGCCGTCGGCGTAGGAGCGCCCGTGGTAGGAGATGGGCACCTCGTACACGGTGCAGTGGCGCTTGGCGATCTTGGCGGTGATCTCGGGCTCGATGCCGAAGCGGCGCGAGCGCACGGGGATGGTCTTCAGGATGTCCGCGCGGAAGACCTTGTAGCAGGTCTCCATGTCGGTGAGGTTGAAGCCGGTGGTGAGGTTGGAGAGCTGGGTGAGCGCCCAGTTGCCCAGGGCGTGGTGGTAGTTGAGCACCCGTCGCTCGCCGCTGCCGAGGAAGCGCGAGCCGTACACCACGTCGGCGCGCCCGCTCAGGATGGGCTCCAGCAGCACAGGATAATGGACGGGGTCGTATTCGAGATCCGCGTCCTGGAACAGGATGATGTCCCCCGTCGCTTCCTGGATGCCGCGGGCCACCGCCGCGCCCTTGCCCAGGTTGCGCGGTTGAAAGAAGGCGCGCACCTCGGGGTGCCGCTGCACCAGCGTCCGCAGGATGTCCGCCGAGCCGTCCTGGGAGCCGTCGTCCACCGCCACCAGTTCCAGCGTCACGCCCTGGGGAAGCGGCGCCTGGAGCACCCGCTGGACGATGCGTTCCAAAAAAGCCCGCTCGTTGTACACCGGCATGATCACCGAAAGCTTCATGCGTCGCTCACTCCGGGATGTGCGGGTTGTCCGGATCCTCCCACGGCTTCTCGCGCAGGCCCGCCTGCGCCAGGATGTCGGGGAGCAGCTCCTCCCAACCCAGCGCCATGATGTGCACGCCCTGGCACACGGGCCGGATGCGGCGGATGATGCGCGCCGCCACCTCCACGGCCTTCTGGCGCCGCTCGGCCTTGGGCACCGTCGAGAGCTCGGCGATGAGCTCGTCCGGCACGTACATGCCCGGGACCTTCTCCTTCATGAAGCGCGCCAGGGTATGAGACTTGGGCAGCACCAGCCCGGCCAGCACCGGGACGCGAAGCGGGGCGGCCCGCTCCATGAAGGCCTCCAGGCGCTCCGGGGCGAAGATGGCCTGGGTCTGGAAGAAGCGCGCCCCGGCCTCGACCTTCTTCTTCATCTTGATGAGCTGAAGTTCCAGGGCATCCGAGGTGGGATTGACCACCGCGCCGGCGAAGAAGTCCGTGGCTCCCTCCAGCGGGTTTTCAGCCAGATCGAACCCCTGGTTGAGCCGCTGGACGGCAAGCAGGAGCTGGACCGAGTCGAGGTCGAACACCGGCAGCGCCTCGGGATGGTCTCCCATGCGCGGGTGATCGCCGGTGAGCACCAGCACGTTGCGGATGCCCAGGGCCCAGGCGGCCAGAAGATCCGACTGCAGCGCCACCCGGTTGCGGTCGCGGCACACCGCGTGCACGATGGGCTCCACCCCGCGCTGGCACAGCAGCGCGCATGCCGCGAGGGAACTCAGCTTCATGCACGAGTGCTGTTGTTCGGTGACGTTGACCGCATGAGTCCAGCGGGCGAGCAACGCCGCCTTGGCCATGAGCTCGTCCACCCGCGTGCCCTTGGGAGGGCCCACCTCGCTGGTGACCACGAACTCGCCCCGGGCCAGGGCCTCGGAGAGCTTGCTCATCCACCCTTGAATAACACCCCGGCGCCGTCCGGGCAAGGAATGCGCCGGTCGGCCGTCTGTTGCCAAGACGGCCCGCCTTGGCTCAAAATGAGCCCTGGAGGAATACCCATGAAAAGCGTTGCTCTCCTGGTTTGCCTCGGACTCACCCTGACCCTGGCCGGGCGTGCCGGAGCCGAGGCAGTGGTCTACCAGTACGACCAGTTCGATCCCGACATCAACGTGGCGGCGGGGCAGGTGACGTCCATCCCGCTGGCCACCCAGCCGGGGTTCGCCAGCGGTGAGGCCTTCGGTCAGCTCTATCGCCCCACGGCCGGCCAGTACCCGGTGAAGATCACCGGCATCGACCTCATCCTGGCCAGCCCGCCCAACATGCCGGGGACGGCCGAGGTCAACGCCCGCATCGAGGTGTGGGCCCACTCGGGGAGCGGCGCGGCGCCGACCGGCAGCCAGCCGCTGTGGAGCATCACCACCGCCGACCTCTACAACCCGAACACCGGCCAGTTCGGCATGCCGCTCCAGGGGAACACCGCCATGTCCATCACCTTCGATCAGAGCGAGCCCGACAACCACCCGCCCGACATCAACTCCGGCTCGTTCCTGGTCATGATCCGCTACCTCGACGACGCCCGCGACATGCAGACCGAGTGGGGCACTATGCAGTGCATGTACTACCCGTCGCTGGGCGCCTGCGGTTGCCAGGAGGTGGGCACGCTGCTCGACCAGGCCACCACCCAGAACGCCAACGTGCTCCATGTGTACGGCTCCTCCAACTGCACCGGCCCGGCCACCAACTGGACCTTCGCCAACGCCATCGGCGTCACCGGAGACTTCATCCTGCGCGTCCACGCCGAGACCGGCGGCTGCACGCCGCAGTGCCAGGGCAAGGAGTGCGGCCCGGACGGCTGCGGCGGGAGCTGCGGTGATTGTCCAGGCGGCGAGACGTGCGACGGAAGCGGCCAGTGCGTGGGCTGCACGCCGCAGTGCCAGGGGAAGCAGTGCGGGCCGGATGGTTGCGGCAACCTGTGCGGCACCTGCCAGCCGACGGAGACCTGCAACGCGAACCAGCAGTGCGTGCCCGCCACCGGCGAGGTGAGCATCGGGGCCATCTCGCCCGACTGGGGCTATACGGATTCCGAGACGCCGGTGTCCATCACCGGCGGCGGGTTCAAGGCCGGGGCCACGGTTCGGCTCGGCGGCACGAACCTGAGTGCGGTCCAGATCCTCTCCGCCTCCCTCATCTCGGCCACCGTTCCCTCCGGCATGCAGCCGGGGAAATACATGCTCATCGTGATGAACTCCGACGGCGGCACCGCCTCGCTGGCCGACGCCTTCGAGGTGCGCCAGCGCACCTGCACGCCGCAGTGCACCGGCAAGGAGTGCGGCCCCGACGGCTGCGGGGGAAGCTGCGGGACCTGTCCGGCCAACCAGACCTGCGACAACGCTGGTCAGTGCATAGGCTGCACGCCCCAGTGTCAGGGCAAGCAGTGTGGCCCGGACGGTTGTGGAGGGGAGTGTGGCACCTGCGGCGCGGGCGAAGTATGCGACAGCAGCGGCGTGTGCCAGGAAGTGGGAAAGAGCAGCGGCTGCAATTGCGCCACCGGCGAGGACGGCCTGGGCGCGCTGCTCGGCCTGCTCCTCGGCCTCGGCATTCTCCTGTGGCGGCGCGGATGATGCGCTGGGCGGTCCTCGTCACACTCGGGCTTTCGTTCCCGGCGGCGGCCTACGAGGTCAACGGGCACCACTGGCCTGAGATGCCCATCCGCCTGTGGGTGAACCCCCAGGGCTGCCCGGTCATGGACGGGACGAAGGACATCGAGTGGGTGGTGGCGCGGGCCGCCGAGCAATGGAGCCAGCCCCCGTGCAGCGCGGTCCGTTTCGAACTCGCGGGAAGCACGGCGGCGGGGCTCGAGCCCGACGGGCAGAGCACCATCCTGTGCATCGACCACGACTGGAACTGCGGCGCCGGGGCCGCGGGTTGCAGCCTGTGGATCCCGCGGGGGCCGGGCGAGACGCCGGAGAACGACATCGCCCTGAATGCGGCCGAACTCTCCTGGCGCGACGGCGGTCCCGACGCCACCCAGAGCGGCATCATCGACCCGGTGGGCGTGCTGGCGCACGAACTCGGGCACATGCTGGGGCTGGCGCACTCGCCCGATCCCTTCGCCACCATGTACTATGGCACCTTGCCGAACGGCCTCCAGGCCACCATCGCCGGCGACGACCGCGCCGGCATCTGCGCCCTCTATCCCAGCGGCCAACCGGGCTGCCTCGATGACGCCGACTGTGGCGCGGACGGTTTGTGCACGGACATCGCTGGCCAGCGGGTTTGCGACGAGCGGCACGACGAGGCGGGGGCGTTTTGCAGCAAGACGTTCATCGACTGCGCCGGCATGTGCTGGGTGAGCTTCTTCGAGTGCCAGCAGGTGTGCCTGTTCACCGCCTTCGACTACAGCGAGGGCTACTGCGCCCCGCTGTGCGATCCGCCCGCGTGCCCGGCGGGTTTCCACTGCGTGTACCTTTCGCAGTACGACGTGAGCGTGTGCTTTCTTGGCGACGACCCCGACGGTGGTGATGGCGATGGCGGCGCCGGGGATGGCGGAGACGGGGGCGTCCTCGACGCCGGCGACGGCGGGACGGCGGACGGGCAGGACGGCGCGTCAGCGGATGAAGCGCACGCCCCCGACGACGGCGGCGCGGACGCCGGGGCCGATGCCCTGGATGCGGGAAGCGATGGCGGCGGCGATGGCCACCCCGGCGAACCTGGCGGATGCGGCTGCGGGAGCGGTGGCGCAGAAAAGCCGTGGCAGCTTGTGTTCTTGGTGGTGTGGTTCATGAGAAGAAAGACGAAGTAGATGTTGCGGCAGACAACCGTTGGATGCCGAAAGGAGCGCGTCATGAAGGGGCGATGGCTGGGGCGGACGCTGGTTTTAGGGCTGTGCCTCTGGGGAGTGGCGGCCCTCGCCGGCGAGCCGGCGGGTCAGCTCGAACTCGCCACCAGGCGGGTGGTGATCTTCAAGGACGGGCACGCCCTGGTCGTCAAGGAGGGGAGCGGCCGCGCCGGCCCGGACGGGACGCTCGTCACCGACCAGGGGCCGACCCAGGCGGTGCTGGGGACCTTCTGGATCTTCGACCTGGACAACTCGCCGCTCGCCTCGATGAACGTCGAGCGCCGCAGCCGGCAGGAGCGGCGCGCAAATCGCGGCACCTGCCGCAGCGTCATCGAGGTGGTCAAGGCCAACCTGGGAAAGACCGCGCGCATAAGCCGCGAGAAGGGCGAGGAGTTGGAGGGCAAGCTCCTGCGCGTCCTCGAGAGCCCGCCCGCGCCGGCCGGGGAGCGTCTCGAGGCGGCTTCGGCCTACGGCCCATGGTCGGCCCGCCCGTTCCCGGCCCCGGCGGCGGAGGGCGACGGCTGGCGTCCCTACGAGGGCGAGCTTTTTGTGCTGCGCACCGGCCAGGGGGACGTGCTGCTCGCCGCCTCGGAGGTGAAGAGCCTGCGGGTGCCGGACATGGCGGTCGAGGTGGAGCGCGAGGAGGTCCGCGAGGTGGCCGCCAACCGGCTGACGCTGCGTTTTGCGGACGGCAAGCCGGACAAGGCGCACGCGCTGCGCCTGCTCTACTTCCGCCCGGGGCTGCGCTGGGTTCCCGCCTACCGGGTCGGGCTCGGCGACGGCGCTCAAGCGGAGATCGCGCTCCAGGCCGAGGTACTGAACGAGGCCGAGGACATCCGGGGCGCGCCAGTGGACTTCGTGGTGGGCATGCCCACCTTCCGCTACAAGGACACGCTCTCGCCGCTGGTGCTGGAGCGCGCGCTGCGGCGGGTGCTGGAGAGCGTGGCCCCGGATCTCGACAACCAGCTCATGAGCCAGCAGGCGTTCTCCAACGCCTACCAGGGCCGACCGCGGCGCCTTACCCCGCAGCCCGCCGGGGAGCCGGGTGACTTCGACCTGGCGGAGAAGGCCATGGGTGCGAGCGAGGTGCAGGATCTGTTCTTCTACTCTGCCCCCGCGCTCACCTTGCCGCGTGGCCAGCGCGCCGCGGTGTCCTTGTTCAAGGCCCAGGTGCCGGTGCGCCATGTCTACACCTGGGAGCCGCGTATTCCGTACGGCGCCCAGGCCTCGCGAGCGGGCGGCTCGCCGCTTCGCACCGAGCGCAACGAGGTGTGGCACCAGATCGCGCTCGAGAACCGAACCCCGGTGCCATGGACCACCGGCCCGGCCATGGTGCTCGACCAGGGGCGGCCGGTGGGGCAGGACCTGCTCACCTTCACCCCGCCGAACGCCGAGGTGTTCTTGCCGGTGACCGCCGCGGTCAGCGTGCGCGGCACGCTCGACGAGATCGAGGAGGGCCGCGAGCGCCGGGCCGAGAAGTGGCAGGGGAGCTACTTCTCCCGTCTCACCAACCGCGCCACGCTCAAGGTGACGAACGCGCTCAAGGCCCCCATCCACCTGGTGATCAAGGCGGGGGTGGGCGGCCGGGCCATCAAGGCCACCAAGCCCGGCCAGATCGCGGTGCGCGGCCACGACCCCGCCGACGGGGTAGAGGGCTTGAACCCGCACTCGGACGTCACCTTCGCCCTCGACCTCCGGCCCGGCGAGGAGCGCGAGGTCTCGCTCACCTACCTGTTGTTCGTCTCGGAGTAGATCACCCGATCTGGGTTGCGGGCGTGGGCTGCGACCGGAAAGCGCCAGGGGACTTTCGGGGTTTTCGGCTTGCCCGGCGCGCGGCCTTCCTTTATGCTTCGCCGCCGGAAAGCCGGGAGGTGTGCGATGGCGTACCTGCGCGTGGTGGAGGCCCTCAAGGCGCAAGCGGGGACCGAGGTGGTGGTCCAGGGCTGGGTGCGGACGCGGCGCGACAGCAAGGCCGACGGAGGCTTGAGCTTTATATCGCTCCACGACGGGAGCTGCTTCGACACCCTCCAGATCGTGGCCCCCGCCTCGCTGCCGAACTACTCCAGCGAGGTGCAGAAGCTCTCGGCCGGGTGCTCCATCGAGGCCGAGGGGACGCTGGTGGCCTCGCAGGGCTCGGGCCAGGCGGTCGAGGTGCGCGCCCGCGCGCTGCGCCTGGTCGGCGGGGTGGGGGACCCCGAGGCCTACCCGGTGAGTCCGAAGAAACACTCCTTCGAGTACCTGCGCGAGATCGCGCACCTGCGCGTGCGCACCAACACCTTTGGCGCGGTGGCCCGGGTGCGCCACGCGCTGGCCATGGCGGTGCACCGCTTCTTCGATCAGCGCGGCTTTTACTGGGTGCACACGCCTCTCATCACGGCCAGCGACTGCGAGGGCGCCGGGCAGATGTTCCGCGTCACCACCCTCGACCCGGAGAATCCGCCGCGCACGCCGGACGGCAAGGTGGATTTCGGGCAGGACTTCTTCGGGCGAAAGACCCACCTCACCGTCTCCGGCCAGCTCAACGTGGAGACCTACTGCTGCGCCCTGTCGCGGGTGTACACCTTCGGGCCGACCTTCCGCGCCGAGAACAGCAACACCACCCGCCACCTCTCCGAGTTCTGGATGATCGAGCCGGAGATGGCGTTTTGCGATCTGGCCGGCAACGCGGCGCTCGCCGAGGAGTTCATCAAATCCTTGCTCGACGAGCTCCTCACCCGGCGCGCCGACGACATGAAGTTCTTCGACCAGCGCATCGAGCCCGGCCTGCTCGAGCGCCTCGGCCACGTGCTGAAGTCGCCCTTCCGCCGCATCGAGTACGGCGAGGCGGTGGCGTTGCTCGAGAAGGCGGACAAGAAGTTCGAGTTCCCGGTGAAGTGGGGCACCGACCTCCAGTCGGAGCACGAAAGGTACCTTACCGAGGAGCTGTTCCGCCAGCCGCTCATCGTGCTGAACTACCCCAAGGCCATCAAGGCCTTCTACATGCGCGTGAACGACGACCAAAAGACCGTCGCCGCCATGGACGTGCTGGTGCCGAAGATCGGCGAGATCATCGGCGGCAGCCAGCGCGAGGAGCGCCTGGAGGTGCTGCAACGCCGCATCCAGGAGCTTAGGCTCCGCGAGGAGGACTACCGCTGGTACCTCGACCTGCGCCGCTTCGGCACGGTGCCGCACGCGGGCTTCGGCCTGGGGTTCGAGCGCTTCATCCAGTTCGCGACCGGCATGCAGAACATCCGCGACGTCATCCCCTTCCCGCGGGCCCCGCGCCAGGCGGATTTCTAGGCGCCGGTGAGCGCGCTCAACCGCACCCCGCAGGAGGACTCCTACCGGCGCTCGCTGCGCGCCCAGGTGATCCGCTGCGAGCCCGGCGCGGGCGGCTTCGAAGTCGTGCTCTCGGACAGCGTGCTCTTCCTCGAGTCCGGCGGGCAGCCCTCCGATGGCGGCACGGTGGCGGGGCATCCGGTGCTGGCGCTGCGGCAGAACGATGCCGGCGAGCTGGTCCACGTGCTTGCCGAGGCCGTGTCGGGCGAGGTCGAGGTGGCGCTCGACTGGGAGCGGCGCTACGACCTCATGCAGCAGCACACCGCCCAGCACCTCATCACCGCCACCGCGCTGAATCGCTTCGGCCTCAAGACCACCGCCTTCCACCTGGGAGACGAGCAGAGCGACATCGAGCTGGCCACGCCAACGCTCGATCCGGCGATGATGGAGCGGCTGTGCGAGAAGGTGAACACCGAGATCCGCGCCGCCCGTCCCATCCGGGCCCGCTGGGTGACGCGGGAGGAGATGGCCGCGCTCCCGGTGCGCTCCCGGCGCCTGCCGGCGGATCTCGAAGGATCCATCCGGCTGGTCGAGATCGAAGGCGTGGATCTCAACACCTGCGGCGGGACGCACCTGCGAAACACCAGCGAAATCGGCTCGATCGTCTTTTCGGGCGAGGAGCACCTGCGGGGCGGGACCCGGCTCTTCTTCCTGGCCGGCGGGCGGGTGACTCGCCGGCTCAGCCAGGCCCTTGAGCGCGAGCGCAGGCTCTCCGAGCTTCTGACCTGCGGCCCCACCGAGCACATGGCGCGCATCGAGCGGCTGCTGGCCGAGGCGGCACAGCTCAAACACGAACGGAACACCGCGCTGCGGGAGCTCGCCATGCAGGCGGGCGAGAAGCTGGCGGGCGATCCGGGACGGTGCGCGGGGTTTTCTCGCCCGGGATCGGACATGGAGTTTCTGCTGGAGGTGGCGAAGACCGCCCGCGCCCGCGCGCCGGAGAAGGTGTTCTTGCTGGTGGGAAGCGGCAGGGAGGGGCCGTTCGTGCTGGCCGGGCCGGAGGCGCTGGTGAGCGGCCTTTCCCAGGCGGTGCGCGAGACGCTGGAGGGGAAGGGAGGGGGACGCGGCGGGGTCGTCCAGGGCCGGGGCCAGCGGCTCGACCGGTTGAGTGAAGCGCTGGAGCGGATTGCAGCGGCACTGTCTGCCGGGGCTTAGCCCAGCAATACAAGAATCACGTTTTGCGCGCCGCGAACGGATGACCGGAGGCGCGGCTGCTTAACGGCGAGTCCTCTTAGTTGCTCGCCGCAGAGCCGGCTCCGCTACATAGAGGACTCGCCTGGCGCGCCGCGAACGGATGACCGGAGGCGCGGCGGCTTGAGATGTTGGACGCAGTCACCGTGCCGCTTGCCCGCGCGGCCGCCGGGACGTATATTGGGCGTGGTTCTTTGACATGGGGGCGATCTGGTTTCGACGGGGGTGTGAACTCCGGGTCGCATGCCGGGGCCCTCGGACCTCGATAAAAACCGGGGAACCTGTACGTGCGAACGAGCCTATGGCTCTGGCTGCCTAACTAGCAGTCACGTCCGCCCGTCCCCCTCCCGCGGGGACGGTCACGGGCGTCACCAATGCGGGATAGGCGCCCAAGTCGCCCGAGCGCGGCGCGCCGAAACTCACTCGGGATCGCGGCGAAGAGAGCCTGCCCGCGGGCGCTCGGCGTCGCCAAAACAAACCACGGGATAAGCATGTAGGGATGCCGGTCGGATCACTTCCGGACGCGGGTTCGATTCCCGCCGCCTCCATTTCTCCCGCCTTCCGATTTCTTGGGAAGCGCCTTTCTTTCGGGCGTTTCCGGCCTATGATACCGGTTGCTATGCGTTTCTGGCCGCGGGTCGTGGGATAAAAAACAACTGTGGAAATTCAGAAGTGCATTGCGGAATTTCCTGGATGCAAGACGCGTCTGGTGAGGAAGTGAATACCCAAGGAGGTTCGGATGAGAACGTCGCGTATGTTGAAGACTGTCGTTCTAGTGGCGGCGCTGCTGTGCCCGGTGCTGGCGCAGGCGGGCAACACCCTGACCATCGAGCCGCAGTTCGCCCTCGGCATTCCCATGGATGACTGGGCGGACGGCGCCGGCCTGGGCCTGGGTGGCATGGTCAAGGTCGAGTTCGCGGTGCTCGACACCATCGGGGTCGGGTTCCGCGCCGGCTACATCCACCACCTCGAGAAGAACGATATCACCTGGGGGGTGATTCCCCTCGTGGTGAGCGGCAAGTACAAGACGCCCTTCGGGCTCTTCGGCGAGCTGGGGCTGGGCATGTTTGTGCACCGCGTCGATACTCCCATGGGCGATGATTCCAAGAGCAAGTTCGGCTTCACGGTCGGCGTCGGCTTTGAACTGCTGGACTTCTCCGTCGCCGCCAACTTCTGGGCCCCCAAGAGCGACGACATGGACAAGATCATCGGCTTGCTGTTCACCGTGGGCTACCGCATCGGCCTGTTCTAGCTGGACGGCCCATGGCGGGCCACTTCTCAAATCGCCCGCCACGCACTATACTGAGCGCATGATTCAACGCGGCGGGATCGTTGTCTTGTGGCTCGCCTTCGCGGTGGGGGTTTTCTCTGGCTGCGGCAGCGGCAGCGTCGGGTGCCCGGACGGCGAGGTCTTCCTGGACGGGAGCTGCCGTTTTCCGGCCGGCGATGGGGACGATGGTGGAACGGACGGCGGTGCCGATGGCGGCGGGGACAACGGAGAGGACGCGGCGGACGGCGGGGACTCGGGCGCGGACGAGGTGCTTTTGGACCGGGACGGGGACGGCGTGGAAGACGCGGCCGACAACTGCCCGGACACGCCCAACCCCGGCCAGGAGGACTGCGACGGCGACGGGGTGGGGGACGCCTGCGCCGCGCAGGACGGTACGCCCGAGCATCCGTTCCTCATCCCGGTCCCCGGCGAGCATGCGCTTTTTATCGACGGTCGCGACACCCGCGAGGCGCCATCCGATGTCTTCGACGCCTATCCGCCGAACACCCTCGACGAGTCCGGGCCGGAGTTCGTCTACCGCTTCTGCCTCTCCCACCCGGCACGCTTCGCCGCCGACATCGTGGCGCCCGAGCCGGACGGGGTGGACGTGGACGTGCACCTGCTCTCCTCGCTCGACCCCATCGCGCTCATCGACCGTGGCAACTACGGGGTGTACGCCGAGCTCGAGCCGGGCAGCTACTTTCTGGTCCTCGACACCTACGTGTCGGGCGACACGCCCAAGCCCGGTCCGTACCGGTTGAACGTCACGGTGCGTCCGCGCGAAATTCGTGACGGGGAGGTCTTCAACTCCTACGTGCTGCGGGCGGTGGAATACCTGGACCAGAACTACGGCCGGCTGGGCTACGACTCGGCGGTGCTGACCCACGACATCGCCTACGGGCCCTTCGGGGTGATCGAGGCCACCGCCCCGCCGCGGACCATGTGCGTGGCGGCGGTGATGGAGGTCATGCTCACCGCCTACCAGCTCTACGCCGACGAGACGGGCGACGGGTTGGTGTGGGAGTTTCTGCCCATCCGCAGCTACCGTTCGCTGGGCCAGAACGACCTCAAGGCCCACATCTGGGTCAATCCCGACCTCGACGCCGGCGGGACGGCCGACGCTTTGCGCCACTTCGGCATGGGCATGACCGTGCCCTTCGAGCAGCTCGTGCCGGGCTCGTTTGTCAACCTCAACCGCACCAACGGCACCGGGCACGCGGTGGTGTTCCTCTCCTTCATCGACATCCAGGGCAACGAGTCTCCCGTCTGGCACGAGAACGTGGTGGGCTTCAAGTACTTCTCCTCGCAGGGCGGCTACGACGCCGGCGCCGGCGGGCTGGACTACCGCTACGCGGTGTTCGACGAGTTCGGCACCCCGACCATGCCTTACAAGCGCGACGTGGGGATCATCCACAGCTCCGATCAGCGCTACCTCAACACCGGCGTGCTGTACCGGCCCGAGCTTTGGCTGCGCTCGACCTACAGCACCCGCGCCCTGCTGCTCGCGGACACCCCGCAGCCGGACGTCTCGGCCTTCGACCCGCTGCGCTTCGACGGCGTGACGGTGGACGACCAAGCGGCGCGCGACTGAGAGGGCTCGCCGTGCGCCGCCGGCCGAGCGTAGTGCCGGTGGGCCGGCGCTGATGGGCCAAGGTGGTCGATAGTTTTCAATCCGCTCACGCCGCCCGGCGCACGCCTCGCTGGACGATGCACGGCGCCGATCAGCCGCCCCCGGCGGCCCGCTCCATGACGATCGGAATGAGGTCGCCCACGCCCATGGCGATGAACTGCACCGCCACCGCGGCGATCAGCAGGCCCATGATCTTCTTCATCAGGCGTGCGCCGGACTCGGTGAGGTAGCGGCGCACCCGCTCCGCCCCCCGGAACATGAGGTAGGTGATGAGGAGCGTGATGACCACCGAAGCCACCACCGGGATGATGCGCCACCACACCCGCGGCGCGCCCGGCAGCAGCACCACCGTGGCGATGGCCCCGGGGCCGGCGAGCTGCGGCACGGCCATGGGGGACACGCCCACGTCCTCCTTCTCGGCGGCGCGGGCGATGTCCTGGGCGGTGGTCTTGGTCTCCGAGGCGCGGCCGTGGAGCATGTCCATGGCCACGCGTAGGAGCAGGATGCCGCCCGCCACCCGGAAGGCCCCCAGGGTGACTCCGAACAGGCGGAACACCAGGTTGCCGGTCACGGCGAAGACGATCAGCACCGCCCCCGCTACCAGCACCGCGCGGCGGGCGGTCTTGAGTTTCGCCTTCGGTGAGTAGCCGTCGGTGAGGGTGATGAACAGGGTGGTGCCGGAGAAGGGATTTACGATGAAGAACACCGAGGTGAGACACAACAACGAAAACGATGCCACCTCGCTCCACATGGCGCGTTCATAGCACGGCCCGCGGCCGCGATCCAGGTCGTCCTGCGAGAGCATCGTCTGGCGCGCCGCGGACGGGCGGCCGGAGGCGCGGCGGCTCATCGATGTCGCCGCCCTGGATGTGTAGTGGCGGCCGCGTAGCCGACCGGGGGCCCCCCGCCGCCGCGCAGGGTCCTCCCGAGCAGCGCCGGGGGTGGTCGGCGTAAACAGGCCGCTCCTGGATGACTTTTTGCGGCGAAAATGCACACCTTTCGCGCCGCGGACGGGTGGCCGGAGGCGCGGCTGCCGGCGGCGAACCCTCTTCAAGTTTGCCACGCGAAGGCCGTCCGGCGACAATGTGCCGTGGAGGACGAGGCGTGCGCTGGGCCTGGACGGCACGGTTGTGGCAGGACATGCGATGGCGCAGCGTGTTGCTGCGCTACGGGATCTTCGTCCTGGTCTGGTTCGCCTACGTGATCTTGGCCAGCGCCGTCTCCCTCGCCTTCGAGTGGACCCAGATCATCACCGAGCTTCCGCTGCTTTTACTGCTCTACGCCGCGCTACAGGCCCCGCTCAGAAAAAACGCCCTGCGCGGGCCGGCGGCTGCGCTCCCGCTCTTGTGGATGTACCTGGTGCACGACATCGCGCTGGGGTTGCTGGGGACGGTGCTGTGCTTCTTCGACTTCGCGGTGCTGCCGGATCTCTTCCGAAGCCTCTCGCCGCTGCTCCTCGGCCTGGCCTACCTCGCGCTTGCGCTGCCGCCCGCGCTGTGGCTGCTGTGTGTCGACTGGAAGGGCCGCGCGCTTTCCTGGCGCTCCCTGCCGGCGCCGCTGCTGCTTTCCGGCTGGCTTGCGCTGATCTTCGGCTTTCCCGGAGTGAGCTACGAGACCATGAACGCGCTGACCCCCGACGAGGAGTGGTCGGACCGGCTCACCGCGGAGCACTGGGGGCGGTTGTATACCGTCTTCATGCGCGATGCGCGGCGGCTCGCCTTCCTCGAGGAGCTGGACCAGGCGCCAACGCTGGAAGAGACCGGCATGCGGATCGATGACGGGCTGCTCGCCGGCGTGCGGCCGCGCAACGTGCATCTCATCGTCCTGGAGAGCTTCTTGGACGTGCGTGAGCTTTCGAAGGCGCGCTTCGATCGGTCGCCGCTCGACCCGGAGTTCGACGCCTGGGTCCGCGACCAGGCCGGGTTGTCCCGCTCGCCGTGCTTTGGAGGCGAGACCGCCCGGGCCGAGTTCGAGCTTCTGTGCGGAGTGCCATCGCTGCGGCTCTACGGCATCGAGTTCCTGGCCTTCGGCGGCGCGCCGGCCCCGTGCTTGCCCAACCTGCTGCGTCGGGCGGGGTACCAGACGGTGCTCACCTTCCCTGGGGGACCGGTGTACGCCAACTCGCGCCTGGCCTATCCGGGCCTGGGTTTCGAGCGGCGCATCTTCGGCGAGCCCTTCGCCGCTCCGGGGGCGCCCTTCATCCGGCTCGACGCGGATGACGTCAACTTGTTCGACGCCGACCTCTACGCCCAGAACTTGGAGACGGTGCGGCGGCAGCTCAGCGAGGGGAAGCCCTTCTTCAACTACGTGCTGACGCTGTACGGGCACTGGCCCTTTCACATCGACACGCGCCGCTTTCCGGAGTCGGTCCAGATCGAGCCGCCGTTCGAGGAGGTGCAGCGTATCGCCACCCAGATGCGCTACCGCACCCAGGCGCTTTACGAGTACCTGAAAAAGCTCGTCGAGGTCGATCCCACGGCGCTGGTCGTGGTGGTCGGCGACCACCTGCCACCGCTGCCGGAAGGCGAGGCCGACTACCGGCGGCTCGGCTACCTGGAGGAGAACGAGCTGGCCCGGGCGAGCCCGACCGACCGGCACCACCTCACCTTCCTGCTCGTGCTGGACGCGGGCCGCATCGTGCCCCGGCCCTGGCTGCGCCACTTCGATGTCATGCACTGGGTGCTGGACCGGCTCACGGACGGCGAGTACTGCCGCCGGAAGCCCGCACTGTGCCGCTTCGGCGAGAGCCCCCTGGAGGCGGTCTGGCGTGAGCGCTACCGGGCCGTGCTGGCCCAGGCGGCGCGGGCCGAGTCGCCAAGGTGAAGCTGCGGCGCGCCGACTTCATGTGTGGGGCGCGCGGATCGAGGTGGCGGCTACGGTGCGCAGGAGAACCTCGGCGCGCAGGTGTCGTTGACGCAGCGGTCGCTCTGGCACTCCTCCCAATCCTGGCACGGCTGGCCCTCGGCCTTCTTGGCGCGGCACACCCCCTGATGGCTGCCGCCAGAGATGTCGCAGTACAGGTCGGCGTTCTTGCAGTCGGGCTGCTTGTCCTCAGTGCAGGTGCCACCCTCGCCGGGCAGGGCCTCGCACTTGCCCGTCTGCGGGTTGCACCACAGGTCGTAGCGGCACTCGGGGATGCGGCCCTCGCCGAGCAGGCCGTAGCAGCTCCCGCCCTCGGTCACCGGAGGCTGGCAGCGGCCCGGCGTGACCTGGCCGGTCTGGACTGTGGTGCCGATGCACAGGAACTCGGGCTGGCACTCGTAGAACAGGACACACGGCTCGCCCTGGCCCTTCTTGGGTTGGCACGCGCCCTGATCCTGCTGGTGGACGATGTCCGCGTCGCAGTACAGACCGGTCTCGCAGGCCAGGAAGAACTCGCCAAACTCCTCGATCACACAGGTCTCTTTGGCGCTCGCCGGCCCGGCGCACTTCTGATTGATGCACCGCAGGCCATTGCGGCATTGGTCCTCCGAGGCGCAAGCGCTACCTTCTTCTCCGGGAGCCACGCACCGGGCCGGGCTGGTGGACGAGTCGCAGTTCAGGCCCTCGGCGCAGCTCACGTTGTCGCAGGGTTGCCCGGGGCCGGCCAGGGGCACGCAAACGCTGCCGTTGCACTCGGCCTGCGCGGGGTCGCACTCGCTGTCCACGCAGGAAGCGCCCGAGCCGGCGTAGGCGCGACACTTGCCCGGACATTGGGACGTGGACTCGTCACAGTACAGGCCCGCGGCGCACTCGTCGCTGAAGTAGCAGTCCGCGTCGGCCGTGACCAGGCCGGTGAACACGCTCTGGCACGCCTCGAGTTCATTGTCGAACACTTCAGAGATGTCGAGACAGGAGAGCGCCTTGATCTGGTCGAGGCAGGTGCGCGCCTGGGTGCCGTCGTAGCGGATACGCCCGGCGTTGACCGAGTCCACCATGCGCTGGAACCCTTCATCGCACATCCCCAGCGCGTCCTGGCAGCGTGCGTGGTTCTCCATCTCGAACATGATGGAGAGTTCGCAGCGCTCCAGGAGATCACAGATGGCCTTCTGGTACTCGCTGCAGGAATTCTGAAGCGGAATGGGGCCGCTGGCGCCTCCCCCGTCGCAAGCGCTGATGGCTACGAGTGAGGCCAGAACGACCGGTCCGAGGCGAAGATACCGCATTGTCTTTCCTCCTGTGAGCGAACTATTGTCCCGATTCTAGATGGGTGGTTCCAGCAAGGCAATGCCTGGCGGCACGGCGATGTTCAACGAAACACCACCCGAGTTTTTCGGCCCGCCGAGCCGCCGGAGAGCGTGAGCGTGGCCCGGCCCGCGACATCGAGCGTCCCGGGTCCGGTGAGCTCGACCGCACCATCCACGACGTTGACGGGAGCGCCGTTCCAGGTGGCGGCGGCGACGTGTCCGGCGAGCGCCTCCGCGGCCCAGGAGTAGGCGAGGCCCGATACCTCGCGAAGCTCGCTGCGGCCTCCCGGCCACAGCCAGACCTCGCGATCTTCGCCGACATCGTCGAGCGTGACGATCCCCGAGCCGGTCGCCGCCGGGACGAAGGTGTCCACGCCCTCGGGGAGCAGCGGCAGCAGCGTCCCCGCGGGGATCAGCACCGGGATCTCCTCGAGCGGCGCCGCCAGCTCGACGGCGCCTGCCTCTGGCAGCGTGATGGCCTCTCCTGCGAGGAGCGGATAGAACGTCCCGGCGGGGAGCGCGACCGCTCGCCGAGTTGCGCCGGGTTCCACCACCGGCGCCACGATCAAGCGGTCGCCCAGCATGAACTGGTCGGTGGCCGTCCAGCCCGGCTCGAGAACAGGGTAGGCCAGGGCCAGCGGCCGCAGCATGGGGAGCCCACGCTCGGAGGCCTCTCGGGCCATGGCGTAGAGGTAGGGGAAGAGCCGCGCGTGCAGGATGGCATAGCGGCGAAAATGCTCAGTGGAGGCATCGTCGCTCTCCCAGTTCCAGTTGGCGAACGCCGCCCGCCCGTGGTGGGTGCGCATGACCGGCGAGAAGGCGCCCAGCTCCACCCAGCGGAACCACAGCTCGCGGGTGGTGGGTGGGGCGATCGAGCCGGTGTAGCCCCCGATGTCGTGGCCGAAGTAGGGAAAGCCGGCGATGCCCAGGCCGATGCCCATGGGGATCACCGAGGGCAGGCCATCACCGGCGCTCCAGTCGGTGAGCTGGTCTCCCGCCCACACCACCGAGACCAGCGGCTGCGAGCCGAGGTAGGCCGAGCGCACGAAGAACAGCCGCTCCACCCCGTCCCCGGCCTCGTCCAGCACCTCGCGGTTGAGCCGCTGGAAGTCCACCGGGTAGCGGTTGTGCGCCGCCGCCGGGTCCTCGCCCGAGGCCAGCGCGGCGTCGACGGGCAGCCACTCGGCGAAGTCCGCCATCCAGCCGTCCGCACCGGCGGCGAGGCCCTCGCGGTACTTGTCCTTCGTCCACAGCCAGGCCGCCGACCGGGTGAGGTCCACCATCGAGGTGGGCGTGAACTTGGCCGAGGTGAAGAGGTAGGGCTGGCCGGCGGAGTTTCGGATGGGCGCGTCTGCCGCCAGCGCCTGGCGGTAGGTGTCGGTCTCCGAGTCCAGGAAGGTGTTGTGGTAGGTGAGGAAGGCGAAGCCCAGGCCGTGCAGCTCGGCGGCCAGCGCCTCGAAGTCCGGGTACAGGGCGCGGTCGATCTCCCAGTCCTCGTCGAGCGTGTAGTTGTCGCCGGAGCGCGTCCCGCCGCGCCAGTCCTCGGTCCAGATCGCCGCGCACGGGATGTCATGCTCGCGGAGCTTGTGCGCGATGCGTCGCACGTTCTGTGAGCCGAACATGGCGTCCAGCCAGGGCGCGAAGGCGAAGGCCGGCGGCAGCCGGGGCCGCCCCAGATGGTCGGTGAGCCGCTCGACGGCTCGCGCCGGTTCTGGGCCATCGAAGATCCGCAGCCGCAGCGTCCCCTCCCAGGCCTCGATGCGCACCGCATCAGGGTCGGCCGCGGCCACCTCGAAGATCGAGCGCTGCAGGGTGTCGAGCAGCAGCGCGTAGCCGCGGCTCGAGAGATACAGCGGCATCGGGGTGTGGGTGCTGTGGCGCCGGCCGGTGACGAACCAGGTGTCGTCGTACTCGTCGTCGGCCCGTTTGCCGATCCCGTCCTCCTCGACCCACAAAGGGATGCGCTGGCCGCGGTGATCCACGTCGAAGCTCTGCCCTCCGAACCCCAGGAAGTGCTCGCCGGGCGCGGCGACCCAAGAGAAGGTGGCGCGGTTGTGCGCGGGGTCCTGAGCCTCGAACACCAGGGCGATCTCGCCGGGAGTGTCGCTCTCGATCCGCCCGCGCGCGAGAAGCCCGCCGCTCCCGTCGAGAAGATCGAACTCGATGGCGCCGGCGTCCGTTTTTCGGATGGCGAGGCGATCGGCCCACTGCCAGGGCCCGGCGTCCGTCTCCCGGATGCGGAAGGCGCCGAAGCTCATCTCGTAGGAGGCAAAGGCCGCGCGCGCGGAGTATGGCGCCGGGCCGCTCGCGGCGCTCTCGACGATGAGGGAGCCATCGGGGCGGAAGAAGGCCAGGTGCACCGGCCGCTCCTCGACCCGCACGGAGTATCCGCCGGGCAGCGGTCGCCTGTCCGAACTCTCCGCGCAGGCGAAGAGAACGCTCGCCGATCCGACGACGCACCACCAGGCCCAGATCCGCATGTGGCCCTCCCGTGGCTCTTCGGGAATGTAGCGGCTTTCGGCCGGGGCGGCAATCCGCTCAGCGCCGATCCTCTGGCGGCGCCCAGGAGAGGCCACTGGTGACCCCCAGGAAGACCTGGAGGCCGGGCTCGGGGAAGCCGAACTTGGTCTGGTAGTTGGCGTCGAGGATGTTGCTGGCTCGGAGCCAGAGCGAGGACCAGCGATCGAGGTGGTACGCGATCCGCGCGTTCCACTGCGCACAGACGCCGAGCTCTCCCCAGCGCATGGTGTCGGGGTGTTGAAACGGGATCGGCCCGGCGAGTTGGAGGAGCGTCGAGAGTTCCAGCCGCGGCATCGGCTTGACGACGAACTCGATGGTCAATTTGTGCTCCGGCCGATCGGCCAGCCGGTTCTCCGGTGGATCCAGGTCGGTGCGCCGGGCGAAAAGAAAAGCGTATCCCGCCGAGACGTTCAGCCACCTCCAGGGCCGGGCGCTCAGGCCCGTCTCGGCGCCCAGCAGGCGCGAGCGGCCCAGGTTCTGCATCTGCTCCAGGCCATTCCCGATCGGGGTTCTTCCGATCAGGCCCGTCACCTCGGCGTCATACACGGCGGCCTGGATTTGCAGGTGGCGGGAAGCTTCCCAGGAGGCGTCCAACCCGAAGTGCCAAGCGTTCTCGGGCCCGAGATCGGGGTTGGGTTGGGTCATGCCCAGGGATGAGGAGAAGCGTTCCTTCAAGGTGGGAAACCGGCTCCGCCGTGCCACGGTAGCGAGAAGCGAAAGCCCCGGCCGAGGCTCGTAGCCGAGCGAGAACAACGGGTTGGCCTCGAACGTCGTGCCGTTCTTCTCCTGGGGCATGTTGCCCGGAAGCTCGAGCTCCGCCTGCACCGAGACGGTGAGGGTGACACTTCTGCCAAGAAAGGTTTCGGCCTCCGGAGAGACCGTGAGCAACCCCCGGCGGATGTCTAGGAAATGGCCCGAGGCCCAATCCTCGAAGTGCGAGTCGAGTTGCGCGCCGCTCCACAGCCGCAGCACGGTTTCTCCCCAGGGAGCGCTCTGGATTCGGTACCGGGCCCGCAGCCGGCCCCCGAACATCCGATCGTGGTACCAGGAATGGAACGCGCGGGAGGGATTCTCCTGGGTCTGATAACGATCGTCGTCGTAGGAGTCGATGAGGTTGTCGAACCAGCGGGCGAAGAAGACGAGGTCGGTCTTGAGGCCGAAGTCGAAGCGCGCATCGTATCCGGCGCTGACACCGCCCGCGCGCCACTCCGTGAACCTCCAGAAGCGAGCCTGGGAGCTGAGCGTGGATGGCGGGACGCCCTTCTCGGCGGACAGGAAAAACCCGCCCAGGCAGAAATGCTGATCCGGAGAGAGGCTCAGGCGCAGGTTGGCAAAGGCGCTGGCCTGCTCTCGATCGCTGTTGCTACGCAGTCCCCCGTCCTCCATGAACGTCGGCGAGAACGACGAGGACAGCCGAAACCCTGGGCTGCGGAGCCAGGCGGCGCCGAGCAAGACCCCGACCGGGCCGGCGCGAAACGAGGATGCCCCTCGCAGGTCGGTTCCCCCTTCCCCGTCGGCCTCGAGGGTCACTTGGAGCGAGGGCCGGGCCCTGGGCCGGCGGGTGACGACGTTGATGGCTCCGCCCAGGCCGGTGGGGCCGAACAGAACCGAGCCGGCCCCCTTGACCACGGTGACGTGATCGATCATCTCGGCCGGGATCATGTTCAGGTCCACCTGGCCGTCGTAGGGGATGAAAAACGGCGTCGAGTCCACCAGCAGGAGCGTCTGGCGCTGGTCGGAACCGCGCAGCACGAGTGTCCGCTCGCCGCGGCCGCCCGTGACGGATTGCAGCGCGGGTTGGACGGCCAGGACGTCCGACAGGGTGCGGGCCCCCAGGCGGAGGATCTCCTCCCGCGCGACAACGGTCACGCTGGGGCCGGTCGCATTTTCACTGGCGCCGGTGATGACGATCTCCTCGACCTCCACCTCATCCGCTTCAGTCGTCGGCGCCTCAGTTGGACGCGACGGCTCGGGTTCGCCGGCCGCGACCGCACAGGGAAAGAATGCCCCCAGGATGACAACGGCGAGAGAGAAAATACGATGGCAACTCATTCCAAGGGTTGCGGCGGTAAGAAGACTCAGGGATGGAGAATCAGCGCCCGAGCTTCACTCAGGTTCCAGTAAGCCGCGAGCCCCGCGGCGGCATCGAAGGCGAGGTTGCGGGTCTGGGGGTGGAGTGTGCCGTGGGCGAGTTGCTCCCATGTGAGCAGAACACCGCCATGATCGGCGCTGGGGTGTGAGCCGTCGGCCGCCTCCAGATCGAAAGTGAAGTCCTGCGGGGTGTCGGTGATGCCCGACGACTTGACGAGGTTCTGCAGGTTGATGCGTTGCTCTTCGCCCACATCGGTGGTTTGCTGGAAGCGCAGATCCACATCGACCATCGCGGCGTCGAGGCGCACCTGGAGCGTCTGTCCACTGTCGGCGAGGTTCACCATCAGGATCTGAGATACCCCCTTGACTCCCATGCAACCGCCGTATCCCAGCGAGGGCGCCCACAACAGGTTGGCGCTCTGCGGATCGAGCACCCCCTTGTCCAGGTTGGCGCCCGGGATGGGGATGAGCGGCCGGCAGCCGGACTTGGCCGCCGGGCGGAACCCGTCCGGGGCGATGAAGTCGGCGCCGACGCTCGAAAGAACGGCCGCGGGGAAGGCCTTGGCGATCACCGCGGACACTTGAACGCCGGTGTTGCCCTCTACGATGATCGGTGCAATCGAGGCCAGGGCGATGGACTTCGATTCCGCCCCGTACTGGACCATGACCGTGGCGCCGCCGTCCTGTGTGCCCCGGTCGACCGACTGGCCACAGGCGGCCCAGGTGCCTGCAATCAGCGCCAGGAAGGTAACGAACCGTTTGTTACGAGTCATGATCGAGTTTCTCCAGTCGCGGCCAGTGACGATCTTACTTCGGTTGGGAGTGGTACTCGCCTGTCGCGGGTGGAAGATCGTCGCCATGGTTTTTCTCGATCGATTCCTTGCCGTGGAAAACGCCATCCTTGCGCCCCTGGCCGGCGGTGATGAATTTACCCACGAACAGGGTGTGCATCTCCGGTGGCAGCTTGGCCCAATCGACCTCTTGCAGGAACTTGCCCACCGTGCTGCGCGCGATGGCCTGGTTTTTCGAGTCGCCGGCAAAAGATACTACCGCCACCGGAGTATCGGCGGGATAGGCCCGCTGGAGCTGCGCGAACAGCGCCGGGTAGTCGAGGTGCATGGTGTAGAACACCATGCTGGTGCCCGTGGCCATCAGCTTGTCGTTGGTGTCGGACCGCCCCGGCCAGTCGGACATGGTCAAGATGACGCTGCTGGTGTCGTACCCGTACACCGGGCTTCGCTTGAGCGCCGCGCTGCCGGCCTGGAAGGCGCCCACCCCCGGGATCACCTCGGTGGGAACCTCGGGGGGAAGCAATTCCAGAAGGTACACGTTCCCATACATCATCGGGTCGCCCCACTGGAGAAAGGCCACGGTCTTTCCTTCCGTGACGGCCTTGTGGATTCTATTGACGAGGTCCTTGCGCAAGGCGTCGTTCTTCTCCGCCAGGGTTTTCTGCTCGGGGTCGGTAAGGGTGTTCGGGTCGATTCCGAGGAACAGCCGGGCCAGGTGGGGCGCGAACAGGACCGGCTTCTTGCCGATGTAGTCCTTCCAAGCCTGGCGATCGAACTGGCTCTCCAGCACGAACAGGTCGGCCCGCCGGGCCACCTGCTGCCCGCGCAGGGTGACCAGGTCGGGGCTCGAGCCCATCCCGACGATGTAGAACTTTCCGATCTTCTTTCCGCCCGCGGCGGCCGGCGGGGCGACCGCGAGCATGGAGGCGCAGAAAACCCAAGCGAGCATTTTTCGAAGATTTGCCATGGGTCGTATCCTTTCTCCTCTACGGGATATGATCGCGCTGTATTATGAGCATATTGCAACATTGTTGCAATAATAAAAAAAGCCACTGGAGCGCAACGGCCGAGGCGCTGCTGAAAGTGGGGGGACGGATCTCCAGGCGTATTCCACACACCAGGCGCGTCGTGCTCAGTGGCGCGGCTTGACTCCCTGAATTTCGAACGATAGTTTGCCAACATGGAACTCGGCTGCAAGAACGACGAGGTCGCGCTGCTGCGGGCGGCGGGTTTGCGCAGCACGCAGGCGCGGCGGGCGGTGCTCTCCGCCCTCCTCCGCGCAGACCAACCCTTGACGCATGCGCAGCTCGCCACATCCAGCGGATTGGAAGACGTGGACCGGGTGACGCTGTACCGCAACCTGGCCTCGTTGGAGAGGGCCCGTCTGATCCACGTCATCCGCGCGCCGGATGGAACGTCCCTGTTCTGCGCCAATCCGCGCATGCCGGGGTGTCCCGGAGGGCACGCCCACTTCCAGTGTCTGGAGTGCCGGCGGACCCTGTGCCTGCTGGACCAGCCGCTGCCGCGCGTGGTTCTTAGCCGAGGCTATCGAGTGCAGGGAAAACAACTGATGGTGTTCGGGTTGTGCCCCGGCTGCGCGCGACGAGACTCTCGCGCCCCAGCGCGGCGGCGCTCCCGCAATCGAAATGTTCCGAAAGCCCAATAGCTCTTTTTGCGAGACAGGTACCATGAGAACCTGGTGCCTTGTCGTGCTCCACCGCCGCAGCGGGGATCTGGTCCGGCTACGCCCAGAAGACCGCGCCTTCGCTCGAGCTGTTCGTGGGCTCGGCCAACCAAGCCGGACATCGAGGAGGCGGCCGCGCTGTACGAAAAGCAGCACGCCGGGCGGGTGCTCTTGCACTTCGGCGGCTCGGGCAAGATGCTTTCGGAGATGAAGCTCGCTCAGCGCGGCGATCTCTACTTCCTGGGCTCGTCCGACTTCATGGACCTGGCGAAGCGGAAAGGGCTGGTCCTTTCCGAGACCGGGCGGCGGGTGCCTACCTCGTCCCCGCCATCAACGTGCCCGCCGGCAACCCCAAGAACATCCGCGCCCTGGAGAACCTCGCGCGCCCGCCTGGTCGAGGAACCTGCCGGCAACTCTTTCGGTCCTGGTGGTCGCCGATCCGGAACCTGGCAAGTAACTGCTGGAACGGTCTTGACAATTTGTGCGGGAATAGAATATCGCTTGCCGCGGTTTCGAGTCGCGAAAAACAACCGCGAGGGAGAGCCATGATCGAAGTCACCAACCTGGTCAAGCGCTACCGTGACCTGGTCGCCGTGGACGGCATCAGCTTCAAGGTGGAGAAGGGCGAGGTGCTGGGCTTCCTGGGCCCGAACGGCGCCGGCAAGACCACCACCATGCGCATCCTCACCGGGGCCTCGCCGGCCACCTCCGGCAAGGCGCTGGTGGCGGGGTTCGACGTGTTCGAGCAACCGCTGGAGGTGAAGCGCCGGGTGGGCTACCTGCCCGAGCAGCCGCCCCTGTACGATGACCTGGACACGCGCTCCTACCTCCAGTTCGTGGCCCGCATCAAGGGCTTGCGCGGGGAAAAGCAGAAAAACGAGATCGAGCGGGTGATCGCCGCCTGCAACCTGGAGAGCGTCCGCCGGCGGCGCCTGGGCGAGCTGTCCAAGGGCTTTCGCCAGCGGGTGGGCCTGGCCCAGGCGCTGCTGGGCGACCCCGAGGTGCTCATCCTGGACGAGCCCACCATCGGCCTCGATCCCAACCAGATCGTCGAGGTGCGCACCCTCATCCAGAAACTCGCCGAGAAGCACACCGTGATCCTGTCCACCCACTACCTGCCGGAGGTCATTCAGCTTTGCAAGCGGGTGGTGATCGTGCACCGTGGCAGGATCGCCGCCAACGACACCCTGGAGAACCTCACCGCCGGGGGCCGCTCGCTGGAACAGACCTTCTACGACCTCACCCAGCAATAGGAGGCCGCCATGCGAAACGTCTTCGCCATCGTGCGCAAGGAGCTCCTGCAGTACTTCACCACCTCGGTCGCCTACTGGGTGTTCGCGGTGTTCTCGCTGGTCACCAGCTTCTTCTTCATCCGCATCCTCACCTTCTTCCAGCGCAGCATCATGCTGAACAGCCAGATGCGCCCCCAGATGTTGCAGTACATGAACTTCACCGACCAGGTGCTGGCGCCGTTGTTCTACAACGCCGCGGTGATCCTCATCTTCGTGGCGCCCTTCCTCACCATGCGCCTCATCGCCGAGGAGCGCCGCGCCCGCACCTTCGACCTGCTGCTCACCAACCCGGTGACCCCGTTCCAGATCGCGCTCGGCAAGTACCTGGCCTCGCTGGTGGTGCTCTTGGTGATGGTGCTGCTCACCCTGGTGTATCCGCTGCTGGTGTCGGCCTACGCCGAGGTGGGGGCGGTGGCCTGGAGCACCGTGTTCACCGGCCTGCTCGGCATCTTCCTTCTGGGAGCGTCGTTCACCGCCATCGGCATGTTCGTGTCCTCGCTCACCCAGTCGCAGGTGGTGGCGGCCTTCCTCACCTTCCTGGTGCTGCTGCTCCTGTGGGTGGTGGGCTGGGCCGGAGCGGACAACGCCGGGCTGGCGCGCGAGATCCTCACCGGGCTCTCGGCCATCGAGCACATCCGCGGCTTCGCCAAGGGCGTCATCGACCTCAAGGACCTGGCCTACTACGCCTCGCTGATCGGATTGGGTTTGTTCTTCACCCACCGCTCCATCGAGACGCTGCGTTGGCGCTAGAGAAGGGAGGAGACGACCATGACCAGACTGGGACGCATCCTGGGCGTGGTGGGCGGCGCGGCCGTGGTGACCGTGCCCTTCCCGACCATGTTCCTGTGGGACTGGGAGTTCAACACCCTCGTCGCCTTGCAGCTCTGCTTGGGTCTGATCGGCGTCGGGGTGTGGCTGTTCACGAACCTCGCGGGCGTGCGCCAGCGCTTTTTGGGCCGCTCGGCCTTCTACTGGAGCTTCACCGCGGTGTACGCGGTGGCGGCGTTGGCGCTGGCCTTCCTGCTCAACTACCTGGCCTGGGCTCACCCGGCCCAGGTGGACTTCACCAGCGAAGGGGTGTATTCGCTCTCGGACCAGAGCCAGAACGTGCTGGCCTCGCTGGATGACGACGTAAAGGCCATCGCCTTCTACAGCACCAAGGAGCCGGCCTACGACGTGGTCAAGAACTTCCTGGATCGTTACCGCTACGGGAGCAACCGCTTCTCCTACGAGTTCGTGGACCCTGTGGTGCGCGAGGACCTGGTGGAGAAGTACCGCGTCTCGGCCGACGGCCCGCGCATCGTGCTCAGCTACAAGGGGAAGGAAGAGCGGGTGAAGATCGACGACGAGTCCTCCTCCGGCCCCGAGGAGACCATCACCGCCGCGCTGCTCAAGCTCACCGCCACGGGCTCGAGCCACAAGATCTGCTTCCTCACCGGGCACGGCGAACGCTCGTTGCAGGGCCAGGACGCCCAGAGCGCCATGACCCTGTGGGCGGAGGACATGCGCACCGAGGGCTTCCAACCGGAGACGCTGTCGCTGCTGGAATCCCCGGAGGTGCCCGCCGAGTGCAAGGCGCTGGTGGTGGTCGGCCCGCGCCAGCCGATCATCGAAAGCGAGATCGCCAGCATCCAGAAGTACCTCGACGGCGGCGGCCGGGTGATGATCTTCAGCGGCTACCAGGACGCGAGCTCGCTCAACCCGCTGGCCCTGTCCTACGGCATCCTGGTGGGCTCCGACGTGGTGATGAACCCGCGCGCGCGCTCACCGCTGGAGGCGGTGACCGATCCCATGCGCTACCCGCAGGACCACGCCATCTTCTCGCGCTTCTTCCGCGGCGGGGTGGTGGTGCTCAACCAGCTCCAGGCGGTGTTTCCCATGGCCCACTCGGTGAAACGGGCCGGCGGGAACCTGCCGGGGATAGAGACCGTCGAGCTGGTCGCCACCGGGCCGCAGAGCTGGGGCGAGAGCGACAACCTGGAGAAGGTGGAGGCGGTGGCCTTCGACGCCGGCAAGGACCTGCCCGGGCCGGTGCCCATGGCGGCGGTGGCCGAGAAGAAGAACCCCGCCGCGGCCGGCGATGGGACGCTGGGGACGCGCATCGCCGTGTTCGGCTCCTCGCTGGTGCCGGTGGACGCCGCCTACCGCATCTTCCCCTTCAACCGCAACCTGGTGATGAACACCCTGGCCTGGCTGGCGGCCGAGGAGAAGAAGATCACCATCCGGCCGCGATTCCGGGCCGCCTCGCTGCTGCGCCTCGACGAGGGGCAGATGAAGTTCATCTCGTCGTTCTCCACCGTGCTGCTGCCGCTGCTCATCCTGGCGGTGGGGCGCACCGTGCGCGAGATGCGTTCTGGAAACTGAGTCCTTCGGGAGGTGCCGCATGACCTACCGCACCCGCACCCTGCTCAAAGGCGGCGTCTCGTTGCTGGTCCTGGCCGGCGTCGTGCTGGTGGCCGTCTTCGGCGTCCACCGCCCGCGGCTGGAGAAGCAGAAGGCCGAGCTGGCCGCCAAGCTGGTGCTGGACATGGACGCCGCCGCGGTGAAGGCCCTCCGGCTCACAAGCGAGGGGGCGACCACCCGCCTGGAGAAGACCGGCACGGACGAGAAGCAGCTCGCCACCTGGAAGATGGTGGAGCCGGTCCAGGACGAGGCCGACGACATGGCGGTGAACGGCCTGGTGGGCGCGCTGGATCGGCTGGACTTCGCCTCGCGCATCAGCGGCGAGGACGCCAAGGATCTCGCCCGCTACGGCCTGGCGCCGCCGCGCGGCGAACTCCGCGTCGAGCTTGCGGACGGAAAGACGCTGGGGCTCAAGATCGGCAAGGTGAACGTCTTCTCCAACCAGCTCTACATCCAGCGCGAGGGTGATCCCGACGTGCTGGTCACGGCCTCGTTCAACGAGTCGGCCCTGCTCAAGAAGAGCTTCGACCTGCGGCGCAAGGAGATCTTGCGCTTCGAGAACGACAAGGTGACGAAACTTTCGCTCGCTCATGGCCGCAACCGGGTCGAGCTCGAGCGCCAGGGTGGCGCCTGGCGGCTGGTGGCCCCGCTCCAGGACGAGGCCGACGAGGCCGAGGTCACCAACTTGCTGAACGCGCTGCGGAACCTGCGCGCCGCCTCGTTCCCCCCATCGGCGGAACCGGCCAAGGCCTTCGGGCTCGACGCGCCGGCGGTGACGGCCAATCTTACGCTGGGGGACCAGAGCCAGGCCGTCGAGCTCCTGGTCGGCGCGGACAGCCAGAAGGGCAAGTTCTTCGCCCGGCGCAGCGATCCCCCGGGGCCGCTGGCGGAGATCCGCGAGTACCAGCAGAAGAACGTCCAGAAGACGGCCTTCGACCTCCAGGCGCGCTCACCGGTTCGCTTCGATAGCAAGGCGGTGGCCAAGGTCAAGCTGGCCTCGGCGTCCGAGCTCATCGTGCTGGAGAAAAAGGCGGTCGAGATCCCGGCCGAGGACAAGCAGCCGGCCCGGACCCAGGACAACTGGGTCATCCTGTCGCCCATGTCCGCGCCGGCGCGGCTGTACAAGGTGACCTCGCTTCTCAGCACGCTCTCTTCGCTCAAGGCCAGCCGTTTCGCCGGTCCCAAGGAGGGCGCCAACCTGGCGGAGTTCGGGCTCGACAAGCCCGAGCGCACCATCACCCTGCTCGACCGCGAGGACAAGGAGATCGGCGTGCTCCAGGTGGGAAAATCGACCGGCGAGGGGACTTTCGTCTTGGGGACCTCCCGGCCGCAGGTGTGCGTGGTGGACAGCAAGAAGCTCGAATCCCTTCCCAAGAGCGCCGCGGATCTGGCCGATACTCCCGCTCCCGACGGCGGCCCGGCGCTCCCCTGATGCCGCTGAAAAGTCTTGCCTTTCCTGTGCCATTGACGTACGAATAGCGTCCCGGTTTGGAGGTGCCCATGGCCCGTGTAACCGTCGAAGACTGCCTGCGACAGGTCCCCAACCGCTTCGCGCTAGTGCTGCTCGCGACGCGGCGCACCCGCCAGCTGCTCGAAGGCGCGAAACCCCTGGTCAAGGCCAAGAACAAGGCTGCCATCATCGCCTTGCGCGAGATCGCCCAGAACAAAGTCCGCATCAAGCCCAAGGAGCCCGGTAAGGCCGGATGACGAAGCCCATCCTCGACCAGCGCCGGCACGAGCGGCGCAAGCTCAAGGTGGAGATCCACGTGGGAGACGGCTCTGCCGGGGGCGAGCTGTGCTTCGACAGCCGCGACGTGAGTGAGGGGGGAGTGTTTTTGCGCTCCGATCTGCTGCTCGAGGTGGGGGAGACCTTCTTCCTCACCTTCGTGCTGCCCGGGGCCGAGGTGGCGCTGCGCACCCGGGGGCGGGTTACCTGGGTCAACCGCGATTCCCAGATTGGCCCGGACGACCCGCCCGGCATGGGCGTGCAGTTCCTCGACCTCTCGGCGGCCGAGCGCGAGGCGCTGCGCGCCGCCCTCGAGTGATGTCGCCAGGGGGTGAGCCCCCTGGACTCCCTGAAGAAAACTGGAGAAACCTGCCGGAAAGGTGGGGTCCCGGAAATAACTTTCGGAAAAGAAAGGGGATTCCTCTTTCAAAGGGAGGAGCATGCCCGCATGCTCCTCATAGCTGCGATTTCTGCCGTAGCTCGGCAGCAGTCAAGGGTGAGCGAAGCGAATCGCGTGCGACCGAAGGCCCTTGACTGCATAGGCCGAGCGAAGGCGATAGCGGAAAAAGTGATAAGAGGACCTTTACTGTAGTATAGGGGAACTAGAAAATCAGTGGTAAACGACAAGGGTGAGGTGCGCGCCTCGGAAGCTCAGCCAATCGCTTGGTAGCAGGTCGTCTAGCGTCTTATTCGGCCACGCGGAACAAGAGCGGCGGAGCCGAGAGCGGCCAGTCGCTGCCACCGTCGGGGAAGTAGAAACCGCCGTCCGGGGTCGGCACGCAAGGAATGAGAGAACCCGTCGCCTCGCGGGTCGATGCCGAGAGCGTTCCCTCGCCCGGGGCGACGCCCTCCAGGATCACCTGGTTGCCCGCCACTGGATCGCTCTGGCAGTCGAGGCGCGCGACGTTCGCGGGCTCCAGCTTGAAGAACAGCGCCAGCGATACATCCTGGCTCCGGCCCGAGTCGTAGCGCCCCTCGGCCCGCACCCTGACCCGCTGCCCCGAAACCAGCCGGTAGCGGCCATCGGTGCCCGGGTTGCTGCCGGCGATGGAAAGCTCGATGGAGGTGAGTCTCCCCCCGGGGGTGTCGGAGGGTTCACAGGCGAAGGCACCCCAGGCGAGCGCCAGCGCTGCCCAGGCGGCCCGAACCCGCCGACTCCGCAAGGCGCCGCTCCCGGTCACGCCATCTACGGATTGTCGAGGGGACCCGCTCAAGTTGCCCGCCGTCATTTGATCTTGAAGCCGAAGAACCGTCCCTCGCGATCGGCCTTCTCCTTGCGGGAGGTGAGCAGGCGCACCTCGCGGGCCACCTCGAGGTCCTTGCTGTTTATCTTGAAGGCCTTCTTGAGGTACTGTTCGTAGTTGGCCTGGTCCTTCTGCTTCTGGTAAATGAGCGACAGAAAGCGCATGGCCCAGAAAGAATCGGGGCAGGCCTTGGCGACCTCGAGGAGCCCGGTCTTGCACTTCTCGATCCGCTCCGACTCCTTGCCCTCGAGGCGCATGGACTCGGACCACCAGTAGTGGGCCAGATAGTCGCCGTTCTTGGGATCGAGGTCGGCGGCCCATTTGAAGCACTCGCTGGCCTTGAGGTAATCCCGCTTCTTGAAGAATACCTGCCCCTTGGCGAACTGGATCTTGGCCTCATCCGGCCGCGGGGCGCCCCGGGTCTGCTTGCCCTGCTTGTTCTCGTACTGGGCGCGGGCGTTGGGGTCCATCAAGACCTGGGCAGCCTCGTTGATCTTGGAGGAGATGGCCTCCATGCGGCTGCGCAGCTCGGGCTCGTCGGACTTGGCGATGCGGTCGGGGTGGTAGACCTTGGTGAGGGTGAGGAACGCCTTCTTGATGGTCTCGGTGCTGGCGTCCTTTTCCACCTCCAGCACGCGGAAGAAGTCCGCGGTCTTTATCTCCTCGAACTTCTGGTTGATCTTGCGGCGAAGGTCATCGGGCACACTCGACGGGGCCTGGCGGGTCCCCGCCGCCGGGGTCATGCGGCGGGCGGTAGGCGGCGGGGTGGCGCTTCTCGCGACCGGGCGCGCCGGGGTGGCCGCCGGGCCTGGCGGGGATGCGGCGGCCGGCCGGGAGACGCCCAGGGGTTGGGCCATGCCCGGCTCCTCGATCTCCAGCATGCCGCACCAGAAGAGCGAAAGCAGCATCATCATCGAATTTAGCGGGCCGCAGCGGGCGGCGCGTACGAACTCCTGCGGCAGGCGGAACTCCCGCAGCAGCTCGGCGTCCTGCATGTCCTCCTTGGGAAACTCGAACAGATCCTTGCGCTCGATGAACAGGCCGGTGACCTTGCACGACTTGCCCACCAGTGGCGTCAGGGCGCGCTTGAGGTCGTCTTCCTTATAGTGGGTGTGGATGGCGGCGTAGATGAGCGCGTAGGGATTGACCCGGATGGGATCCATGGGCGTGACCGGGTCCTCGTCCTCGGCGAAGCGGAACGTCCCCTGGCGGATGGCGAAGAACTTCGACAGTTTGCGGGCCATCTGCACCGACAGGGCGCGTTCGAGCTGTTCTTCGTTGATCTTCCCCATGGCCAGCAGCACCTGGCCCTGGAGTTTCTTGGTCTTGGCCATCTCCATGAGCGACTGGTTGAAGGCCACATCGTCGATCAGCCCCAGTTCGCGCATGATCTGGCCCAGGAACTCCTGGGCCTTGGGCATGAACACCCCGCAAGGAAAGCCCTCCACGAACCACACCCAGGGCTCGCCGGAGTCGGTGACGAGGTACAGCAGGCCGCCGAACTTGCGCTCGAGCGCCAGGGCGAACAGCATGGGCAGCGGGAATTCCTCCAGCGAGCCCTCGAGCTTGAATTCCGGCAGAAAGGAGGCCGTCATGGCGCAAGCAGTTTATCCCCAAAAGCCCAAACGAGGCAAGCGCCGCGAGGCTTTCACCGCCAACGCCGATTGACAGTTTCAAGGCGGCATTTTACGATTCCTGCTCTGGAGACTGACATTGCACGCGGGATGGAACAGCGGGTGTGGGCATCGATGTTGCGACAATTGGGCAAGGACTCAGGAGTGAGGCTTTCTCGTCCCCATCTTGGGCAGGTTGGACTTATGATGGTCCTGATCGCCGCCAGCGCATCGGGGATTTGCCTGGCGGGAGGACGGGCGCAAGATCTGGAAGAGTTGCTGGAAATGGATCTGGCAGAGCTCGGCGAGGTCGAGGTGAGCACCGCCTCCAAGCGGGCCGAGGCGGTGATGCGGACCCCGGCGACCGTGCGGGTGATCACCGAGGAGCAGATCCGCGAGCGGGGGTATCTCACCCTGGAGCAGGCGCTGGCCGATCTGGCGGGCTTTCAATTCCGGAACACCCTGGGCCTGAACAGCTACGTCTTCATGAGGGGAGTGCCCAACCAGAACAACCTGACGTTGGTACTGGTGGACGGCGTCGAGATCAACGAGCTGAACTCGGGCGGGTTCTACGGTGGCGGCCACTTCAACCTGGCCAACGTGAAGCGCATCGAGGTGGTGTACGGGCCCGTCTCGGCGCTGTACGGCACGAACGCCGTGTCCGGCATCATCAACATCATCACCAAAGACCCGGAGGACAATCCCGGCCTGACGATGGGTGGCGCCATCGGTTCCTTCGGGACGGAGACGGCCGATCTCCAGTACGCCTTCTATGACCCCGAGACCCGCTTCGGCCTGCGGGTCTCGGGCATGCTGAAGGCCACCCGGCACGGCGATGTGGCGGGCGGCAGGAACGACTACCAGTGGAGCGACGACCTGGAGCTCTACGAGAAGGATCGCGCCCTCGATCTCAAGCTGCGATACGGCGACTTCTTGCTCGGCGTCAACTACCAGAACCGCACCTCCTCCAGCGCCACCTACCACCGCTCGGTGGGCACCGAATGGCGCGACCACGGCACGCGCTGGAACGTGCACTTTCTGAACGTGTTCCTGCGCCACCGGCTGGTCCTGTCCGAGAACCTGAGCCTGCAGTCCGAGGCCTACGCCCGCGAGACTACCGTGGACCGCGACTCGGTGCGCGAGATCAGCGACGCCGGCCAGTTCGGATTCTTCCGGCCCAACTACCTGCTGGGCGCGGAGGCCAAGCTCGAAGCCCGCGTGCTCGGCGAGCTGAACCTGGTCGGGGGCGTGGTGTTCGAGTACGAGTGGCTGGCGCGGGACTACGGCCGGAGCCAGAGCGCCTCTCCCGACCTGCGCCCGCCCGCGCCCCCCTGGCCCGAGATGCTCGATGACCTCTTGCTCAGCGCCTACGCGCAGGCGCAGTACCCGGTGCTTGAAAGTTTGGAGCTGGTGGCCGGCCTGCGTTTCGATCATAGCTCTGTCTACGAACAGGTGCTGACTCCCCGCGCCGGGGCGGTGTTCAACTGGAGCGGGTTGACGGCGAAGCTGCTCTACGGCGAGGCCTTTCGTGCTCCCCGACCCTGGGACTACAGCGACGGCCTGGGCAACGCCGATCTGGTCCCCGAGCGGATGCGCTCGCTGGAGTTGTCGTTGGCCTACCTGTGGCGAGACTGGGTCCGCCTGGAGGCCGCGCTGTACTGGAACCGCCTCCGCAACCTGCTGGAGAAGGAAACGTTGGCCAGTGACCAGTGGCGCTGGATCAACAGCGGGTACGTGGACACGGTGGGGTTGGAAGCGGGCGCCGAGGCGAAGGTCGGCCGCCTGCGGGCCTTCGCCAACTACAGCTACACCTGGTTTCGCGACCAGGCCGGCGCAGCGCTGCCCGAGATCAGTTCGCACGGGGCCAACCTGGGCGTGGGTTTTCGGATCACCGACCGCATCCGCATGAACCTCTGGGGCCAGGTGTTGGGGCCGCGACTGAACCCCAAGATCATCCAGGCGACCGGCGGCGACCAGATCGATGCCGCCCTGGTGGTGAACGCCTCGCTATCGTTCCTGGACTTCAAGGGCTTCGACTTCCAGATCATCGCCCGCAACCTGTTCGACGAGGTTTACTTCCACACCTCCAACCTGGAGGCGGATCGGTTCCGGCAGCCGCAGCGCACCATCATGGCCAGAGCGGCCTATCGTTTCTAGGGAGAGGCGTGGACGAGATGACCGCAACGTCGAGGTGGCGAGCCCCGGACGGAAACGCCGCCCGAGTGGTGGGCGTGCTGCTGGTGTGGCTGTCCTGGACGCAAGGATCTGCGCCGGCGCAGCAGAGGGAGGCCTCCGCCTCCGAGGGACGGAAAACCCAGACCGAGGCCAAGGTGAAAGTGGCCTACGTCTTCAATTTCTTCAAGTTCATCGAATGGCCGGAGACGGAGGGAGAGACGGGCGGCCCCCTGCGAATCTGCGTGGTGGGCCGGGACGAGGTTTGCGCCTTGTTGGAGGATCTTGCCGGACGGAAGGTCAAAGGGCGCACCATCGACGTGGCGCGGATCGAGGATGGCCGGTCGTTCATCGCCTGCCATGTGCTGTACCTGGGGCGCCAGGAGGGAGAGCGACTGGAGACCATCCTGCAAGAGATCGAGGGGAAACCTGTCTTGACCGTCAGTGACATGCCCCGTTTCGTCCAGCAGGGAGGAATGATCGGGTTCGACCTCAATGAGAACCGAGTCAAGATCGTGATTCGCCCAAAATACCTGCGCCGGGCCGGCTTGATAGCGCGCGCCAAGCTGCTCGAGGTAGCGACGGTGGTGCCATGAGGGCCTCCGCAAAGATGTTCTTCCGGGTTTCCATCTCTCGCAAGATGGTGCTTGTCGCCATGGCCTCGGCCTTCGCCGGCCTGATGCTGGCGGGAGCGATGCTGGCCTTTTACGACTTGCGGAACATGCGCCAGACCCTGTTGCGCAACATCACGGTGCTGACCACCCTGGCCGCCGAGCGCAGCAGCGCCGCGTTGCTCTTCGACGACCCGGAGCTGGCGCAGCAGAACCTGGCGGCCTTGCAGGTGGAGCCGGCGGTGAAAAACGCCTGCATCCGCCGGGCCGACGGCTCCCTCTTCGCCTCGTTCGTTGCCCCCGGCGCAACGCCAGCGGATTGCCCCGCCCCCGCGCGGGAACGGCTGCAACGTCTTGCTCCGGATTCTCTTTGGGTACAGGAGCCCATCCTGTCGGAGGACCAGTGGGTGGGGGGCACCGCCGTTCAGGCCAGCCCGGAGGGTCTCGAGCGAGCCTGGCGGCGGAATCTCCTCATCCTGGCCGCCATCGTGGTGGGTGCGGGCCTGGCGGCGCTGCTGCTCTCCACCCGACTGCAGAAGATCGTGTCGAGGCCCATCGTCACGCTGGCCGCCACCGCCCGGCGCATCGCTCAAGAGGGAGACTACTCGCTGCGGGCCGTCGCCGAGACCGAAGACGAGATCGGCCAGCTGGTAGAGTCGTTCAACAAGATGCTGCAGACCATCGAAACCCAGAACCGCGAGCTGACCGAGGCCAACCGCACCCTGGAGGTCCGGGTGAGGGAGCGCACGCGCGAGCTGGAGCAGGCCAAGGAGCGCGCCGAGTCGGCCGACCGCCTCAAGTCGGTCTTCCTGGCCACCATGTCGCACGAGCTGCGTACGCCGCTCAACTCCATCATCGGGTTCTCCGGCATCCTGCGCCAGGGCTTGGCCGGTCCGTTGAACGCCGAGCAGGCCAAGCAGATGGGCATGGTGTGCAGCAGCGCCGAGCACCTGCTGGCCCTGATCAACGATGTGCTCGACCTCTCCAAGATCGAGGCCGGGCAACTGCAACTGGTGGTGGAGCGCTTCGACCTGCGCCAATCGCTGGAGAAAGTCGCCGAGGTGGTGCGTCCGCAGGCGGAGAAGAAGGGCCTGCGGCTCGAGGTGGACATCGCTCCCTCCATCGATCACATTGTCTCAGACCGCCGTCGCGTGGAGCAGGTGCTGCTGAACCTGTTGTCCAACGGCGTCAAGTTCACCGAGCAGGGTGGCGTGTACCTGAAGGCCACGACCACCGACGACCGTGCCGTGCTCTCGGTGAGCGACACCGGGCCGGGGATCAAGGACGAGGACCAGAAGAGGCTGTTCGTGCCTTTCTCCCAGATCGAGACCGGGCTGGACCGGCGACACGAGGGGACGGGGTTGGGGCTCTCCATCTCCAAGCGGTTGGTGGAGATGCTGGGGGGCAGGATCTGGGTCGAGAGCGTGTGGGGCCAGGGCAGCCGCTTCTCCTTTGCGTTGCCCATGAATGCGCGGGAGAGCACATGAAGGCCAAGATCCTCTACATCGAGGACAACGAGCAGAACTTCTATCTGGTGCAGTTCATTCTGACCGCGAAGGGACACCAGGTCTCGTGGGCGCGCGACGGCCAGTCGGGGGTGGAGATGGCGGGCCGGGAGCGGTTCCACCTCATCCTGTTGGACATCCAGCTCCCGGTGCGAAATGGCTACCTGGTGGCGCAGGAGCTGAGACGGAATCCGGCGCTCGCGAGCATCCCCATCGTGGCCCTCACCTCCTACGCCATGGCGGGGGATCGCGAGAAGGCGCTGGCCGCCGGGTGCAGCGGCTACATCGAAAAGCCGATCAATCCCGCAACGTTCGCCGAGCAGATCGAGCGATTCCTGGCAAAGACGCAAGAAGGGAGTCCACAGCCATGAAGCGGGTCCTGGTCGTCGACGACGGGGTTGAGAACCGCTATCTTTTGACCGCGCTGTTGGAGGGAAACGGCTTCCAGGTCGTTCAGGCTTCGAACGGGGCCGAGGCGCTGGCGCTGGCGCGGGAGGCGGCGCCGGACATCGTCGTCACGGACATCCTGATGCCCACCATGGACGGTTTCGAGCTGTGTCGGCGCTGGAGGATGGACGAACGCCTGAAGGGCATTCCGTTCATCGTCTACACCGCCACCTACACGGAGCCGAAGGACGAGAAGCTGGCCCTGGCCCTCGGCGCGGACCGGTTCCTGATCAAGCCGCAACAGCCCGAGGTGCTGCTGCGGGTGGTGAACGAGGTCCTGGCGGAGGCGGCGAGCCATCCGGGCGACGTCGTCCAGCGACCCAGGCTGGACGAGCTGGAGGCGCTGCGCCGCCACAACGAGGCGCTGATCGCCAAGCTGGAGAAGAAAGTCCACCAGCTCGAGGATGAGGCGAAGAAGCGCACCGACGTGACGGCGGCCTTGCAAGAGAGCGAGCGGTGGTTCCGGCTGCTGGCCGAGAACTCTTCCGACGTGGTCTGGTCCATGGGGTTCGACGGCCGCATCTTGTACGTGAGCCCGGCGGTCGAGGCGCTGCTCGGCTACAAACCGCAGGAGCTGCGGGAAGTGCCGTTTGAAAAAATGGTGGCCCCGGAAGGGCAGGCGCTATTGCGGGATGAGATGCGCAAGGTGCTAGAAGACCTCGCCGCGGGGCGGAATCCGAAACACTCCGACCGCTACGAGGTCGAGATGGTCCGCCGGGACGGCACGCGGGTCTGGACCGAAATCTCCGCCAGCATCATGTGGGACGAGAGCGGCAAGGCCGGTGGTTTCCAGGGCGTGCTCCGGGACATCAGCGGGCGCCGCCTGCTCGAGGAGGACCGGGAGAGGTTGAAGCTGCAGCACATGCAGACGCAGCGGCTCGAGTCCATCGGCCGCCTGGCGGGGGGCGTGGCCCACGACTTCAACAATTTGCTCTCGGTCATCATCAGCTATGCCGATTTCGTGGCGGAGGAGATGCGGCCGGAAGACCCCTTGCGCGCCGATGTCCAGGAGATCCACAAGGCGGGCAAGCGCGCCGCGACGCTCACCCGGCAACTGCTGGCCTTCAGCCGCAAACAGGTGATGGAGCTGCAGGTGATGGATCTCAACCAGACGGTCGCCGGCCTACAGGACATGCTCCGCCGGCTCATCGGCGAGGACATCG
>JAAZNF010000094.1 GCA_012798435.1 Myxococcales bacterium | reverse complement strand
CCCGCCTACGAACGGCTCGGCTCGCGCGACAAGCAACTGCGCATCTTTGGCATCGATCGCGGCGACGACTTCGACTTCGGGCACGGCGACATCCTGATCGGCTCGGTGGCGCGTACGGTGGTGTACCCCGAGATCCTGGTGTGGCTGAAGGCGCACGCCACGCGCACCCCCAGGGAGAAGAACTCTTGAATCTCCCCTCCCCGAAGGCCATGACGCCGGCGCGCATAATGCTCTTGTCTTGGGTCACCGCCGGTTGCGCTCACGCTCCGCCCGCCGCGCCGCCGGCTCCCGCGGCGCCACCGACCGCGCCAGCAGCCCCCGCGCCGAACCCGCGCGAGGAGCTGTTGGCAACCTCGATGGCGCTCGCCGATGCGGCGCCGCCGCCGCAATATCCCTTCAAGCGCACACCCGAGAAAGATCCGTGGTCGGCGGGGCAAGTTCTCTGCGAGCGTCTCGGTCCGCAGTGCAGCGCCGTGGCGATCGGCGGCGACGGGCTCGTCGAACGCGTGGATTATATCTTCAAGCGCGAGCCGGGCCGCACTCCCGAAGACGCCAAGCGCCGGATCCTCGACATGGTGAGGACGCTCAAGGCCGAGTTCGGGCTTTCTGCGGTGCCGGAAAACTGGCCCGTGCGGGCCGACGGTCGCTTGCGTTTCGCGGTGCGCCCGCCCGACGGAATCGGCGTCGTCGAAGGCTTCCTCGAGACGCGCGGCGAGTTCGGCATCGACTGGCACGGCTCGCTGTGGCGCCGGGCGGTGACCGGGGTCGATCTCGGCGAGGCGCGGCTCGTCACCCGCGAGGCCGTCCAGCGCAGGCTGCTCGGCCGCCACTACTGCGTCCGGGAGGGCACGAACGAGTTCGAGGTACAGCGCCGCTGCAGGCCGTGCGATCCCGTCGCCGGCCTGGCCGAGTCATGCGCCAACGCCTGCGAGGATAGCAAGGTAGAAAAGACGCGGCTCGTGACCCGGCAGGTTGTCAAGGAGCGCCCGCTGCGTATGCACCTACAGCGTGTCATCAACGGAGCCGGCCTCGAGCGCTTGCTCTGGACGGTCTCGGTGCCCGAGACCCCGGAGAACCTCCCTCCGGACCTGGTCGTCGACGCGTTCACCGGCGAGGTATCGCCCCCGGGAGCGCTCGACGGCGTCACGTGGACCTCGCCGGTCGATCTCGACGAGTAGATCTGGTACCCCCGGCGTTCCATGGACGCGCACCCCCATGGAACGGGGACATCTACGAAAGTGGGCGGTCGTAAGTCTCGTGGCGCGCGACCGGACGCGGAACCATCACGGCCAGCGGGGGCGGGCGCACGCCACGCGCCTGCCCAAGAAACTTAAGCCGTCCGACTCGCAAGCCGTGGCCTCCTCGCTGACCTGAGCAACCCCACCTCTCCCCAACGCATTGAAAATACAATAAATAACCTGGGGACAGGCCCCGAATCTTTCTAATGGTACGAGGTGCGGACGAACGAGCAGTCGACCTCCGTCCACTCCTGCTTTGCCTTGGTCATGCCGTCGAACGCCCACTCGATGTTTTCGAAGCACTGCGAGTGGCCCTGACACTCCACGCAGGCGGCCAGGCATTGGTCCAGGGTATCCCCCTGCGTGCCGGCGCAAACCGTCCGGCAGTCGTAGCAGGTGTCGTCGTAGGGGCCGAGCAGGAGATCCAACCCGCATCCGGTCGAGAAAGCAAGCAACACGGCGATAAAAAAGTATTTTTCCTTGTGAAACCTCATCCGGCGCCTCTCGGCTCATGCACCTTACGGCATCGCCGAAATCTTTTTGTGAGCAAATCGCGTGCCAGCAACAACGGGGGAACCCTCGATTAAAAATCAAGCAATAACAGACGGATAAATGCTCAAGCCTGCCACCACAAGAAACTCGCTCGGAAAAACCCGGACATCCTAGTCACATCTTGCTGCTTTTTCAAAAATTTCTCGTAGTCGTGAAATAATGCGCGCCAATGATTTCAGATCGAATAATATCCGGGAATATTTGCGAAATCTTTGGGGACAGGCCCCACCAGGGCGCGTGGGGACAAGCCCCAAGGCGAGCGTTTTTCCTCCGCATGATTTGACAGACGCGCCGGGTACTCATAGCATGCCCCACTATCCCGGAGGGAACCATGGTACAGAGGACGCAGAAATTGCGCCATTTGCCGGCCGTGATCTTGCTTCTTTTCTCTTCGACAGCCAGCGCCGGTCCGTTCCGCTTCGCCGGCCACGACGCTCGCTCGCTCGGCAAGGCCGGCCCGGAGGCGCTCTTCGGCGAGGGGCTGGGCGCGCTGTACGGCAACCCCGCGCTGCTCGTCGACGTCCCCAAGGAACTCACCGCGACCTTCTTCTTCGTCCAGCCGCTGCTCTCGGCCGACCTCATGGCCCGGCCCCCGAACGCCGACGTCCCCATGACCCTCTATGACTCCGACGTGGGCATCGCCGGGATCAACCTCGATCGGCCGCTCCCCACCGTCGAACTCCCACGCGCGCGCCACTCGAACCGCGTCGATGGCACCTCGACGTACCTGGGTGTGGGCTTCGCCACCGACCTCAACCGGGACGATTTCTGCCTCGCCCTCCAGTTGCTGGTCCCCACCCGCGGCCTGGTCTCGGTAAGCTCCATCTTCTCCGACGAGCGTGATCAGTTCTTCTCCAACACGGTCCACTTCGCCCTGTTCGGCGAATGGAGCCAGGTGCTGTCGCTGCTCATGGGGGCGGCCTGGCGGCCCGTCCCCTGGTTCTCGTTCGGCGCCGCCGTGGAGGGCTCGCTGGACGTGGGCGCCGACCTCAACATGTACATCCCCGAGGCCACGGTGCAGGACTACGCCCTGGTGAACACCGACATCGAGGCCCGTCCCTCCGGCCGGGCCATCCTGGGCCTGAACTTCCGGCCGCTCGAATGGCTGAGTCTCTCGCTGGTGTGGCGCGACCGGCGCCTCTCTCGCGTGGACGCCAACGCCGAGCTCGCTCTATGGAACTACCACGAGCCCGGCAACGAGACCCGGCCGAAGCGCGTTCACCAGCACCACGTCCTGGACCTGGACTACGAGCCCATGGAGGCGACACTGGCGGCCGGCGCGGCCTTCGGCGACTTCACGGCGGGCCTCTCCGTCACCTGGAACCACTGGGCGGAGTACCTCGACACCCACCACCAGCGGCCCCAGCGGGCGGCGGTGTTGCAGCCCACCAGCCCGAACGACGAGGATAGCCGCTTCGCCTTCTCGGACACGTTCTCCATACAATTCAGCGGCGCCTGGCGGTACGGCGACGGCCTGTCGGCGACCCTGGGCGCGGCCTTCCACCCCACGCCGGTCCCGGCCCAGGTGGGGCGCACCAACTACCTGGACCAGGACAAGCTGGCCTTCGCGCTCGGGCACCGCTACGACTTTCGCCTGTGGGACATCCGCTGGCGCGTGGAGGCCTCGCTGCAGTTCTGGCGCATGTTCGAGGCCAGGGTGCACAAGGACCCCACCCTCATCAAGGACGAGTTCCCCGACGACGCCCGCACCCTGATCGGCGGCGAACCCATGCCCGAAGCCGCCGGCTTGCAGACGAACAACCCGGGCTTCCCGGGGTTCTCCTTCGGCGGCTATGCGTTCATGGGCGCGGTTTCGGTCGGCGGCATGTTCTAGCCAGGCCCCGCGGGGACAGGCCCGGCGGTCGGCCGAAGGCGACACTCCAAAGAAGCGGGGCGGTGCTGGCGGCGCGGCCGGGCTTTCGAGTAGCATGAGGAGCCGGACGCGGGAGGTTCCCATGAGACTCGTCTTGCTGGGCTTGCTTTCCACCGCCGCTTTCGCCTGCGCCTCCGGCAGCCCCGCCCCGTCCCCGCTCCGCTCGGTCGATCCGCGCATCGGCACCGGCGGGCGGTACTTCGGCTACGGCGCGGCCTTCGCCGGCGCCTCGCTCCCCTTCGGCATGGCCAAGGCCGGCCCCGACACCAGCGAAGAGAACGGCGTCTCCGGCTTCCATCACTTCAGCGGCTACCATGCTGAGGACACCCTCATCCAGGGCTTCTCCCAGGTCCACATCTCGGGAACCGGCGCGGTCGATTACGGCGCGCTCTTGCTGCAAGCGGCGGCAAGCTTCGACGTCTCGAAAAGCTACGAGTCCGGCTACCGGCTGCGCTTTGCAAAATCCAACGAGATTTTCGAACCCGGCTACTACCGGGTGACCTTCGACGACCCGCAAATCCAGGTCGAGGTCGGCGCAAGCGCGCGCTGCTCGGCCTACCGCATCACCTACCCGGAGGAGCTCCCCGAGCGCTGGCTCATCCTGGATCTTTCTCACGCCTTGCCCGACTGCCGGGTCGAGGACGCGAGCTTCGAGGTCGCGGGATCAGCCGTCACCGGCTGGGTGCACTACCGCGGCGCCCTCACCGGCCGCTCCGGCGGCTTTCGCCTCTACTTCAAGATGATCCTGGACACGCCCGTCCAGGAGCACGTCGGTTGGAGCGGCCGCGAGCTGTTCCCCGCGACGAGTTCGCTTTCGGGCCCGGACATCGGCGTGGCCCTGCGGGTAGGCGGCACGCTTCCGGTGCAGTTGCGCTTCGGCCTCTCCTACGTCGACGAGAAGGGCGCCGCCGACAACCTCGCGCGCGAGATGCCCGACTGGGACTTCGACGCCGTGGTGGACGCGGCCCGCCGGAGCTGGGCGGAGATCCTCGAACGCGTCGAGGTGGAGGGCGGCACGCCCGAGGCGCGCACCATGCTCTACACCGCGCTGTACCACGCCTTCCTGCACCCCACCCTGGCCACCGACGGCGACGGCCGCTACCGCGGCTTCGACAAGCAGATCCACCAGGCCGAGGGGTTTGTCTACTACACGGATTTTTCGTTGTGGGACACCTACCGCACCGAACACCCGCTGCTCTCTTTGCTGCTTCCGAGCCGCGCGCGCGACATGGTGCGCTCGCTCCTGGTCATGGCCGAGCAGGGCGGCGCGCTGCCCCGCTGGCCGGCGGGCCTGGGCGACTCCGGCTCCATGATCGGCACCCCGGCCGACATCGTGATCGCGGACAGTTTTCTCAAGGGCATCACCGACTTCGATGTCGAGCGCGCGCTCGATTTCATCCTGGACCACGCCGAGAACGACCGCCCCGGCGGGCGCACCGGCATCGACGACTACCTCTCGCTCGGCTACGTCGCCTGCGACCGCCACGACGGCGGCGCCGCCCTTACCCTGGAGTTCGCCATCGCCGACGGCGCCATCGCCAACCTGCTCGAAGCCCTGGGCAGGCCCGACGTGGAGAAGTTCCGCGCGCGCAGCCGCAACTACCAGAACCTCTTCGACGATAAGACTCTCTTTATGCGTGGCCGACGCGCCGACGGAAGCTGGATGGAGTCGGAGGCCGAGTTCGACCCGCTCGACACCTTCGCCCGGTGTTACGTCGAGGGCGACGCCTGGCAGTACACCTTCCTGGCCCCGCACGACCCCGAGGGCCTGCGCGATCTCTTCGGCTCGCCAGAGAGCTTCGCCGACAAACTGGAGGCGTTCTTCGCCACGCCCGAGCCCGACAACCCGCTGGCGGAGTTCCTGCCCCGCAGCTACTACTGGCCCGGCAACGAGCCGAACATCCACGCGGCCTACCTCTTCGACGTGGCCGGGCGGCCCGAGCGAACCCAGTTCTGGAGCCGTGAGCTGGCCAAGCGGTTCTACACCGCCGGCCCGGAGGGGATCCCCGGCAACGACGACCTGGGCACCATGTCCGCCTGGCTGTTCTTCACCGCGGCCGGGTTCTACCCGCTGGCGGGCACGGAGCGCTACCTCCTGGGAAGCCCGTGGTTCGACCGGATGACCATCCGGCTCGAAGGCGGCCGCGCGCTCGTCATCCGCGCCGAGGGGGCCGCGGAGAAGATCTACCTCCGCCGCGCCCGGCTCGGCGGCCAGGCCCTCCCCAATCCCTGGCTGCGGCATGCCGACATCGCCGCCGGCGGAACGCTCGAGCTGGAGATGTCCGCGACGCCCGCCTCGGCCTGGCGTTGAGCAGGCGCTAGCGCGGGCAGGCAGCAGGGGAACAACGACTTTCATCGCAACCGAAAATGTCCGCGATGACGCGCCCTGCGGGACGGGCACAGCGTCCCGAGGCGCGCGTCCGGCTGCGGGGCCGAAAGAGCCAGCGCGGACGGACGCGCGAGATGAAGAACTGGAAACAACAGCGAAAATAAAAAAGAATGCACCTTGCGCTTTTGCGTTGCTACCGCACAGGGGAGGCGGCGACTTGATCTTGCCGGACGCCTGAGGGATGATGTCCCGCCGGGTCGAGCCAGCGCGCCGCCGGGGAACCTCATGGGAAACGCCGAAACAATCGCCGCCTCCGAAGACCTCACCTGCCGGGCCCTGGTCGAGCGGGTGGTGGCCGGCGAGGCCGAGGCCTGGCAGGAGTTCGCCCGGCGTTTCTCCCGACTGATCTTCTCCTTCGTGTGGCGCTACGCCGGGCGAGACCAGGATCTGTGCGCCGAGCTGTACCTGTACGTCATGGAGAAACTCCACCAGCCGAGCGAGACCGGCGAGACCTTCCACCGGCTGCGCCGCTACCTGGCGAGCATCGACACCTATGGCGGGCGCGGCCGGCTCTCGACCTGGCTGGGCAGGGTCACCAACAACCTGGTGTCCGATTACTTCCGCGAGCGCGAAGGGCGGCGCACCGTGCCGCGCGACATCGGGCGCATGGACGCGCGCTGCCAGCAGGTCTTCAAGCTGCTCTACTGGGAAAACCTGAGCGAGGCCGAGGCCTTCTCCACCATGCGCTCCGCCTGCCCGGCGCTCGAACGGAGCCGCTTCGACGCCATGGTGGAGAAGGTCAACCGCGCCCTCAAGGACTGCAACCGCTGGTCGCTCTACTCCGAGGTGCTGCGCCACACCCCGGCCCTGCCGCTCCACCCGGTGTCGGAGGACGGCGAGGTGCGCGAGGTGCAGGCGGCCGATCCCTGCGAGGCGGCCGATCCCTCCCGCAGCCTCGCCGCCCGCGAAGAGGAACAGACGGCCCGTTTGCTGGGAGGCAAGCTCCGGGAGCTCTTGCTCTCGCTTCCCCAGGACAGCCGCCGCCTGCTGTGGCTGCGCTTCCAGGGCGAGCTGTCGGCCGCCGAGATCGGCAGGATCATGAGGCTGGAGGACAAGAAGGTCTATTCCGAGGTCGACCGGCTCAAGCGCCTGTTGCGCGAGCAGCTCGAAGGTGCCGGATTTCGCTGGGAAAATTTCGACGGCCGGCTCGAGGTCATCGAGGGTCTGCTGGATTCGACCGCGGCGGCCTCGGGTTGAAGAGACTCCGCGGCAAACGGCAATGCTGTTCCGTATAAAATTGGTAAGAAGGATTGGAAAATGACCTGCCCGGACCACAAACTGCTGGAAGACCTCGTGCTGGGGCTCCTTCCCGAGTCCGAGGCGGGTCCGCTGCGAGCCCATCTCTCGGAGTGCCCGAGCTGCCTCAACGAGGCGGCCTTCGCCAAGGCGCTACACCTCGGCCTGGCTGTCGAGAAGGGGTCGGGGGGGTGCCTCTCTGACGAGGAGCTTTGTCACCTGCGTGACGGCACGCTGCCCGATGACGCGCGGGCGCGGGCGCTCTCCCACCTGGTCGGTTGCCCGGGTTGCGCCACGGCCCTGCGCTCGCTGGAGCGCTCGCTCCTCGAGGCCGAGCAGCACCCCGTGGACGCCCCGCCGGCGCTGCTCGAGCGGGCGCTCGCGCTGGCGAGCCCGCCCGAGCCCGAGCCCCAGTCCGTCCGCTTGAGCTGGCTGCAACGGATCCTCCAGGGTCCGCTCTTGCTGCGTCTCTCGGTGGCCGGGGCGGCGGCCGCGCTCATGCTGGTTTTCGCGTTCCTCTTCTACCCGACCCAGCCGGCGGCGCCCCGGCTGCCCGGCGCGCCCAAGATCTCCACCGCCCCCACCGCGCCGCCACGGCCCGATCTCGACTCGCTCACGCCTCCCATCCCGAGGAAAGACGAGGCGCGCGCCGCGGATGCCGCCCCTCCTGAAAAGCAGCCTGGCGCGGCGGATCGCGCGGCGCCGCCGGTCCCGTCCGTGGCGCCTCCCTCGCCGGAGCGCCTGGCCGTGCTGCTTGACTCCCAGCGGCGCAACCTGCACACCACCATCACCCCCGCGATCCTTCCCGCCGGCGCGTCGCTGGCCCTGGGGTTCGCCGAGTCGGCGCCGCAAGATCCCTGGCGCGGCTCCTACCTGCTCGGTCGCAGCGCCCGGAGCATGTCCATCTTCTCCAGACCGGCGTTGATCGCGGGTGATCGCTCGCTGCTTCTTTCGACGCTCCGCACCCTGCCCTCGCTCATCAACATCGCGCTCGCCAAGGACACCGGCCGGGAGGTGTTGCTCGCCTTCGTGGACAGAATCGAGAACATGCTGGACAGCGGCGACATGGACGCGGTGCGCGCCCGGATCGACATCCTGCTGGCTTCGCTCGCGGAGAGGCTGGACAAGAACCCGGCCGAGCGCGCCTGCTTCCGGCTCGGCCAGACGGTCTCGGACCTGTTGCTCGTCTCGGCGGTGGCCGCCTACCGCCTGCCCCCGATCGAGCCGGCGGCGGCCGTCGCCGACGAGCTGGCCGCGGCCAGGAAGGACTTCTCCGGCCCGCTCGGGGATCTACCCCAGGACCTTCTCGACCGGGTTCGCACCCAGCTCGAGATCGTGGCCGCCTTCCCGCACGCGCAGCTCGAATCCGCTCGGGCCCGGACCTTGATCGCGGAACTTCGGCGCCTGGACCGGGTGTTCGAGCCGCCCAAGCCGCCCGCGGCGGCCCCCGAAAATCCCTGAGCAGCCGCGAAGGCATTGACCCGCGGCCGGGCTAGCGCTACGCTCCGCCTCGCCATGTGCGGAATCGCCGGCATCATCGGGACCGGGGACTGCGCCCGGGAAGTGGCCGTGGCCCTGCAGGCCTTGCAGCACCGGGGCCAGGACAGCTCGGGCATCGGCAGCGTGTGCGGCGAGGAGTTCCCGCTGGTCCACAAGCTGGGCCTGGTGGGTCAGTCCTACGGCGCCGAGGACATGGCGCACCTTCCGGGGCCGCTGGCGATCGGGCACGTGCGCTACCCCACCGTCGGCCGCGGCCTGCTCCGCGACGCCCAGCCCTTCTTCCACCGCCAGCCGGGCCTGCTCATGGCCCACAACGGCAACTTCATCAACGTACGCGAGATGCAGGAGGTGCTGCGGGAGGATTCCATCCACCTCCTCTCGCAGTGCGACGTGGAGCCCGCCATGTGCCTGTTCGCCCTCGAGATGATGCGGCGGCGGCGGCGGGATCACACCCTGGAGGACGCCCTGGCGGCCCTGGATGCAACTTTCACGCGGGCGGCAGGGGCTTTCTCCATCCTGGTCGCCCTCAAACTGGACGGGATCCCCACCCTGATGGCGGTCCGCGATCCCAACGGCATCCGGCCGCTGGTGTGGGGCCAGGGGAACGGCTCCTTCACCGTGGCCTCGGAGTCGGTGGCCCTGGACGCGGTGGGCGCCCACCTGGAGGGCGACGTGGCGCCGGGAGAGGCCGTGTTCTTCCGCCGTGACCAGGAACCCATCCGGCGCACCTGGCGCCGGGGCGAGGCGGCCCCGTGCATCTTCGAGTTCATCTACTTCGCCCGGCCCGACTCCACCATGAACGGCCGCAGCGTGTACGGGATGCGCCAGGATCTGGGGCGGGAGCTGGCGCGGGCCTGGGCCCAGAAGAAGCTTTCGGCGGACCTGGTGGTCCCCATCCCGGACACCGCCCGGCCCTCGGCAGCAGCCGTGGCCGAGGAGCTGCACATCCCGTTTCGAGAGGGGTTCATCAAGAACCGCTACAGCGGGCGGACCTTCATCATGGCCTCACCGGGCGAGCGCCAGAACGCCCTGCGCCTCAAGCTCAACCCCATCGCCTCCGAGTTCCGGGATCGGCGGGTACTGGTGGTGGACGACTCCATCGTGCGCGGCACCACCCTGAGCCGCACCATCCACCTCATCCGGGAGCAGGGGCCGCGCGAGATCCACCTGGCCATCTACTCGCCGCCGGTGCTCTATCCCTGCTACTACGGCATCGACATGTCCACGCGGGAGGAGCTGGCGGCCCCGCGCTTCGTCGAGTCCGCCACCGAGGGCTTCCTGTCCGAGGCGGAGCAGCGGCGCCTGGAGCACAACCTGGCGGCCCGGCTGGGGCTCGACTCGCTGACCTACCTGCCCGGAGAGGCCCTGCGCCGGGTGCATCCCGGCGGATGCTGCGCGGCCTGCTTCGAAGGCCGCTACCCGTTGCCAGTGAGCGACGAGCGCCGGCGCTGGATCGAGGAAGACCGCCGCTGCGTGGTGCAGCGGGAGCTCTTGTTCTAGGACGAGGGGCGAGGCCCCGGGAGGAAGGCGATGAACCGCGACGAAATCCTGGAAGGGATCATGCGAGCCGCCGGCATCAGCAAGGCCAACATCAACCGCTTCTACGAGGGGCTGGTGGAGCTGGCCAAGAAGAAGCTGGCCTCCGACGGGGAATTCGTGTTCCCGGGCCTGGGGGTGCTGCGCGTGCGGGTGCGCAAGGCGCGCTCCGGCCGCAACCCCAAAACGGGAGAATCCATCCAGATCCCGCGCCGGCGGGTGGTGCGTTTCGGCGCCTACAAGGAGCTCAAGGACATCCTCAACCAGGAGGGCGCGCCGGCCAGCGCGGCCGAGAGCGATTCCGACGAGGAGGCCAAGAAGGCCTGAGGCTTTCTGCGCCGATTCGTCCACGCGCGACCATTTTCCCCGCCCGACCGCGCCGCGAAGAAGCTACGCACCCCTCGGGGCTCGCTGCGTTTGCGGTGAAGGGCCCCCGGGCTTCGGCAAAATCCGTCGATAAAAAGGGGATGGGGTGGTTTCTTGGTGTGCGATGAACGATCGAGGGGCCCGAAGAGCGCACGGTCGCGGGGCCAGGGAAGCCGATGCGACCGCGCCCGTCCGGCGAGGAATCGGTGGCAGGTGGCGAGCTGAGGAACCTGCCGCGCCACGGGCCGGAGCGTGCCTTCAATCGGCCGGGGTCGCGGCCTCGGTCTTGGGGGAAGGTTTGCCAGACGGTTTGGGGGCCACGGGCTGGAGCGTCTGGAGCGCCTTGGCGCCGATCTCGAACTTTTTTTCCAGAAAGCGCAGCAGCTCCGCGGGGGCAGGGTCGGGGCTGGCCATGAGGTACAGCACGTAGGCCTCCACCGCCTCCTGGGGCGCGGACTCCTCGGCCTGGCGGCCGCCCTCGCGGATGTACTCGCGGAAGCGCTGGCAGGCCTCGTCGGCGATCTCGACGCTCTTTGCGGCCGCGTCGGCCACCGCCTCCGCCGACAGCTCGGTGTCGTCCTTCTCGAGCTTCAGGGGATCGGCCACCACACCGTACTTCGGTTGCGCCGGGTGGGTGTCGTCGCTCACCGAGGCCACCCCGCGAACCTCGCGCCGCACCAGCACGTTCTTGCCCTCGCCGGTCACCACGATGCGGGCCAGCGCGGTGGCCGTGCGGGTGATCCGCGTAACATCGTACACGTGGTCGTCCATCACCGGCTCGTCCAGCTTGCGCGGCGTGCGCGAAAGCTCCTTCTGGCGCTCCAGCACGTCGTCCTCGAGCTTCGTCTTCTCCTTGATCAGCGCCTGCTGCGCGGCCTCGGCCTTCTTCACCACGTCGCGCAGCGCCGCCTCGTCGTCATCCGGCCCGGCCTCGGCGAACCGCTGGCGGGCCACCTCCAGCCCTCCCTCTCCCTCCTTGATCTTCTCCTCCAGCTCCTGGATGCGAGACCGATCGGCCGCCTGCTTCTGCTCCAGCTCCTGATAGCGGGGGTTGTCTACCTTTCGCTTGCCCGACTGGTAGGTCTGCTTTCCGGTGGTGAGCTCCTTCTTCTGCTCGAAGGTCACCCTCTCCACGCCCGCCCAGATCACCGCCCGCGGGGCCTGGCCTTCGGCCGCCACGAAGGTCGGGCAGCGCTGCGGCCGCACCGCGTGCAGGCGGGTGAGCAGCACCTCGGTCAGATCCTTGGTCTTGCGCGGGGTGTCCGCCGCGCGCACCGCCAGGCTGAAGCGCGCCAGCGCGGCCAGTTTCTCCCGGGCGGCCGCCTGGAACCCGGCGACGTCCACCTCCGGAAAGAGCTCTCCCAGGCGCAGCGCGACAAGCAGGGCGTTTCCCGCCAGCCCCCGCTCCAGCAGGCGGTGGGCCTGTTCGAGGCGCGCGGCCGCCTCCTTGCGCTGGATCTCCGCGCGCACGGCCTGGGCCAGCGCGTGCCGGGGCAGCGCCGCCAGGATCTCCGAGAGCAACCGCACGGCCTCGGCGGGGTTCTTGTCGGCGAGTTCCTTGGCCTTGCCCACCTGTTTGGCGGCGGCCTCATCGAGGGCCTGCGCGTACCGCTTCTCCTCCGGGAGGAGCTGCGCCGCCTTCTGCAGGGCGCCGGCCGCGGAGCCGAAGTCCCCGTTCTCCATGAACAGCCGGCCCGACTCGAAGGAGGCCTCGGCCGCCGCGCGGCGCGCCGTGTCGATCTTGGCCCGGATGGCCGGGTCGTCCGGTTTGTTCTTGCGGGCCGTCTCGAACTCCGCCATGGCCTCTTCGTGCAAACCGGCCGACAGCAGCTGGTCGCCGCGCTGCACGTGGGGATCCACGCTGGCGCAGGCGGGAGCGAGGGCGGCGTACAGAAGGAGCCACCACGCTGAGCGAGAGAGGTGAATCATGCTGGCCGGACCTCCTGTTCTTTGCTTCAGGGCATGAGGCTCCAGGCGTCGTCCGCGATGTCGGCCCGCACGTTGGAATACACAGACAGTGAGCGCCCGGGCGAGACGAGATCCCCGCTCGAGGCCACGGGGTCCGCCGACGAGGCGTTCCCGTCCATGTCCACGAAGGCATGCAAGGTGTAGCTCCCGGCGGGCACCAGCCTCATGAGGAATTCCGCGCGGGCCCCGGCGAAACGGGTCCCGGACTCGCTCATGGTCGTCTCCGGCGTGCCGGACACCAGGCGCAGATAGGCGTTGCGGCCGCTGGCATCGTGGCTGATGGAGGTGAGCGTCCCGGACACCGTGAAGTACTCCGCCAGAGGCTCCCCGCCCTCGCCGCAGGCCGCGCCGCCCGACGCCAAAGCCACCCACGCCCACCAGACCAGCCACACTCGCCGCATGACGCCTCCCTCAGCCCTCGCCCAGGCCACCGAGCAGCGTGCTCACCGCCGCCTGGGCCGACGCCGCCGAGCAGAAACTCTCCACCACCTCGCGCAACACGTCCACGCCCCAGGCGAAGGCGGAAAGCCCGATGCGCTCGTTGTCGCCGTGAGTGAGCCGGGCCATGTTCTCCCCGGGGTCGTTCAGCATGGGGGCGAAGCCATAGGTCACCACGCCGAGCCGGTCCAGGTGCTTGGCATCGGTGTAGCCGGTGGTGAGGTACGGGATCACCCGGCATTCGGGCACCCGCCGCAATACCGCAGACTCGATGGCGTAGAAGAGCGGGGTGTCGCAGCTGTACTCCAGCGGCGGCAACCACTGCAGGCGCTCGATCTCGACGTCCCGCCCCGCCACCGCGCGCAGCTCCCGCTCGAAGTCCTCGAAGCTCTGGCCCGGGACCACCCGCCCATCCAGCACCGCCTCGGCCGTGGCCGGGTGGACGTTCTCCTTGTCGCCGGCGCGCAGCACCGTGGGCGAGGCGGTGTTGTGAAGCTGCGCGTAGAAGACCCGGCGCTGCGCCGGAGGGATGAGCCGGAGCGAAGCGGAGCGGAGCCCGCGGCGCAGCAGGCCGCGCAGCACCAGCCGGGTCGCCAAGGGTTGGTCCTGTGCGGCCAGCTCGACGAACCGCCGCAGCAGCGCCGTGGGATGCGCGCCCAGGCCGCGCCGGCGCAGCCGGACCAGGGCGCGGGCCAGCCGGTGCACAGCGCTGTCCGGATCGGGGATGGAGCCGTGTCCCGGCGCGCCCCGGCAGCGCAGGCGGCACCAGGCGCAGCCCTTCTCCCCGGTCTGCACCAGGCACACCAGGTGCCGGCCGATGCGCGCAAAGAACCCGCCCACCTCGCCCAGGGCGAACTCGGCGCGTAAAAGTTCGGGATGCTTCTCCACCAGGTAGGCCGCCCCCAGCGCGCCGCCGGCTTCCTCGTCCGCCACCGCGGCGAAGATCACATCCCGCTTGAGCCGGACGCCGCGGCGTCGCAGATCGATCAGCACCGCGAGCGACATGGCGGTCATGTGCTTCATGTCGACGGCGCCGCGCCCGTAGAGGTATCCGTCCTTCTCCTGGGCACCGAACGGCGGCAACTCCCAGCGCGCCGGATCGGCCGGCACCACGTCCAGGTGGCTGAGTAGCAGCAGGGGCCGCTCGCTGCCGTCGCCGCTCAGCCGGGCCACGATGTTTCCGCGGCCCGGGGCGGTCTCCACCAGCGCCGGGGTGAACCCCTCGGCGCGCAACACGCCGTCGAGGTAGCGCGCGGCGGCAAGCTCGTTGCCAGGCGGATTGCTGGTGTCGATGGCGAGCAGCGCCTTCAGATGCTGCAGCGCTTCGGCCGGCAGGTCACCCGGTTCCATGGCTCAGGCCTCCGGCGAGCTCTCCTTGCGACCGGCACGCAGCACGGCGATCTCCTCCACCAGCCGGTTGATGCGCTGGGCCTGCTCGGAGAGCTGGAGGTTGAGGGTATGGATCGTCCGGTCACGCTCGGTCACTGCCCGCTGCCATTGATCCAGCGCCTGTTGCGCCTGGCTGCGGAGCTGCTCCAGCGCCGCGGGAGCGGCGCGGGCCTCCCGCTCCAGGGTATCGAGCCGGCTCAACAGCTCCTGCTCTCGCCGGCTCCAGATCGTGCGGGCGCGCTCCAGGCTGGCACCGAGCTCCGTCTCCCGGCGCGTCGCGTCCGCGAGCTGATTCTGCGCTTCCAGGAGCTGCTCCTGGCGCTCCTCCAGTCGCTGCCGCCACTCCTCGCCCGTGTCGTGCTCGGCCGCGCGCGCGGCCAGCTCCCGCCGGGCCTGCTCCGCCTGCCGAGCCGCCTCGTCGCGCGCTGCCTCGGCCTGGCGCAGCTGCGCCTCAAGCTCCTCGAGTTGGCGCCGCGCGCGCGCACCCTCTTCCTCCGCGCGCCGCAGGCTTTCCTCCAGGTCGCGCCCGCGCCGGGCGCGTTCGGCGCGCTCGGCCCGCAAGGTGCCGACCTGTTCGCGGAAATCCAGCGCCTCCTGCTGCGCCCGCTCGCTCTCGTGCTCGGCGCGCTCCAGCTCCTCGCGAGTGGCGTGGAGTTCGCTGGTCAGGCGCTCGACCTCCTCCCGGTTCCAGATGAGCTCGCGCTCCGAGTCGATGAGTCGCACCGTGGCCCCCCCCGCCTGGGTCAGGCGGTCCAGCGCCTCGGTGAGCCGGCCTTGCAGCCGGACCAGCTCCTCGCGCAGCGCGGTCACCTCCTGGCGCAGCACCACGATCTGCCGCTCGTCGCTCGCCCGCCGCCGCTCCTGCTCCTCGAGCTCGCGGCGCGCCTGGGCCAGCGCCCCCTCGGTTTCGCGCAGCCGGGTCAGACGCTCCTCCGCCTCCGCCTGCTCCGAGCGCTGCAGGCCTTGCAGCTGCAACCACAGCTCGTCCCGCTCGCGGTTCTTTTCTTCCAGGGAGGCGCGCACCAGCTCCAGCGCTCCCCCCAGCTCCTCCTCCCGCTGGCGGGCGTGGTACAGCTCGTGGGTCAGCTCGTCGATCTTCTCGCGGCTCGAGGAGAGCTCATTCGCCTGGCGTTGCAGCCGGCCTTGCAGATCCTCCACCTGGCGAGCCCGATCCTGCTCGCGCACCTCGCCGCTCTGGATGCGGTTGAACAGGGCCGCCAGGTCGGCCTCCAGGCCGCGATACTGCTCCTGCAGCTCGGACAGCTCCTTCTCCAGGCCGGCGCTGCGCCCGGTTTCATCCGTCAGCCGTCGCTGCAGCGCAAGGCGCGCCTGCTCCCGCGCGGCGCACTCGGCCTGCGCGCGCTCCAGCTCGGCCTGCAAACGACCGGACTCGGCGCGCAGCGCCTCCTGGCTCTGCTCGAGCTGGCGATGCTCCCGCTCCAGGTCCTGCAACCGCGCCAGGCGGCTCTCGGCTTCACCGCGCGCGGCCGAGAGCGCCTTCTCGGTCCACTCGATCCGGGCCTCGATCTGCTCCTTCTCCTCCCTCTCGCGTCGCAGCGATTGCTCGAGCACATCCGCCCGGTGTTGGGCTTCTTCCTGAAGCGCGGCACGCTCCTGCGCCGCCGCCACCAGCTCCAGTTTCTCCGACTCGGCCTGGCGCGAGAGGCGCCGCAGCTCCTCGAAGCGGGCCTCCAAGCGCCGCAGCCCCTGGTTCGCCACCTCGAGTCGCTCCCGCAGCTCCCGCACCTGGCTCTCGCGGGCTTCCAGCTCCCGGCCGCGCTGATGGAGCTCCTGTTCCAGGGCCTGGCCGCGCTGGAGGCGTTGCGAGAACTGGATCTTCAGCTCCTTCTGGCTCTCGCGCAACGCCTCGGTCTCCGCCGACAGGGACTGGAGCCAGCTGGCCTTCTCCTCCAACTCCGCGCGCAGGCGCTCGTTCTGGCGCCGCTCGTCGGCGACCGAGTCGCGCGCGCGCAGCAGCTCCCGCTCCAGGGCCTCCTTCAAGGAGAGCATCCCGGCCGCCTCGGAGAGCAGCCGCTCGACGGCGGCGTCGGCCTCGCGGATGCGCGCCTCGCGCTCGGCCTCGGCCCGTCGCGCGCGCTCCTGGAGGGAGCTCAACTCCCCTTCTTGCCGCGCCAGCGTCGCGCGCAGCTCGTCCTCCCGGCGTCGGGCGGCGGAGCGTTCCTCCTCGGCGGCGCTGAGCGAAGCCGAGAGCTCGGCCAGCTTTTCTTCCTGGCGCATGATCGCCTGGGCCCGCTCCTGCGCCAGGCTCTCGGCGATGAGCAAGCGCTGGGCCAGGCCCGGGTCCTCGGCGGGCGGTGCGGGGACCGGCGCCGGCGCGAGGGGCCGGACGGCGGCCAGCTCCTGGGAGATGGGGCCGAAGGGAAGTTGGACCAGCGACTGGCTGTCGAACGACGGGGAACGCCGCCCGCAGATCATGAGGAAGTAGGCGGGCTTCTCGCCACCGCCGGGGAGCAACAAGCTGTCCATCTCCAACGGCTGATCCTGGGCGTCCACCTCCAGGTAACCGATGGAGAACCCGAAGAAGGGCGTCTGCGCCAGCACGCTCACCTTCGGAAAGTGCGCCTGCAGCAACCCCAAGAACTCCTCGAAGGCCGGCGGCGAACGCTGTGGCGCACCGGGCTCGGCCAGAAAGCCGTGGTAGCCGGGGTGCCGCAGGCCGGTGACCAGCAACCCGTCCGCCCGCAGCACCCGGCGCGCCTCCGCCACCGCGTCGGGCTCGGGGCTCCGCCACAGGTCGAAATGAATCACCAGGTCGAAGCGGCCAGCGGCGAAGGGAAGCCGGGGCCCGAGCGCATCGAAGGCCACCCCCGAGCGGGCCGGCCGGGCCCGCGCCGCCCGCAGCGCTTCCTCGTCCGCCTCCAACCCCACCACCTCGGCCGCGCCGCGCTCGCGCAAGAAGTCGCAGCCGGTCCCATCCTTGCACCCGATCTCCAGCACCGACTTGCCCTTGAGCCAGCGCTCCAAGAAGACGTAGCGCGGCAGGACATCGCCCCAGGGGTTCTCACCGAGGTAGAAGGACATGGTTCACCCGCGCTCCGGCATCGCGCGCCATTGTAGGAACAAGCCCGCCGCAAGGTCAAACTTTCGGCCCCGGAGCTCGGCGCTTGAAGAAAGCCCCGGGCGCCGCCGTCGGGTTGACGGGCCACCGCTCGGCTTTGGTTTGACAGACAGCTGGGGCCGCAGATACCATGTTTTGACTTCGAAGACGACCATGGACTCTTACCCAAGGAGGAAGACATGAGGATTGCGTTGCTTTGGGGTGGACTGCTGGTGGTGGGACTCTCGGCGCCCGCCTACGCTCAGTCGCTGTTCGAGCGCTGCGAGAAGGAGAAGGCCGATATCGCCAGCATGAAGAACCAGGCGGTCGGCATGGACGGCGAGATCGGCGCCATCGATCAGAAGATCGAGAAGATCCGCCGCCGGCTGCAGGAGTTCGAGGCCCGCCGCGCCGCCAAGCAGCGCGAGAAGGGCGAGCTGCTGCAGAACATCGCCCGCCGCGAGGCCGAGCTCAACCGCACCTGCTCGCCCCTGCGCGAATGCGAAAAGATGGAGCAGGAGATCGAACGGCTCAAGCAACGCCAGGCGGGGGTCGCCAACACCCTGCGCGCCATCCAGAACGACATCCGCGACCGCAACACCGAGGTGAACCGCCTGAATGGCGAGGTGGACCGCATCGAGAACAGCTACCGCCAGCTCAACTGCGACAACCTGGTGCCGGGCCAGACCGACCAGGCCACCATCGACCGCTGCTCCGCGCTCTTCTCCGACTGGAACCGTCTCCAGACCGACATCAACCGTCTGTCCAACTCGCTGCGGGATCTACGCAACCGCTACAACCAGGTGGCCAGCCAGCTAGCCGGCATCAGCGCCGAGATCGCGCGCCTGCTGGCCCGCATGCGCGGCCCGTGCGGCCACAGCCCGCGCCTGGCCGAGTTGGAGGCCATGGAGCGCGACAGCAACGCCTTCGGCTCCATTCGCACCGACCTGGACGACATGGACCGCAAGGTGCTGCGCTTCAAGGGCCTGAAGGTGATCCAGCCCAAGATGAGACCCATGATCCGCCCGGCCGACGACAAGGACAAGAAGCCCAAGATCCGCCCCCACTGAGCCTCCACCTCGGGCGGGCCGAATCCGCCCGAACCTGGCATCATCCCCGACTTTGATCTATAACCGGCGGCGGGTCTCGCTCCCCTCGAGGAGATCATGACCGATCGCCCCCGCACCCGCTGTCAGGAATGTGCCGCCCCGGTGCCTTTTCTGCCGGGCGCCGGCTCACGCCTGTGCCCCTTCTGCGACACCATCAATCTGGTGCGCGAGCGGGCGGTGGCCACGCCGCCACTGGAGCTGCGCACGGACGAGGTGTTCCGCCTGCTCCAACAGGGTAAACCCCAGCTGGCGTTGGATGCAGCGGAGCGCATCCTGGCGCCGGGGATCGAGAGCGTGCGGCTGTCGTTCTACCGGGCCTGTGCGCTGTTCGAGCTGGGGCGCATCCAGGAGGCCGCCTACGCGCTCATCGACCTGACCGGCCTCGATGCCCCGGCCCCGCTGCGCGCCGACGTGCAGGCCGAGCTGGCCGAGGTCCTGATCGCCGCCGACCGGCTGGAGGAAGCGGCCCAGGCCTGCCGCCGCGCGGAAGAGCTGCTACCCGGTCACCCGCGGGCCCGGCTGCAGCACGCCCGCCTGCTCGCGAAGAAGGGCCAACCCGGCGAAGCCAGCGGGATCCTGGAACAGGTGCAAAAGAGCCTCGACCAGCCGTGGAAGGTGAGCCTGCCCCTGTCGAGCCACCGCGTCCTGCTGCTGCTGGCCGAGCTCCAGACAACGGCAGGGCACCCGGAGCTGGCCCGCAAGACGCTGGAGACGCTGCTGGTGCAGGCCACCTCGGCGCCGCTCGCGACGGTGGTGGGAGCCTGCGCCCTGCTGGCCCGCATCCTGGCCGACGACCTCAAGAAGCTCGACGCGGCCCTGCTCGTGCTGCGGCACGCGGTGCTGCTGGATCCGGAGAACCGGCTGAGGCTGCTCGAGGACCTCAACCGGGTGGCGGCCCAGGCCGGCGGCGACCCCACCGAGGAAGTGCGCTCCTTCCAATCCAGCCGGGATGAGCTCATGCGCGAGGTGCGAGATGCGCTGCTCAAGCAGCATCCGCCGCTGCAAGAACACGTCGCGTCATTGGGGCCGGCGTTCCTCCTGTCAGACCTGGCCGCGGATCCCGATCGCCGCACCGACATTTTGGAAGGCGCCGCCCTGCGGCTCTCCCTCAAGCATTTCGATCGCGGCACCCTCTACCCGCTCAAGACGCTGGAGGATTTCCGCCGCTGGGTGGCCCGCTGGCGCTTGCGCGAGGCCGTGTCGCGCATGAACCTCGAGGTCGAGGAGCGCCACCGTCGCCTAAACCTCCAGGAGATGGCCAGCCGGCGTCCCACCCCCGCCATGAGCGTCCCGGTCAGCCGCGGGGGCGCGCGGCGGCGGCGCGGCCGCGTCCTGCTTTTCGTCCTCGCACCGCTGCTGCTCCTCGCCATCGCCTTCCTGTGGTTGGCCGGCGATCGTTTCCTGGACCGTTTCGAGGGCCGGCTGGTGGCGGTGCAGTGCGCCAACGGCCAGCCACCGTGCGTCCTGATCGTCGCCGGCGGACCGGCCGCCCTGGCGCGCTACCGTAAGCTTGTCGCGCCGGAGAACTGGTTCGCGGGCCTGCTCGGCCGCTGGCTGGACCGGCGCGTGCGGGAGGACGGCACCATCGAATACCCGCTGTCCTTTCCGTGGGGCGACATCCCCGCCGAGCGCTACCTCGGCTGCATCGACCAACCGGTGAAGAAACTCCTGTTCACCTTTGCGCCCTTGTGCAACTCCGGGCCGTGAGCGCCCCCTCGGACGACCTCCAGTCCCACCCCGAGCGACAAGAACACCGTTCACGTTCCCCCGCGCTACAAATGCGCTGAAGTCGAGCTCGTACGGGGTCGTTGCCGTCAGACGCTCCTTTTTGAAAATGACCGGCGGACGCCAGTCGATCCCGCAGACAGGCGCGGGTGCCTCTCTCCCGAGGCGTTTTTTCGAAAGATCGTTTTCCGTAGGCCGGCTCGGTGACACCCCACCGCGCAAACGATGCGGCAAGGACCAGCTTTATCGACGATCTGGGCTCCAAGGCAGCGATGTGGGCCAGCAATCAGGCCCTGAGCGAGGCCCGGTCCGGCAGCGGTTCGAGCTCTTCGACCTCGAGCGAGTCCGTCGTCGGGTGCCGGATGATCTCCTCCAGGCAACCTGGCTCCGCCATCAGCCGGCGCACCGCCGCCCGGTGGAGGGTATGGCCCGACTTGAAGGCCTGGATCCGCGCCACGAGCGGCGCGCCCAGCAGCGCCAGATCCCCGAGCAAATCCAGCACCTTGTGGCGCACAAACTCGTCGGGATACCGTAGCCCCTCGGGGTTGAGCACGGAAAAGGCGTCCAGGATGAGCGCGTTCTCCAGGGAGCCGCCGCGGGCCAACCCGGCCTGGCGAATGGCGGGAAGCTCCCGCAAGAAACCGAAGGTCCGGGCGGGGGCGATCTCCGTGGCAAACCAGGCCGGTTCGATGCGATGGCGGTGCCGCTCCACCCCGATCAGCGGATGTTCGAATTCCAGCACGCACTCGATCTCCGGCTGCCGGGCCGGGAGCAAGCGCACGAAGCGATCGCCCTCTCGCACCTCGATGGGGCGGGTGAGGCGCAGCAAGCGCTTCCCGGCGGGCAGCCGGCGCAGCCCGGCTTGCGCGAGCAGCATCACGAACGGCTCGGCGCTACCGTCCAGGATCGGGACTTCCGGCCCATCCAACACCACCCGGACGTTATCCAGTGAAAGGCCGCGGATGGCCGCCAGCAGGTGCTCGACCGTGCCGATCCGCACACCGTCGCGTTCGAGGCTGGTCGAGCGGGGGGACTCGGCGATCGTGTCGCAAGACACCGGAATGCGGGGCCGGCCCGGAAGGTCGCGGCGCTCGAACACCACACCTTCGCCGGCGCAGGCCGGGCCCAGCGCAACCTCTACCGCATGCCCGGTGTGCAAACCGACACCCCGCACCCGGACCCAAGATGCCAGGGTCGTCTGCCGGTCCAGATCCATCGAGGCAAACTGGGTCGGGCTCATGACGTGGCCCGATTTTGCAAGAGAAATGCCATCCACAGCGACATTATGCGGGAGCTGGAATCTTGCGTCAATATAAATGGTTAGCCGGGCGGTCCGAAAGTACGCGCCAGGGTTGCCCCCACCGAGCGCGACTTTCTTGTCCTGCTGGCTACTGCGGCTTCATCCAGACCGCCACCCGACGTTCGAGGTCTTCCTCGGCAAGCGGGCAGTCTCTGAGGACCGAGCGACGGCACACCACGTCGTACAGGGCGGTGGCGCGCTCGAGGAACCGCGCCGTGGCCTGGATGAACTCCTCTCTCGGCTGGGGCGCGAGTCCCCCGGAGGCCTGGGCGAACACCAGGCGCCGGTAGCGCTCGAACCACTCCTCGTCTCCATACCGCAGCAGGTTGCCGGAGGTGTCCGTGAAGTACATACAGAAGTCGCGAAGCCTGCGCACCGAGTCGTCCGAACCGCCCTCCTCCAGCGCGTGACCGAGCAGGCGGCGGTACAGCCACAGGTCCTGCCGCAAGCGGGTGGCCTGCTCCAGCCTTTCGCGCCCGGAGTCCGCGATGGCGAAAACGCTCTCGGGCTGGTACAGGCGCCACAGGCGAGCGAAGCTCTCCTGCAGAAGCTCCTCGGCGGACCGCCGCACCGCCTCGACCCGCTGCGCTTCTTCCTCCTTCGGCGGCACGGCTTCGGCCGCTTCCGGCGGCGGTGGGCGGGTCATGGCCTCGGTGAGGTGCCGGAAGAAGAGCGCGGCCAGATCCTCCAGCACCCGGGACAGCTCCGGGCTCACCGCGCCTCGCGCCGTCGAGCGCAAGTACGCCGCCAGGGCCGCGCCCTCCGAGCGGTACAGGAGCAGGATCATGCGCGAGCGGCGCAGGGCGCCCTCCTGGTGCGAGACCGGCACGTAACGCAGGTAGTGCCGCAGGCGCAGGAGCGACAGCAACACCCGGCGCACCGGACGGTGGTCGGGCGAGCCGCGCAGGTGGTACAAGACGTCCAGGAAGAACACCGACCGGATGCGGTCGTACTCGGGCCGGAAATCGAAGACCAGCAGGGGATTGAAGAAGCGGTTCTGGCCGATCTCGCGCGACACCATCTGGCCGAGGTGGAAGAAGAGCGAGTAGGGGCACGGGGCCCGCTTGAGCAGGTGCTCCAGGATCTTCCTGGCGTCGGTGAGGCTACGCTCCAGGAGGTACAGGCTCTCGTCGGGCCACTTCTGGTCCAGGGTGCGGCGCATCAGGCGCAGCCGGGCAAGGTCCGGCGCCAGCTGGTTCTCGACGAAGGCCTGAAAGCGCAAGCTGCCGGCGGCCGAACGCTCCAGCAACAGGCGGGCCAGCACCGCGGCCCGCTCCAGGGCGGTGCGCAGCACGCGCAGCTCCTCGGAGAAATCGCGCGTGATGGCCGGCCCCTCGCGCTGGGTGGGCTGGTTGTGCAGGTTGAAGAAACAGCCGATGGCCCGCAGGTACATCTCCAGCTCGAAGAGCACCTCCTCCTTGCGCTTGAGCGGCAGGGCGCGGAACCAGGACTCGCGGAAGCGGCGCAGGTCGCGCTGCTGCATCTCCGAGTCGCGGGCCAGCTCCAGAAAGAAATCCCGCAAAAAGGATTCGGTCGATTCGGCGGGATGCATGGACGCCTCCTGGGAGGTTCGCAAAACGCCCTGGCGTCTTCCCGGCGCCGGCTACAGCAGCGGCGGCTGCCCGCGGGGCGGCGACCGCTTGAGGTGCTCGAAGGCCCGGCGGGTGGCCAGCCGGCCCCGGGGCGTGCGCTGCAGCAGCCCCTCCTGCAACAGGAAGGGCTCGTACACGTCCTCCAGTGTCTCGCGCTCCTCGGACACCGCCGCGGCGATGGCCTCGATCCCCACCGGGCCGCCATCGAACTTGTCGATGATGGTCGTGAGGATGCGGTGATCCATGCGGTCCAGCCCCAGCGGGTCCACCTCCAGCCGCGCCAGGCCCTCGCGGGCCACCTCCAACGTGACGCGGCCGTCGGAGAGCACCTGGGCGAAGTCGCGCAGCCGCCGCAGCAAGCGGTTGGCCACCCGGGGCGTGCCGCGGGCGCGCCGCGAGATCTCCAGGGTGGCCTCGGGGTCCAGCTCCACCTTCAGGATGCGGGCCGAGCGCTGCACGATGCGGGCCAGGTCCTCGGGCGGGTAGAACTCGAGGCGGCACACCACGCCGAAACGATCGCGCAGCGGCGAGGACAACAGGCCGGTGCGGGTGGTGGCGCCCACCAGGGTGAAGTGCGGCAGGTTGAGCCGCAGGTTGCGGGCCGCGGGGCCCTCGCCCACCAGGTAATCGAAGGTGAAATCCTCCATGGCGGGGTAGAGGTTCTCCTCCACCACCGTGGGCAGGCGGTGCACCTCGTCGATGAACAGCACGTCGCGGTCCTTGAGGTTGGTGAGGATCCCGGCCAGGTCGCCCTTGCGCTCGATGGCCGGGCCCGAGGCCGGCACCAGATCCACGCCCAGCTCGCGGGCGATGACGTGCGCCAGGGTGGTCTTGCCCAGGCCCGGCGGGCCGCAGAACAGCACGTGGTCCAGCGCCTCCTGGCGCCGGCGCGCCGCCTCCACGAACACCTTGAGGTTGTCGGTGATGCGCGTCTGGCCCACGTACTCGGCGAAGCGCAGCGGGCGCAGGCTGGCCTCCAGCTCGCGGTCCTCCTCGGTGGCCTGGGAGGACAGGGCCCGCTCGATCTTCTTCTTGGCCACGGCTCACCTCCGCAGCAGGCGCAGGGCCTCGGGCAGCAGATCGTCGAGCGGCGCCCCTTGCAGCAGGCGCGGCTGCAGGCGCGTGAGCACCGGCTCGATCTCCGCCGGGCGGAAACCCAGGTGGGCCAGGGCCGAGCGCAGCGCCGCCGTCTGATCCCCCGAACCCCCGTCCCGGGACGGGGTGGCCAGCGGCAGCAGACGCTCCTTGAGCTCCACCACCAGGCGCTCGGCGCGCTTCTTGCCCACCCCGGGGACCTGGCACAGCCGCGCCAGGTCGCCCGCGCACACCGCCCGCGCGAACTCGCGAGCCTCGATGCCCGACAGCAACGCCATGGCGGCGCGCGGCCCGAAGCCGTTCAGCGCGATCAAGGCCTCGAACACCCGCTGCTCCACGGGATCGACAAAACCGTAGAGCTGCAAGGCGTCCTCGCGCACATGGGTATGGATGCACAGCTCGACCGGCGAACCTGGTGGCGGCAACTGCTGCCGGGTGAGTTGAGAGACGAAGACCTGGTACCCCACCCCCTGGACGTCCACCTCCACCGCCTCGCCCTCGCACAGCGAGAGCGTGCCGCGCAGCCGAGAAATCATCGTTGCCCCCGCCGCGGCGCGCGACACCAGGCCAGGTGACACAGCGCCAGGGCCACCGCGTCCGAGGCGTCCAGCTGCTCGGGGACATCCTGGAGCTGGAGCCGGAGCGCCCGCTGCACCGCGCGCTTGTCGGCCGCGCCGCTCCCGGCGACGGTCTTTTTCACGGTGCGGGCGGCGTAGGCGAAGACCGGCACATCCGCCAGGCGCGCCGCCAGCAGCGCCACCCCTCGGGCGTGCCCCAACACCAGCGCCGAGCGGGCGTTCCGCGCGGCGAACACCTCCTCCAGCGCCGCCGCCTCCGGCCGGTGCTCGGCGATGACCGTCTGCAGCCGCTCGTACACGCACTGCAAGCGTCGGCCCAGATCGCCCCGCGGCGCGCGGATCACCCCCGCCTCGATCAGCCGGCAACGCCCGGATTCGGATTGCAGGACGCCGTAGCCCGTGCACGCCGAGCCCGGATCGATGCCCAGCACGCGCACCAGACCCTCCGGCTCATTGCTCCGCCGGGGGCATGTCGGCGGGATCGATGTCGAAGTTGGCGAAGACGTTCTGGACGTCGTCGTGGTCTTCCAGGGCCTCGGCCAGGCGGATCACCTGCTCGGCCTCTTTGCCCTTCACCTGGACGGTGTTCTGGGGGATCTTCTCCACCTTGGCCGAGGACACCGCCATGCCGGCCTTCTCCAGCGCTTCCTTCACCGCGGCCAGCGCGGGCGGATCGCAGGTCACCAGGAAGGTCTCGTCCTCGTCCTGGATGTCCTGGATGCCGGCGTCCAGGGCGACTTCCATGATGCGGTCCTCGGTCACGCCATCCTTCTTTTCCACGTGGATGGCGCCCTTGGACTGGAACATCCAGCCGACGCAGCCCACCTCGCCCATGTTGCCGCCGAACTTGGAGAACAATTTCCGAAACTCGGAGGCGGTGCGGTTCTTGCTGTCGGTGATGGCCTCGACCATGATGGCCACCCCGCCCGGCCCGTACCCCTCGTAGGTGGCCTCCTCGATCACGGTGCCCTCGAGCTCGCCGGTGCCCTTCTTGATGGCGCGCTCGATGTTGGCCGCCGGCATGTTGTTGGCCTTGGCCTCCTGAACCGCGGAGCGCAGGCGCGGATTGAAGTCCACGTTCCCGCCGCCCATCCTGGCGGCGATGGTGATTTCCTTGATGAGGCGGGTGAAGATGCGCCCCCGCTTGGCGTCGGCGGCGCCCTTCTTGTGCTTGATGGTCGCCCATTTCGAGTGCCCGGACATGGGTGCTCCTTTTCCTTTGGATTATCCGACCTCCGACCGGCCTGGGTTATCACACTCGCGAGGAAGATTTCAAGTGCCTCCGCAGGCTTTCTTGACTTCGCCGCCCTGGTGCGAAAACATCCCGTTCGATCATGCCCGCCACCGCCACCAGGACGACCCGGCTTCTGCTGCTGCTGGCCGGGCTCCTCCCGGGCGCCGCTGCCGGGGCCTCGGAAACCTCAGGCATCTCGGTCTGGATCGAGCCTCAGGACGTCTTCTCGCGCCGGGCGGCCGGCCTGCTGTACTGGTTCACCCTGGAGCAGTTCGCCGCTCAACCGGGCGTGGAGGCCCGGGACGCCGCCTGCCTGCTCGTGGTGGACGCGCCGCCCGATCCGCTGCTGGCACCGCGGGCGAGGCTGGCCGAGGGGCTCACGGCCTACGAGAACCTGGAGCTGGACCGCGCCGAGCGCGAGCTGTTCGAGGCGGTCCGAGCCTTCGAGGCGGTGCCGGCGGAGTTGCTCGAGGACGCCAGCCGGGATCACCGCAAGGCGCTCGCCTACCTGGGCGCGGTATGGCTCCTCTCGGGCCAGGGGGACAAGGCCCAGGACGCCTTCCGGCGGCTGCTGGTCATCGACCCGGAGTACCGCCTCGACGCGCGCATCTTCCCGCCCGCCATGCTGGAAGCCTTCGCCCACATGGTGCGGGAGGTGGAAGACGCTCCGCGCGGCGCCATCGATGTGAGCGCCCAGCCCGATCCGGCCCTGGTCTTCGTCGACGGCCACTTCCGGGGTCTGGCGCCGGTCCGGATCGAGCGCCTGCCGGCCGGCGATCACCTGATCTCCGTGCGCGCCCCGGGGCACATCCCCTTCGGGCGGCAGGTCTCGGTGGGGGCGGCCGAGGACACCCCGGTGGCCTGCCGCCTGAAACCATACGCGGATCTTGCGGCCTTCCAGCGCGAGTTCCCCTCCGACCGCATAGGCGCGGGGGAGCCGCTGCCGCGCGCGCTGGTGGAGCGGGCCCGCCGGGCGAGGCTCCACCGGCTGGTGCTGGGCCGGACCTCCCGCGCGGGCGCGGAGATCGGCTTCTTGATGGTCGGATACGACGTCTCCACGGGCCTGCCGCTCTTCGAACGGCGCGGCAGCTTCCGGCCGGACGCCCGCGACATTTCGCGCTCGGTGGACGAAGCGATCTCCGAGCTTTCCCCGGGGCCGGGCCCCGTGGTACACTCCGGCCCGTCCGCCCCGGCACCGGAGGGTGCGCTGCCGCGCCTGTCCGGGGAAGAGCGGTTCGAGGAGGCAGAGAAGCCCCTGTACCGCCGTTGGTGGTTCTGGACGGCGCTGGGCGCCGGCGCGGCGGTGACGACGCTCCTGGCCATCTTGCTGGCCGGGGGCCAGGACGCGGCTCGAAGTCAGATCGTCCTCGAGTTCTGACCCGGGCTGGCGAGGATAGAGCCATGACACCCCTTCGACACTACCCGACGTTGCCCCTTCTCTTCTCGCTGTGCACGGGAGTCTTTTTCCAAGCGTCCCCCTCCCGGGCCGACGGCGGCCAGCCCACCGGGGTCTTCGTCCTCCCGGTCGACGGGTTCTCGGAGAAATCCGCCGCCATCCTGAACCACCTGGCCCGCGAGAACCTGGCCCGCGATCCCCAGTTCGCGGTGCAGGACGTGCGCGCGAAGCTCGAGGGTGACGTGTCGGGCGATGCCGCCCTGAAGGCCCTGCAGAAGGCCCAGGCGATGCTGCAGAAGGGCAAGGAGCAGTACGACAACCTGGAGCTGGACGCGGCGGTGGACGAGCTGCAGAAGGTCCTCTCGGAGATCGACCGGGCCATCCCGCGCATGGGCGAGGGGCGGGAGTACGTGGACGCCCTGCTGTACCTGGGCGCGGCCTACATCCTGTCGGGCGACAACGAGCGCGCCACCGAATCCTTTCGCCTGGTGTCCATGTACGACCGCCGTCGCTCGCTCGATCCCAAGCTGTTCCCGCCCTCGATCATCGAGCTGTATTCCAAGGTGAAGGACGAAGTGGGCACCGCGCCGGTGGGCACGCTGCTGGTGCGCAGCAACCCCCCGGGTGCCGAGGTGTACCTCAACGGCGTGTACAAGGGCATCGCCCCGGTGCAGCTGGTCAAGGTCCCCGAGGGGAAGCACTTTCTGCGCCTGGAGAAGGACGGCTTTCGTCCCTGGGGCCAGAAGGTGGAGTTCTTCGCCACCCACGAGGAGTCCGTGGAGGCCTCCCTCCAGCCGGTGAGCGGCGCCGAGGCCTTCAAGGCCGACACGCGCAAGCTGCTGGACAAGGTGGACGACGACCCGCCGGCCGCAGAGGTGGTCAACTTCGCGCGCACCATGGGCCTCTCGCGCCTGGTGCTGGCGTCCGTCAAGCAGCGCGGCGACGAGGTGAGCTGCGCGGTGGCGCTGATCCAGGTCGACCCGCCCCGGCGCCTCTCTTACCAGGAGACCAGCCTCAACCTGGTGGCCAGCAATTTCCTGGCGCAGGCGGATGCGCTGTTCACCTCGTTGTACCGCAAGGTCAAGATTCCCACCGCCGAGGTCGGCGGCCGCCGGAGCGACAGCGTGGGCGGGGCCACCCAACGCTGCAACACCGACTCGGACTGCACCACCGGCGAAGTATGCGACGCCGCCTCGGGCCGCTGCATCCCCTACGCGCCGCCGGCGCAACGCTTCTATCAAAAGTGGTGGTTCTGGACCATCGTGGGGGGCGGGCTGGCCGTGGCGGGAGGAGTGGCTGCGCTCACCTGGTACCTGCTGCAGCCCGCCCGGGGCTCCATCGAATTCACGTTCTGAACGGGGTCATTTCCTTGCGCGCTGCGGCGGCATGCGTCCTCCTCGGGGCCTGGCTCTTCGGGTCGAGCGCCACGGCCGCGTCATCCGCTCGTCCCCGGACGCTGCTCCTGGTATTGCCGCTCGATCCCGCCGCGGACGCCGCGGCCGCGCGGGTGTACCGGGGGTTCGAGGACGTGCTGCGTCAGAGCCAGGGCTTCGAGTTCGTGGACGTGTTCACCCTGGACGCGAAGGACCCGGACACGGTGCCCCAACAGACCCGCTCCCTGCTGGCATCGGCCCGGCAGGCCTACGACGAACTCGAGCTCCGGAACGCCGTCCGCTACCTGGAGCAGGCTTTGCGCCTCATCGACGAGAACCCGGCCTCGAGCATCGACGGCGCCGACTACCGCGAGGCCCTGATCCTGCTCGGCGCCTCCCGCATTCTCCTCGGCGAGGATGAGCGCGGGAAGCAAACCTTCGTGCGGCTGCTCTCCATCGATCCCGAGGCCCGGCTCGATCCTGCGCTGTTCCCCCCCAACCTGACCCGAGCGTTCGAGGAGAGCGTCGGCGCCGCGCGGCGGCTGGGGACCGGCTCCATGGACATCCAGCCCAGCCCGGCCGGGACCGAGGTGTGGGTGGACGGAGCCTTCCGCGGCACGGGTTCTGTGAGGCTCTCGCTCCCCGAGGGCCGGCACCTCCTCCGGCTGTACCGGCGCGGCTGCCGGCCCATCGGCCTGCGGCGCGAGGTGGTCGCCGGCGCGGAGGAGGTGATCCGCCAGGCGGTGGAACCGCTGCCGGGGGCCGCCGCCGTCATGAGCCAGGCGGCGAAGCTGCTCACCGCGCCCGAGGAGAGCTTCCCCGAGGCCGCCCGGGAGCTGCTGCAACGCGGGTCGGCCCAACGCATGTTCTGGTTCCGGGTGGGCGTGTCCGGATCCAGCTTGCGCGTGGCGGGGCGCCTGTACGACTCGGAGACGCAACAAACGCTCAGAATCCCGGAGAAGACCGGCGAGATACAACAGGCGGGGTACGAGAAGCAGCTCCAGGCATCCTTCTCGGCGTTCGCCTCCGAGGTGGCCGGACGCGCCATCGCCCGGAGGCCCCCGGAAGACCGCGTTCCACAAGACGATGCGACCCGACCCCCGCCTCGCGAGGAGCGCTCTCGCCGGCCCTGGTACGCCACCTGGTGGTTCTGGACGGCGACGGGCGCGGTGGCGGCCGGGGTGACCGGGTTGGTCCTCGGGCTCACCCTGGGCGCCGGGGGTGCGCCGCGCGCCGGGGACGTGGTATTTCGGTTTTGATTCGTCCGGCGGGCTCATGCGTCGGATCGGGTTGGGAATTCCTGTGAGGTCCTTCATGAAAACGCTTTTCCGCTGTCGAATCGCGCTGTGGCTGCCGCTTGCGAGCCTGGGGCTCGGCCCCACCGTTGCCGCCAAAGGCCCCCCTTCGGAGAACCGCACCCAGGCGTTCGTGGTGGCCACTTCCGATGACCTGCAGCACACCGCCGGCGAACTCACCCAGGTTCTACGCTCCGTGCTGTCCCGGACCCCCGGGGCCGAGATGGTGAACCTGGCGGAGAAGCTCAAGGCCCCGCCCCCGGAAAAGATCAAGGACCTGGTGGAGACCGCCCGCCAGGAGCTGGTGGCCGCCAAGGCCGCCATGAAGGAGCTGGAGCATCCCAAGGTCGTGGATCACGCCTCCGCCGCGCGCGCGGCCTTCGAGAAAATGGGGGGATACATCGATCCGCTGGAGCGCTACAAGGAGAGCATCCTGCTCATCGGGGTCGGCCACGCCATGCAGGGCAACAGCGACGCGGCTCGCGAGGCCTTCCTCGATCTCCTGCTCCTCGATCCCCACGTGAACCTGTCGCGCAAGGAGTACGAGTCCTTCGTGATCGAGGCCTTCAACGCCGTGCGCCAGGGCCTGGAGTCGCTCCCGCGCGGAAGCCTCAGCATCAAGACCCAGCCCCCCGGGGCCACCTTCTACCTGGACGGCAAGCAGCGCGGCGTGACTCCCGACAGCGTGGACGGGATCCCGGCCGGCAACCACCTCTTGACCATCGAGATGCCGGGCCACAGCAACTACGGCAAGGTGATCCGCATCGAGTCCGGCAACCTGCTCTCGCTCACCATCAAGCTCGAGGCCGGCCGCGCCGGAGGCGGGTTCAACCAGCTCATCGAGGCCGCCGGCCGGGCCATTGGCAGCGACTCCACTCGCGGCGAGGTCCTGCGGCTGGGGCAGACGCTGGGGCTCAACTGGGCCTGGCTGTGCCGCCTTTCGCACCACGGACCCGCCAAGCGCCTCCACTGCTTCCTGTTCGAGTTCGGCGCGGGGCGCTCGGTGTACGACGACAAGCTGGACGTGGAGGACGAGTACGGCATGGAAGAGGACGTGCGTCGCTTCGGACAGCGCTTCATCGAGCGCGGGATCGAGGCGCTGAAGCGGTTCCGCGAGGAGGGCGATCCCCTCGCCGGCCACTCCGGCACCGAGAGCTGGAACGAAGAGACGGACGACCAGCAATACCAGAAGAAAGATCGCGCCGCGCCCCCTCCTGCCGAGCCCCCCCGCCGCAAGAAGCCCGCCGACGACTGGGAGAGCGACGACGCGGCGACGAGCACGAAGAAAACCGGCGCACCCGCGAACAAGCCCACCAACGACGATGTGGACTCGGATGACGACGAGGACGCCGATTCGGCCCGCCGCCAACGCGACAACAAGGGCGATCTGGAGCAGAAGCGCAGCCACAAGAAGGAGGGCGGGGATCCCCTCGACGAGGTGGACGGGACCGAGGACTGGTAGTTATTTCTTCTTGAGCGTCTTGGTGACTTTCTCGTCGGGGGCGATGTCCACCTCGATGGTCTCGGCGCCGCCGCCGTTGAACTCCACCGTGATGGTGTGTTTTCCGGCGGGAAGCTCGTAGTCGATCAGCGGGGTGGTGGCCCCGATCTTCTTGCCGTCGATGATCACCTCTCCCCAGGGCTTGGAGTTGAGGCGCAAGAAGCCCTTGCCTTGCGGTCTGGGCTCGGGCTTGGGCTCGGGCTTCGGCCTGGGCTTGTTGTCCGGCTTGGGCTTTGGCTTGGGCTCGGGCTTGGGCTCGGGTTTCGGTTCGCCCTTGGAATCCGGCTTTACCGTCTTGCCCTTGCCCTTGTCGTCGGTCGGGCCTTCCTCCACCCCGAAACGTTTGAGGATCTTCTGCTCCGGGTTGCCATCGTAGCGGACCGTGGTGTTCCAGTCGGGAAAGCGCGGGTGCTTGAGGATCAACTGGTAGCTCATCGAGGCGGCGAGCTTCTTGAGCCGCAACGCGGTGACACCCTTGCGGTCGCCATCCAGGAACACCTGAGCCCCGGCCGGCTCGCTCTCCACCACGAGGTCGAAGAACAGCTCCTCCAGCGAGATCTTCTCCGTGCGCTTCTCGCGCGGCTTGAACGTCCACTTGCGGGTCTCGCTCTTGAAGCCGAACGCCTCGAAAACGAACGTCTGCTCCTGGCCGGGCACCAGGTCGCTGATGTGCACCGGGCTGCGCTCCGCCGCCAGACGGTCGTTCAGGGTCACACGAGCGTTGGGCGGCTCCACCTGGATCTCGACCTCCGCCGGGATGAAGCTCATGGAGATGTTCAGGGTGCGCTCTTCCCCCGCGCGCAGCTCGACGGTCTCCTCGTAGGGCTGGTGCGACGGCTCCCGCTGCGCGCGCAGCACGTGCCGGCCGGGCTTCACCTCCCGGATGTCCATCGAGCCGGCGCCCTTGCTCTCGCCATCGAGGAGGATCTCCGCGTCCGCCGGCATCACCTGTACGTGGAGCACGGCCTTGCCCCCCAGGTAGCCCCGCTGCTGGAGGTACTTGACCACCGCCAGCCCCACGATGACCACCGCCGCCAACGACAGGATCACGATGACCAGGTTCAGCTTCGAGCCCCGGCGGCGGGGCGACTCCAGCTCGCCGGCCAGGGTGGCCTCGCCGGTGGAGAAGGTTTCCACCGGCGGCGGGCTGGGGGCGGGCTGCGGTGTCATGCCGGCCAGGGGCGGCTCCTCGGCCTTGGCCGAGATCTTCTCGGGGAGCGTGGTTTCGCCCTCCGAGGCCGTCTCCAGCACGGCCGGGCGCGGACGGGGGGGCGCGGCGGCGGGTTTCGGACGAGCCGGCGGCGCCGGCGGATCCCCCGGCAGGGTGGGCTGATTCTCAGGGAGGCCGGAGCGGGTGTCGAAGATCACCGTCTCGATGTCGTCGTCCTCGTCGTCCTCTGCACTGACGGCCTCGACCTCTGTTTCGGGCTCGGGCTCGGGTTCGGGTCGCAGGGGCGGACGAGCCGGCCGCGGGGTGGCCGCGCGGGGACGCTCCTGCGTCGGCGTGCGCGGGGCCGGCTTGGGCGCGGGGGCCGCTGGAATCTCCTTGCGCGAGGGCGGCCGGCCCGGCGCCCGCAACGGTCCCCGGTCGGTGCTCTCCTCCGGCCCGAAGTCGTCCGCCTCGCCGGAGAACGCCTGGTGCTCGGCCTGGCGCGCCAACTCCCGCTCGATGTCGGTCTTGAAGGCCCGCTTCATATAGGCGGCCAGGTCCTTGCGGGCGAAATTGGTCTTGTTGAGGATGAGGAAGCGCTGCAGCTCCTCCTGCATGTCGTAGGCCGAGGCGAAGCGATCGTCTGGATCCTTGGCTAGGGCGCGCAGGACGATCTTCTCCAGCGCCTCGGGGATGGCGCGGTTGTAGGTGGAGGGGGGCAGGATCTCGGCGTTACGGACCTTCTCCAGCGTGGAGAAGTCGCTCTCTCCCACGAACAGCCGCTCGCCGGTCAGCAGCTCGTACAGGATGATGCCCGCGGAAAAGATGTCCGAGCGCCGATCGATGGGCAGGCCACGCACCTGCTCCGGGCTCATGTAACCGAACTTGCCCTTCAGGATGCCGGCCTGGGTCTTGCTGGCCTTGTTGGCCGCCTTGGCGATGCCGAAGTCGATGATCTTGACCTCGCCCTCGTAGGCCACCAGGATGTTCTGCGGGCTCACGTCGCGGTGCACGATGTTGAGGTCGCGCCCGGCCGCGTCCTTCTTGCGGTGGGCGTAGTCCAGGCCCTCGCACACGCGGATCATCACGTAGCAGGAGAGCGGGATGGGCAGGAGCAGGTTGTGCTTGCGGTGGCGCTCCCAGATGGTGCGCAGGTCCTTGCCGGCCACGTACTCCAGGGCGATGAAGAAGCTGTCGTCGATCTTGCCGAGGTCGTAGATCTGGGCGATGTTGGCGTGGGAGAGCTGCACCGCGATCTTGGCCTCGTCGATGAACATGGTGATGAAGTCTTCGTCCTCGGCGATGTTGGGCAGGATGCGCTTGATGGCCAGCAGCTTCTCGAACCCCTCCACGCCCAGGCTCTTCGCCTTGAAGACCTCGGCCATGCCACCGATGTTGATGCGCTCGAGGAGGTAGTACTTGCCGAATTTTACTGGCTTCTTCAATGAAGTTCCCGCGGCGCGGAGGGCGCCTAATCCTTAGCAAGTACGATACGTTACTTGCGCCCACCGGCGAAGTCAAATCTTTGGATCCGCGCGGAGGGGAAACCCGTGGTCGGACCCTCGGCGCCGGTGACCCGCCTGCTTCGCGGTCGTCCTTGACCGGCATGGGGCGGTTGACTATTCTGGTTGGGCTCTGGGAGGTGACCATGCCCGATGAAAAGGCCTTCGTCGACGACGCACCGCACGGAGAGGAACGCCGCCGCTTCCCGCGCGCGTCGCTATCGCTGCTCATCCAGTACCGTTTCGACACCCTGGAGGACTTCCTGGCCGAGTACTCGACCGACATCAGCCTGGGCGGGATGTTCATCCGCACCAGCGAGCCTCGCGAGGAGGGTGCGCTCGTGTACCTGCAGTTCTACCTCAAGGACGGCGCCAAGCTCATCGAGGGCCTGGGCCGGGTGGTGCGCTCGATTCCCCCGGAGGCCGCCAGCGACAAGAAGGTCCCCGGCATGGGGGTGGAGTTCCTCAACTTCGACGAGCCCTCGCTCGAGCTCATCCGCCAGATCGTGGAGCGGAACCTCCAGCGCGCCAAGGCATGACGAACCATCCGATCGCGACGAACCGCCGCTCGCCGGTTGACTTTCGGCCCGAATATTCTGAAGAATGAGTGCCGCCACCTGATGAAAAATGCACGGTGGCCCGTCCCATGGCGAGAGCGGCGGCGTGCGAGCGCCCCGCCACGACAAGGAGGCTGACATGCGTATTGCCATCGCGTCGAGCCTGATTCTTCTCCTGATCGGCCTGGCCCAGCCGGCGTCCGCGGATCTGTTCGCCTTCGAGGTCCAGGGGCAGGCCGGGTTCTCCCAGGTGGGCAACCTCAAGCTCCCCGGCGCGGCCGACGAGAGCGGCAAGCTGGGCGGCTTCGCCTTCGGCGCCCGGGGCCGGGTGCAGGTGTTGTTCCTCACCGCCATGCTGGACTACCAGCACTTCCTGGACGGCGCCGACCTGGTCTACGGCGGGCTGGGCGTGCAATTCTCGACCGACCTCTTGCCGGTGGTCCGCCCGTATGTGTGCGGCAGCCTGGGCCTGATGCTGCTGGCGGCGGACGCCAAGGCGTTCTCCCCCGACGCTCCCGAGAAGATGACCACAGAGGCCGGCGGTTATGCCCGGGCGGGCGGCGGGCTGGAGATCCCCTTCGCCGGGGACTTCCTCGCCTTCGGCGTGAGCGCCAACGTCGGCGTGCACTACCTCACCGGGCAGGTGGGCTACGACTTCGACGTCATGGGCTACCTCGGCCTGCGCATCTAGCGGCTGCGGCCCGAGATTCCTGTTTCCTTTTCCCGCGCCTTGGGCTACAGGATCCGTCGGGGAGCGGAACCTCGGGAGCGCGCATGAAATTCTCCAAGTCTTCGGATCTCGCCCTGCACGGCCTGTGGCAACTCGCCACCAAGAAGAAGAAGATGCTGCTGGTCGCGGAGATGGCCCGGGCCCAGAAGGTGTCGGAAACCTACCTGGCCAAGGTGTTCCAGAAGCTGGCGCGGCACGGCCTGGTGAAGTCCACCCGCGGCAAGAAGGGCGGCTTCAACCTGGCCAAGAGCCCGGCGCAGATCACCGTCTCGGACGTGGTGCGCGCCATCGAGACCGACGAACCGCTGTTCACCTGCCTCGGCCCGGAGCGAGGCTGCCGCGGCGGCGACCACTGCGAGCTCAAGAAAGTGTTCCAGGAGGCGGAGAAGCGTCTGTTCGACACGTTGTCCAGCTACAGCCTCCAGACGCTGCTGGACGCGAGCCGCGCCGAGTGCCGCAAGGCCTGGCTGTTGTGAGGAGAGCGTCCGACCGCGCCATGGGTCAAAGCATTGTCTGCGGCCGTGCGCGGGTTGCGGCTGCATCGTCCGCTCATCACCTTGCGGCCATTGGCTGCGCAACGAAGGGAGGATCCGGTGAGCCAGAACGAAAAATACACCTGTACTGTCTGTGGATACGTGTACGATCCCGCCGCCGGCGACCCGGACAACGGCATCGCCCCCGGCACGCCGTTCGAGGAGCTGCCCGACTCCTGGGTGTGCCCGGTGTGCGGCGCGGATAAGAGCCTGTTCGAGAAGAACGGTTAGCGGCGCCGCCGCTGCGCTCGCGCCAGGGGCGCCAGCCAGAGAGCGAGGGCCAACAGTCCGCTCCTGTCGGCGCCGTTTCCGCACGCGCAGCCACTGGCCGATCCCCCGCTGACGCCGATTTCGAAGTCCTGAAAATCCGCCCCGACGTCGTTCTGAACCGCCAGGGTGACCGCCTGGGCCGGCGCGGCCGATGAGTCGGGAGTCCAGGCCAGGGCGCCGCTCTGCTCGTCCAGGCGCATGCCGCGCGGAGCGCGGACGGTCGCGCCGTTCACCATCTTTCCCAGGGAGAAATGCAACGGCCGGGTCCCGGCGACCTCCGGGGCATAGGCGTATGGCTTGCCCACGGCCGCCTGGGTCGGCGGGTTCGACAGAATACGCGGCGGGTAGGCCCCCTCGTCCGACACGGCGATGGTGAGACGCTGCTCGCTGCACAGCGGGCTCTCGTCGCAGGCCCGCACGCGAACCGGGTAATAGCCGGGGTGGGCGAACACCTCGCGCCGTTGCGCGGGCCCGGGGACGAACCCGCCGCCCAGATCCCATTCCAGAAGAGGCGCGGAGCCATCCTGGCACGTCGCCTCGACCACAAGCAACACCGAGAGCGGCGCTGGCCCGTAGGCGGGCGCGGCGCGGAGCGTCAGCGCCGGAGGAAGGCGATCGCCGTCGCCGACCCGCACCAACCCCGCCGCGGTGTCGAAGCGACCCTGGTCGTCGAGCACCCACAAGGTGACGCCCACCCCGCCGGGCTCGCTGAAGGTGCGCTGCGCCACCGGGCCCGGTTGCGACGCGAATCCGTCGCCAAACTCGAAGAACATGGCGCGTAGCGTCTCGCCGTCGGCGGCGCTGCTCTCGCTCCCGTCGAGCGTCACCGTCAGGGGGGCGGCGCCGCTCTCGGGATCGAGGCGCAGCACCGCCCGGGGGCGCTGCGGCTCGGCGCCGCGCACCCGGATCTCCACCGTGTCGGGCGCGCTGCGCCGGGCACCGGCGCTGACCTCCAAGGCGAACACCAGCGTCTGATCCGAACTCGGCGCAACGAAGGTGGGCACCGAGGTGCTGGCGCCGGCCAGCTCCACGGCCTCGCCCTGCTGTTGCGTCCAGAAGAAACCGAGCTGTTGACCCAGCGGATCGTAGCTGCGGGAGCCGTCCAGCACCACCAGGCTCCCGATGTGGGCCTCGCGGTCGGCACCGGCGTCGGCCACCGGCTCATCGGTTCCGAAGTACAACACGCCACGGCCGTCGGCGTTGCCCGGCGGCAGGGCCGACACCCGGACCCAGGCGCGGGTCGGGCGCGTGGGAGCGCGGATGGCGAAGCGCACGCTGCCATCCGTGGTGGCGAGCTGCAACCCGGTTCGGTCGGGATCGAGGTCGTCGCCGAGGATCTCTCCCGCGGAGACCAGCGCGGTGAACCGCGTGCCGTCCGCCACCGGGTTGTGATCGGCGTCGCGCACCGGCCCGGCGGCGATGGCGCTCGTGGAAACCCCGTCCGCGGGGATGCGGACCGGATCGGCGCTTACGGGAATGTCTCCCGCCGGAACGCCGGGCCCCACTCGCAGCAGGCCGGTCTGGCCGTCGATGACCGAGGCCAGGTAATAGTCCGCCACCACCCGCCCCTGCCCCGGCAGCGTCGGGTCGAAGACGGCCGCGGTCGACGGCCCGAGCGGAACGGCGCCGATCTCGCCGTCCACGCGCCAGCGCACCAACACGTCGCCCACGAAGACGTTGTTCGCGTCGCGGCCCACCGCGTACAGGAAGAGCACGTCGTCCGTGGAGAGCGTCCGGTCGAGCACCGGCACACCCCGCCCTCCCGGCGCGTCCTCGACGCTGACGTGGTGCAGGGAGGCTGGCCCGCCGCAGTCGTCTCCGTCGCAGGCGAAGGGCTGGCACGAGACCGAGCCCCGGTCCACACACGCCCCCGCGCCGTCGCAGGTGGGCGCCCGCGTGAGCGTGCCGTTGCGGCAGAACTGGCTGCCACACAGCGTGCCGCTCGGCCACAGGCGGCAGGCGCCCCGCCCGTCGCACAGGCCATCCCGGCCGCAGCTGGTCGGCTCCTCGGCGGCGCATTCATCGAACGGGTCCACGCCGGCGCCGACCGGCACGCAGGCGTCGCGCCCGCCCGCGCACACCCGGCACGGGCCGCAGGCGTCGAGCGGGTCGGTCCCCGCCGCAAGGAACACCCCGCAGTTGCCGGCGCCGTCGCAGCGGGCGCAGGCGCCGCAGGGCTTCTCCTCCCCCGGAAAGGCGCAACCGCCGGCGCCGTCGCAGGCACCGCCGCAGGCGCCGCCCCCCTCGCATTCGTTGTCGGGATCGTCGCCGGGAGGGACCGCCGTGCACTGACCCCGGCTGCCCTGGATGTCGCAGCGCTGGCAGAATCCATCACAGGGGCCCTGGCAGCACACCCCGTCCACGCACAAGCCGGTCTGGCACTGGGCGGCACGCTGGCAGGCCTCGCCGGGCCCCAGGATGGGGAGGCACACCGGCGCCTGGCAGTAATATCCCGTAAGGCACCCGGAATCGTCGGCGCAGGCGGTGGCGCAACGGTCATCGGCGGCGCAGGCGAACGGCGCGCAGGGGACCGGCTCCGGCGTCTGGCAGCGGCCGACGCCGTCGCAGCTCGAGGCCGGCTGCAACACCCCATCCTGGCAGGATGCCGCGACGCACTCGGTCCCGCTGGGGTACCAGGCGCAGGCGCCGGCGCCATCGCAGCCGCCGCTGGTGCCGCAGGTCTGGACCGGTAGATCGGGGCACTCCGAGCGCGGGTCCGCACCGGCGACGATGGGGCGGCAGGCGGTGTCCACCCCCGAGCAGCCGCGGCACAGGCCACAGTCGCCGAAGGGATCGCTCTCGGCCGCGGCCAACACGGCGCAGAACCCGGCCCCGTCGCAGCCCTTGCAGGTGTCGCAGCGGGTGGATGGCGGCGGGAAGCGGCACTCGCGCGCGCCGTTGCACACCCCGCCGCAGATCCCGGTCCCGGGGCACACTTCGCGCGGGTCCTCGCCGTCGGGCACCGCGTAGCAGCCGCCCCGGTCGAAGGGCATGGCGCAGAATTCGCAGCGCCCGCCGCACACCGTGTCACAGCACACCCCGTCGGCGCAATGGGTGCTCAGGCACTGGCCGTCGTGGATGCAGGCCTCGCCGCGCCCCAGGGTGGGCCGACAGCGGCCTGCGTCGCAGAAACTCTCGGCCACGCAGTGGGAGTTGTCGGCGCAATCGGTGCGGCAGTTCACCGCGTCCAGGCAGACGTAGGGAGAGCAGGGCACGTCCTGGCCTCTCTGGCAGGCGCCGGCACCGTCGCAGCGATCGGGCAGGTGGTGGAGCCCGGAGGTGCAGCTCTCGGGGCCGCAGGCCGTGCCGGCGGCGTGCAGGGCGCAGGCGCCCTGGCCGTTGCAGGCGCCCGTGGTGCCGCAGCTCTCGGGGGCCGTCTCGGCGCACTCGTTGAACGGATCCTCGCCCGCGGGCACCGGCGCGCAGTCCGGCCCGTCGCCGGGGCACACCCGGCACGGCCCGCAGGCGTCGCCCGGGTCGCTGCCGGGTGCGGCGAACTGGTTGCACAACCCCTGGCCGTTGCAGGTCCCACACGGAGCGCAGGCGAGCCCGGCCGCGGGAAAGGCGCAGGCGCCCGCGCCGTCGCACGCGCCGCCGCAGACGCCCGTGCCGGGGCACTCCTCGTCGGGATCCTGGCCCGCGCCGATGTAGCGGCAGTTCCCCTCGTAGCCGGAGAGCCGGCAGCTCTTGCACGTCCCGAGGCAGGTCGAGTCGCAGCACACCCCGTCGACGCACTTCGCGCTGTCGCACTCCATGTTGCTTTCGCAAGCGGCGCCGTTCGGCTTCAAGAGGACCTGCACCTGGACCGCCGGGCTGGTGTCCCCGAACCAATCCACTCCCTCCTGGACCATGCGCCACTGGAAGGTGTAGCTCCCGGGAGACGCAGGCGCGGTGACCTGGGCCGAGAAGACCGCCGTCCCGCCGTGGCTCACCGTCGCGGGCAGGGCGATGCGCGAGAACCCCCAGGTGGTGTTGTCCGGCGGGGACTGGCTGCCCAGCGCGTAGCCGGCGGCCGGGGTCCAGTCGTCGTAGCCCTGGTTGACGAAGCGCACCTCCACCGGGGCCCGCTGGCCGATGACCATGGAGGCGGGCGGCGGGCTCTGGCTGGCGAAGCTGGCCCGGTGGGTGGGGAGGTTGTAGTTGACGGTGAGCTTGGGCCGGAAGCTGGTGGTGGTGGAGTCGTCGCTGGAAAAAATGATCCAGTCGCCGTCACACAGGAGATCGACGGGGATGAGCGCCAGGCCGAAGTTGCTCGCCGGGTTCGCCACCCAGTCGCTCACCATCTGGGTCACGGAAAAGTCGAAGAAGCGCGGGTAGGCGTCGACGTAGGTGTTCGACTCGAAGATGCCATTGTCCCAATCGGGCGGCTTGTTGTTGTAGGTGAGCGTGCTCTCGCTCCAGGCGGAGAGGACCTTGTGGGTGCTCACGTTCTGGCCGGTGACGCAATAGGCCCAGATGTCTTCGACGTACACAGACAACGTGGCGGACGTCACCTGGATGCCCTGAGGCAGCGCGGAGAGGTCGAAGCGCAGGTACGGCCAGCCGAAGGCGCCGTTGCGGCCGCAGCCCAGGTTGATGTCGGTGCCGAAGGTGGTGTTCGGGTTGTAGGCCCAGGCGGTGGTGCCGTCCATGGTGTAGCCGGCGCTCGGCTGGGCGCCTTCCTGAAAGACCATCTGCCCGGTGACGTCCTTCGCCCCGATTTCACGCCAGCGGGCCGACTGGCCCTCGGGCGCAGGGGCCTCCACGTCGAGCAGGCGCGTGCGCTCGGCGTTCCCGTGAACATGGTCGCGCAGGCCCACGGCGGCCGGGGAGCCAGGCGGCCGGGAAAGAGCGGATCCCGCCGGCGGTTCTTCCGGGCCGCAGCCCGCGGCGAGCCACAACCAGACCCCGACTGCGGCGAACGGGCGGCGCACGTTCATCGGCGCACTCCTTGAACGAAGGACGCGCAATTATCGCTTGAGGCGCTTCGCGCTGTAAAGCCCCCCGTCCCGGCGCGCCGAATTTGACTCCGTCCAAACGGGCCCGTACCATGATGCTGTTTCCTGGGGATACGCCATGGACCGCGAAGAACTCCTGCGCGAGATGGCCCGCACGGTCGAGGAGCTGCGGGTCTTCAACGAGATCGGCAAGACCCTGACCTCGACGCTCGACGTGCGCGAGGTGCTGGGCATCATCATGCAGAAGATCTCGGAGCTGCTGCGCCCCAACAACTGGTCGCTGCTGCTGCTCGACGAGGACCAGAAGGAGCTCGCCTTCGAGATCGCGGTGGGCGAGGGTGCCGACAAGCTGAAGGACATCCGGCTCAAGGTCGGCCAGGGCGTGGCCGGCTGCGTGGCCCGCGACGGCAAACCGCTTCTGGTGCGGAACGCCCAGACCGATCCGCGCTTCTGCAGCAGCGTGGACCAGGTCACCAACTTCAACACCCAGGCGCTCTTGGCGGTGCCGCTCTCCTTCCGAAACCGGGTGCTGGGGGTGATCGAGCTGGTCAACAACCGGCCGGACTCGTTCTCCGAGTCGGATCTGCGCCTGCTCAACTCGCTCGCCGACTTCGCAGCCATCGCCATCGAGAACGCCCGCAACTTCCAGCGGGTGCAGGAGCTCACCGTCAAGGACGACGTGACCAACCTGTACAACTCGCGCTTCTTGCACGAGGCGCTGCACCAGGAGTTCGAGCGCAGCAAGCGTTACCAGCTCACCTTCGGGGTGGTGTTCTTCGACCTGGACCGGTTCAAGCTGGTGAACGACCAGCATGGCCACCTGTGCGGCTCGCGCCTGCTCAAGGAGGTGGGGGACCTGCTCAAGGCCAACCTACGCACGGTGGACATCCCCACCCGCTACGGCGGCGACGAGTTCGTCATCATCCTGCCGCAGACGAACAAGGAGCAGGCGCTGCACGTCACCCGCCGGCTCCGGCTGGCGCTGAACGAGGCGGTGTTCTTGCGCGACCGGAACCTCGAGATCCGGGTGACGGCCTCGTTCGGCCTGGCGAATTTCCCCGACGACGCGCAGAACCCCGACGACATCCTGCGCCTTGCCGACGAGGCCATGTACCGGGTCAAGGAGTCCAGCCGGGACGGGATCGAGATTGCCGACAGGACCATCGTCCCGTCATCCCAACATGGTTCGGTAAGACATAGATAGCTCCCGGTGGTGGGTATTCTTTGCCCCGTGGTCATTTTTTACTCAGCGGGTAAGGTCATATACGCCGCAATATTGGGGTAAAAAAACACCCGCCTCGGGTTCATCGAACATTAACGAAAAGCATTTTATAATCTAACATATTGAAAAACATGCACAAAAAATCATGCTTGCGGAGGGCCGTTTTGGTATAGAATTAGCTTACAATCTCGCTGCCTGTAAAAACCACGGAGGGCTGATGGAACAAAAAGAAAAAAAGTTCAAGGTGCTCTTCGTCGACGACGAGGCCAACGTGCTGAACGCGCTGAGAAGGTCGCTGCGCAAGGAACCCTACTCTTTTTTCTTCGCCCAGGGGCCGGAAGAGGCGTTGGAAATCCTCAAGGAGGAGGACATCGACCTCATCGTCTCCGACCACCTGATGCCGGCCATGGACGGGCTGTCCTTCCTGAAGATGGTCAAGGGCCTCTACCCGTCGGTGCTGCGGGTCATCCTCACCGGGCACGCCGACCTCCAGCTCGCCATCCAGGCCATCAACGAGGGGGAGGTCTTCAAGTTCCTGACCAAGCCCTGGGATGATCTCGATCTCAAAATCACCTTGAAGAACATCTTCGACTTCATCGACCTTCGACGCGAGAACCAGATCCTGCTGGAGACAGTGAAAAAGCAGCAGAACTTCATCCAGCGGCTGGAGTCCGAGCACCCCGGCATCCTGGACGTGAAACGCGACGAGAGCGGCGCCATCGTATTGGACGAAGAGGATCTCTAGGATCCTGGGGGTGCCCATGGCCCGGTGCCTGGTCATCGACGACGACGCGCTCTTTCGCAAGATGAGCCACGACGTCCTCTCCTCGCGCGGCCACGAGGTCATCGAGGCGGAGACCGGCCGCAAGGGCCTGTTGGCCTTTCACGAGAAGCGTCCGGACGTGGTCCTTTTGGACCTGGTGCTCCCCGACATCAGCGGGTACGAGGTGCTTTCCGACCTGGTGCGCACCGGACAGTCCCATCGAGTGATCGTCACCACGTCCGACTTCAGCCTCGACTCCGCCTTGCGCACCCTGCGAGAGGGCGCGGGCGACTATCTCCCCAAGCCCTTTTCAGAAGAGATGCTCCACATGAGCGTGGAGCGGGTGATGCGCCGTCTCGATCTGGAGAAGCGCACCCAGGGGTTGTCGCTCTCTCTCCAGCACCGTCTCGGCGACTTGGCCACGCTGCAGCAGCTCCTCATGCTCATGACCTCCAGCCGTTCGATGGACGAACGCCTGCGCGAGGCGCTGGGCATGGCTTGCCGCTACATGCGCAGCGAGGCGGGCTCCTTGCTGCTCCACGACGTCCGCAGCGACGAGCTCGTATTCCAGGCCAGCGTCGGGCCGGTCGCCGAAAAGCTCGCCGGGCGACGGCTGGCGCGCGGCCAGGGCCTGGCCTGGTGGTGTCTGGAGCACAACCAGCCGGTGCGGGTGAACGCCCCCGCCGCCGACCCCCGGTTCGATCCCACCATCGATCAGCTCACCGGCGCCGGCACCCGAAACATCCTGTGCGCGCCGATCGTTGTGCAAAACCAGGTGATCGGGGTGCTGGAGATCATCAACCGCCTCGATGCCGACCGCTTCGACGAGCGTGACGAGGAGCGGATCCTGGAGGTGTCCACCGCGGCCGCGGCGGTGGTGCACAACTTCTTCGCGCTGCGCGACTTGCAGCGTTCGCGCTCCGAACTCCTCGACTGGTCACGCCGGTTGGAGCGCACGGTGGAAGAGCGCACCCAGGCCCTGCGGGAGATGGACCAGGCGCGGCGCGTGGTGGTGCACGAGCTCGAGAAGTCTCGCAACGCCATCCAGCAGGCCCAGGGCATGATGCTGGAGCAGGAGAAGATGGCCGCGCTGGGCATGCTGGCCGCGGGCGTCGCCCACGAGGTGAACAACCCGTTGGGCTTCGTGAAATCCAACCTGTCCGTGCTGGAGCAGTACGTCCGCTCCCTGCGGCGGCTGGCCGGGGTCGCCATGCACGCCGCCAACCGGATCGCCAAGGCCTCCCCGGACGTCTTGAACCGGTTGTTCGAGGAGATGGGCCGGATCGTCCAGGAGGAACACCTGCGCGAGGCCTGCGACGACCTGGATCCGCTGCTGGACGAGATGGGGCACGGCATCACTCGCATTGCCGCCATTGTGGAGCAACTGCGTTACTTCGCCGAAGACGGCAAAAGCAGCGATCAACCCAGCGTCGTGGATCTGGAGGAGGAGATGAGCCGGCTCCTCGACCTCACCCGCGGCACCCGGCGGCGCGAGTTCGCGACAGACTTCAGCCACAAGGTCCCGGCCCGGGCGCCGGTGGCCCGGTTGCGCCAGATCTTGCTCAACCTGCTGGGGTTCTTCGCCGCCAGCGAAGGCGCGCAGCCGGTCTCGATCAAGGCCGGGGCTCATGCCGGGAGCGTGTGTTTGGATTTCCTCGATCCCGCCTGCAAGATCTCCGATGAGGATCTCCCCCGCGTCTTCGACCCGTTCTTTGCGCCTCGCGGTGGGCCTTTCCCCGGGGCCCTGGGCCTCAGCGCGGCGCAGGGCCTGGCCCGATCCATGGGGGCCGCGCTCACCGCCTCGCGAGACGCGAAAGGTTCATTGGGGATCGAGCTGCGTCTGGTGGCGGGGGACGAGGCCCGCCCGACGGCCGGGGGGAGCCGCACGTGAACACCGTACGCCATGGGCCGAACCCGGCCGTGGAGCCGGCGCGGATTTTACTGGTCGACGACGAGCCGCACGTGCTCAGCGCCCTGGAGCGGGTCCTGCGCAACGGCCCCTGGTCCGTGGAAACGGCCGGCGGTGGCGACCAGGCGCTGGAGCACATGGCGCGCCAGCCGTCCTGGGTGGTGATCTCCGACTACCTCATGCCTGGCATGGACGGAGTGGAGCTGCTGGCCGAGATCCGTCGCCGTTGGCCCATCACCCGCCGGGTGATGCTGACCGGGCACGCCGACGCCGGCGCCATCGAACGAGCCGTCAACCAGGGAGAGATCTACCGTTTTCTCAACAAGCCCTGGCACCCGCAACAGTTGCTGGCCACGGTGCGCGAATGCGTGGAGCAGTACCGGCTGGCTTGCGCCAACCTGGAGTACGAGCGGGAGTTGTGCGCGCGCAACACCCAGCTCACCCGGCTGAACGCGGAGCTGGAAGAGCAGGTTCGTCGCCGCACCGAAGCCCTCCTCCAGTCCGAGAAGATGGCCGCCCTGGGTCGCATGGCGGGTGGCGTGGCCCACGAGATCAATAACCCCCTGGGCGGAATCCTGGCCTTCGCCCAGGTCCTCCAGCGGGATCTCGCCGGTAGCGGCCCGGACATTCAGGAGGGGCTGCAGACCATCCGAGAATGCGCCCTGCGCTGCAAGACCATCGTCGATCACTTGCTCTCCTTCTCCCGCAGGGCCAGGCCGCAAGATCACCAGCCGGTGGATCTCAACCGGACGGCCGAGGCCGCGCTGGCCTTGCTGCGCCTCGATGTTCGCTACCGCGAGCGGCCGGTGGAGAAGGAGTTCGCGGCCGTGCTGCCGCCCGTCTTGGGCCAGGACAGCCTGCTGCAGCAAGTGGTGCTGAACCTGCTCCAGAACGCCTTTCAGGCCAGCCCGCCGGACCGACCGGTGTATTTACGCACCGGAACCGACGGGGAGAGCACCTTCCTGGAGGTGGAGGATCGCGGCTCCGGTATCCCAAACGAGGTGCTGTCGCACATCTTCGAACCCTTCTTCACCACCAAGCCCGCCGGCGAGGGCACCGGCCTGGGGTTGTCTATCTGCTACGGCATCGCCCGCGAGCACGGTGGCGACATCCGGGTCCGTAGCCAATTCGGCCAGGGGACGGCCTTCCGCCTGCTGCTGCCGCAAAACGGCGCACGGAGCGAGGTGCGGTCATGAACTCGGCAAACCTTCCAGCGCGGACGCCCCTGCGGGTCCTGGTGGTGGACGACGAGCCCTTCATGCTCCAGGCCTGGCGCAAGATCCTGGAGGTCCATGGCTGCGAGCTGGAGACGCTCTCGGAACCTCTCCAAGCGCTGGCGGCGATCGAGCGCTTCAGACCGGACGTGGCGGTGCTGGACATCCGCATGCCCGGCATGTCGGGCCTCGATCTCTTGCGGGAGATCAAGGGCCGGGGGTTGCCGGTCGAGGTGGTAATGATGACCGCCTATGCCACCGTGGAGACCGCGGTGGAGGCCGTCAAGGCGGGCGCCTTCGACTACCTGACCAAGCCCTTTGTCAACATCGAGGCGGCGGCGCTCACCGTGCTCAAGGCGGGGCAACATCACCGCCTGGTCCAGCGCAACCGCGAGCTGGAGAACCTGGTCGAGGTGCGCGATAGCTTCGAGGGGTTGGTCGGTTCGAGCGTGGGAATGAAGCGGATCTTCGAGATGGTGGAGGCGGTGGCCTACTCCTCCTCCACCATCCTGATCCAGGGCGAGAGCGGGACCGGCAAGGAGCTGGTGGCCCGCGCCATCCACCACCGCAGCCAGCGCCGGGAGCGGCCCTTCGTGGCGGTGAACTGCTCGGCGCTCACCGAGACCTTGCTCGAGAGCGAGCTCTTCGGCCACGAGCGCGGCGCCTTCACCGGTGCCACCGCCACCAAGCGTGGCCTGTTCGAGGTCGCCGACGGTGGCTCCATCTTCCTGGACGAGGTCGGCGAGGTGCCGCTGCCCACCCAGGTGAAGCTGCTGCGGGTGCTCCAAGAGGGCGAGATCAAGAGGGTCGGCGCCAGCGAGAACCGTCGGGTGGACGTGCGGGTGATTGCAGCTACCAACGCCGATCTGGCGGAGGCGCGTAAGCGTGGCCAGTTCCGCGAGGATCTGTTCTACCGCCTCAACGTCATCACTCTCCAGCTCCCGCCGCTGCGCGAGCGGCAGGAGGACATCCCACTGCTCGCCACGCACTTTTTGCGAAAGTACAACACGCGCACCGGCAAATCCTTGCAAGGGTTCCGACCCGAAGTCATGGAGATTCTCGAGAGCCACGCCTGGCCCGGGAACGTGCGCGAGCTAGAAAACGTCGTCGAGCGGGCGGTGGTGCTCGGGCGCGGCAGCGAGATCGAGATCGGGGACCTTCCCGAAAACATGCGGGAATCTTCTGCACCGCGCCGAGCCGCGGGGAGATCGCTGGCGGGCCTGAGCTACCGCAAGGCCAAGGCCATCGCCCTGGCCGAGTTCGACCGCCGCTACCTGCGGGAATTATTGGCGGGGACGGCGGGCAACCTGTCGCGAGCGGCCAAGCAGGCCGGCATGGATCGCAGCAACTTCCGCCGCATCCTCAAAAAAGCCGGGCTCGGGAACCACGTCGCACCCGCTGGCGAGGAGGGCGCTCCATGAACACGCCCAACCAGACAGAGCGCGAAGTCCGCAACGTATTTCTGGTGGACGACGAGCCGCTGGTACTGCGCGCGCTGGCGCGCGTGTTGCGAGGGGAGGGCTACCAGATCCAGACCTTCCCGTCTGCCGCCAAGGTGCTGGAAGCCCTCTCCGAGTCGCAGCCCGAGTGCCTCATCTCCGACTACTACATGCCCCAGATGGACGGCCTGGCCCTGCTGCGCCAGGTCCAGGAGTCGTACCCCGAAGTGGCGCGCGTCCTGCTCACCGGCGGCCACATGGACGAGCACCTGCACCAGGCGTTCCAGCAGGGGGTGGTCCAGGTCCTGATCCGCAAACCCTGGCGTACCGAGTCGTTGCGCGAGCTCATGGATCACGTGCGGAAGCGGCACACCGGCATCTTCCTCAAGCAGTGGGAAAACGAGCGCACCCCGTACCCCTTCCCCTCGATCAAACCGCCGGCGCCCGAGGTGCCCCCGCCGATAGCCCCTGCCGCGGCAGATGATGGACGGCCGGTGGTGCTGGTGGTGGACGACCAGGCGGAGTTCTGCCGGCTCATGGAAGCGTGGCTCCAGGGAAAGGGGTTTTGCCCGATTACCGCCGCCAGCGCCGAGCTGGGCCTGGAGGCGCTTCGTTCGCACCGCGTGGACGTGGTCATCGCCGACATCCTGATGCCCGACTTCAGCGGCATCCACTTGCTCAAGGCGGTCCGCGAGATGAACGCCCACCTGCCGGTGGTGGCCGTCACCGGCATGCACGATCACAACCTGGTCATCGAGGCCTTCCGGGCCGGCGCCTCCAGTTTCTTCTTCAAGCCGCTCGATCTGGCAGAGCTGGAGGTGGTGCTGCGCCGCGGCGTGGACCTGGGCCGGACGCTCTCCAGCGCGGTCCAGAAGCCGGAGCTGGCGGCGCTCCTGGAAGTGGAGCACGCCATCGCCGGCGGCCTGGAGACACCGCTACTGCTGGATCTTCTGCTCCAGACCCTGGTCCGCTACACCCGCGCCGAGGCTGGAAGCCTTCTGCTGCTTGCTGCCGACGGCCGCACGCTGGAGATGGTCGCCAGCCTGGGCCTGGAGACCGATCAGCGCTGGGTGAAGATCGAGGTGGGCGATCGGGTCGCCGGCTGGGTGGTGGCCCACAACGAGCCTCAGGTCGTGCTGGGGTCCGATCCCGAGGACACCCGTCTTCGAGGCCTCACCCGCGCCCGCACACCCCAGGTAGGCCTGGTGCTCCCCATGCGCGGACGCGAGAAGGCCATCGGCGCGGTGTGCCTCACGCGCTTCACCAGCGAGGAGGTCTTCTCGCGAGACGACCTGGAGCTGGGGCTGCTGCTCTCCGGGGAGGTGGGCCGGGCCTTGGAGAACCGGCGCGCCCGCGAGAGCCACGCCGATCAGGAGCGCGAGATGTTGCGGCGGGACAAGCTCATGACGCTGGGCGAGATGGCCTCGGGCCTGGCCCACGAGATCAACAACCCCCTGGGGTTCGTGAGCAGCAACCTGACTTCCCTCCAGGACTACCTCACCGATCTGCTCGCGGTCGTCGAGCGGCTCTCCCCCGTCGAGGGCGCCCCCGACATCGAGGCCGCCCAGCGGGTGCTCGGCGAGATCAACCTGGAGCTGCTCCGCTCGGATCTGCCGCAGTGCTTGAAGGAGACCCAGGACGGCGTCCGGCGCATCATGCAGATCGTCTCCGACCTGCGCTCCTTCGCCCGGGAAGACAACGATCTGATGGAGAACGCCGACCTCAACCAGATCATGGACGGCGCGGTGAACATCCTGTGGAACCAGATCAAGTACAAGGCCGAGATCCGGCGCGAGTATCAGCCGCTGCCGGTGGTGACCTGTTTCCCGTCCCAGATCGGCCAGGTGTTCATCAACCTGCTGTCCAACGCCGTCCAGGCCATCGAACATGAAGGCTGCATCCGGCTGCGCACCTCTGCCGCCGGCGGCCTGGTGCGGGTCGAGGTCGAGGACAACGGGCGGGGCATGACTCCCGAGGTGAAGGCCCACATCTTCGACCCGTTCTTCACCACCAAGCCGCGGGGCGTGGGCACCGGCCTCGGGCTCAAGATCGTGCGCAAGATCCTCAAGCGGCACAACGGCCGCATCGGCGCCGACAGCATCGTCGGGAAAGGGACGACCTTCTGGGTGGAATTGCCCATCAGCCCAGCGAGCGGGGGAATCGAGGTCGACTGATATGAGTGACATCGCCCATACAGATCCCACGACAAAGACCTACCGCGTCCTGGCGGTGGATGACGATCCGGGCATCCTGGATGCCCTGCGGCGGGTGCTGCGCATCCCCGGCATCGAACTCAGCCTGGCGCACGGCCCGATGGAGGCCATGGGGATGATGCAAGAGCTCCAGGCCGCGGTGGTCATCTCGGACCACATGATGCCGGTGATGACCGGGGTCGAGCTGCTCTCGCTCATCCGGCAGAACTGGCCCGCCACCGCGTGCATCATGATGACCGCCTGCGAGGACATGCGCGTGGCGCAGGATGTCATCAACCGGCAGCTGGTGCACTTCTTCGTCACCAAGCCCTGGGACAGCCGGGCCTTGCGGGAGCTGGTGCAGAAGGCCCTGCGCCTGCACGAGGAGCTTCGGGCCCAGCCAGGCACGGGCGGCAAGGACATGCAGAAGGACATCCGCGAGAACGCCGGCAAGGCCGCCTTCTCCCTGGCCCGGGCGGTGGACGCGCGGGACAACTACACCCGGCGCCACTCGGAAAACGTCTCCGCCTATGCCCAGGTGGTGGGCCGGGCCATGCGGCTCGGACCGCACCAGATCGAGGAGCTGCGCATCGGGGGGCTCTTGCACGACGTGGGCAAGATCGGCATCTCCGACGGCATCCTGCTCAAGCCCGGCCGGCTCACCGACGAGGAGTTCAAGGTCATCCGGCAGCACCCGACTATCGGCGAGTCCATCGTCGAACCCATCGCCTTCCCCTGGAACATCTCCGCCATCGTGGGCCAGCACCACGAGAACTACGACGGCACCGGCTACCCGCGCGGCCTGGCGCAGGATCAGATCGTACTCTCCGCCCACATCATCCACGTGGTGGACGCCTACGAGGCCATGTCTGCCAACCGGGTCTACCGCACCGCGCGCGCGCCCGAGTGGATCCTGTCCGAGTTCGCCCGTTGCCGTGGCACCCAGTTCTTGCCGGCGGCGGTTGACGTCTTTCTGGAAGAGTACCGGCGGGGCGCCATCCAGGCGGCCGAGGTTACCGACGGCTGAGGCGTGCGGCCAGCAGCCCCGCCGGCCTCAGGCCGATCGTTCCTTCGCAAACTCGAGCACGCGCTTCAGCAGGAGATCGGGATCGATGGGCTTGGGGAGAAACGGGCAACCGTGGAAGTTCTCCAGACGGAAGGCGAGCCCCATCTCCAGGCCGCCGGTGGTGACGATGAGCCGCGAGAACCACTCCCGGCGGTGATTCTCCAGCCAGGCCGCGAAGCTCTTGCCGTCGGGCCCTGGCACCGAGACCTCGAGCAGGATGGCGTCGGCGGGCGAGAACGACTCGTGCGCGAGCGCCGTCTCGAAGTCGTGCGCCGCGTGCACCTCCACCCGGCCGCGGAAATAGCGCGCGTAACCGCGGTGGAGGAGCTTTTCGTCGTCCACCACCAGGAGCACCGGCAGACGCGCCAGGCCGCCATCGGGTTGCATCTCGATCACCTCGCACCTCCTCGTTTGAGCGGGGATCCCGGCTTCCTCCCGCCCTG
>JAAZNF010000001.1 GCA_012798435.1 Myxococcales bacterium | reverse complement strand
GGGCGTGCAGTGGTCATTGGTGGGCCTGGACCAGGGCGACTTCCTCGGCTGGCAGGCCGGCGGGGTGAACTGGGTGGGCAAGACCATGACCGGGCTCCAGCTGGGCATGGTGAACATCGCCGAGCGGGTGGAGGGGGTCCAGTTCGGCCTGGTGAACTACACCGGCACCATCCACGGCCTCCAGATCGGCCTGGTGAACATCATCCGCCAGGGGGGTTTCCTGCCGGTGTGCATCATCGTCAACGGGTCGTTCTGAGGCGTCTTTCGCCCGTTTGTCTGTCTTCGTGACAGGTGAGTGCCTCTGCTCATCCTGGTCATCCCCATCCGCTTCGCGAGAGATGAAGGGTCCCACCGAACGGCAATAACCTGACTGCGTAACTGGCCGGTTCTGAGGCATCAGTTCAAGTACCCCCCCTTGATCTCACTCGATGGCCGGCGCTATCATTTCCTCAGCAGTTACGCAAACCGCGGGAGGATCCCATGACCAGGATCGGGCGGGCGTGCGGTTCGTGGCACCATGATTGCAGGGGGGGGTAGGCGGTAGGAAGAGCCTTCTTCTCCTGCTGCCACTTCTTGTTCTCTTGCCAGCGAAAGAATCAAGAGCCGCTCTCGCCTGTCCCGCGGGAGCATCCATCTCCATCGCCTACGAGTGCGACACCATCCCCGAGGAGTCGCCGTCCGGGGCGTGGGAGGTCCAGGTGCGCCACCCGGCATCTTGGTGGAGCGACGGCGAGTACCTGCACCTCGATGCGTTCGATCCATTAGGCGAGGTGCTCTTCTACCGGGTCGAGGAGTCGCTCGCGACCTCCACGCGCTACGAGCTCGAGGCGAACGTTTCGGTGAGCCGCTATCTCCTGCCTCCCGACAATCCCACGGTGGGCATCGGCATTTCGGACGGGACCCGGCTCGCCAAGGCCGAGGCGGGGCCGGACATCGCCTCCGGGATGCTCGAGATCGAGGGGAGGATCGAGCCGTTCGTGATTTCCGGTATCGACTGGTCTGAGCCCGTGACCGTCCGCTTTGTCATCGACAAGACCGAAAGCGATCCGGCCGCGCACACCGCCGAGCTTTACATCAACGGCACGCTCCGCCTCGCCGTGCCGTACGAGATGCTTCCCGCGACCGACCCGTCGGTCCCGCCGCTCATTTTCGCCATCGGCGGAAGAGGCACGAACTCGGTGTGGGACTTCGCGCGGTACGCCGTCTGCCAGCCGCCCGAGGAGCGGCCGCCGCTTGCGCAGCAGGTCGCGGCGCTCAAGGAAGAAGTCGAAGCGCTCGACATGCCGCCGGTGTTCCGGGTCTTCTTTTCGCGACGGCTCGATCAGGCGCTCGCGGAACCCGACCGGCTCGCCCAGGGCCAGGCGTTCTACCGGATCGGCCGGGAGCTGTTTGTCCTCAAGCGCGTGGGTCTTCTTCGAGAGGGCGCGGTGGCGTTCGAGACGCTGCTCGACTTTGCCAGGGTAACGGCGGCCCCGGAGGTCGGACGGGAGGATGGGTACTTCGGGCGGCTCGAGATCGCCTCGGTGCTTCCCAAGTCATCAGAGGTGGTCCCCGGAGAGCAGCCCGCTGCCATCCGGGTGTTCGCGACGGTGCGACCGGCATTGCTCCACGGGTGGAACCCCGACCGGTACGCCTACGGGCTGATGGCCAGGTCCGGGATCGTGGATATCGGCACCGGCGAGATGCTCGAGAGCCACGGCGAGTTCTACGAGCTGCCCGCAAACCTCCATCCTGGTCAGCGGTACCAGCCCGAGCCGATGGACTTCGAGTGGGCTGGGAACCAGCAGGACGGAACACTGGTGCGGCAGGGAGAGCAGTTCTTCGTGGACACGACGGTGGGCTACGTGATCATGGACCGCTTCACCGGGCAGATCGCCGGACACCTCGACCAGAGCTCGTCTTTTGGCGAGATCGGCTCCACCTTGCAAAGCGGCCTCTACCATGAGGTCTTTCGGCACTACGCCGGCCGGGCCACGCCGACGACGGACATGGTGCTGGGGGAGGCCCTGGACGGCCGGTACTTCATCCACACCGATGCGTTGATTCCGGCCGCGCCGGGCGCATCTTGCGATCCGGTGATGCACGTGCTGAACCCGCAGACCGGCTCGCAGCTCGCCGGCAACGACGACTGTGTCACGGGGATGGAGACCTGTGTCCGGATCGGCGGGGCCTGTTTCCCGGCGGCCTCGGTGAGCTGCCGCATCGGCTCGGTAGCGGTCGCCTGCCCGTCGGTGGCGGGGACGCGGAACGCCTGCCTGATGCAATCCTTCAGCAATCAGGCACCCCGCATCGTGCTCCACGCCTACGGCAACAGCTCTCGGGGCCGGGGTCTGCTCAAGGTTTGGAAGAAAATCGAGGACGCGCAGCGGCGCCGGGTCACTTACCAGCTCGCCTCGGTCCCTGTCGATGTGGACATCGGCGGCGAGCGGCTCTGGTTTTCACGTGGTTGGTATTCCGGAGACGAGCTGGATCTCATTGTGCCGTCACCTGAGCGGGCCCGCATGATAGCCGGCCTGCCGCCGGCGCACTCGCCGACGGTATTTCTCCTTGGGACCGAGCTGACCGGGATGGACGCGTTCGCGCGGGACAACGGGATGGGTGGCGGAGCACGAGTCAGCAGCTTGCCGCGTCGGAGCCAGGCGATGGCGGTGGTGGCCTCGGGTGTGGCGGACGGCGCGGTCGCGCTCTACGTCAACGACGTCAGAAACGCACCGTATAGCGACGGGGATGGCCTCGGGGCGGAACTGGAAGGCGACATCGGCACGGACCCGGACAACCGTGACACGGACGGCGACGGGCTCTGGGACGGGTTCGAGGTGCTGGGGATCCGCGGTGCCGGGCTGTACCCCGACCAGGCCCTGCCGACCTGGGGTGCGGACCCGCGGCACAAGGACGTGTTTCTAGAGTCGGACTACTACAACGCTCCGAGCCTCGACCATCCCGGAAGGCCGCTCTCAGCAGCGGGGGCGCTGCTGATGGCGGAGTACGCGGGGAAGTGCAGCGGCGGACCGGGGTATCTCAACAATCCAGACGGGAGGCGCGGGTTCTCGATCCACGTCGACAACGGAGTAAACCCGGTGGACGCGTCCGGGAACATCACCTCGACAGCCCACGGCGCCTGGGGTGGGACGAGCGGTGTACCCTCGAGCGACTGCGCCCAGTTCGAGTACGGCTGGCGCTTTCACATGAGCCCGATCCGGCACGGGATATTCCGATACGGGGTTGGTTGTCCGGATGGGACCGGTACAGGCTCGGTCGGTCATCCGTACTTCTATTTCAACTCCGATGATGGTGGCCAACCTTATTTTGAAAAGCGACCTGGTGTTTATGCCATCCACGAGCTAGGTCACAACTTTGGCCTGGAACACTATGGCAAGAGGGAGGACGGCAGCAGCTTCAACTTCAAGCCGCACTACATCAGCCTGATGAACTACGCCTATGAGTGGGGCTCGCCGAACCCACGGGCAACAGATGACCACTACAAGGCCTGGGATCCTCTAAACCTGCGATTTTCGGAGGGTGAACGCCGCTACGAGCTGGACGTCCAGGGGAACAGGACCGGTCGGGAGTACGCCCTCGATCCCGCGGCGCTCGACGAGGGGGTCCTCTGGTCGGACGTGCCATCGTGGGGCTCGACTACGGGATACGACCTGTCCCACGGATTATCGGGATGGCAGTCCTACCCCTGGTACAGGATCCAGTATGTCCCGGACTCGGCGCGATATCCCTGGCTCGCCATCGACTGGGACCGCGATGGAGAAGTGCACCTTTCGCCCGGCGCCTGGACCAAGGCGGATGTACTCATCTGGGAGAGCGCGACGTTCAAGCGGTGGGACTTCAGGACTCCCTTGCGCTCCGGCCCGTACCTGGCCGATGGAGGCTCGAAGGTCTTAGTCTTTTTCGTGAAAGAAAACAGGAATCGGATCTCTTACCGGGCCTACTCTGAGCCGGCAGATTGCGACCCGGAAAACATCGGACCCGTCGGGCAGGAGGGCCTACCCGGGAGCGGCGAGCCGCCGTGCGGCGACTGGTCCGGTGAGCGGGAGATCGGGGTCGACCTGTCCATCGATGGCGATCTGAGCATCGTGAGAGATCCCAACTTCGGGTCACAGCTAATATTCTATCGGGACACACAGGACCGGCTCTGCCTGCTCGAGTTCTCGGAGCCCAACTGGTGGGGACCGGTTTGCGCGCCGTCAGACATCCGCTCCGCTCCGGAGGCGATCGTCTATGGCGAGCGGATCCTGGTCTTCGGGCTGGGCGAGACCGATCCCTATTCAAAGGTCGGCCCGGTCCTGGTGGTCGAGATCCCGGCCACGTCTCCCCATGACACTACATCTTGGGTGAACTGGCCGCTTACAATGCTCCTTGACGGGAATGGCACCTGGCGGCCCTTGACCTCGCGAACCCCGCCGGCTCTCGTTGTGGATCCGGGAGATGGCTCGCTGCTTGGCGCGATCACAGACGGGGAACATGTGATTCACCTGTTCACCAACCCGTGGGGAGGATGGATCTACTTCAATCAACTTCCGGAAAACGGGTACTGGCACGACAAGCCCAAGGTGAGCGAGCAGCTTGACGTTTACCGAGAACCGCGAAAAACGGACCGCCGTCCATCCCTTTTTATCGAGCGCCTCCCGAACGGCCTGCCCCGCTGGACCATGTGGATCCACGGAGATGTCGAGGACAATGCTCCACCGGAGAGGGCCTTCAACGGGTACTACCGGTTCGTCAGCACAATAGTCTCAGATCCAGCAGGTCCGAAACCGGCGTTCTCGATGATCTCCGACGGCTCCCCGGACGGAGTGAACCCGGTCCATGCCACCAACGCGATGAACGTGAGCCTGGCGAAGTACCGCGGCAAGCTCCGCGCGGCCATCGGCTACGACGTCGGGCAGGGTGACAGTCCGGGGAAGGGATTCATCTTCTTACCGCTGGCCGACGGCGTGTTCCACGCGGCGCTGAAGGACGTCAACGACGTGGAGATCATCGGGCAACGCATGGCGAACACGCTCGGGCCGCTGTTTCTCGGCATGAGCATCGAGGAGATGATCAGGATCTTTGACGAGAACCACATGCTGAGGCTGTTTGCAGCGACAAGTATGAAAGCCTGCGAGGACCCCGCATTCGATGGGATCAAGGATGCCGATCTCCGCGATCTGCACTGCTTCCCGATGCTGGATGCAGGCAGGTAAGTGGAGCACGCCATGTCCAGCAGCCGTCTTGTTTTTTTTTGTTTGATCGTGTTTGCTGCCTTCGCCGCATCTACCTGGCCAGGCTGCCAGAGCGGGGCTCCCTGTCACGAGCCCGACTGGGAGTGGAACACCGATTGGGATTGGTGGAAGGCCCCGCCCGTTTGCGTCAATCCGACCGGCACCGATCCTTGCTCCTATGAGCACGCCCTGTGCCGAGACGGGGAGTGGGCGTGCGAGGATCCGAAGTCGGGTGTCTGGCGGCGCGTCGAGCTCGAGAAGTGGGCCTACGGCTGCGGACTCTACAACGAGGTCTTCGGCTGCCACCCCACGCTCTACTACACCGAGCCCAAGCCCGACTGGCAGGATGAGGGGACCTACACGCCGCCGGATCCGGCGACGCTCACCGGTGAGTGGAGCCTGATCACCGAACCGGACGACATCGTGCCCCTCGGATGCAACACGTACTCCGGCGCGCAGTTCCAGGCGTTCGCCATCAATCCGAGGAACCCGGACGTGATGTACCTGGGAATGGACATGGAGGAGACGTCTTCGAGGAGCGCCGTGGCCGGGGTGTACAAGAGCGTGGACGGGGGCAAGACGTGGTTCGCGGCCTGGGCGGGGCTGGGTGGGTCTGGCTGCGGCTGGTGCCGCTACGCCGTCACGGTGCGAGACATATATGTTGACCCGGATGACTCTCAGCTCGTCTTTGTTGATACCGAACAACGAGGACAGTACCTGAGCGATGATGGCGGAGCGCACTGGACTGCATTGAAAGCAAGTTGTGCGAGTTTGTCGGAATCCTATGTGCGAAAGGGCAGAAATGGTTTTCATTACAGTTCGTGTAGCGGCTCGCTTTTCCGAAGCTCTGACTCGGGGGAGACATGGGAGAACCTAGGCATCGTAAGCCCTCATCGTGAAATAAGGGCGCTGGTCCCCGATCCGGTCCTGCCCGACCGGGTATGGCTGGGGATGGGGCAGCCTTTTGAGCCTCCGAGCAACGCACCGCTCATTCTGGTGAGCGACGACGCGGGCTCCACCTGGCGGGAAGCGGGGCATCAGCTCCTGGCTCTCGTGACCAAGACGCCGGGCGTGATCGACCTCGACGTTTGTCCGGCCGAGCCGCAGCAGATGGCCGCGGCGGTCACCGGGGGCGGCATCTTCCTCTCAGACGATGGCGGGGAGACCTGGCGGCCGGGGGGCGGGCCGGTGAGCGGTGATCTCAGGTTTTACCGAGCGAACGCAGCCTATGCACCCCTTCCTGCTGGGTGTCTTCTTTTCGCCAGCCTGAGCGACAAGCCAGGAACGTACTGGACGGAGGACGGCGGCGCCACCTGGGAGGTGTTCCGGGAGGACAACCTGGATCACTTGACTTTCAATCCCTACCTGCCACGCATGGTGTTCGGCCTGTCCGGTTTCGTGTATTCTTTCGGCTCTCAAGGTCTCTGGTTGCGGATGTGAGGGATTCAGCGACGGCCCTCAGCTCGCTTCCTCGGCCAGAGGACGCCATCTCGCGACATCGGATCACAACCCGACCGTTCGCCACTCAGAGTCGTACCCTCCTCGCCGAAGCGGTGGTTGCCCCCGCCCCGAAAGAACATGGGAACGAAAATCGACGAGGTATTTCTGGATGATTGGTCTTCTCCGCCCTGGTCATGGACTTTTCGCTGGCCTGATTTCATGAAGTTGAATGAGGGCCCCGCGCCCATCGCCGCCGACGACAAGCACTGGGTGTCGCGGGGGAAGCTCCTGGTGATGAGCACGTACATGTCGGACAGCTTCGGCGTGTACGATCCGATCAACTTCAAGGTCCTAGACGCCTTTCACCTGTGCGACGGCGTCGGATACGGGTTGCTCATCGACCCGGATGAACGCTACGCCGCGATCACTTGCAGCGGCGTCCCGTCCCATCCCGGCCCAGCCCGTCCCGGCGACTATCGCAAAGGCGCCGGGATCGCCATCGTGGAGTTGGACAGATATCGGTGAGGTGGTGGGAGCATGAAACCTGGCGTGAACACCTGTTGGCTGCTGGCACTCTGGATTGGCCTTGCACGGGTTGTCTGCGCTTGCGGCTCGGAATGCGAGGCGCCGGGTCCGGTGGGCTCCCTGTGTTCGATTGGCGTAGTCTTGTCGTTTGGCAAGGACACCCGTGCTTGCGGCGGAGCGCCATGTCCTATATCACCTCAGCACACGACGGATCCGGCCGAGAAGGAAATCGACCACCAAGCGCCGGGCGTGGCTCAGATCACAGGCGTGGAGGTCACCCGCGGCGAGCCCACCCCGAGTTCCGCTTGCGGCGCGGCCGCCTGTCCATCCATCGGGGGAATCTCTGTCGAGATAGCACCTGCTTCCGATGATCGGACCGCAGCCTCGCAGATGGGATACCTGCTCATCCTGGAAGGCGGGGTCAGCTTTCTAATGGACGATCAGGTGCCACTTCGCGCCGTGGAAAACCGCATCAACTCAGGCTTCTCCGATGAGGAACATCGCGGATTTGGCGGACCGCCTGCCGCTTTCGCTTGACTCCAATCTTTCATGGCGCTATGAAGCGCGCGGACCTTGGCGCGGGCCGGACGGCCCCGGGAGGTGTGTCCATGTACGAGATCCGTTTCCACGGCCGCGGCGGCCAGGGCGCGGTGACCTCGGCCGAGCTGCTGGCCCTCTCGGCCATCGCCGACGGCAAGAGCGCGCAGGCCTTCCCCTCCTTCGGCCCCGAGCGGCGCGGCGCGCCGGTCATCGCCTTCGCCCGCATCTCCGAGTCGCCCATCCGCAACCGCACCGCCATCCAGGAGCCCAACCTGGTGATCGTGCTCGACCCGTCGCTGCTGCGCCTGGTCAAGGTGGACGCCGGGCTTCAGCCGGGCGGGACGGTGGTGATTAACTCCCAGAAGGACGCCGCCACCATCCGCAAGGAGACGGGGATTTCGGCCCGCCTGGTCACCGTGGACGCCAACCGCATCGCCCGCGAGGAGATCGGCCGGGTGATCACCAACACCACCATGCTGGGCGCGGCCCTGGCGGCCCAGCCCCTGGTCCCGGTCGAGCGGCTGGAGAAGGAGCTCAAGGGGCGTTTCGGGCGCATCGCCGAACGCAACATCAACGCCTTCCGGCGCGCCATGCGCGAGTGCCGCATCACGGACGCGGCCTGACCGCTGGCGAGGAGGTATGCCTTGACCCGACAACAGACGGCCAAACCCAGGTGGAGCGAGTTGGCGGTGGGCTGCGCGGTGACCGAGGCCGGCAGCGCCCGCTACAACCGGACCGGCGACTGGCGCAGCAGCCGCCCGGTGTGGGAGCACGCGCACTGCGTGCGCTGCGGCGTGTGCCAGATGTTCTGTCCCGAGGGGTGTATCCAGTTCGAACCGCCCAAGGACTTCCCCGCGGCCGACCTCGAGTACTGCAAAGGCTGCGGCATCTGCGTGCACGAGTGCCCCACCGCCTGCATCCGCATGGTGGCGGAGGAGGAGTAGCCCCATGGAAGAGCGCATCGGAATGGAGAGCTCCATCGCCATCGCCGAGGTGGTGGGCCGCTGCGACGTGGACGTCGTGGCCGCTTACCCCATCACGCCCCAGACCCACATCGTGGAGCACCTGTCGGAGATGGTGGCGAACGGCGAGCTCAAGGCGGCCTTCGTGCCGGTGGAGAGCGAGCACTCGGCCATGTCGGTGTGCTGTGGCACTGCGGCGGTGGGCGCACGCACCTACACCGCCACCAGCTCCCAGGGCCTGGCGCTCATGCACGAGATCCTGTTCATCGCTTCTTCGCTGCGCCTGCCCATCGTGATGGCGGTGGCCAACCGGTCGCTCTCCGGCCCCATCAGCATTTGGAACGACCACAGCGACGTGATGAGCGACCGCGACGTGGGCTGGGTACAGATCTTCGCCGAGAACGGCCAAGAGGCGGTGGATCTTACCATCTGGGCCTTCCGCTTGGCCGAGGATCGCCGGGTGTCGCTGCCGGTGATGGTGCACTTCGACGGCTTCATCGTCTCGCACATGATCGAGCCCATCCTGATGCCGGACCACGAGACGGTGCGCGGCTACCTGCCGCCCTTCGAGCCGCTCCTCCGGCTCGACGTGGACCGTCCGGTATCCATCGGCCCGGTGGGCATCCCCGACATCTACACCGAGAGCAAGTTCTTACAGCACAAGCTGGTCGTCGACGCCTACCAGCCCATCGTGGAGACGCTGGAGGGCTTCGGCAAGTACTTCGGGCGTCACTACCATCCGGTCGAGACCTACCGCGCCGAGGACGCCGAGGTGCTGCTGTGCACCATGGGCTCGCTCTCCGAGACCGCCATGACGGTGGTGGATCGCCGGCGCGAGAAGGGCCACAAGGTCGGTCTGATGCGCATCCGGCTGTGGCGGCCGTTCCCCTTCGAGGACATCTACCGCGCCGTGGGAGCGGTGCAGACCATCGGGGTCATCGACCGCGCGGTGAGCTTCGGCGGCCCGCCGGGGCCGGTGGCTTCGGAGCTCAAGGCTGCCTTCTACCGCAAACCGCAGCAGCCGCGCCTGGTCGAGTTCATCGCCGGCCTGGGCGGGCGCGACGTGGCGCTTGCTGACTTCGAGCGTATGTTCGATGTGCTGCTCTCCACGCGCAAGACCGGCCAGGTGCCGCCGCCGGCCTTCGTCGGCCTCCGGGAGTGAGCCATGGAAGCCATGAACGTCTTTGCCTCTCGGTTGTTCCCACGCGAGAACCGCTTCGTCTCCGGGCACCGCGCCTGCCAGGGCTGCGGTGAGGCCCTGGCGGTGCGCATGGTGCACCAGCTCCTGGGCCGCAACACCATGGTGGCCTCGGCCACCGGCTGCATGGAGATCATCTCCTCCTCCTACCCCGACACCGCCTGGAGCGTACCCTGGCTCCACGTGGCCTTCGAGAACGCCGCCGCGGTGGCCAGCGGCATCGAGGTGGGCCTCAACATCCTGATGGAGAAGGGCAAGCTTCCGAAGCGCCGCATCACCGTGGTGGGCATGGGCGGCGACGGCGGCACCTCGGACATCGGGTTGCAGGCGCTCTCGGGCGCGCTGGAACGCGGCCACCGCATGATCTACGTGTGCTACGACAACGAGGCCTACATGAACACCGGCATCCAGCGCAGCTCGGCCACGCCCTTCGGGGCCTCGACCACCACCAGCCCGGCCGGCAAGTTCTCCCCGGGCCAGCAGACCTGGAAGAAGAACCTGCCCATGATCGCCGTGGCCCACCGCATCCCGTACGTGGCCACGGCCTGCCCCAGCTACCCGTTCGACCTGGCCGATAAGGTGCGCCGGGCGGCGGAGGCCAAGGGCCCGGCCTACATCCACATGTTCGCTTCTTGCCCCACTGGCTGGCGCATGAACCCGGAGCTGGCGGTGGCCATCGGGCGCCTGGCGGTGGACAGCCAGGTATTCCCGCTCTACGAGGTGGTGGACGGCCGGCTGCATCTTACCCACCCGGTGCGTGAGCCGCGCCCGGTGAAGGACTACTTCGCGCCCCAGGGCCGCTTCCGCCACCTGGACGAGGCCGCCGTGGCCCGAATCGAGCGGCGAGTACGCGAGGAGTACCAGCGCCTGCTCGAGCGCGACGGCCAGATTCTCTTTTAGGAGCCCGCCATGGAAGATGCCAAGTTCAAAGCCATCCTGGAGCGCCACGGGCGCGATCCGGCCAACCTGCTGGCCATGCTGCAGGACATCCAGAAAGAGGAGAACTACCTCCCCCGCGAGGATCTCGTGCGCCTGGCCAAGGAGCTTGCGGTCCCCATCACCCGCATCTACGGGCTGGCCACCTTCTTCAAGGCCTTCTCGCTCAAACCGCGCGGCAAGCACATCTGCACCGTGTGCATGGGCACCGCCTGCCACGTGCGCGGCGCGCCGCGCCTGGTCGAGCAGGTGGAGCGCGAGTTCTCGCTCAAGGCCGGCGAGACCACGCCCGATCGCAAGCTCACGCTGGAGACGGTGAACTGCGTGGGCGCCTGCGCCCTGGGGCCGCTGGTCATCCTGGACGGCGAGTACCACGGCAACATGAACGCCGCCAAGTTGGACAAGGTCATCACCGAAGTGAAGAAGGGCTGAGCCATGGCCAAATTCAAAAAGCCCGAGGATCTTGCGAAGTACCGCGAAGGGCTGGTTGCCCGGCGGGACCCGAAGCAGAAGATCGTCGCGGTGTGCGCCGGCACCGGCTGCTGCGCCTACGGAGCCAAGAAGCTGGTGGAGGCCTTCCGGCAGGCGGTGGCCGAACGCAAGCTCGAGGGCGAAGTGACGGTGCGCTCCACCGGCTGCCACGGCTTCTGCGAGCGCGGGCCGCTGGTGGTGGTGCGGCCGCAGGAGTACTTCTACCAGCGGGTCAAGATCGACGACATCCCGGAGATCCTGGAGAAGACCGTCCAGCAGGGCGAGGTCATCGAGCGGTTGCTGTACCACGACGGCCAGGGCAAGGCCTACGTCCACGAGCACGAGGTGCCCTTCTACAAGAACCAGATGCGCCTCATCCTGGCCCAGAACGGCCTGCTCGATCCCACCAGCCTGGACGACTACATCGCGCTGGGCGGCTACGCGGCGCTGGCCAAGGCGCTGGCCACCCACCGGCCCGAGGAGCTGGTGGAGATGGTGAAGAAGAGCGGCCTGCGCGGGCGCGGCGGCGGCGGCTTCCCGGCCGGGGTCAAGTGGGAGACGGTGCGAAAGGCCCCGAGCAACGACGGGGTGCGCTACATCATCTGCAACGGCGACGAGGGCGACCCCGGTGCCTTCATGGATCGCTCGGTGATGGAGGGCAACCCGCACCTGGTGATCGAGGGCATGATCATCGGGGCCTACGCCATCGGCCATCCCGGAAAGCCGCACGGCTACATCTACGTGCGCAACGAGTACCCGCTGGCGGTGGAGCGGCTCGGCCTTGCGCTGCAGCAGGCGCGCGAGGCGGGGCTGCTCGGCCAGAACATCCTGGGCACGGATTTCTCCTTCGACATCCGCATCAACAAGGGCGGCGGGGCCTTCGTGTGCGGCGAGTCCACCGCGCTCATGGCCTCCATCGAGGGCCAGGTGGGCGAGCCCCGCGCCAAGCACATCCACACCGCGGTCGCCGGCCTCTACGACAAGCCCACCAACCTCAACAACGTGGAGACCTGGGCCAACGTGCCGCTGATCGTCAACCGCGGGGTGGAGTGGTTCACCGGCATCGGCACCGGCGACGTCACGGACAACCCCTGGGGCGGCAGCAAGGGCACCAAGATCTTCGCCCTGGTGGGCAAGGTGAACAACACCGGCCTGGTGGAAGTGCCCATGGGCGCGACGCTGCGCCACATCATCTACGACATCGGCGGCGGCATCCCCGGCGGCAAGAAGTTCAAGGCGGTGCAGACCGGCGGGCCGTCGGGCGGCTGCATCCCCGAGGCCATGCTGGACATGCCGGTGGACTTCGACAAGCTCACCGAGGTGGGCTCCATGATGGGCTCGGGCGGCATGATCGTCATGGACGAGTCCACCTGCATGGTGGACGTGGCCCGCTACTTCGTAAACTTTTTGGCCGACGAGAGCTGCGGCAAGTGCGTCTCGTGCCGCGAGGGGCTCAAACAACTCGCCGCCATGCTGGAGCGCATCACCCAGGGCAAGGGCGTCCCCGAGGACCTGGACCGGCTGGTCCAGTTGGGCGACACGGTGGCCGAGGCCTCGCTGTGCGCCCTGGGGCAGACCGCCCCCAACCCGCTGCGCTCCACCATGAAGTACTTCCCCGACGAGTACCGCGAGCACATCCTGGAGAAGAAGTGCCGCGCCGGAGTGTGCAAGGGGCTCATCACCTTCTCGGTGATTCCTGACAAGTGCGTGGGTTGTCTGTTGTGCAAGCGCAAGTGCCCCGCCTCGGCCATCACCGGCGAGGCCAAGAAGGTCCACGTCATCGATCCGGCGAAGTGCATCAAGTGCGGCGTGTGCCGTGACGTGTGCCGGTACGACGCCATCCGGGTGGAGTAGGAGGAGCGCGCCATGTCCGAACTCGAAATGGGTAAACCGACCTCCTTCCGGGTGAATGGCCACGAACACCAGGGCGTGGTGGGCGAGAGCCTGCTGCTTGCGCTGCGCCGCCTGGGTTACGAGGTGCCCTCGCTGTGCTACCACGAGGCGGTGTCGCCCTACGGTGCCTGCCGGTTGTGCCTGGTGGAGGTGGGCAAGGGCAAGCGCCGCAAGCTCACCACCTCCTGCAACTTCCCGGTCCAACCGGGCATCGAGGTGTTTCTGGACACCGACAAGGTGGTGGCCCAGCGCAAGGTGATCCTGCAGCTCCTCCTGGCCCAGGCCCCCGAGGCGGCGCGGGTGAAAGAGCTCGCCGCCGAGTACGGCGTCAGCGACACCCCCTTCGAGAAGAAGCAGGGCAACGCCTGCATCCTGTGCGGCCTGTGCGCCCGGGTGTGCCGCGAGATCGTGCGCGCCGACGCCATCGCCTTCTCCTCGCGCGGCACCACCAAGGAGATGGACACCCCCTACCGCGAGGCCAACGAGGCCTGCATCGGCTGCGGGGCCTGCGTGTTCGTGTGCCCCACCGACTGCATCGGCCTGAAGGACGAGAACGGCATCCGCGAGATCGTGCGCTGGCACCGCAAGCTGCCGCTCAAGAAGTGCGCCGCCTGCGGCCGCCCCTTCGCCCCCACCTTCCAGCTCAACGCCTTCGCCGCCCAGATCGGCGTGGAGCGCACCCACTTCGACAAATGCCCCGACTGCCGCTAGGCAGCCCCCGCTCGTGCCTTGCCTTTCCAGAGATTCCGTTCGTCGCATGGGGGCGACGCCCCCTTGACCCCCCGGGACCCTACCGGAAAAACCTGCCAACCAGGAAAGGCGCAGAGGAGAACCCGGAGAAAAGCCCGGAGAAAACCTGCTGACAAGGAAAACCCTCAATACAGAATGCCCTGTTCAACGAACAGGAGCATACCCGCATGCTCCTCATGGTTGCGGCTCCAGCCGAAGCTCGGCTGCTGTCAAGGGTGAGCGAAGCGAATCCCGAAGGGACCGTAGGCCCTTGACAGCACGAGCCGAGCGGAGGCCATGTGCGGGCTTTTCCGGAGCGGAATTTGGCCCTCGAACCTGTCCCGCATAGAATGACCGCATGAGTGGCCTGTCCCCGGCGAGCCTGCTCTTGCTCCGGCTTTTTACGGCCGACCCCTGCTCGCGCGAGGCGCTGTCCGGGTTGCTTGCGACCGTCCGGGACGTTGCGGACACGAGCGAGCGGGTGGCCCGCATCTCGGAAGCATTCGTGGGCAAGCCGTACCGCTTCTCCCCGCTAGGCGAGGGCTTCGGGGTCGATCCCGAGCCGCTGTGCCGGCTGGATCGCTTCGACTGCCTTTCGCTGGTGGAGATCAGCCTGGCGCTGGCGCTGGACTCCGATGCAGGCTCCGTGGCGGAGACGCTGCAGCGCATCCGCTACCTGCCGCCGGACGGCCCGCCGAGGGCGGAACGGGCGCCGCCGCGCTGGCTTCCTTTTCTGCTCCCCAGCCTGACGAGCCGGCTGGATCGCCTGCGCGGGCAGGCGGAGCGGGTCGGCTTCGTGCGCCGCAAGCACTTTCCCCTGTCGCAGTGGCTCCCGTTCAATCAGCGGGCGGGGTTCATCGAGGACATCACCGAGGAGGTGGCCGGCGCGCGCGTGGTGTGGCTCGAAAAGAGCCTCGATGCAGAGCTGTGGAAGAGGCGCAAGCGGCCCAGGTACGCCCCCCGGCTCCAACCCGGGGATGTCCCTGTGGGGACCTTCAAGCTCCCGGTGCTCCCCATCGAAGAGGTGCTCATGGCCTCCGAGCGGATCCCGCACGGGGCCATCGTGGCGGTGGTGCGCGCCGACCGGCCCGACGTCTTCGATCCCATTGTCCACATGGGCATCGTGGTGAGGAAGCCCGACGGCGTTTACCTGCGCCACGCCGTGCCCAAGAAGATCCGCCGCGTCATCGACGAGCCACTCGCCACGTTCGTGAAGCGCAGCCTCTCCTACCGGGACTGGCCAGTGCTGGGCCTCAACATCCAGCGGGCCGGCCGGCCGCTTCCTTGACCGCTTCGGGCGCTGGTGATATTCTGCTTTTGTGATGGGAGGTTACGAGAGAGCATGGTGCGGTACCTCTTCATCTCGCAGGAGACGCTGACCGCCTGGGTCGAGCAGGACAAGGTTTCCCTCGAGAACAACCGCATCACCATCAAGGCCGACGGGCGAATACTGGATCTGGTCGAGGCGGTGCGCTTCGTCAAGGTCGAGAGCGGCGAGGACCAGCAGAAGCTCATCGGCAAGGTCAAGACCGCCGAGCAGCTGCGCCAGATGGGGGTGGAGCGCTGCGGCGAGTCGGTGATCGTCGGCGACGTGGTGTACGCCATCCAGGAAGGGTTCATGGGCGAGGTCAAGATCGAGACGCCCCCGCCGGCGGCCGCCCCGGTCCTGCTCACCGCCAAGAAGGCCCCGGCGGGAAAGAACCTCTCGCTCTCCGACCGGCGCACCCAGCCCAATCTGCCCGCGGTGAAGCCCGAGGAGCCGGCGGCGCCAGGGGCCGGCGAGCAGAAGCCGGAGCCCAGCGACGAGGAGCTGCTGACCCAGTTCCTGCTCAAGCACCTCTGATCCCGCAGTCCCGTCGGGATTCGCTTCGCGAAAGTGGCCCAGGGCGCGGCTGCTTTACGGTGTAGCCTCCGCCCGACCTGTGCTGTCAATGGTCTTCGATCGCTTCGCTCGCCACTGACAGCGGTCGGGCTCCAGTTGTCCTGGCATCCATGAAGGGAATGCAGACATTCCCTTCATCTTCGATGGAGAGGATGATTTCGGGGTGAGGTACCGGGGGTTCAAGGGGACGAGCCCCCTTGCGACATCCTGAGATTCGCACCTCAGGGGCGAGGCGCCGGTGGGACGCTGCCCTGCGGCGCCCCTTCGCCACCGTTCCGTTTCCGGGGGTGGGAGAGCATGCCCACGAAGCGGAGCATGTAGGTGCGAAAGTCGAGCCGCAGCAACACGAAGAGCGAGAGGCACAGGCCGGCCAGCACCCCCCACACGATGTACAGGTTGTAGCCCTTGGCCAGAAACAGCCGGCCCTCGCCCGCCCGGCCACGGCGATCGGGATGGATGATGATGCCGTGCTGCCGGGCCAGCTTTTCGATGTAAACGAGATGGATGACCGGGACGCCGTTCTTCGCCATGCGGGTCATCACCGAGTCGGCCAAGCCCGCTGCCTCGGGCACCGACAGGTTGAGCCCGGGCTTGAAGGATTGCTTGACCAGGGTGCTGCCCACGCTGCCGATGCCGCCGCCGACGTTGACGTAGGCCGCGATGGGTTTGTCCCCCGCGGCCTCCTGGTAGACGTTGGTGCGCAGGTCGATGCTCGCGCTCAGCGAGGCCGGGTCGATGAACTCGACCCCCGGGTTTCGCCGGATGGCCTCCCGCAGCAAGCGCACGCCCTCCGGGCTCAGACCCTTGCCGCGGTCCTCGTGGCCGCCGAGTGACGCTGCCACCGAGCGGGTGCGAATGAGGCCCTTCTCGAACAGAATCCGCTCCATGTCCAGCCAGGTGAACTCGGGGTTGTTGGCTCCGAACTGTGAGGCCGACAGGGAGACGATGGGCACCGGTTTCAGCTTGAGAGTTTCCGCGGCGGTCAGAGCGGCCAGGTTGAGCGAGGGAAACGAGCCCGAGAAGGCCAGGGCCACCACGTCGCCCTCTTTCAGGCCGGCCTTCTTGTAGAACTGCACCAGGAGCGCTGCGAAGTTGGGGTTGGCCGCGGCCTGCTTGGCCGAGAGTTTGCCGGCCTTGGAGGTGATCGGCGTGAGCGGCTCGCCGATCATCCCCGTGCCGGCGGGGTCGGTCTCGGGGTTGATGCGGCCGAAGATGGCCAGGCGCGCCTGGCGGATGGCCTCCATACCCTTCTCCATCTGGCGCGCGGCGCGCAGCTTCTCGCTGTAGTGGGCCTTCTTGACCTTCTGGGGGAAGCCCTCGACCAGGAGGTACCCCATCACCGCCAGGGCCGCGGTGAGCAACAGCACCCCGCGGCTGGCCTTGCCGGGCCTCCAGATCAGAGCCATTCGTACATCTCCCCGCCGTAGATGACGATCATGACGAGCTTCACCAGCACCCCAGAGGTGATCAGCGTGGCGCTGGTCTCGACCAGGCCCTGGCGATCGATCCACAGGGCCACCAGGCCCGGGATGATGTAGCCGATGGCGCCGAGGTCCAGCGAGAGCTGCCCCAGCGGTAACGACATGAAGGGGCTGCGGAAGAAGGCCCCGAGCAGGAAACCCACCAGGATGATGACCACGGTGCGGCGCCGGCCGAACAGGATGGTGAACTGGGCGATGAGGCGCACGATGAAGTAGGTGGCGATGCCCAGCAGCAAGGTCATGAGGACCTTTATGGGATCGCGCAGGTTGAGCGCGATGTAGCCCGGCACCACCATGCCGCCGGCGGCCAGCCCCATGCTCTCCGAGAAGATCAAGCTCACCACCAGCCCGATGCCGATGGCGTTGGTGATGAGGTTCTCCGACGAGGGGATGTAGTGTTCCACTGACGTCGCTCCCGCGCGGGTTGCGCTCGCGCGCCGCGCCGAGGCATTGCGCCGGGCCGGATGTTAGCGCCGGACCGGAAGCGGAGCAAGCACAATTGACCGGCCGCTTCCGCCGCTTGAGCCACGGGCTCGGGTGGTGGTAGGCTCCTTCCAACCGCGGAGGGAACTCATGAAAGCCTGCCTGCGCCTCGGCGCTGCCTTGGGTTTGCTGCTCGCCTGCGCCTGTTCCGACACCAGCTGCGGCGGCTGCGCCGGAAAGTTGACGGGCCCGTTCCCCGCCCAGCCCCGGGTGTACGACGGGGCCCAGCTGCGGCTCAACCCCTCGGCCTTGCAGTACGTGAGCCAGAACCTGCCGGTGATCCTGGAATCCCTGCTCGAGGACGGCCTCAACTTCAACCTGCCGACCAGCAACACCTCCATCCTGGGCGTGAACCTCACCATCTGTCAGACCCCCTGCCCCCTCCACGTGGACCTGCTGGACTCGGCCCTGACGCTCGTCTCCCCCGACCGGGTGAACCTCTCCGCCCACATCAACGTCTCCGGCACCATCACCATCGACTCGGCGCTGGGCCACTGCGGCTTTCCCCTGAACATCCGCAACAAGCTCATCAACGCCCTGGTGGTGCTGATGGCGGACAACGCCACAGGGTTCTTCACCTTCGACGTGGCCGACATGACCATCACCCTCGAGAGCCGCGAGTACGACATCCAGTGCCCGGCGGTGTACGACTGGCTGCTCGAACTCCTGAAGGACTACATCACCGGGGTCCTGAACTCCCAGATCGGCCCGCGCATCAACCAGGAGGTCGACAAGCTCGTCTCCGAGCAGACCTGCCTGCCGTGCGACTTCTACCTATCGGGTTGCCCCAGCCCCTCGTTTTGCAGCGGCGGCTTCTGCCAGAGCGGCGGCCGCTGCCTGGTGAAACCCCAGGGCCTGGCGGGGCGGGTGCAGCTGGGCGAGCTGCTAGCTTCTGTCGCCCCCGGCAACACGGCCTGGATCGATCTCCTGATCACCCCGGGGCAGGCCCAGCCGGTGGGCACCCAGCCCTTCGTGCGCGCGGAGGGCCTGGATCTGCGGGTGATCGGCGGAAGCTATTCCGATCGCGCCGCCTGCGTGCCCGAGCCGGACCCCTCCGAGATCCCGCCGGTGGGCGCGGCGCCCACGCTGAACTTCGGCGCGGTGATCCCGGGGCGTGGCGACCCCTACATGCTGGGCGTGGCCATCGCCGACAAGTACCTGGACCACCTCATCTACCAGGTGTGGCGCAGCGGCTTCCTGTGCCTGACCATCGACTCCTACGGGCTGGACCTGCTCTCGTCGCAGACGCTCTCGCTCATCCTGCCTTCGGTCGCCGACCTTTCGGAGGGCGCGAATCTGCCGGTGCGCCTGGAGATGCACCCGTTGCACCCGCCGAACATCCAGGTGGGGCGCGGCAGCTTCCGGCCCGACGGCTCGGTGGACGAGCCCATCCTGTACGTGTTCTTGCCCGGCCTGCGGCTCGACTTCTGGATGAAGCTCCATGGGCGCTGGCTGCTCCTGCTCTCCATCGCCCAGGATCTCGAGGTGCGCCTGGCGCTGCAGTTCACCCCGGACAACCGGGTGATCCCCATCCTGGACGAGAACAGCGTGGTGGTGACCAATCCCCAGCTCATCCGTTACGAGCTCCTGGCCGAGGAGCCTGCGCGCATCCAGGAGGCCATCCCGCGCCTGCTGGCCATCGCCCTGCCCCAACTCTCGGGCGCGCTGGACGAGATCGCCATCCCCGACCTGCAGGGCTTCGTGCTGCAGGTGCTGTCGCTGCAAGGAGACGCAAAGCGCAGCGGCACCAACTACTACGACTTCATGTCCATCTACGCCAACCTGTCATTTTCTCCGCCGCCACCGCCTCCCCCGGCGGGTCCGGCCGAGCTGCTATGGTGGGATGGCCAGAAGGCGCATTTCGCGGTGGCGCCGGGCGAGGAGATCCAGGTGCGGGCCGACCGGGGGTTCTGGAGCCCGTTCCGTACCGGGCCGGTGGCCGAGTTCGCGCTCCCCGTCGACCAGGGCCGGCACCACCTCCAGGCGCGCGCCCGCAAGATCGGCGACTACCGCACCCTGGACGTGACCGGTCAGGGTTGGGTGCTGGACGGCGCGCTCCATCGGGTGACGCCGCTGCGCTCGGACCCGGAGCCCGCGGGCGAGCTGCAAAAGGTCCTGTCCGAAGAGCCGCAGGGCGCCGGTTGCGCCCACCAGCCTCCGGGCGGGCTGCTGTGGCTGCCGGCCTTGCTGCTGCTGCGCCGCCGCGGCCAGGCGCGATAAGCGACATCTGGCGTCTGACCGCAACGCCGAAAGAGCGAGTGCGGCCAGACGAAAACGCGAACCCTTCATCGAGTGTTCAACGGGTCATGGGGCCGACACCGGTGAGGCAGCCTGGCGCGCGGGAACGCGACTTCAGTCCCAAAGGCAACCTCGCCGGGCAAATATCGCAACGATCCAGGTCGATCAAAAGCGTGCGATGCGCGCGGCACCAGAGGCGCCGGGATGGTTGCGTGGCGAACGTTCAGGTCTTTTCCAGCAGGCGGCGGACCTTCTCGGCCAGGGTGGCGAAGGCGAAGGGCTTGTCCAAAAAGTCGTCCGCCCCGATGAGCGGCGAGGTGGCGGCGTTGAGGCGCTCGCCGATGCCGGTGAGCATGAGGATCAGCGTCTTCTTCTCCGGGTCGCGTTCGCGGATGTACTTGACCACCTCCCAGCCGGAGAGCCCGGGCATCATCACGTCCAGGATGACCAGGCGCGGCTTCTCGGTGAGGAACTTCTCGACGGCCTCGTCGCCGGAGGAGGCGAAGACCAGCGGCGCGCCGATGGACTTCAGCGCGGCCTCGACCATCTTCTGGATCTCCAGATCGTCGTCGGCCACCAGGATGAGCGGCAGATTCCTCTCCGTCTTGCTCATGGGAGGCTCCTTGATAGCTTCCTTTGCGACGGTATCCTGCCCCGGCGCCGGTTGTCAATCAGGGCCTCCTGGAATATCCTGTGTGAGTGGAACCATCGCTGTCTGACCGATTGGTGCTGCTCGTCGACGATGAGTTGAGCTGGCTCAAGGGGGCCTCGGCCTGGCTGCGTGAGAACGAGGCGGGCTTCGCGGTGATGGCCGTCGAGTCCGCCGAGAAAGCGCTGCGGCTCGTCGAACGCCACCGGCCGGATCTGTTGATCTCGGACCTGCGCCTGCCGGGCATGAGCGGGCTGGAACTCTTGCTCCACTGCCGCAAGCGCTATCCTGGCATGCGCTTCATGGCCATGAGCGCCTACGGGACACCGGATCTGGAAGAGCGACTTCGGCAATGTGGAGCGGTCCGGTTTCTACATAAACCAATTGACCTTGCGGAGTTGGAGCAGACCATCAGCCAGGTGCTACGCTCGAAACCCGAGGATCCGACCGCCGGATTTCTGAACGGGATCTCCGTCGCGGGCTTCGTGCAACTGCTCAACCTCGAGCGCCAGACCGCCGTGGTTCGCATGTTGCACCCGGATGGGCGAGACGGGTGGCTGGCGTTCATGGAAGGGGAGCTGTGGCAGGCCGGGCTCGGTGACAAGAGCGGAGAAGAAGCGGCCCTGGAGCTCCTCGCCTGGGAGGGCGCGGAGCTGGTCCTGGAGCGCGCGGCGTTTTACGAGAAGCGTGCCATCGAGAGGCCACTCGGGTTCCTGCTCATGGAGGCGGCGCGCCGCAAGGACGAGGCGCGGGCCGGTGGCTGATCGTCTGATTCAGTCGCGGCCGGTCTTGGGGATGGCCTTGAGGATGGCCTTGCCGTCCTTGATCACGACCTTGAATTCCACCGCCGAGCACTTGTACTGCTTCAGAATGGCGGGGAGCTGTTTGCGCAGGCTCGCCGCCAGGGACTCCTTGGTGATGCCCTGGGTGGACTCCCGGCAGCGCCGCTTGGCGGTGGTGTAGGCCTGGTAGATGGCCTCGATGTGCTCCTCGGAGAGCCCGGCGGCCGGAGAGGCCACGCCGGGCCGGGCGGCGGCGGGCGCGCCGGCACCGGGTTGCAGATCGGGTTGCGCCGCGGCCGGCTGCTCCTTCTCCGGGCCTTTCTTCCTGGCACGCTCCTTCTCCTCGCGCAGCTTGGCGTGGAAGCGGGCCTTGAACACGTCGCGCTGGTAGGTGCCGTCCTGGATCTGCTTGACCACTCGCCCCCAGTAGTTCTCGTAGGTGGTGTAGCGGGCCACCATCTGGTTGATGCGGAAACGCAGCCCGGTGTTGCGTGTCTTGATCGTCCTGAGCTCGATGAGCTGGCGGTGGATGGCGTCCCGCTCCAGGGTCGGCTCCACCCGCTCGATGCCCTGAAAGAACTGCTCGTACAGGGAGCGCAATCGGTCGATGCGCTGCTCCAACTCGTCGAGCTTCTCGCTGAGTTCCTTGGCGACCGGATCCAGCTGGGCCATGTCGGGTTACTTTCGCCGGGGGCGGTGACCGAGCGCGATCAGGGTGGCGATGGTTTCGGTCATCTGGCGTAGCTTGATCGGCTTGTCCAGGTACACGTCGGCGCCGGCCTGGGCCGCGGTCAGCCGGCCCTCGTGGCCTCCCGAGCTGACCACCAGGATGGGGGTCGCTTTCGTGGCCTCGGTCTCGCGAATGCGTTGGATGAGCGTCCCGCCGTCCATCACCGGCATGTACAGGTCGATGATCAACAGGTGGAAGGGCTTCTTCTGGATGAGGTCCCAGGCCTGCTTGCCGTCCCCGGCCTCGTCCACCTCGATGCGGGTGCGGCTGAGCTGGAACTGGGTGGTGAACTTCTGCAGGCCGAAGCGGAACATGTCCCGCACCACCACGTTGTCCTCGACCAGCAGGATGCGGAAGGCGACCTCCTCCGGGTCGGAGTCGAGCTTGCCGCGGGCCTGGAGGCGGCGCAGAAACCCGCCCTCGGGCCCCGGCTCCTCGTCGAACTGGATCCCGATCCCGGCGTCGTTGCCGGGGGAGGCGGGGCGAATCCAGCGCACCACGCCCTTCATGGCCACCGCGTCGAGGAGGCCCGGGAAGCTCACCTCGAACTCGACGCGGTCGCCGGGCGCATAGCTCTGGTTGGTGGCGATGAACACCCCGCCCTCGGAGACATTCTCGGTGTAGTCCTTGAGGAACTGGGCGGCGTCGTTGTAGTCCACCCGCAGGATCAGGTTGCGCCGCTCGTACTGGCGCCGCTCATCGCCGCTCTTGTCTTCCTGTCCCACGCTGGCTCCCACGCAAGGGCCCCTCTGTGCGGGCCAGAATAGGGGTCCGCGCGCCGAGTTGTCAAGGCCGGCGCGTTGTTTGACACCATGGGACGCGGGGGCTAGACTTTTTTCGCTCATGGATGAAAGCGTCGGCAACCGTCTCATCACCTACTACGACAAGGAAGGTCGGGGGGGGCAGATCACCTATGGCGAGCTCAAGGTGGAGATGGGGGAAGGGCAGCTCCTGTCGCTCGCCGAGTGCCTGCTCGAGGAGCAACGCAAGGTGCAGGAGTTCGGCAGGAACGCGGACTTCCTCACCCGCAAGATCCGGGCGCTGGAGCCGTTCTTCGACGAGATCGAGCGCAACCCGGCGGCCTTCAACGCCCAGGCCCGCGAGCGCGTCCGCGAAGCCGCCCGCCTTCCCTACGAGAAGCGCATCCAGCTGCTCAACTCGTACTACACCATCAACGCCACCCACGCCCGCATCCTGCGAGAGCTGACCACCTACCTCTTGGCCGGCGCCGAGGGCGATCACTCGGCGCACTCCATCTCCCTGCTGCAGTTCTCCATCAACTACCTGTGCCGCATGCTGCGCCATGTGCCGCGCAAGACCCGGCGCCCGGCGGCCATTCACTCCATCGAAGCCGCGCGCGGCGCGGCCAAGAACGGCCTGTCCGACATCACCATCATCGGGACCTTGCTGCACGACATCCTGGAGGAGCGCCAGGACGAGTGGACCGAGGAGCTGATCAACCGGGAGCTTCTGGACTCCCAGTACGGGGAGTGCTGCGGCAAGCGCATGAAAGAGGTCCCGGTGGCGCTGCGCCATCGCATCTTGCAAAAGTACATCGAGGCCTTCAACGACCACGCCTCGGGGATCTTCTTTCAGACCGGGCTGGCGCTATACGATCACGTGCGCAACTTCCCGGTGGCGGGGCGCTACTACGAGACGCTGCACTCCATCGCCGAGATCGTAGCCAAGCTGTCCCGCACCCGGGACACCAGCTACTACACCTATCTGCGCAACCTGCTCTACCCCAAGGCCGACGAGGAGCTGGACCGCATGTCGCGGGACCGGCTGATCTCGGAGATCGAGCCGGAGTTCGACGCCGCTCCCCTGCTGCTGGACGACTACCTGACGCATGTGCACAACTTCTACCAGACCGCCATGGGCGAGTACTACTCGAAGGAGGAGGTGCGTCGCAACGCCTTCCGCGAGATCCTGATCAAGATCCTGGACCGGCTGAACAACACGCGCGACATGGACCGGAACGCGGGGTTTTCCATTTCCAAACGGCTGTACGGCACGGGCTTCAAGAACATCTACCTGCTCCAGGCGGTGGAGGACAAGTTCCGGCGGCCGTCGTTCAACACCGAGGAGCGGCGCCTGATCGAGGTGAAGTTCATCAACAAGCCCAAGGTGGCCGCCCTGTACCAGATCCTGGAGGACATCGAGTTCTTGGAGCGGGAGTTCTTGGGGGGCGAGATGATCCAGTTCTTGGAGAAGGAGCTGGACGGCTACAAGGCCACCCGGGCCTTCCGGCGCATCACCCCGCCGGGGCGCGGCGGGTACTTCGACGGGCTCATCTACCTGTTCAACGAGGTCATCCTGGGCCGCAAGTCCAACCTGGACGAGCTGGAGCGCCGGCGCGACAAGCAGGCTGAGGTGCTGGTGGCCTTCAAGGCCATCCTGGAGTCGTTCCTGGTGTACCCGGCGCTCATCCGCACCGAGATGGAGCAGCGCCACCTGACCCACCCCGACCAGTCGAGCTTTCGCCCCTACCGCATCGAGAGCATGGGCCCGGGCCTGGAGAACCGCTCCGACGCCCGCCAGGAGCAGGCGGTGGATCTCTTGAACATCAAGACCTTCAGCCGCCGCATCGAATGAGCGTGTTTCAATAGTCCTGCTGGGCCGAGAGCAACAGCGGGAAGGTGACCTCGTAGGCCTCGCCGGCGAAGGAGGGGAAGCGCCAGCGGCGCACCGTCTTGACCAGGCACGTCTCCAGCACGCTGCCCTTGAAGCGGGGGGTGCCGATGGCGGCGGATTGCACGCTGCCGTCCGGCTGCACCCGCGCCACCACCTGCAGCATTCCGGTGAGCGAGGCGTCGCGCTTGAGCTGGCGCTCCAGGCAGTTCTTGACCTGGCGGTAGTGGAGCTGGATGACGGTGCGGATCTGCTCTTCGGTGAGTCGCTGGGGGCCGGCGACAGGGGCGGGCGCATCGGGGCGCGCCTCCGGCCCTTTGTCGGGGAGCTTGCCCGCCTCCGGGGAGATCGGCGTGGAGGTGGGCAGATCCGGTGAGAGTACGGCGGGCCCGATCAACCCGGCCGCCGGCACGCGGGGCGTAGCCTCGCTGCGGTTCTGATCCTGCTGCTGATAAAAGGCCAACAGCTCCTTCTCGCGTTCGCTGAGGACCGGGCTCGGATCGGAGGGCGTGGCGCTGGTCGCCACACGGCCGCCGGAAGAGCTGGCAGGCGCGGGGGCGGCGCGCGCGGGGTGCTTCACGTCCCAGATCTGGGCGCGGAGCTTGCGGGCCTCCTCCTCGCTCAAGGGTGCGACGTCGCCGGCCGAGCTGTGACCGGTGCCCGGGGCGGAGGTGCGGGTGGTGGAGGGAGGGGAAAACCACCCCTGGCTGAAGGCTAGTGCCAGCATACCTCCGGCCAGGCCCAGGATGCCGAAGATGAGCAGCAGCGCCACGCCCATACGGCGCCCGCCCGAGGCCACTCCGGCCTGGCGTACGATGATGTCGGAGATCTCGCCAGGCATCGGGCTGGTTCCGGAGACCCCACTTGGAACCTCGCCCGGCAGCGCCGCTTCCTCCTCGGCCAGCGACTCCTGTTGCAGCTCCCGCGCGGCCTCCTCGGCGTCCACCACGGGCGGTGGGGGGAGCGGGGCATCCGTCTCGGCAGCGAGTTCACCGCGGGAGAAGAAATGCTCGGCGATGCGGCTCTCGTCTTTCTTGCGCCGCCGCTCTCGCTCCTCGGCCTCCCGGCGTCGGGCCTCCTCCGCGCGGCGTTCCGCCTCGCAGCGCCGCTCCTCTTCCCGCTTCGCATCCTCGCGCCGCCGGGCGTCCTCCTCCTCCCGGCGCCGCTCCTCCTGCTTTCGCTCTTCCTTGCGCCGGCGCTCCTCTTCTTTCTTCTTCTCCTCGGCCTGCTTTCGCTCCAGATCCTGGCGTTGCGCTTCTTCCTTGGGCTGCTTCTTTTCCTGGAGGACCTCGACCGGGGGCGGCTCCGGCGCGGGCGGCATCGTCTTGCGCCGGGCCTGCAGGCGTGCCCGGAAGGCTTCCTCGCGCTCGGCCTCGACCGCTCGGCGGCGCGCCTCGGCTCTCGCCGTCCCTCCATCGCGCGGCATCAGCTGGGCCAGCTCGGGGACCTCGGAGAGCGGCTTCCAGTCCTCCATTCCGTCGCGCCAGGCGAAGTGATCCGGGGTGAGCCGCCCCTGGCGCAGGTGCTCCTCCATCTCCACCAGGGTAAAGGGCCCCTCCTCGCTGCCGTCCAGACCGTAAAACCAGACCGATTCGAGGTCGGGGGAAGCGAGGGGTGGCATGGGCGGGGCCGCTGGCGCGGCCGAGGCCGCCGCGGACTTCTCGAGGCCGGAACGGTACAGGTCGCGGAAAGCATGCTCGAACTCCAGCTCCAGGCTGGCGTCCTGCAGCATGCCGCCATCGTCCGCCGCGGGTTCCGCCGTCACGGGCCGGTCATCCGGCTCACGCACGATGATCAGCTGCTGGCAGCGCTTGCAGCGTACCTTGATGACCTTGCCGCGGACCTTCTCGTCGGCAATAGAGTACTGGGCTCGGCACTTTTTACAGGAGAACTTCACCTTGCGGCTCCGGGTGTTCTCTCGTACGGACGGACGAGTTCGCCGAACGATCCGGCGGTCTGCCCAGTACGCCTACAGGAGCTTGATGAGCTGCTCTTTCACCTGGTTTCGCACCGCCTCGCTGGGACTGCAGCGCAGGGCGCGCTCCCACATCTCTACCGCCTTGTTCTTGAAGCCCTTTTTCTGGTACAGGATGGCCAGGTTGCGCAGCGGGGTGAACAGGTTGGGCTTGAGCTCGATGGTCTGCTCGTACTCTCGGATGGCCTCGTACACCTGGTTCTTGGCCAGCAGCACATTGGCCAGGGCGTAGTGGATATTGGCCACGAACGGGTCCAGCGAACAGGCGCGGCGGAGCTCGGCCTCCGCCTCGTTGTATTGCTTTTGTCGGTAGAGGGAGACGCCCTTGCGGTAGGCCTCGTCCACCGCCTGGTTGTCGGCGGCCTGCGACTCGACCGGCGGCTGCCCCGCGTTCAGCAGCTCCTTGACCCGCTTCACCAGCGGGATCAGGCGGAAGGGTTTCTCGAAGAAGTCGTCGGCCCCGTAGGTCTCCATCACGTCCTGGGCGTAGCGCCAACCCTTGTAGACAGCGCTGATCATCACCACCGGGGTCTTTCCGAAACGCTGGCTAGACTTGATCTTGCGGCAGATCTCGAAACCGTGGATCTCGGGCAGCATGGCGTCCAGCAACACCAGCCGCGGCCGGTGGGCCTTGACCGCCTGCAGCGCCTCCAGGCCCCGGGCCGCCGACACCACCCGAAACCCCTCCGCGGTGAGGGCCTTCTCCAGCATGCGCACGATGTCTTCCTCGTCGTCCACCACCAGCACCAACGGCCGGTCATCCGCCGGCTGAGAGGGCGGCTTCTCGGCTGCCGCACGCAGCTCCTCCTCGCTGGTGGCGACCTCGATGGAGATCAGCTCCTCGTCGGACTCGATGTGGACGTCCGGCTCGGGGAGCGCCTGGGAGACGATGGCCAGGTAACCCGCGGGGTCCTCTCGGTCGCTGGGAGGAGCGGCCCGCTCGCCGCGGAAGAACTTGGCGCTGGGATCGCGCTTGTGCAGCGAGAACGCCTCCCGGGTGACGGCGGCCAGGCGGGCCTCCAGCACCACGTAGGGCTCGACCTTGCGGCCGCAGATGAAGGCCACCTCGTCCATCACCTGTCGGTCCTCGGGGTTGGCCATGGCCAGCAACACACGGTCCGGTTCCACCCGCAGCGGAAGAATCCGGGACTGCAGGGCTACCGCCTCGGGGATGAGATCGAGCGCCGATAGCGGCAACACGGTCTGTGATAGATCGACCGCCGGAAGCCCCATCTGCTCGCCCAGCGCGAGCAACAGGTCCTCCTCAGCGGCCAGGCCGAGCTCCAGCAGCGAGGACGCCAGTTTTCCGCCGGATTGGCGCTGCCTCTCCAGGGCCTGACCGAGCTGGGCCTGGTCGATGGTCTTTTTCTGGATCAGGAGCTTTCCGATGGGAACTTTCTGAGCCACGGCGGCGACCCTCCGGGTGGTTTCTCCGACAGGAACCGCGGCGCACTGTACCATCGGGCCGGGGCGCGAGGCAAGTGAGGCCTGTGGGCCGGGCCCGGGCACTTTTCGTTTGCAAGATCGGACCGGGTGGGATAGCGTACCGGCGCCATGGCGGATGCGGTCGTCAGCCCGGCCGTCGCGCGTGTGCGGCGGGCCATCCAGGAGTTCGCCGCCGGCCGGATGGTCATCCTGGTGGATGACGCCGACCGGGAGAACGAGGGCGATCTGTGCCTGGCGGCCGAGAAGGTCACGCCCGAGGCCATCAATTTCATGGCCCGGTATGGGCGGGGGCTCATCTGCCTGGCGCTCACCGAGGAGCGCATCCGCAAGCTGCAGCTTCCCATGATGGTGGATCCGTTGGACAACGAGTCCCGCTTCGGCACCGCCTTCACGGTGTCGATCGAGGCGCGCCGGGGCGTCACCACCGGCATCTCGGCCCAGGATCGGGCCACCACCATCCGGGTAGCCGTGGCCGACGAGAGCGGGCCCGAGGATCTGGTGCGCCCGGGGCACGTGTTTCCGCTGCGTGCGCGGCCGGGAGGCGTGCTGGTGCGCACCGGGCAGACCGAGGGTTCGGTGGACCTGGCCCGCTTGGCCGGGCTCAAACCGGCGGCGGTGATCTGCGAGATCATGGACGAGGATGGCCAGATGGCCCGCATGCCGGCGCTGCAGATGTTCGCCCGCACCCACGGCCTGTGCATCCTGTCCATCGCCGATCTGATCGAATACCGGGTGCAGCAGGAGACGCTGGTGCGCCGGGCCGCCGAGGCCACCCTGCCGACCCGCTTTGGCGGGCCGTTTCGCATGGTGGCCTACGAGAACGACGTCGACCGGCAGACCCACCTGGCCCTGGTCCGCGGCGTGATCGATCCCGAGCAGCCGGTGATGGTGCGGGTGCACAGCGAGTGCCTCACCGGGGACGTCTTCGGTTCGCTGCGCTGCGACTGCGGGCCGCAGCTCCAGGCGGCGCTCTCCATGATCGACCGCGCCGGGTCCGGGGTGCTGCTGTATTTGCGACAGGAAGGCCGCGGCATCGGCCTGGTGAACAAGCTGCGGGCCTACGCCCTGCAGGAGCAGGGGGCGGACACGGTCGAGGCCAACCGCAAGCTGGGCTTCCCCGTGGATCTGCGCGACTACGGCATCGGGGCCCAGATCCTGCGCGATCTGGGCGTGCGGCGCATGCGCCTGCTCACCAACAACCCCAAGAAGATCGTGGGGCTGGAGGGCTACGGGCTGGAGGTGGTGGAGCGCCTGGCCATCGAGATCCCGCCGCAGGACGCCAATCGCTCCTACCTGCTCACCAAGGAACTCAAGCTGGGTCACGTGCTGCACCGAGCGGACGGGCAGCCGGACAACCTTTCCCGGGAGGAATGACATGCCCAGGATCGTGGAGGGTCGCTACGAGGCCAAGGGGTTGAAAGTGGCGCTGGTGGTGAGCCGCTTCAACAACTTCGTGAGCGAACGCCTGCTGGAGGGGGCGCTGGACGCCCTGTTGCGCCACGGGGCGGACGACGGCGACATCACCGTGGTGCGCGTGCCGGGGGCCTTCGAGCTGCCGGCGGCGGTGAAACGCCTGGCCGAGGCGGGCGCGGTGGACGCCATCGTATGCCTGGGGTGTCTCATCCGCGGCGGGACGCCGCACTTCGATCTCATCGCCGCGGAGGTGTTCAAGGGGGTGGCGGCGGTGAGCCTGGAGCACCCGGTGGCCATCGGCATGGGCGTGATCACCGCCGAGAACCTGGAGCAGGCTATCGAGCGCGGCGGCAGCAAGATGGGCAACAAGGGATTCGACGCGGCCCTGTCCGCCATCGAGATGGCCAGCCTGTTCCGCCAGACGGGGCGCCGCGGCGCCAAGGCGCGCGCTTGAGGCAATGGGTGCCCGACGCAAAGCCCGCGAGCACGCCCTGAAGGTCCTCTACGCGCGCGAGGTCGGGGGCGTGCCGCACGAGGAGGCGCTGGCCCGCTACTTTGAAGACTTCGAGCCGCAGGCCGAGGGGCGGGAGTTCGCCGAGACGCTGGTGCGGGGCACCATGGAGCGCCTGTCCGAGATCGACGCCGCCATCCAGGAGGTCAGCGCGCACTGGCGCATCAGCCGCATGGCGGCGGTGGACCGCAACATTTTGCGCATGGCCACCTTCGAGCTGCGCTTCCTCAAGGACGCACCCAAGCGCGTGGTGCTCAACGAGGCCATCGAGATCGCCCGCCACTACGGCGCCGAGGACTCCTGGGCCTTCATCAATGGCATCCTGGACAAGCTGGCCGAAGACATCGAGGATGGCTGACATGGCCGGCGAACTGCGCCTCGTCTCCCTGCCGCTCTCGCTTCCCTCGCTCGACCGCATGCCGGCGCAGGTGTTGGTGCTTCCCTTGTTGCGCATCGACCGGCCGCTGCCCGGCGCGGCGGGGCTGGCCGACTGGCGGCTGAACGGCCGCTTGAGCCGGCTGCTTCAGGAGGGCGCCTTCCGGGCCGAGGAGCGCGAGGCGCTCCTGACCGACAGCCGCGGTCGCATCGGCGCGCCCTTTCTGCTTCTCTTCGGCCTGGGAGAATCGGGCCGGCTGGATCGCGAAAAGCTCGCCGTGCTCCTCGGACACCTCGCCGGGGTGGTGGCGCGCGCTCGCTGGAAGAGCGCCGCCATCGAGGTTCCCGCGCGCCGCCTGGGCTCGGTGGATGCCGACGAGGCCCTCGGCCTGTGGCTCTCGGCGCTGGCCGGGCGCCCGCCGCCCGAGGGGGTGGTGCTGCTGCGCTCCTCGGCCGCGCAGGAGGAGCGCGTCGCTTCCCTGTCGGCGAAGGACAAGCGCATCGAGTGGCGCGGTCCGCTGGTGCCGGCGGTGGTGCGGGCGTAGCGAGCGCAGTCCTGCTGACACGCCATGCGTGCGCCCGGAAAGCGGTTGGCCTCCGGCGAAAGTCGCTGAAAGAAAAATCACCCGTTCGTCGATGGCCCTTTTTTGTCGGCCTATCTAATGGGCGGGTTTTTTCGTTGATGGGGAAATTCAGCTACAAGAAATACGGTCCTGAAGACCAGAGGCTGCTGGCGACCTGGGCCGCCGCATGCGCGGAACGAGTGCTCCCCTTCTTCGAGCAGGCGTACCCGAAAGACGGGCGCCCTCGAGAGGCCATCGCGGCATGCCGGAGCTGGGTTCGCACCGGCGTGTTCAAGATGGCCGAGGTCCGAAGGGTCGCGCTCGCGGCCCATGCGGCCGCCCGGGATGCGAAAGAGAACGAGGCGGCTTGCTTTGCCGCGCGCGCGGCCGGTCACGCGCTGGGGACCGCGCACGTCCCCCAACATGCCGCCGGGAGCGCGTACTATGCCCTGAAGGCGGTGGCAGCGGCCGATCCTGCAAACGCCGGGGCGAAAACCGCCAAGGAATTCGAGTGGCAGTGGCGGCACCTCGCCAAACACCTGAGGCGGGGGATCATGGATCGGATCACGATCTTGAAAATGGGTGGCAGGGTGCTCGTGAGGCTGTGCAAGGCCCCCGGCTTCTGAGAGCCATTTTGCCCCGCCGCCCTCGCCGGGGCGACCGGCCCGGCGACCCTACGCCGATTGCCCGGCGCGTCTTCGCCGCGCGAGCCACAAGAGCGGGAGCGACAAGAGCGAGCCACCTCCGGTGGTGGCGCAGCCGGTGGACTCGGCGTCCGGCGCGGCACGCAAGGCCACGCCCTCGGCGGGTGTCGGGCGGGGGAGCAGCCCGTCGATCCAGGCGGCCAACACGGGATCGGCCGGCGGATCGATCACCACCGTCACGGCGGTGCCCTTCACGTCCAGGCTGCGGTAGTCGCCCACGCTGCGGGCGCGCACCTGGATGGTGTGTGGCCCGAGGAGCGCAAGGCGCCGGTCGCGCACCACCACGCGCGGCCCGCGCACGAAGGGCTGCCAGGCGCCGTTGTCCACCCGCACCGAGAACTCCGCCTCCGGTCCCGCGTCCGCGCCCACCCGCAGCACCACCTCCGGCACCTTCGGCCCCGAGGGGTTGCGGATAGACATGAGCGCGCGGTCGGGCTGGCGCAGCTCCTCCACGGCCGCCAGGGTGCGCCGCGGCACCGGGTTGACCGGCGCCATGGCCAGGTCGGCGTACAGGCCGATGAACTCGTAGTACGGCGTCCCGCTCCGCGGCACGTCGCCCTGCACCGCCAGGATGGTCAGCGCGAAGCCCTCGATGGGCGGGAGCTCGATGGGATCGATGGCCCCGGTGAGCATGGGCAGCGCAAAGCCCACCAGCATGGGCACCAGCTGTTCCAGCGCCGCCGGGTTCTCCGCCAGCAGCTCGTAGTGGCTGGCGCGGACGTTCTCGATGTGGATGCTCTCGTCTCCAAACATCGGGACGATTCGGTTGTCGGGGGTGAAGTCGATGGCCAGGTCCAGCGAGACGTCCTGGGTGAGCCGCACCAGCCGCGTCCAGCGCTCGTCGAGGCGGGCGTAGAAGTCGATGGCCAGCCCGTCCAGGAAAAGGTGCAGCAGCGGATCCGCCACCACTCGGTTGCCGTCCGGGTCGGTGGTGAAACTGCCGGCGCCGATCTCCGCGCGCGGCACGCGGGTGGGGGTGAGCTTGAGCAGCACCGGCACGTTTCGTCCCGCTGTGAGCGTGTCCAGCGAGCCCATCAGGGCGCTCAGGGTGCTGGAGCTCAACATGTCTGTGGTGTCGCTGCCGATGCTCAGGCACAACGCGCCGCCTTGCTGCGCCTTGTACAGCATCCAGTCCACGAAGGCGTCCGAGACGCCGATGCCCACCTGATAGGGCAGGCCGCTGCCCGGCACCGCGTCGGTGAACGGCATGCGCGCGGGCGCGGCGTTGGGCGGGATCTCGGCGGGATCGGGGAGCGGCACGCAGGAATTGCGCGCGGCGTCGGCGCCGCCGATCACCCGCACCTCCACGCCCTGGTTGGGCACCACCGGGTCGGCCGTGGCGCTCAGCCACTGCCCGGCGGCGAGCAGCAGGTCCAGCGAGGCCCGCATGCCGGGGATGGCGTCGCCGAGGAGGTCGGCCAGCTCGAGCTTGCCCGCCATGCCCAGCGGCCGGGTGAGGCAGTTCCCCTGGCTGTCGACGCAGAAGTCGCCGTCGCAGGAGGAGCCGGCCGGGCAGCCGGCGGTGTAGAAGTCGCAGGGCAGGCAGGTGGCCTGGGCCAGCTGGTCGTCGATGGCCGAGTCGAGCTGATCGGCGATCTGGTCGTTCAGCATGTTGGTGATGGTGCTCTTGAGGAGTTCGAACAGCCAGTCGTACCACCAGGGGCACTGGATGGAGTAGTCGCTGCTGGCGAACGAGAGCTGCACATTGGTCACGTCGAAGGTGAGGAAGTGGTCGCGGCTGTCGATGAGGAGCTTGATGTCGGCCCGCACCAGCTTGTTGTTGATGTTGATGGGGAAGTCGCAGTCGAGGTCGCCTTCCAGGGTGATGGTGCCGGACACCGCGATGCGCGCGGACAGCGGCAGGGTGTCCGGTGGTTGGCGCCCGATGGTGGCCGACTGGATGGCGGCGGTCAGCACGCAGCCGTTACGGCAGATCTGGATGTCGAAGCACGGCCAGTTGAAGGGCGGGGCGCAGAAGCGCTGGTCGCTGCGCGGCACGGTAAACACCAGCCCGTCCTGGAGGAACATCCCCAGGATGGTGGCCAGGTTGCCCTCGATGAAGGAGAACGCCGCCGGGGTGATGCGGGTCTGTACCGCGTCGTACACCCGCGCCCCATCCGAGAGCGGTCGCTCCAGCGGCGCCACACAGCCACAGCTCGAGTCCCCGCAGGCGAGCAGCCCCCACAACGCCGCGCCCGCCAGAAAGAGCCTCCACCAACCTCGGCGAAGTTCCATGGAACGCTCCTTCGTTGATCCGTGGTTCATCGTTTCCGAAAGGAAGTCTAGCACGAGCCCGGTCGCAAGGGTAGGCCCCCTGGCGACGTGCTTGGGCGAGGTGCGGTCAACCCTTGACGGATTGACAGGTTTTGCGGCCGGGTGCTACCTTGCCCTGGTGAAACTCGCCGCCTGGCTTTCCCGCTTGAGCGCGCGCGTGCCCGAATTGGACTGGGGGCACCGGAAGTTCGTCACCCGCGGCCGGACCCTGTTCTACGCCCGGCTGGCCTTCCTCACCATCGGGCTGGGCATCCTGGCCATTCCCCGCTGGTCGGCCGCCTTCGGCACGCAAGGCAAGGCGGCCTTCGTGTGGTACTTCGTGATGATCGCCTACAGCGTGGGCAACTACCTGCTCATCGAGCGTGGGGCGCTGGGCAAGGTGGCCACCTTCGTCAGCCTGTGCCTCGACCTGCTGGTGCTGGTGTACATGATCGCCTACTCGGGTGGGCTCAAGAGTCCGGTGCTCCCCACCCAGCTCATCTACACCATCTTCTTCGCCCTGCTGTTCCCGAACCCCCTGGCCATCATCCCGCCGCTGCTCACCCTCCCCATCGTGGCCAAGATCGACACCGAGATCCCGGGTCGAATTTTGGAACTGGAGGACATCTTCCTGCTGGTGTGGTACTCGGCGATCAACTTCATCGTAGTGTACGTGATCGTGTACCTCAACGAGCGCGAGGACAGCCAACACCACGAGATCGTCAAGCTGCAGGAGAACCTGCGCCAGATGGCGGTGGTGGAGGAGCGCAACCGCCTCTCACGGGAGATCCATGACGGCCTGGGGGCCTCGCTGTCCAGCCTGATCCTGCAAGCCGAGTACCTGAACAGCCTGGCCCGCGACGAGGATCTGAAGCAGGAGATCGGCGAGCTCAAGGGCGTGGCCGAGGAGAGCATCGACGAGCTGCGGCGGTCGATCTCCATGATGCGGGAGGACTTCGAGATGGTCCCCTCGCTCGAGGACTACTGCGTCACCTTCCAGCAGCGCACCGGGCTTGCGGTGGAGTTTCTGGTGCAGGGCGCCATCCCGCGGCTGGAGAGCCCGGTGCAGCTGGCCACCTTCCGCGTGTTGCAGGAGGCGCTGACGAACGTGCGCAAGCACGCCAAGGCCAAGACGGTACGGGTCACGCTGCACCATCGGGAGGGGAAGCTGTGCCTGTGCGTCGAGGACGACGGCGCGGGATTCGCCTTCCAGGGCGATCTGCGGCATCACTACGGGCTCGGCAACATGCGGGAGCGGGCCCGTCAACTCGGCGGAACTCTGGACGTGTGGAGCGAGCCGGGGCGCGGCTGCCGCATCACCTACCAGATCCCGGTCGCCGACCCGGCGGCGGCGCGGCCGTCGGCCCAAAACGTCTGAGGAGGAGCCATGGATGCCATCCGAGTCTTCGTGGTGGAGGATCAACCCAAGATCCTCAAGAACCTCATCAAGCTGCTGGACAAGTTTCCGGCCATCCAGATCGTGGGCAAGGCGCTCTCCGGCGAGGAGGCCCTGGAATCGCTGGCGGCGGCCGCGCCACACGTCTTGCTGCTGGATCTGGGCCTGCCGCACATGAACGGTATCGAGGTGACCCGGGAGGTGCGCAAGCGCTTCCCCGGCATGGAGATCTTGATCTTCACCATCTTCGATGAGGAGGAGAAGGTGCTGGAGGCCATCCAGGCCGGGGCCTCGGGCTACCTGCTCAAGGGCATGGAGGCGGAGAAGATCGTGGACGCCATTCAAGAGGTGCACGCCGGTGGCAGCGTCATCCAGCCCAACCTGGCCCGCAGCCTGCTGCGGCACTTCATGTCCCAGCCGGCGCCTTCGCCCGGGGCCGAGGAGCCGGTCCCGCAGCTCACCGCCCGGGAGGTGGAGATCCTCCAGGTCATCGCCAAGGGCCTGTCCAACGCCGAGGCGGCCCGGGTGCTCAAGGTGAGCCGGGCCACCATCCGCACCCACCTGGAGCACATCTACGCCAAGCTGTCGGTGTCCAACCGCGTGGAGGCCATCACCGAGGGCATCCGGCAGGGCTTGATCGACGTGTAGGTGGCGGGCGCGGGTATCACTCGGAGAAGTTATTGATTTCTTTCGAGAAACTGTCGACGAAATTGCCCTCGAAGGTCACGTCGAGTTGCTTCTCGGTGACGTCCATGCTGCCGGGGATCACGCCCAGGATGGCGTGCTGGGTCTCCCAACGCACGAAGTACTGCCAGCGCTCGCGGCGGTCGGTGAGTTTTTCCTTGCGGTAGGGCTCTCCCAGCAGCTCCTGGACGCTGGCCTGGGTGCTGATGCCTTTCTTGATAGCGGCCATTCGTTCCAGGGGGAAGTCCCGGCCCCGGGTGACCCGTGGGGTCTCGTCCACGCAGGCGGAAATCCCGAGCCAAGCCAGCAGCAGAAGGCCCAAGGCGCAGGTCCTGGCAACGCGTGTTCGCTGGAACATTCAACCTCCCGCCTCGATTACCGGGCGAACTCCCGGCCGTCGGCCCGTCGCCCGGGCGAGCGATTCTCGACAGAGCCTACCACAAACCGGTGCGGACGCAAGATGCGCTCGGGGTCCAGATCCCGCAGGCGGTTCAGCGATTCTCCAGCGGCTGCGGTGGAGGACAGGGAGACGGCTTCGAGCGGCTCGGGCAGCCATCCCGCCGCCGAACCCTGATAGACACGAAGCGCCTGGTATCCGGCCTCGAACCAGGCCGCGCGGCCGCCGCGTCCGAAAACACGCACCGGGAACCCTGCTGGCGCTGCCGGCGCGTTGAACACCAGGATCACCTCTCCCGGCTCGAGCACGGTGTCCACGGGAAAACGAAAGAACCCCAGGCGAGTGACCAGCCAGGTGTCCGAGACATCCAGCAGCAGCGGCGAGAGGCTGGCCAGCTCCAGGTACTGGTCCCCGTCATCGAGCGCTCCGTCGCCGTTGACGTCCTCGCCGCCCGCGGAGAGCAGCACCTCGTTGATCAACAGATCGCCATACCGAGGCGGGACCGGCGCGTTCGGATCCAACCGCTCCAGAGATACTTCCAGGCGGTAGGGCGTCGCCCGCCGTGCCTCGATGCGGAGGTAGAATTCCTCGGCGCGCGCCACGGCCAGTGGGGGGAGCCGGGCCAGCCGGCTGTCCTCGGCGTCGTCCGACCAGAGGAGCGCCCGGCCCGCGCCGTCGAAGAGCGTGAGGATGGTATCCGGGGGTTCGGGGGCGCCGGCCCAGGAGCGCACCGAGAGCGCCGCGCCGGGCGGCGTCGAGAGCAGAAACACGTCCGCCGGATCGTCGCCGCCAACGGATCCGGCCAGCAGAAAGGGAATGGGGCCCGCGTCCTGGGCCTGGCCCAAGTCATCGTTTTGGCCGTCGCCCTCCGCCAGGGGCGCCAGATCCACATCCTGGCGCAAGAAATCGAGCCGGGCGCGCCGCGCCCCGCCGCGTTCGTCGCCGAGCAGCAAGCGGAGTTCCTCCGCCAGCGGGTGGATCCAGACGAGTCGGGCGCCCGATTCGGGGCGATCCGCAGCGGTGGCCGCGCGGGCCAGCAGGGTCCCGTCTTGGCGGCGCAGCTGCAGCCAGGGACGGGCGGCCGGATCGCCGTCCAATCTGGCCTGGAAGACGAGGCGCTGGTCGGGCTGCGCGGCAAACGCGAACGAGCCCAGCTCGCCCGGCGCGAGCGTGATCGTGGTCGACCCCGGTGCCAGCTCGGCCGGCGCCTTTGCGGCGAGTTCTTCCACCGTAAAAGCCGGCTGGTGGAAGGGGCCCATGCAGCCGCTGGCGGCGCGCGCGGACACCTCCATGTACAGGCTGACGCCTGCCTCCGCGTAGAAGCCCATGCCGCACTCGTCTGCCGCTCCCAGGTCGCAGCGGGCCGGGGTGTCGGGTACCGCGCCCTTGGGGCATGCGAAGGCGCGCAAGGCCGGGCTGAATCCGCCACGGCCGACAACGCGGATCCGCCGCGGTCCAGCCCCGGGCGCAAGGGCGAAGAGCGCCGTGCCGGCCGCGGTGAGTCGCTCGAGTCGCGTGGGCGCCGGCGGAGGTCGGGCGGAGTGCAGCGAGAGCTCGATGTCGGCCGGCGCACCGCCGAGCCCCAGGTGGCCGACCCAGAGCCGGACCGGCTTCTCATCGAGGCACAGGAGCAAGCGGGCGTCCTTGCTGCCAGGACAGTCGGGCCGATCGTCCTGCCAGGCCAGGATTCTTCCGCTGGCGACGTCCTGCACGCCGATCTCCGGATCGGCCAGGCCGGCACCGCGCGCGGCGACCTCGATCATGGTGGGCGCGGTGGGCCGCAGCAGAAACGAGCGCAGGCGGCCGGACGGGATGGTCAGCATCCTGTTCTGCCAGTCGAGGGGGAGTTCTTCCTCCGGGCCCAGGCCACGGCAGGCCCGCAGGCGGTAGCCGAAGCGGATGCCGCCCTCCGCTTCGGCGGGATTGAACCAGTTGGCGAAGTGCCCGATCTCCAGCACATAGTCTCCGGCGCGCGGGGCGACGATGTCCAGGCGCGCGGCGCGGCTCTGTCCGTCGTCGTCGCTGGCCCGGAAGAACTCCTGGCCGAAGGTGGCCAGGTCCCGCACCGCCAGGACGGGATCGCACCGGGAGCCCGAGGGCCAGGGCGCCGCCGAGAACGAGAAGCCCTCTCCTTCCTCGGCCGAAAAGAGAAACAGATCCCGGTCGGGCCCATCGGCGGGGAGGCCAACATATCCGTCCAGCGGTACGTCGAACGGCAGCCGCAGCAAGCGTGCGACCGAGTCGTTGGCGGACTCGTTTTCGCCGAGAGCATCGGCGCAGGCGTCCCCCCGGCCGTCCCCGTCGGCGTCCCGCTGGCCGGGATCGCGCGCCTCCGGGCAGACGTCGCACACATCGCCCACGCCGTCGCCGTCTCGATCCGACAACTGGAGCTTCCACAGCTCCTCGCCCGGATCCAGATCGGGGCAGGGATCCAGCGCATCGGGCAGGCCGTCGCCATCCCGGTCCGCGAAGGGATACTCGCAGCGGCCGGCGCGGCAGCGGCTTCCCGACGGGCAGTCCGCCGGGCCCCGGCACGCCGGCCCGCGCTCGCAAGATGCGGTCAGGCAAATGAGGATGGAGATGGCGAACCGGCGCAGGGCCATCGCCCGCCCGGGCGCCGCGGCGAACGAATACATGTTCCACGCGCGGCCCGTCATCGATATCGGTCCTCTCCCTGTCGGAAACCGCTCGCCGCATTCCCCGTCGGCTCAGCGGTGCGCATCCGTCCTGGTGTGCGAAAAACGAACTCTACCGCCCGCCGACCTTCTTGAGGATCTCGCGGCACTGCGTCGAGTCGGTGGCCGAGACCAACGCCACGCACTTCTCGCACAGGTCCTTGGCCTTGCCGCGGTTGTCGTCGGTGTCGAGGGGGATGTTGATGGCCATCAGGCAGAAGGGCGGGCCGTAGCTCGGATCGAGGTTCATGGTCTGGTTGAGCACCGCCACGAACTTGTCGATGAGGTTCTTCCCGGCGAAGATCTTGGCCAGCAGGTAGCCGGCCTCGGCCGCCTCGCGCCGGTAGCCCAGCGGCCCGAGCTGCTGGAAGGCGATGCCGAGCTCCTCCTGGGCCATGTCGCGGTCGAGCTTCAGCGGCTCGAGGTAGAGCTGCCCGAGGCGCAGGTGCGCGAACACCTCGGTGTCCATCGAGTTCTTGGCCTCGTTGTAGTACTTGAAGGCCTTCTCCAACAGGGCCGTCTTCTCGGCCTTGTCGGCGATCTTCTCCGAGCGCGACTCGGCCCGGTAGGCGTCGCCGGCGAGCAGCTTGCTCAACCCGCTGTCGGGATCCATGGTCTGTACCCGCAACGCCCGGCTGCGGGCGGTCTCGAAGTCGCCGCGGGCCAGCGCGATCTCGGCGTCCTCCAGCGCGAAATCGGGCCGCGAGCTGTTCAGCCGCAGCGCCCGCTCGATGGCCTCCTTGGCTTCGGCGAGCTTGCCGGCGCGCCGCAGCTCGCGGGCGGCCACGAACTGGATGGTCTCGTTGCCGACTTCCTTCTTGGCCAGCTCGATGAGCTCGGCGAGCGCTTTGGGCTTCTCCCGCTCGTCCCGGGCGCGCAGGGCGATCTGGATGAGGCGGGCCAGCAGCTTCTCGCGGTCGGAGGCGTCCTTCTCCAGCTCTTCGGAGAAGCGCTTCATGGCGGTGGCCACCGTCTGGTTGTCGCCCAGGTTGTTGCCGCGCAGCAGCAGGGTGAGCGAGGAGAGCAGGATGGCCCGCACGTGGTCGCGGTCGCTCTGCAGGGCCTGGCTGAAGGCGTTGACCGCCTCGCGGTACATGGAGCGGCGCATGGCCCACTCGCCCAGCGCCACCTTGGCACGGATATCGCCGCCGCCCGCGCCGGCCAGCAGCGGCTCCTTGGCGTCGAGGAGCTTGCCCTGCACCATCAGGATCATGCCGAGGGCGGTCTGCAGCACCGGAGACTTGTCTTGCTTCTTCAGCGCCTCCTCGAGGACCTTCACTGCGTCGTTGAGGCTGCCTCCGCCGTAGGCGATCATCAGGGCCTTGGCCGCGGTGAGCAGGCTGGGGGGCTGCTCCAGCGACTGGCCCTCGGCCAGGAACTTCTGCCCCTCGGTGATCAGCTCCTTGCCCTGGCCGAACTCGCCGAAGAGCACCGCGCAGATGAAGGCGCCCCGCGAGACGGCCTCGGGGTGCTTGGAGTCGAGCTTGTAGATGGCGCGGTACTCCTTGAGCGCCTTCTGGTAGCCGTCGAACGAGTCCTTGTTGAAGAAGCTGCGGCCGGCCTGTAGGTGGTTGTTGATCTCCTTCTGACGCTGCCCCGAGTAGTAGGCGTAGGCCACGTAGATGAGGAAGCCGAAGAACAGCACCCCGCCCAGGATGAGCGTGGTGCGCAGCCCGCGGCGCGGCTTGCCGCGCTTCGAGACCTCCATCTCGTTGTAGATGTCGGCGATGCGCTTTCGTTGCGGGGTGGGCGCCGGACGGGCCGGGGCCACGGGCGGCATGGCGCGCTCGGTGGGGCGCTCGGAGACCGGGATGCCCGCGGCCGGGGTGGGCCGCGGGGTGGCCGGGATTCCCCCGGCCGGCGTGGTGGCGGGAGTCTCGATTTTGGCCCGGGCGATGCCCCCCGCCGGGGTGAAGCGCTGCTGCGGCGGCATCGCCTCGACCGGCGCCGGAGCAGGCTTGGCGCTGGCCGGGACGTAGTCCACCCCCATCTTGAGCAGGGCTTCCTTCGCCTGCCGGTCACCCGGATCGCAGTCGATGGCCTTCTTGAGGTAGCTCACCGCCTCGTCTTGCTTGGAGAGCTTGAGATGGATGAGCCCCATCAGGCGGTTGGCGTCGCCGTTCTCCGGGCTCTGCTTGAGGAGGCTGGTGAGCTCCTCGATAGCCTTCTGGTGTTTGGCCTGGTCGGCGTAGATCTGGGCCATCAGCAGACGGCCGGTGGCCAGGTCGGGGTGGGCCTTGATGCCGCGCTTGCAGACGACCATCGCCTCCACGTACCGGCCCATGCTCAGATAGGCGCGGGCCAGCGGCAGGAAGGCCTCGGAGTTCGGATTGGTGGCGAACTCGTACTCGAGTTTCGAGAGATCGGCGCCCGTCTCACCCGGCATCGGAGTGGTCCACCTCCGCAAGAACCAGTAACCCAATCATAAGACAGTGTCAACGAAAACTACCGCGGGGTAAACGCGGTTCGTCTTACACCGGCACTGGAAAGTTCCCGGATCTCGAAAGAGAAAGGACCGTTCGCAGCCGACGGAGTTGGTCGCCTGTGGCCTCGCGGCGGCGCCGGGAAGCCGAGGTCGTTTTTTGTTGCGCGTCGCGTCAAAAAACGTATAATGCCGCCACAATCTCGTTTCCTGGAGGAGAGCACCATGGATACCGGCGCGCTGAAGAAGATGCTGCGCGAGCGGCGAATCGGATTCGCCATGGACGAGGTGATGAGCGGGACCCACCGCTTCGTGGAGGGCGCCGGGCCGGCCGGCGAGCGGCCGATGTCCTTCCGGGTGACCTGGGGCACCCGCCGCCTGTGGCCCTACCTCAACCCGCGCGACGCGAATTTCATGTCGAATTTCCTCGAGGGCACCGTCACGGTCGATGGCCTGGTCGAGGACGCCCCCTGCCGCGGGCGGCTCGACCTCTTGTACTTCTCGGGCGCCAAGATCCGCTACACCTTCGACTTCAAGGATGCCGCGGGCCGCCCCTACCGCTACATCGGCGAGAAGGTCAACATCCGGCCCTGGAACCTGCACCGCACCCACGCCACCTGCTACGGCACCATCACCGACCTCGGGTCCGGCAAGGACATCTCGAAGTCCGTGCTCTACTTCCGCTGGAACACCCTGCCGTCCTTCCTGGCCAGCCTGCGCTTCGTCTGAACCTGGCCTTCGCCCCGGCTTTGCCAAAAATGTTGCTCTCGCACCCACCTGCGAGATGTCGACCACCTGCCGCGCGGAAGCGGGGCCCACGTGGCCAGTGCGTTCGCGCGTGATTTCACGCTCCGGTAGCCTTCGCCCGACCTGTGCCGTCAAGGGTCTGCGATCGCTTCGCGACTCGCTACGCTCGCCCTTGACTGCGGTCGGGCTCCGGCTGAATCCGCTGATAGGAAGAGCCTGCGGGCCTGCTCTTCCTGTCCCAAGAAGATCTTGTCAAACTTCCGGTGCGCCGGTTCGCATGGCCCAGGCAGTCAGCGCGACCGGGTAAAAATCCCTTCGCGTCTGGCCGCGATGCCGCAAGAGCAAGCGCGGCCAGACGCGATCAGGGCGATCTGCCGCGCGAAGGCCTGGCTCGCCTTGCCCGGCATGAATCTGCTACAATGCCGGCCCGTGGGCGCCTCCTTCGAGATCCCCTGGCAGGTCCTGGTCACGCTGGTCACGGTGGCCGGCTACCTGATGGCCTTCTTGCTCATCCCCCGCATCTTGCTCTCGCAGAAGGAGGCCGGGGCCACCTTCGCCTGGATCCTGGTGATCGCCTTCCTGCCGTGGCTGGGGGCGCTGCTCTTCTTCCTCATCGGCCGGACCCGGGTGCGGCGCCGGGCCAAGCGCAAGGTGCGCTACCGGGTGGCCATCAACCAGAGCCTGCAGGGCATCGGGCCGAAGCGGCCCTGTTGCGAAAACAGCGTGATCGAGCGCCTGGCCGAACCGTGCCGCTCCATCGCCCGGGTGGCGGCCCGCCTCAGCGAGGGCCCGCTCTTCCCCGGCAACGCGGTGGACGTCTTCGTGGAGGGCGAGCGCTGCTACGTCGAGATGGAGCGCGCCATCCTGGGGGCCGAGCGCAACGTGCACATGATGACGTACATCTACCGCGAGGACGAGGCCGGGCTGCGCTTTCGCGAGGCCTTGATGAAGAAGGCGCGCGAGGGCCTGGAGGTGCGCCTGCTGGTGGACGGTTTCGGCTCGCACGCGCTGGGGCGGCGTTTCGTGCGGCCGCTCGAGGAGGCCGGCGCCCATTTCGCCCGCTTCATGCCGGTGCTGCCCTTCTCGCCCCACTGGCGCCCCAACCTGCGCAACCACCGTAAGATCCTGGTGGTGGACGGGCGGATCGGGTTCACCGGTGGGCTGAACATCGGCGACGAGTACCGCGGGCGCAAGCGGCGGCTCGGCCCCTGGCGGGATACGCACCTCGAGCTACGCGGGCCGGCGGTGTGGCGGCTCCAGGAGACCTTCGCCGAGGACTGGTTCTTCGCCACCCGGCAGGATCTGATCTCGCTCGATCACTTTCCGGCCATCGCGCCCGCCGGGGATGACCTGGTGCAGGTGGTCGACTCCGGCCCCGACCACGCCCACGAGAACCTCCACGCGGTGTTCTTCACCGCCATCTCGCGCGCCGAGCGCAGCATCTTCATCACCACCCCGTACTTCGTGCCGGATCCGGCCATGCTGGAGGCGCTCAAGACCGCCGCCTTCCGCGGCGTGGACGTGCGGCTGCTGCTCCCCGGCCGGTCGGACATGCGCCTGGTCCAGGTGGCCGGGCGCTCGTTCTACCGGGAGCTGCTCGAGGCGGGGGTCCGCATCTGGGAACACCGGCCGGGGGTGCTGCACGCCAAGACCATGGTCATCGACGGCACCTGGAGCACCGTCGGCTCGGCGAACATGGACATCCGCTCCTTCCGGCTGAACTTCGAGTGCAACGTGCTGGTCACCGGCACGAGCTTCGCCGAGCGCATGCAGCGCATCTTCGAGGACGATCTGGCGCGGGCTCGCCCGGTGACCCTGGAATCGGTCCGGCGCAAGAACGTGTGGCGCCGGCTCTCCGAGGGGTTCGCCCGCGCCCTGTCGCCGGTGTTGTGAGGCCTCTGTCCGTCACGCGGCTTCCTCGGAGAGGTCGGTCGGGAGATCGTCCTGTGCGGCGGGGGATGGCGACGTGCGGCCCTCGGGCGCGAGGCGCAGGAGGCGGACGGGGAAGGTCTCCAGGTCGTCCTCCACCTCGCAGTCGCAGTGCGGGCATACGCCGGCACGGCCCACCCGCACCAGCAGGGCGCCGCACTCGGGGCAATGTTCGGAGAGCTTGACGAGAGCGCGGATGGCTTGCATGGATTCCTCCTGGCCGCGGTCGGCCGGTCGTCCATCTCGCCCGAACCGTAGCACCCCCCTCTGACATTTCGGGGATGCCTGGCAAGCCATTGTTCTGGCGGGGAAAAACGTCCCAGGTCGCGGGAGTGGACTTTCTCCGTTCGTCGTGGTTTCATGCCCGGCGACGAACGAGGAGAGGCCCATGCCCATCAAAGCGGCGTACATGCCCTGGCTCAGCATCTGTACGGTGATCGGCGGCGGGATCGGTTACCTGGTCGGCGGCCAGGGTACCCTCCAGGGAAGCTCGGTGCCCATCCTGTACGGCATGCTGGCAGGCCTTTTCGTGGGCATGGTGGTGTCCATCGTCATCCGGGTGCGGGCCCGAAGGCAGCGGGTCGCCGAGGCCGCGGCCGAGACGGCTGCGCCGCCGGAGAAGGCGCCGGAGGACCCGCCGGAGGCCGGCGCGTGAAGCTGCCCGAGATCCCGCAATCCTTGCGCCGGCGCTGGCAGCGGTTCAACCGCAAGTTGCTGCCGCCCCAGGAGTTCCAGGATTCGCTGGCGCTCCTGCTCTCCGCCCTCGAGGAGGCCTTCTTCGTGGGCAAGAACTTCCTCGACGGCGGCATCCACGTCTCGCAGCAGATGCTCTACGGCCAGGACTACCGGCGGGAGCGCCTGGCCCGCTACCAGGGCCAGTCGCGCCTCCTGGTGATGGTGCCCGGGTACATGGAAACCCCGCGCCAGTTCTACCGGCTGGAGCGGCTGCTCGGGCTGGACATCTTCGACGCCTTCACCTGGGTGTTCTCGGATTTTCCCTACAGCCAGGATCTCACCCTGTCGGCCGAGCAGCTATGCGATCACTTGCGGGATCTGCTCGGCGAGATCCGGCCCCGGGAGGTCTACCTGCTGGGGCACTCCCAGGGCGGGATGATCATCCGGGCCGCCGTGCAGCACGGCCTGGCCGGCGGCCTGCCGGTGAAGAAGTGCCTGTTCCTGTCCTCGCCCCATCAAGGGACCTGGGCCGGGTTGGCGGCGCTGCCCCACCGGGGCGTGCGCCAGGCGGCGGCGCTGCTCCCCTATATCCGCAAGGTACAGGGAGAGAGCGGGATGCAGCTCATCCCCGGCAGCCGCTTCCTGCGCGAGCTGAACGCGCGCCCCCTCGACCCGGGCATCGAGTGGACCTCCGTGTACTACAGCCTGGACCCCATGATCTGGCCCCCCAACAACGCCATCCTGCCGTACCCCGAGGCCCGCAACCACTACATCCACAAGATCGGTCACGCGCAGCCTCTGTACTGCTCGCGCGCGGCGCAGGTGGCGGTGCGCGCCCTGTACGGAGAGAGCGCGGCCTGGAAGCGCCCATGAAACCGAGCGGTGCCAGGTACGCCGGCATCGCGCTGGTGAGCGCGGCCGGCCTGATGCTGGAACTGTGCTGCACGCGCATCTTCTCGGTGACGTTGTTCTACCACTTCGCCTTCCTGGTCGTGAGCATGGCGTTGTTCGGCATCGGCGCGGCCGGGGTGACGCTGTTTTTCCGGCAAGGGCGCTACGCGGCCGAGAGTTGCTCCGGCGCGCTGGCCCGGCATGCGCTGCTGTTCGGCCTGAGCGTGGTCCTGGCGCTTGTGCTCGCCCTGCGGATCCGCATCCCCCCCGAGCTGGATCTGGCCGGACTGCTGCCGCTGGGGCTCCTCTTCGCCGGGGTGGCCCTGCCGTTCTTCTTCTGCGGCATGGTGGTCTCGCTGCTCATCACCCTGCACCCGGACCACGTGGGTCGATTGTACTTCTTCGACCTGGCCGGGGCGGCCGCGGGCTGCCTGCTCAGCCTGGCGGCGCTGCAGTGGCTGGGGGGGCCGGCGGCGGTGCTGTGCGCCGGCGCCCTGGGGGCGAGTGCCGCCCTGGCCTTTCTGTGGGAACGGCGGTGGGCACGCTGGGTGGCGGTGATACCGAGCGCGCTGCTGTGGGCGCTGTGCGGCCTGGACAGCCGGGTGCACCTGTTCGCCATCCCCTCGGTCAAGGCGGTGGACGAGCGCGCCGTGCTCTACGAAGGCTGGAACGCCTACTCGCGGGTGACAGTGTCACGCACCCCGGAGGACTTCCTGTGGCTCAACATCGACTCGGACGCCGCCACGCGCATCTTCGCCCGGGAGGCCTGGCAGGGAGGGCGCAACGCGGCGAACCGTTTCTCCGAGAGCCGGGTGGCGGCCCTGGTGTACGCCCTGAAGAACGACGGGCAGGCGCTGATCATCGGTCCGGGCGGCGGGGCCGACATCGTGAGCGCCTTGTCCCGCGGTGTACGGCGCATCCGCGGGGTGGAGCTCAACCGGCTCATCGTTGACGAGGTCATGGGCCGGCGTTTCGCCGAATACTCGGGGGATCTCTACCGCCAGCCGGGGGTGGAGGTGACCGTGGGAGAGGGGCGCAGCTTCGTGCGCCGCAGCCGCGAGCGTTTCAGCAGCATCCAGGCCACCCTGGTCGACACCTGGGCCGCCAGCAGCGCCGGGGCCTTCACCCTGTCCGAGAACAACCTCTACACCCGCGAGGCCTTCGTCGACTTCCTCTCGCACCTCGAAGACGACGGCGTGCTCAGCATGACCCGCTGGCTGCGAAAGCCGCCGCGCGAGTTCGAGCGCTTGCTGGCGATCGCGCTGGCCGCCCTGTCGGACCTGGGGGTGAGCGGGCGCGCGCGCCACCTGTTCGTGGGCGCCGACGCGCGCATGGGCACGCTGCTGGTCAAGCGCACGCCGTTCTCGAGCGAGGAGTTGGAGACGCTGCGCCGGACCTGCGCTGCGGACGGCCTGCGGGTGCTGTACGATCCCGATGCGCCCGCGCGGCCCGGCGAGCTGATCGACGATCTGGCGCGCGCCGCCGATCCCCGGCCGCTGTGGGAGGGCACCGCCTTCGACATCTCGCCGCCCACGGACGACCGGCCGTTCTTCTTCTACACCACCCGGCCCAAAGACTTCTTGAGCCGCATGCTGTCCGACCCGGACAAGAACGATCTCGGCGTGCGGGTGTTGCGGTTGTTGATGATGGTAGTGCTTTCGCTGGTGCTCCTGGTGTTCGGACTGCCGCTCCTCTTCCGCGCCCGGCGGGATCTCGGCGCCGTGCCGGCGCGGGGCGTGCTGCACCTCGGCTACTTCTTCGCCATCGGGGTGGGGTTCATCGCGCTGGAGATATCCTGGATGCAGCACTTCATCCTCTTTCTGGGCCACCCGGTGTACGCCACCGGCGTGGTGCTGACGGTGCTGCTGCTGGGCACGGGGTTGGGCAGCCTGCGCACCCGCAACCTGCCGCTGGAGCGGGCGCCGCGCCGCCTGGTCACGAGCTGCGCTGTGGTGCTGCTCATCGTGGCGGCCTACGCGCTGCTGCTCGGGCCGCTGTTCTCGGCGTGCATGGGGTGGCCCGCCATCTGGCGCGTGGTGCTGGCTGCGGCGTTGCTTTTCTTGCCCGCGGTGTGGATGGGGCAGATGTTGCCGCTGGGCGTGCGCTTGCTCCAGGGCCCGGCCCGGGTGCTGGTGCCGTGGGCTTGGGGCATCAACGGCGCGGCCTCGGTGCTGGGGTCGGTGCTCACGGTCGCGCTGTCGCTGAACCTGGGCTTTCGCGCCGTGCAACTGCTGGCGGCGCTGGTGTACCTGCTGGGGACGGCGGCCATCCTGCTGGCGCGCCGCGTCGGTTCGGGAAAGATCGCGGCCGCTTCCGGCGAACCCTCCCCTCAGTAGCTGTCCATCTTTGATGAAGTTTCAGATGTCTCTCTCGCGCGAGCGCGGGGTGAGGCGCGCGCCGCGAGGGTCGAGCAAGGTCGGCGGTTGTTTCCGGGCGATCGCTCAGGGGCCCGGGCGGGCCAGGTCGATCACGGCGTGCGGGCCCTGGGTGTGGCGGTCCAGCGGGGAGGCGCCACCGCCGGCGCTCAGAGCTACCGGCACCGCCACCGCGGTGACCGCGGCCACGCCCACCGCGGTCCAGAACCACCACTTGCGGTGCAGGCCCTCGTACCAGGCGGGCGGCGGGGGAGGGGCGGACTCGGCGCGCAACATCTCGGCCGCGGCTCGCTTGTCGGCCTCCTCCTTCTCCTTGGCCGCCGCCGCCATGGCCAGCACCTCGGGCGAGAAGTCCTTGAAGGGGGCGAGGTTGGCCTCGATGAAGTGCTTCTCGCCGGCCTTGACGTTGATGGTGGCGGTGAAGTCCTCGTACCCCTCCTTCACGATCTGCACCTTGTGGTCGCCGATGGACACTTCCTGGACCAGCGGGATGTGACCCACCAGGTTGTTGTCCACATACACTTCGGCGCCCTCGATGTTGGCGGCGAACTTGACCAGCCCCGAGAAGGGCATGAGGTCCAGCGGGAACTCCTCGGTGCGCCCGGCCCGGATGACCACCTCGGCCTCCAGGTTGCTGTAGCCGGGCTTGGTGGCCTTGAGCTTGTGCTTGCCTGCCTTGACCGGGACGGGTTTCGCAAAGGGCGTCTTGCCGATGAAGGCGCCGTCCAGGTACACCTTGATGTCCTCGGTCATCGAGGTGAACAGGAGGTTGCCGGTGCCGGGCCTGGCGGCGGGCTTGGGGGCGGGCTTCGGCGTCCGGGCGAAGGCGGTCTCTGCACCGAGCAGCAGCAAGCACCCCAACGCCCACAGCGTCGCTCGCATTGCAAAAGATGCGCTTGGCCTTCTCATGGATTGCCCTACCTGTCCCCAGTATAGGCCGGCCGTGCGGCCCGCATCAAGCACTGCGCTACAGCCCCAGCTCCGGCGCCAGCGGACGCATGGCCTCGACCGCCAGGGAGACAAATTCGGGAAGCGGCACCGGTAGCAGCTCGCACTCGCGCACGATGTCGCGGTTGACGCCCGCCGCAAAGCGCGGCTCCTTCATGCGCTTCAGAACGCTCTGGGCTTTGAGCTCGGCGATTTTCTTGCCGGGCAACACCAGGGTGGCGGCCACCACCAGACCGGTCACGGTCTCGGCCGCGGCCAGGGCGTGCTCGAAACGTGTCCGGCGCTCGATGTGCAGGCGCTCGCCGTTGTGGGCGCGGATGGCGGCCAGGGCCTCGGGCGGGAGCTTGCCCTCCAGCCACTCGGCCGCCAGGCGGGCGTGGGCCGAGGGATCCTGGCCGCCCTGCTCCAGATCGATGTCGTGGACCAGGCCGGTGAGCCCCCACAACACCTCGTCCTCGCCGAGTCTTCGCGCCAGCGCGCGCATCACCGCCTCCGTCGCCAGCATGTGGCGGCGCAGGTTGAGGTTCTGGATCTTGCTCTCCATGAGTTGCACGGCCTGGTCGCGATCCATGGCGTTCCTCCCGCCGGAAAGTGCTCCTCAGGCTTTCAGCGTTCGATACAGCCGCTGCATGCGCAGCGCGTCCTCTTCCAGGCTGGGGCTCTCGCACACCAGCACCCCCCCGGCGCGAACGGCGGCCAGCGCGCGCAGCAGCTCCTGGTAGCGCAGGTCGGCCGCGGGCAGATCCAGGTGGCGCCGCTCGCCCTTCGGGGTGTACTCGATGCCGCTCACGTGCAGGTGGAGATCCAGAAGCGCCTCGGCCCCCAGGGCCGCGCGCACCTGCGAGAGCATTTCTTCGAACTCCGCCGCGCTGTTCTGGGCTCCTCCCGAGCGCGCGTGGGCGTGCGAGAAGTCGATGCACGGCAACACCCCCGGCACCTCGGTGGAGAGCCGCAGCAGCTCCTCCAGCGAGCCGTACTGGGAGGGCTTCCCGGTCAGCTCGGGGCGGATCTGCACGGTGTTGCCCTCGTCGCGCAAGGTCTCGACGATGCCCCGCAGCTCCTCGCGCACCGTCCGGTGCACCGCCTCGGGATCTTGCCCCAGGTAGAAGGCGGCGTGGAAGGTGATGGAACGCGCGCCCACGAGCTGCGCGGCCCGCGCCGTCTCGAGGATGCGGCGCCGGGAGGCCTGGCGCTTCTCCGGCTCGGCGGCGTTGAGGTTGATGTAGTAGGGACCGTGACAGGTCAGCGCCACGTCCAGCGCCTGCGCCCGCTCGCGGATGCGCGCGGCCGAGGCCTCCTGGAGGCGCACGCCCTGGACGAATTCGAGCTCCATGGCCGAAAGCCCCAGGGCCGCCACCGTCTCCACTCCCGATACGGCGTCGGGCGCGGGGGAGGAGCGCGGCACCCCGCCGGTGCCGAAACGCAGGCTCCCCTGGCCTGCCGGCGCTGTGCGTCTCGGGCGCGACATTCAGGAACCCCACTTGTTGATCACGGAGAAGTTCACCGTGGTGAGCCAGCTCGGCTCCTCCCGCGGGCCGGAGAACACCAGCGCCCGGTTGACCTCGTCGCGGGTGTACACCCAGGAGGCCGGGTAGCGGATCTCGAGCTGCAGGTCGGGGCTGCGCAGGATCTTCTCTTCGCCGGCCTCGGTCACCGTCTGGTGGCCGGAGACCCGGTCCACCTTGAGCGCGCGCAGCATCTTCTGGAACACGTCGTAGCCGGCGTTGAAGAACTCCTCGTCCGCGGGGGAGATGAAGCTCACCACGTTGAAGAGCTGGGGGTGGTCCACCACGTAGACAATGGCGCGCTGACGCTGCCCCTGGTGGAGGAAGGCCGCCTCCATGCGCACCGCCGGGCAGCCCGCCAGGCCGACCTCGAGCTGTTTCTCGAGCGTAAAGCCGTCCAGCTCGCCGAAGAGATCGAGCACCTTTTGGCGCGCCTCGGCCAGGGTGCGGGCGGCCGGTGGAGCCTCGGGCGCGCTCTTGTGACAGCCGTCCAGGATCATCCCCGGCAAGCACAGTAAAAGCATTGCTCCAAGGAAAAGCGCGCCGCCGCTCGCCGCCGCGCGCCCAGGCGCGCGCACCGATCTGGCCACATTCGGGATGGCGGCGGTTCTGCCGAGCATGAGAAGGTTCGGCCAGCGAAGGATTATCATGATGGTGCGCGGATGACCTTTCGTTCGGTTCTGGTGCCAGGACTCGTGCTCGCGTCTGGCTCCATCAATTTGGCGTGGCGCTGGGGACGTTGGAAAGCGGCGCGAGCAGCCCGCGGTTGTCCACCCCCTTGACCGCGAAATAATACACAGTCGCGCTGGTGAGCCCTGTCACGAGGAAGGTCTGCTGGCTCGCCGGATCGGCGATGGTCCCCGACCAGAAGACCTGGGTGGCGCTCGCGAAATTGGCGTCATCGATGGGACTCGTGCTGTAGCGCACGTCGTAGCTTGCCACCGGCCCGCCGCCTGCGCCGTCGTCGCCCGGAGCGGTCCAGGAGAGCTGGATTTCGCCGGCCGTCGCGGTGGGTGCCGCCGCCAGGTTGTCGATGGCCGCGGGCGGAGTGGTGTCCTGGGAGCCGGGCTCGCCCGAGATCACATTGGACAGCGCCGAGCGGTTGCCGTGCTCGTCGATGGCCACCAGGGCGAAAGTGTAGGGAGTATTGATGTTGAGCGGGCTCACGACCAGCGTCTCGTCGCTCTCCGGCGCCTGGGGCGTGGGCGGGTTGGTGACCAGCGTCGCCTGGTCGAAGTTGCCATCGTCGATGGTGCCGGTCGAGTAGCGGATTTCGTAGGCGGCCACGGCCTCGGTGGCGGTGTCGTCGTGAGGGGCCTTCCAGGTGAGCGTGACGCCGGTGTCGGCGACGGCGCTCACCGAAAGGGTGGTGACGACGGAGGGCACCACCCGCATCACCGCCGATGCCGGGTTGGAGAGCGCCGAGGCGTTGTCGGCCACGTCGAAGGCCTTGATGGCGAAGTACACCGTCGCCCCCGCCGGGAGAGAGTCCACCACCAGCAGCTGATCGCTGCCGGGAGCCAGCGGGGCTGGAGGGTTGAGAACCTGCGTGGCCGAGGTGAAGTTCTGCTCGTCGATGGTCGAGGTGCTCCAGCGGATGTCGTAGCGGGTCACGGCCTCGACGGCGCTGTCGTCGTAGGGGGCTTTCCAGGTGAGGGTGGCGCTGGTATCGGAGGCGACGACGGCCGCGAGATCGGTGACTGCCTGGGGTGCAGTGACGTCGTCGGGCGTGGCCGAAATGACGTTGGAGATGCCGGACGAGTTGTTGCGCTCGTCGGCGGCTTTGAGCGCGAACCAGTACGGGGTGCCGCGAATCAGGCTGTCCACCACCAGCGTCTGCGAAAGGCCCGCGCTCACGATGGTCGAGGGTCCGGCGACCGGTTGAGCGGTATCGAAGTTGGCGGCGGTGATCTCGGCGGTGCTCATGCGCACGTCGTAGCTGGTCACGGTGCCGACGCTACCGTCGTCGCCGGGCGCGGTCCAGGCCAGGGTGACCGAGGTCTCGGCCACGCTCTGAACCGCCAGGTTGGTGACGTCCGCGGGAGGCGTGGTGTCCACCACGCCGGGGGTGGCGGTGGCCACGTTGGACATGGGGCCCTCGTTGTCCTCGTCGTCGTAGGCCTTGAGGGCGAAGTAGTAGGGCTGTCCCTGGGTGAGGCCGGCGATGGTGACGCTCTCGGCCGCGCCCGCCGCCTGCGGCGCCGGCGGGTTCTGGACCGCCTGGGCCTGGGTGAAGTTGGCGCTGGTGATCTCGGTGGCGGCGTAGCGGATGTCGTAGCGGGTGGCAATGCCGCTGGCGCCGTCGTCGCCGGGCGCGGTCCAGCCCAGGGTGATGGAGGTGGCTGTCTGCGCGGTCTCGCGCAGGTCGGTCACCTGGGCCGGCGGGGTCTGGTCCTGGATCAGGGCGTTCACCACATTGGACATGGCCGACCAGTTGTCGGCGTCGTCCACCGCCTTGAGGGCGAACCAGTAGCGCGTTCCCGGGGTCAGCCCGTTCACCACCACGCTCTCGGTCTGGCCGCCGGGGACCTTCTGCGCGGGTCCCGTGGCGCGGGTGGCGGAGGAGAAGTTTCCGGCGGTGATCTCGGCGGTGCTCCAGCGCAGGTCGTAGTCGGTGACCGTGCCGGCGCTGCCGTCGTCGCCCGGCGCGGTCCAGGTGAGCGTCACCGAGTCCGAGCCCACCATGAACACGGTCAGGTTGGCCACCGTGGCCGGTGGCATGGTGTCCGGGCCGGTGAGCGTGACGATGGCCTCGTTGGAGATGGCGGACCAGTTGCCGGCGTCATCGCGCACCTTGAGGGCGAAATGGTAAGTGCCGCTGGTGCCGAAGTCGTGGACGTACTGCTCGGCCTGCCCCGCCACGCCGGGCGCCGGGGCGTCGCTCACCTGGGTGGCGGCGTCGAAGTTGGCGGCCTGGATGGTGGAGGGAGAGATGCGCAGGTCGTAGCTGTGGGCCTGGCCGGCCCGGGCGTCGTTGCCGCTGGCGGTCCAGGTCAGGGTGACCGTGGTGCCGTTCCCGCGGGCGATGAGGTCGGTCACCGCCGCGGGCGGGTAGACGTCCGAGCTGTAGGCCGGGGCGAGGACCACCGGCACGCTGGCGGTTTGATTCTTCGCGATGGTGATGTTGTCGGCCGTGCCGCTGTAGATACGGGTGTCGTTGCCCAGGGCCTCGACGGTGAAGGTCCGGCCCGTGCCGACCGGGATGTCGGTGACTGTCCCCTGCAAAGCCTCGTAGTCGAAGCTCTGCTGGCGCAGCACGGTTCCCTGGGCGCTGACCGTGACCCGGATGGTGTCCACCAGCCCGCTCAACATGGCCCGCGTCGCGCCGGCCCGCTCGAAGGAGATGGAGAGCTCCAGGCGGGCGCTGCCGACGTTGCCCTCGCCCGGCCCGCAGGCGGCCGAGGCCAGCACGACACCGAGGATCGAGAGTAGACGATTGCTCATCATGGGACCTCCCGCCGGCTACTGCCAGCTCACCGCGGCCGAGCCGGTGCCCGCGCCCCCGCCACCGCCGCCCTGGAGCAAGAAGTAGGTTCCGGCGCCCACGCCACCGGCCACGGCCGTTCCCACCAGCGTCCAGAACCACCAGGTCTGGTAGAACCGCTTCTCCCGGCGCGCGGGTTCCTCGCGCGGCTTCTCCTCCACCGGCTCCGGCAGGAAGGGCTTGGTCTCCTTCTTGGCCGTCGTCCCGGCCCAGGGTGCGGCCCCACCCGCCGGCGGTTGCGCCGCCGCGGCGGTGCCGGCCGGCTTGGGCACATCGAACACCGCCCAGGCCGGCAGTTCCTTCTTCTCCTCCGGTTTTCCCTCCACCGGCTTGAGCGGCGGCGGCGGCTCGACCGGCGCGCTGGGCTCGACCGCCGCCACCGCCGGCCGGGTCGTCTCCGCGGGCTTCAGCACCGCCTTCAGCCGCACCTCGTCCCCCGGGTACACCGCCATCACCTCGTGATAGGGCTCGAAGCCTTCCTTCTTGACCAGGAGATCGAACACGCCCGAGGAGACCTTGAGGCTGGTGCCGGTCTTCTTGCCGAAGGACTTGCCGTTGACGTACAGGTCGGCCCCGCCCTCCTCGCAGTCGATCTGGAGCTTGGCCTTGCCCGGCAGGATGGTGCTCAAGATGGGCGAGGACACCTTGCGGGTGATCCAGCGGACGGCACGCTCCAGGTCGGCGGGATCCTCGCTGCCGAACTCGGTGCCCTTGCGCACTTCCTTGGCGGTGCGCACGTCGAACAGCCGCATGGTCAGGGTGACCCCCTCCTGGGCGCGCGCCACCTGGAGGTGGAGGAGCACCCCCGCCTTCACCGCCTTGCCCACCGCCTGCATGCAGGCCTTCTTCTCCTCGCAACCCTTGGCATAGACTTTTTTCTTGCGCAGGCCGTCCAGGGACGCCGACAGGGTCTTGCCGGGGATGACCTCGAACACCTTGAGCGCACCCAGCTCCTCCAGCACGGTGGCCCCGAGCTTCTTGGCCAGCTCCGGCGGCATGTCCTTGACCGAGATGGGCAGCAGCGCGGCCCGGGTTGTTTTCGGCGCTTTCTTCTGGGCCAGGGCCGGTCCGGAAAAGAGCAGGCCCAATCCCAGCACGGCCCACACGCAAGCTCGACGCGGCATGGCGGATCCTTTCCCTTGGCTTCCCCGGCGCGGCGCGGGGTTCTTGTCACGGCACCCTATCGTGCCAGATGCAACCGTGGAGATCAATGTTGCAAATCCTGACAGGCGGTGGATAGGATGCCACCCATGGGCGGGCCGGAGACCAGGGCGACCACCTCTCTTGCCGATCCCGAGCTCTCCATCCGGCGGGACTTGAGCCGCCTGCGCTTGCTGGTGGCCGAGGGCCCGGACGCCGGCAAGTGGTGCGCCATCGAAGAGACGCCGTGCGTTCTCGGGAGCGATCCGGCCTGCGACCTGCCGCTGTGCGACGACACGGTGTCGCGGCGCCACCTGGAGGCGCGGCGCGAAGCGGACGGCGTGCGCATCGTGGACCTGGGCAGCCGCAACGGGACGTTCCTGGAGGGGGCGCGTATCCGCGACGTGGTGGTGGGGCTGGGGGCCTCGCTCCGCCTGGGCCGCACGCGGATCAAGGTCGCCCCCTGGGAGGAGAACCTGCGGCGCGAGCCCTCCGGCAGCGACCGCTTCGGCGCGGTGGTGGGTGCCAGCCGCCGCATGCGCGAGATCTTCGCCACGCTGGAGGAGGTGGCCGCCACCGATCTGACGCTGCTGCTGCAAGGGGAGACCGGCACCGGCAAGGAGGCGCTGGCCGAGGCGGTGCACCAGCGAAGCAAACGCGGCGGCGGGCCGTTCGTGGTGGTGGACTGCACCACCCTGCCGCGCGAGCTGGTGGAGAGCGAGCTCTTCGGCCATCGCAAGGGCGCCTTCACCGGGGCGTTCAGCGATCGCGCCGGCTGCCTGGAGCAGGCGCGTGGGGGGACCCTGTTGCTCGACGAGGTCGGTGACCTGCCGCTGGACAGCCAGCCCAAGCTGCTGCGAGTGTTGGAGAAGCGGCAGATGCGGCCGGTGGGCTCGGATCACGCGGTGGACATCGACGTGCGTGTCATCGCCGCCAGCCGCGACGATCTGCGCGCCCGGGTGGAAGACGGCCGCTTCCGCGAGGATCTGTACTACCGGCTGGCGGTGGTGACCTTGCAGCTTCCGCCGCTGCGCGAGCGGCCCGAGGACGTGCCTCGGCTGCTGAGTCACTTCGTGTCCGCGCTCTCCGGCGGGCAGCGGGCGCTGGAATTCTCGCTGGCCGAGACGCAGGAGCTGCTTTCGTTGCCATGGGAGGGCAACGTGCGCGAGCTGCGCAACGCGGTGGAGCGGGCGCTGGCGCTGGAGAAGGGCCGGGCCCTCGACGCCCGTGGGTTCGTGCGCGAGATGCTGCGCACCCTGGACGGGAAGGGCGCGCGGGAGCGCATCTCCTTCAAACGGGCCAAGGCGCGGGTGGTGGAGTCCTTCGAGCGGGCCTACCTGGTCGAGCTGGTGCAGCGCCACGGGGGCAACCTGTCGCGGGCGGCCCGCGAGGCGGGGCTGGATCGGCACCATCTGCGCGATCTATTGAGCAAGCACAAGATCGAGATCCCATGAGAGCGATGTGCTGGCGTTCGGGGTGGTGGTTTGCGCTCGCGCTGGTGGCCTGTGCGAGTGAGGCGCCGCCGCGGCTGTACCTGGACCTCTTGCCGCTCACGGTCGATGGCCGAGATCCGGTGGCAGAGAGCCACTCCTTCGCTGTGGTGGTCGAGGGCGGAAAGAGCTACGACCTCGGGGGCTTCGAGCGCACGGTCGCCTTCGGCGAGATCGCCACGGGTGGCGAGGCCCGCTTGCAGGTGTTCGGGCGCGATCTGGCCGGGGAGCGGGTCGCCTGGGGTTTCTCGGAGCCGGTGCCGCTCGCCGGGGGCGACCGCCAGGCGGTGGTGGGCTTCACCTCCGACGCAGCCGCCCTGGCCCACGCCGGGCCGGCGCTGGTGGATCCGCAGGCCAGCCTGCTCGCCACGGGGGTGCCCCGCAGCCTGGGTCTGGACGAGGTGTCCGCGAGCCTGGCCTTCAACCGGGCGTTCCTGTTCGTCGAGGTGGAGGTACCCGATGGCAGCCGGGCGCCCTTCGCGTCCGAGTGGTGGAAGGGTGACGGGCTGGTGGTGGTCCTGGACGGCCTGCGCGACAGCGCCGCGAAATCGTGGGATGGCAACGACGTGGTATTCTTTCTGGGACGCGACGCCTTCGCCATCCAGTGGCCGGCCGGCCAGCCGAACATCCTCCACCGGGCGCGGGAGCAGACGGGCGGCTACGCGGCTTTCGCGGCGGTGCCGTGGTCGCTGCTGGGCGGGGTGGTGGAAGCCGGGCGCGAGCTGCGCCTGGGGCTGGAGTGGCGCGACGCCGACGACTCGGGCGCGGTGCAAGCCCGGCGCTGGCCGCGCTCCTGGAACCCCGATCCCGACGGTCACGACCCGCCCGTGCACTACCCCGATGGCTCGGGGACGGTCCGGTTGCGCACGCGCACCCTCGATGCCCGCAGGATACGTGGGCCGGTGGACGACTTCTTCGCGCCCGGAAGGCGGCTCTCCGACGTCGGCGCCCAGCCGCTCTCGCTTCGCCTGGAGCCCGGCGCGGACGCGGTCGAGGTGTACGCGACCTGGGACGGCAGTGGCCTTCTGCTGCTCGTCGAGAGCCAGGACCGGGTGGTGTGCGCCCAGCGCCGCAGCGCGGGCGATCGGGACAACCTGCTGCGCGACGACGCAGTGGAGCTGGTCCTCGCGCCGGGCGGGGGGCCGCCCCGGCGCGCGCTCATCAACCTGAGCGGCGACACCGCCTTCGACCAGCTCGGCGGCGGGGCCTGGAACCCGGTGGGGATGTACTTCGGCTTCGAGTTCTCCGGGCCGGCGCCCGACAACGATTGCCGTGAGGCCGCGGGCTACCTTTTCAAGGCCCGCCTCCCCTGGACCGACCTCGGCTTCGTCACCCCGCCCGAGAGCGGGGCGGTCCTCGGTCTGGACCTCAACCTCTACGACAACGATCGCGGGGCGCACTTGCGCTCGTCCTTCTGCCCGCTGGGTCCCGCGCAGCTTTCCGGGGAACTGGCCGAGCTGCGCCTGGTGGATTTCTGGTAGCCTGCGCCCGCCCGCTGCCACCGATCGCCAGCCCGTTCGCGCCAAGGGGTGTGGCGAGCGGAGGTGGCGCTAGGCCCACAGGTGCAAGATCTGCGTGACCTCTTCCAGAAGATCGCGCGCCTTCTCGGGCTTGATGGTGCGGCCGCGGTGGAACAGGATGCAGTCGTTCAGGCACTCGAACTGCACCGGCTGGCCGCGGAAGCGCAGGAAGAGCTGCCGGGCCTCGGCGTGGAAGGTTTGCCGGGTGGCCAGCTCGTCGGCGCCCTGGAGCACGAAGGCCTTGGAGAACTCGGGATCCTCGTCGAAGTTGATGTCCTGGCCTCCGAAGAGCTTGCCCAAAAAGTCGAACACCCGCATCTGCTTGCGCAAGAAACAGTGCGGCAGGTGGATGTCCTTGGAGCGGAGGATGCAGATGCTCTGGACGTGCACCTGCTGGTGCTTGCCGTGCCCGGTGGTGTAGCGGTAGTCGCCCAGGGTCACCTGGCCTTCGCGGGTGCGCCCGCGCAGGACGTTGTAGGCCTTGCGCGCCCGCCCCTGGTTGAAGAGCTTGAAGAAGCCGAACTCGGCCAGCACCCCCGGGTCCTGCCGGTGGTACTCGAACCCCAGCTGGTCGGCCACGGCCATCCAGGCCTCACGCCGGCGCTTGGCCATGTACCACACCAGCCAGATGATGAAGGCGATCAGGGCGACGATGGAACCGATGATGAAGATGGGCAGCGTGTGCTCTCTCATGGGCCCTCCCGCGGGGTGAGGCGAAGATACCTCATTTGGCTGAATCGCGAAACGATCTTTCTCTTGCCGAAAGCGCAGCGGGCGCTTTACAAGCGGCCGACTTTTGCCATACGCTCCGTAAGTTCCCGGTGGAGCCGGCGCAGGGCGGCCGGCGGAGGGAGGTGGACATGGCCAAGGCCAAGATCCTGCTCATCGAGGACAACCGGGCGGAGGCCCGGGTGACGCGCGAGCGGCTGGAGGGCTTCGGCTACGACGTGCTGGTGGCCGCGGGCGGCACCGAGGGCATCCGGCTGCTCAAGACCGAGAAGGCGGATCTGGTGCTCTTGGACGTGGTGCTGCCGGACATCAGCGGCCACGAGGTGTGCCGCTGGCTCAAGCTGAACGAGGACACTCGCGCCGTGCCGGTGATCATGCTGACGGTGAAGACCGCGGTGGCCGACCGGGTGGACGGGCTGCACGCCGGCGCCGACGACTACCTGCCCAAGCCCTACGACGACGTCGAGCTGAATGCCCGCATCTACGCCGCGCTGCGCACCAAGGCGCTGATGGACGAGCTTCGGCGCAAGAACCAGGAGCTGTCCGAGATGCTGGAGCGGGTGGAGGTCATGGCGGTCACCGACTCGCTCACCGAGCTGTTCAACCGGCGGCGGCTGATGGCCATCGTGGAGAAGGAGTTCTCGCGCATGCGGCGCTACCATTCGCCGCTCTCCTGCCTGATGGTGGACATCGATTACTTCAAGGGCATCAACGATCGTTTCGGGCACCAGGCCGGCGACCAGGTGCTGCGCCAGGTGGCCCGCGTCATCCGCGACAGCGTGCGCGAGGTGGACACCACGGCGCGCTGGGGCGGGGAGGAGTTCGTGGTGCTGCTGCCCGAGACCACCCGTGATCAGGCCCGGCTGCCGGCGCGCCGCATCCTGGAGCGGGTCCACGCCTCCGCCATCGACGCCATCGGCGGCGAGACGGTGACGGTGAGCATCGGGGTGGCCGACTGCGCGGATCCCGTGGTGGACTCCGGAGACAAGCTCATCGTGGCCTCGGACATGGCCATGTACGAGGCCAAGCGCAAGGGCCGCAACCGCATCGAACCGGAGTGATGCCTCCGGGAGCGAGATCAGAGACTCCGGTAAACAGGGGGATGCGTTCAGACCGCGTCTTCATCGAAGTTTTACCCGACAGTCCTCGCGCACAGGAGGAGCATGGTGGCATGCTCCTCTTGTCAGCAGACCCAGCCGAAGCTCGGCTGCTGTCAAGGGTGACCGGAGGGAATCCCGGAGGGATCGCAGCGGGCGCAGCCCGCGCAGACCCTTGACAGCACAAGCCGAGCGAAGGCTCGCAGAGTTTGGCATATCAACTCTTCGAGGATGGGCAGCTGAAATCGTCGCGCTTTCTACCGTTCAGTTGCGCGTGGCGGTGAGGCTCCAGGCCGAGCACACCGGGCTCGACGAGGCGTGGATGCAGATGTACAGGCTGAAGTTGTTTCCGCTCTGGCAGGTCCCGCCGAGGCTCGAGCAGCGGCTCTGGTACTGCACGTCGTCCGAAACGCACTCGGCCGTGCTGCAGCCACCGCGCCAGATGGTCATGAGGACGCCGCTTCCGGAGAGGTTGATGTTGAACGTGCCGGCCGCGGGATCGGGGTCGTTGTAGGTGAGCCAGAAACAGTCCTGGTCGGTGTGGTAGCCGGTGCGGTGGGCCATGACGCCGCTCACCTGGACGGAGGGATTCCCGGGGCTCACGGTGCCCAGGTTGGTAGCCCCGGCGCAGGTCTCGGGGGCGTCGCTGCCGTCGCCGCACTCGCAGCCGTTGTTCTGGTTGTTGTCGATGTTCCACCAGCCGCCGTCGCAGCTCACCAGCTGGCAGGTGCCGGAGGCGCAGGACTCCGAGGCGTGGTCCAGGCTGCATGGCACGCCACAGCCGCCGCAGTTGGCGAGCGAGGTGAGCTGGGTCTCACAGCCGTCGGCGTGACTCCCGTTGCAGTTGCCCCACAGGCTGTCGCAGACGGTGATCTGGCAGGTGCCGGTGCTGCAGCTCTCGGTGGCGTGAGCCAGGTCGCAGGCGACACCACAACCGCCGCAGTTGACGAGCGTGTTGGTGGGGGTCTCGCAGCCGTCGAGCCAGGTGGCGTTGCAGTTGCCCCACAGCGAGTCGCAGTTGCAGACGCTGGAGGAGCAGTAGGCGTTGGCGCCGCAGTTGTTGCCGCAGCTCCCGCAGTTGTCGTGATTTACGCGAAGATCGATCTCGCAGCCGTCGGCCCAGGAGCCGTTGCAGTTGGCGAAGTTGGCGTTGCAGGCGCACGAGCCGCCGTTGCAGTAGGCGTTCTGCCCGCAGTTGTTGCCGCAACTTCCGCAGTGGGCCGCGGTGGTGTTGAGGTCGGTCTCGCAGCCGTTGGCGTCGATGCCATCGCAGTTGTCCCAGGGGGCGGTGCAGCTTTGGATGTGGCACACGTCGCCGGCGCAGGAGGCGGTGGCGTGATCGCGGGTGCAGGACACGCCGCAGGCGCCGCAGTCGACGAGCGAGTCCAGGGTGTTCTCGCAGCCGTTGGCGTCGATGCCGTCGCAGTTGCCGAAGCCGCTCTGGCAAGTCTGGATGTGGCAGCTTCCGCCCACGCAGGAGGGTGTGGCGTTGGCGCGCGAGCACGGGGTGGTGCAGGCGCCGCAGTCGGTGAGCGTCTCGAGCGAGGTCTCGCAGCCGTCGGCGTCGACAGTGTTGCAGTTGTCCCACAGGGGATTGCAGCTCTCGATGTGGCACACGTCGCCGGCGCACGAGGGGGTGGCGTGGGCGCGGGCGCAGGGGGTGCCGCAGGCGCCGCAGTTGGCGAGCCCGTCCAGGGTGTCCTCGCAGCCGTTGCCGTCGATGCCGTCGCAGTTGCCGAAGCCTGCGTTGCAGCTTGCGATGTGGCACACGTCCCCGGCGCAGGAGGCGGTGGCGTTGTCCCGGGCGCAGCTCACCCGGCAGGCGCCGCAGTCGGTGAGCGAGTCGAGGGTGTTCTCGCAGCCGTTCAAGACGTTCCCGTCGCAGTCGCCGAAGCCCGGATCGCAGTTGGCGATCTGGCAGACGCCGCCGGCGCAGGTCATCTGCGCCGCCCCCGCCTGGCACGGAATGCCGCAGGCGCCGCAGTCGGTCAGCGTCTCCAGCGAGGTTTCGCAACCGTCCGGGTCCTGCCCGTTGCAGTTGGCGTACAGCGAATCGCAGGCGGCGATGCGGCAGGTCCCGCCCTGGCAGGTGGCGCTGGCGTGGGCCCGCACGCACGGGGTGTTGCAGGCGTTGCAGTCGCTGAGCGTCTCCAGCGAGGTCTCGCAGCCGTCGCCGTCGACGCCGTTGCAGTTGTCCCACAGCGGGTTGCAGGTCTGGATGTGGCACACGTCGCCGGCGCAGGAAGCGGTGGCGTTGGTGCGGGCGCAGGTGACCCGGCAGGCGCCGCAGTCGGTGAGCGAGTCCAGGGTGTTTTCGCAGCCGTTGGCGACGCTGCCATCGCAGTCGCCGAAACCGGAGTCGCAGCTGGTGATGTGGCACACCCCGCCGTCGCAGGCGGTGGTGGCGCCGCTGGCGCTGCAGGGGGTGCGGCAGGTGCCGCAATCGGTCAGCGTCTCCAGCGAGGTCTCGCAGCCGTTCCCGTCCTGGGCGTCGCAGTCGTCCCACAGCGGGCTACACTGGTCGATGCTGCACACCCCGCCCTGGCACCTGGCCGTGGCGTGGTCGCGCTGGCACACCCGGCCGCAGGCCCCGCAGTGCTGCATGTCGACGGCGAGGTCGTGGCATTCTGCGATACTCACGCAGCAGGTCTCGTTCGCCTGGCAGTCGGGGCCGGTGCTGGCGCAGCGGCACACTCCGGCCACGCACACCTCGCCGGGGTCGCAGGGCATGGGGATGCTCTGGCAGAGGCCTCCGTTGCAGGCGTCGTTGATGGTGCAGGGATCGACGTCGGTGCAGGTGCTGCCGCTGAGCCCCCAGGCGGGCTGCCGGTTGGCCGTGTCGTACAGGCAGGTGTAGGTGCCGACCTGGCAGGCGAAGGTCTGGCACTGGTTCGATTCCAGACAGAGGATCGGCGGGCAACAGCGGTCGGCGGCGCACTCGCGCTTCACGCAGATGCCGTTCTCGCACACCTCGTCGGCGGCGCAGTCTGTGCCGCCGCAGTCGGGCTCGCGGCACTGGCCGCCGATGCAGATCTGGGTGCCGGGGCAGCTCACCCCGATGCACAGCTGGTCGGTGCACACGCCGCCGACGCACACCTCGTAGTGCAGGCACGGCGTGGCGCAGTCCTCCGGGTAGCACTGCAGGTCCGCGGCGCAGACCTGGCCGGCCGGGCAGGTGATGTGGGCGCAGTCATTGGGGACGCACTGGCCGCCCACGCACACCTCGGTGGGGCCGCAGCCGGTCTGGGTGCAGTCGGTGGCCACGCACTCGCCGTCGGCGCAGATCTGGCCGGCCGGGCACTGCATGCCCACGCAGTTCACCTTGACGCACACGCCGTCGTAGCACACGTGGTCGACCGGGCAGGACACCGAGCCGCAACTGTCGCCCAGGCAGCTCCCGCGGGCGCAGACCTGGCCGGCGGGGCAGGTGACCCCGATGCAGTCCTGCCATACGCACTGGTCCTCGTAACACACCTGGCCGAAGTCCCAGCAGTTCTGGCCGTTGCAGTCCACCGGGAAGCACTGCCCGTTGGAGCAGGCCTGGTTCGGCGGGCAGGTGACGTTGGCGCAGGATTTTGACACGCAACGGCCGTTCTCGCACACCTCGAACTCGGTGTAGCAGCCCACCTCGTTGCAGTCGGTGGGATAGCAGCGCCCGTTGGCGCACACCTGGCCCGCCGGACAGGTGACGCCGACACAGCTCGGCTGGACGCATTCGTCCTCGACGCACACCTCGCCGACCCCGGGGCAGGGCTTGGTGGAGCTGCACGAGGTGGGGTAGCACTTGCCGGCGGCGCACACCTGATTCGGCGGGCAGTCCACGCCCACGCAGCCCTGGGAGACGCAGGTGTTGTCGATGCACACGTCGCCCGCGCCGGGGCAGGGGTTCGACTCGCTGCACGAGGTGGGGTAGCAGTGGCCGCCAGAGCACACCAGCGGCGGATCGCACACCACGTTCACGCAGGTGAGCTCGCGGCACTCGGTGGTGGCGTTGTCGCAATAGAACCCCGGCGGGCACAGGCGGTCGCCGCACTGGCCGCTGGTGCAGGCGCCGTTCACCAGGGTTCCGCCGTCGGGGCAGGGGTTGAGGTGAACGCCCGGGTTGCAGCTCCCCACCGCCGCCAGAAGCACAAGCGCCATCGTCAAGAAAATTGCTCTTCTCATGATTACCTCATCCGGCGCAGGCCGCCGGTTCAGCGAGCCAGCCAGTAGTCGCCTTCGGGGCAACGGTACTCCTCGTCCGAAAACTGCACCGCGATCTCCACCTTGCGGTCCGCGGCGCACTCCGCCATCTGGGGGTTGCCGCACTGGCAGCGCGGGTTGGCGCAGCGCCAGCCGAGGCTTCGCACGCGGACGTCCAGCGAGTTGAAGTCCGCGCCCAGCACGTCACGAAGCAAAGCCACCATGGCCTGCGCCCGGCGCTTGCCCAGCTCCTGGTTGTAGGCCGCGGCCAGGAACGGCGGCCCCTCGAAGCACTTGTCGGTGAAGCCGATGACCACCAGCCGCGCCCCGGGCGCGCGGGCGGCCTGCAGGATGCGTTCGCGGTTCTCCTGGACCTGGCTTCGAACACCCTCGGGCAGCTCGGCGCTGCCGCTCCCCGCGCCGGTGGGACCGGGCAGCCCGGTGCCGAAACTGACGCGGATGTAATCGAGCACACCGGTCGGTCCGCGCGCCGGGATGCCGCGGGTATCGGCCACCTCAACCGGCGGGGGCGGCACCTCGCCGCCGTCGAGATCCGTCACCCGCGGCCGTTTCCCTTCCGGGGCGGCCGCCGGCTTGCCGTCCTCTGGCGACTCGTAGGTCTCCTGGCCCGAGGCCCCTGCGGAAGTCCCGGTGCCGGCACCCGCGGAGGCGACGGTCTGTGGGGCGGTCTTGGCGGCTGGCTGGGACTTGGCCTCGACGTCCTCGGACGCGGAGGCGCCGCCCTCCTTGAACACCACTCCGTAGCCCAGCCGGGCGTCCATGTTGGCGATGGGCACGGCGTAGCCCCCGCCCTGGAGGCGCGAGCCGCCCCCGGCGATGGCGTAGAAGCCGCCCTCGGCGGCGTCGCGCGGCCGAAGCAGCAGCGAGAACACCACCTGGAAGGCGTTGCCGTTGCGCTCGGAGAAGAAGCTCGAGAGCGCCGTCGCCAGGTTGGCCTCGGCCATGATGCCGAAGCCGTAGCCCCCGACGGGAAAGAGATAGCTCACCGCCGGCCGCAGGAAGAATTCCGAGCCCACCTGGGTCTCCAGCACCTCCTTGGATTCCTGGAGCAGCACCCCGGCGTTGAGGGCCGCGGCGAACGATCCCAGCACGAAGTCTGCGCCCAGGTGTAGCGCCGCCCGGAAGCGCCCGGCGCCCACGAAGTCCGAGTCCTCGCCGGCGGGGATGAACAGTTGAGCCCCGGCGCCCGCTCCGAAGCCGCCGATGCGTTTTCGAAAGAACGGCACCCGCAGGAAAATCTCCGGGTCGAGGAGGTGCATCCCCTCGGGGTTCTGGAGGGTGGGGAAGTTGGTGGCCTGCCCGGCCACCTGGTGCGAGAACGGCACCACCACCGCCGCCTGGAGGTAGCCACGGAAGTTGAAGGAGACCCCCGGCCGGATCTGCAACATGTCCTCCACCGGCGCCTGCATCTCGTCGGGGGTGACGAAGATGCGCCAGGGCTGGTGCACGTACTTGAGCCCCAGCGAGAGGTCGAGCCGCCAGTTGTCGGGGAGCATGCTGCCCTGCACGAACAAGGCGTCCTCCTCGAGGTAGGGAAGCAGCGAGTAACGCTCCATGGGGACGCGAAGCTGGGCCGCCGGCTGCGCCAGGGCCTGCGCCGACAGCAGAAGAAGCGCCCCCAACCCGAATGCCAAGGATGCGGGTCTCACGGTCACTCCTTGTGCGAAAGATACTCCATCCGTCCCATGGGAAAACCAAACGAGTATAGGCAGATCCACCCTGGCCCGTCAATATCTCGGCTGGCGCCGGATCTGAAAAACTTAGTGATTTCGAGGCGTTCCCATTTGCGGGCGGCGCCGGCCGGTTCGTTGTGCGCAACCTCGCCCACACCACGGGTAGAACTTGAAAACATATTGAATTTCTTTCATCCTGTTCCTGTCGCGGGGGATGCGAGGGAGCCAGGATGAGGACACGTTTTGCGATCGTCGGCGCGATCCTTGCGGCGCTCTTTCCGGCGCTGGCCGCGCGGGCCGATCGGGCCAAGAACTTCGAGGTGGTGCGCTTCGTCACCGCCGAGAAAGTCGGCTTCGACGGGCGCGGCGTGTGCTACGCCAAGAAGGCGGCGCGCCAGGTGTACTACTTCAAGAATTTCCCGGCCAGCTTGGAGCACATGGAGAGCTGCGTCACCCTCTCCAGCAAGAGCGCCCGCGGGCGGGTGAGCTTCAACATGTCGGTGGTGGACAAGGAGGACGACTCCCTGCTCGACCTCGACGGCTACATGGATTTCGGCCAGCGAGGGAAGGTGTCCCAGATCCTGGAGTGGGAGAAACTCGAGGTGCTGCGCCCCGGCCGGTACCAGATCGTGCTTACCGTTGATGACGAGGAGGTCGGCCGCTGGCCCATCCGCTTCGAGAAGGCCGGCCGCTGACGCCTCGCGCAAAGGTGCGGACGCACGTCGCCCATACGACTCTTTTTTATGATCGCAACGCCTGAATCTCAGGCGCTCGGCTCGCTCGGCTCGTCGTCGGACTCGTCGTGGAGATTGATGGAGGGCATCTTTCGGATCTCGGGCCGGGCGATGCGCCAGGCCTGCTGGAGGATCCAGGAGAACGTGCGCTTCTGCCGGTCGGCCTCGTGCTCGATCTGGACCTGAATCTCCTCCGGCAGATAGACGCTGCGCTTGCGCCGGTCGGCTCCCGAACGCCGATCCTGTCCCGATCGCCTCTCGTTGGTCTCGGAATCCATGCTTGTTCTCCTCGGTGGTACGCCGGGGGACCAGGGCCGTCCCCCGGCAAGCTGGTGCCGCCAGACCGGACAAAACATACAGCGAGCGAGGGCCGCGTGTCAAAGAAGCAATCGCGGCGGCTTGCTCACCCTGCGCGCCGCGAACAGATAGCAGAGGCGCGGCTGCTTAACGGCGGGTCCTCCTAACTGCTCGCCCCAAGCCGGCTCCGCTGCATGGAGGATCCGCCTTGCGCGCCGCGATAATTGGCGACATGGCGCGGCTGCTCATCGACGTCGCCGCTCCGCCGATCATCCCTTGCGAAAGAGCTTCGAGAGCTTTTCCAGAAAGGGCAGCATCCGCACCGCCCAGCGCGTCACCGGCTCTCCGGCGGAGGCCTCGCCGGCCAGGTCGGGCTGCTCACCGCCGTGGCCATAGAGCGCCTCCATCATGCGCAGTACGTTCTTGCGGATCATGCCGCGCAGCGGCACGTGGGCGATGAGGCCGTACATGGCCGCCTCGCCCTCCTTCGCCAGCTCGGGGCGCGCGCGCACCTCCTCCACCGCCGCGCGCAGGTCGGTAAGAAAGCTCTCGGCCACCGCTTCGTGCGCGGCCGTGATCATGGCGTGCAGGCAGGAGGGACGCTGCTGGCGGTCGACGTGCCAGCCGCGCGCGGCCAGGCGGTCGCCGACGGCGAAGATGTTCACCCGCGGGTCCGTGGAGCGGTAGGCGAAGATGGTGGCCGGGGGGGCGCCCAGCACCTCCAGCCCGGGGATGGCCCGGATGCCGTCCATGATGCGCCGCGCGGCGCGCAGGGCCTTGCCGTGCAGCTCGAGGTAGCCCTTCTCGCCCAGGACCTGGAGCGCGCCCCAGGCCGCGGCGTACCCTCCGCCCGGGCGCGTTCCCAGGATGCCCGCGGAGGCGAACACCCCGCCGCACCAGTCGGTGGAGACGAAGAACTGGTGGCGCATGTACTCCATGCTCCGCCACAGCAGCACCGAGGCGCCCTTGGCGGCGTAGCCGTACTTGTGGAGATCGGCCGAGATGGAGGTGACGCCGGGGACGCGGAAGTCCCAAGGCGGGATGGGCTCGCCGAGCTTGTGGAGGAACGGCAGCAAAAAGCCGCCCAGGCAGGCGTCCACGTGCAGCGGGATGCCGCGCCTCTTGCATAGCTCGCCGATCTCGGCCACGTCGTCGATCACCCCGTAGGGGTAGCAGGGCGCCGAGGCCACCACCAGGGCGGTCCCGGGCAAGAGCCGCCGCCGCAGGGCGCCGAGGTCCACGCGAAAATCGCCTGCCAGCGGCACACGCACCAGGTGAAGGTCGAAGTACTCGGCCGCCTTCTCGAAGGCCACGTGCGCCGAGGCGGGGACCAGCACGCGCGGCTTGCCGGGCAGGCGCAGACGGTGGCGGAAGCGATCGCGGTAGGTCTTGAGCGCCAGCAGGATGCTCTCGGTGCCGCCGGCGGTGAGCAGGCCGACCGTGTTCTCGTCTCCGCCGAGGAGCGCGGCGCTGATCTGCACGATCTCGCTCTCGAACCTCTTCAGGCTCCGGAAGGCCGTGGGGTTGAGGCCGTTCTCGGAGAAGAACTTCTCGTAGGCCCGGTGCAGGAAGCGGTTGTGCGCCTCCCCGGCGTGGTACACCAGGGAGAAGGTGCGGCCCTCCCGCCAGCGCGGATCGTCCGCCGCCATGCGGTCCATCTGTGCCAGCACCTCTTCGGGCGGGCGGCCGTTTTCGGGGAGTCGAACGGTGGTCATGATGGGTTCCTCGGGTTTCACGATAGCATCCAACGGACCGCCCAGGCCAGGCCGATGCCCAGGTAGTTCCCCACCGCGTAGCCCACGATGCCGGTGGTGATGCCCACCGGTAAAAGCTCGGCGTTGCGGATGGCGGCGGTCACCACCGGCACGAAGGGCGGCGAGCAGATGGCCGAGACGTGCGTCACGATGCAGGTGTCGGCGTCCACCCGGAAGATGCGGCACAACGGAAGGGCCACGAGCAGCGAGCCGAAGATCACCGCCGCGACGAACAGCAGCAGATCCCACTGGATGTCGGCGAGCGAGCGCAGGTTGGCCCGCGTCCCCACCACCAGGCAGAACACCATGAGCAGGTAGAAGCCGAGCTGGAAGGTGCGCTCGATGCGGTGCAGCGCGGGCAGCAGCGAGGCGACGATCCCCAGCGAGGTCAGGGTGAGGATGCTCACCGCCGAGCGGGCGTTGCCGGGCACCAGCAGGCCCGCGCCGTAGGCGGCGGCCATCATGGCGCCGGCGGCGCACAGCGAAAGCAACAGCCGGACGGCGCGCCGGCCCCGCAGCATGTCGGAGAAAGCCGACAGGCTCTCCACGTTCAGGTCGGCGCCGTTCGCCGCGCCGCCCGCCGCCTGGAAGGGGCGCAGCCAGCGCAGCAGCAGCGGGCGGGCCAGCGAGGACATGAACAGGATGTACAGGAGCGACACCGCGGTGTCGTAGGTGTGGAAGACGATGAAGGTGTCGTTGGGGATGGCCAGCGCCTCGGCCACCGCCGCCAGGTTGGGGGTGCCGCCGCTGTACACCGCGGCGGACATGCCGGCGACCTGCCAGGCGTCGGGCCGGGCGGAGAGCAACAGCGCGCCGCCCAGCGTGACCAGGCACACCGCGAGCACCGCGATGCCGAAGGCCCCGAGCGCCCGCCCGGCCACCGGGATCCAGCGCCGCGCGTTCGAGCTCATGAGCAGCAGCGGCAAGGCCAGCCCCACCGCGATCTCTTGCAGGTGGGAGAGTGTCCCCTGCTGGGCCGAAAGATCGAGCCCGCTGTTTCCGAAGGCGATACCGATGAGGTAGCACAGGATGACCGCGCCGATCTTGCGGGCGATGGCAAAGCGCAGGCACAGCCACAGCACGAAAAGCGGCGCGGCCAGGTAGCCGGCGACGAGCAGGGGATCGATCACGTCACTTGGCCTTTCCCTCCGGGAGCAGCCGAAGCTGGCCACGGGCGCGGCGTTCCAGGGCCTTCCAGTCCGAGAGCATCGGTGCGTACTCGCCGCGCAGCCACAGCGGGTGCTGGTCCAGGTAGTGCGGCGAGCCGGGCCAGCCCGAGGCGCCGGTGTCGAGGATCCAGCGCGCGCGCGAAAGGTCGGCCGCGTCGGCGATCAGGCGGAACACCGGCCCGGCCATGACCCGGTAGGGATCGCTCGGGTGGCCGACGTCGAAGTGCGCCTTCCACACCGTGTCCAGCGCCCCCGGCATGGGGTGCGGTGGCAGGTTGAAGAGCCCGGCCAGGATGGCCTTGCCCCCGAGCGCGTGGCGCAGGTCCAGCCGGTGCAGCCGGCCCCAGCCCCAGGTCTCGAGGTTGGGGCCGAGCCGCACTTTGAGCTCGGCGAGCGCCAGGCGGAAGGCCCGCTGCACGATCTCGGCCCGCCCCTCGGTCCGTTCGGTGCCGAGGTCGTCCCACACCGGGTGGCGCGCCTCCTCGAACCACAGGTCGGTCATGTGGGTGGAGTAGCGCTGCTCCAGCACGAAGGTGCGCGCCGCCTCGGGGATCTCGTCGTCGAGGGCCAGCCGCCCCGCCTGGCGGTAGGTCTCGAAGAACAGCATGGCGCCGATCGAGTCCGGCGTGGCCTGGCGGTCCCAGGCGACGAGTTTCTCCAGGGCGCGATCCTCGAGCTCGGAGCGCTCGGGCAGGCGCTCCAGGTCCTCGAGGATGAAGGGCAACACCCGCTCGGCGCGCAGCACGTGCACGTCGCGGTGGATGCGAGCGAAGGAGGCGGCGTCGTGGCGGGTGGTGGCCTTCAGCAGTTCCACGATGCGGTCGAAGCGGTACGAGGGCGCCGAGTCGATGTGGAACGGGAACGGGGCGCGCGCGGGGTCCCACACCAGGCCGTTCGCGTGCGCCAGCACTTCATCGGGGCCGGCCAGGCGGTGCGGAAGCTCGCCCGCCGGGACGAAGCCCTTCCACTGATAGGCCTCGAGCCAGCCGGGGACGGGGAAGGTACCCAAGAACCCCTCGCGGATCGGGATGCGGCCCGAGGTGAAGAGCGCCAGCCCCCCGTCCACGTCCACGGCGAGGTAAACGCTGGCCGGGGCGGCCACCCCCGAGAGGATCTTATGGTGCTCGGCGACCGAGCGCGTCTTCTGGCTCTGGCGGATGCGGGACAGGCCGTCCACCATCGAGCCCGGGTCCAAGTGCAGGGCCACCGGCGGCGCCCACTCGGGGAGCTTGCCCGGGTAGAGATCCTGCACCAGCGGCCCGTTGGGCGAGCGGCGCAGGCGGAAGGATTGCTTCTTCACCTGGCCGCCCTCGCGCACGCCGATCTCGATGGTCTGCTCCGAGAGCGCCACCGGGCCTGCGGGCGCGAGCACCCGGGCGGGATCGTTCGGGTCGGGCTTCTCCAGGTAGAAGTCCACCACGTCGGCCACCGCCGAGGTCATGCCCCAGGCCACGCGCGTGTTGTGGCCGATGAGCACGTACGGCAAGCCCGGCACGGTGATGCCGATGGCCTCCCACTCGGGGCACTGGAGGTGGATCTGCATCATCATGGAGGGCAGCATGTGGGTGAGGTGCGGATCGCTGGCCAGCATGGGCTTTTTTGAGCGGGTGTGCCCGCCGCCCGCCGCCCAGGCGTTGCTTCCGAGCGCGAAGAGGGATGGCGAGAGCCAGGCGGCGGACTGCGCCTCCGGCGATTGCTTCGGCTTCAGCGGCGCCTTCGGCAAGAGCTCGCGCGCCTCGGGCACCAGCGACGGCGGCAGCGCGTGGCTCGGGGCGTCGAGGGGCAGGCTGATCCCGCCCGGCCACGGGCGCGGCGGGTACAGCGCCTCGGCCCGGTCGGGACCGAGGTACAGCGCCAGCAGGAGCCGCGAGATCTCCTGGCTCCAGTTGTGCGTCACGCTCCAGGCGGTGAGCCGGCCCACCGCGAAGGTGTCCACCACGGTCCAGGGCTCGGGGTCCACCCCGATCAGCCGGTGCTCGATGGGGCGGTGGCGCGCGGCCCCGGCGTTGACGCCGGCGGCGAAGGCCTCGAGCAGCGCGCGCAGCTCGCCGTCCACCTCGCGCGCGTCCTGTTCGGCGCCGGCCTCCAGCCCCCAGCCGCGCATGAGCCGGTCGAAGTCCACCGTGGTGGTGCCCATCAGGGGCTGCTCTCCCGTCAGCTCGCTGAGCCGGCCGCGGGCGATGCGGCGCAGAAGATCCATCTCGAAGAAACGCTCGCGCGCCATCAGGTAGCCGGCGGCGCGCAACAGATCCGCTTCGTTTTCGGCCCGCACGTGCGGCACGCCCTGCGGATCGAAGAGCACCTTTGCCGGGGCGGACAGGCCGGGGATCTCGAGCTCGGCCGCGCCCTCGGCGCGGGGGTAGTCGGGGCTGCTGCGGTACCCCATGTAGGCGGAGAGCGCGCAGCCGGCACAGAGCAGGCCCAGCATGGTGGCGGCGAGCCCGAGGGTGAGCGACGGACGGAGATATTTTCGCTTGGTCATGCGTTCCTCGCGGTCGGGTCAGAAGAACTTGGCCGGGGCGCGCAGGCCCACGCTCAAGGTGTCGGTGGCCCGGCAGTTCTTGCCCGGGATCCACGACAGGTTGGAGTAGCCCACCACCACTTGCAGCGGCCAGCCGTACCGTAGCAGCGAAAGCACGATCTCGGCGGTGAGCCGGTTCTTGTAGCCCGGCCGCCACAGCTTCTCCTGGCTCCAGTCCCAGATGGCCGACTGCGACTGCCAGTCGGACTGGAACAGCCAGGTGAACGAGTAGCCGAGGCTGAACACGAGCAGCGGTGGCAGGCTCTCGGGATCATCCACCCGCTCGGTGAGCCAGTTCGCGCCGACGGGGCCGCGCGCCAGGATGGCCTCGAACGACAGCGTAAAGCCCAGAAAATCTCCCGGGTCGAGGGTGTAGCTGTCGCCCACGTAGGGCGCCAGGGTGAGGATGAGAGGGTGGATGGTTCCCCGGGGCGTGGTGTAGCGGTGCCGGAACAGGATCTCGTAGAAGGTGTCCAGCCCGACGGTCAGGCGGCGGTCGGCGCCGGGCACGGTCCAGTCGGCGCCGAGGTGGAAGCCCAGCTCGCCCTGGAAGTGCAGGTCCCAGGTGGTGGTGCCGGTGGCCACGATCTCCTCGGGGTCCTTCTGGCGGCCGGTGGGCAGCACGCCGTAGGTGGCGAAGGCCAGGCGCAGCTCGGTCCCGGAGAGCGCCGGGATGCGGTCGGAGAAGCGCCAGCGTGCCCCCAGCACCAGATCCGAGAGCGCGCCGCGGTTGCCGCTCCAGGTGCCCGGGCGGGGCTGGCCCATGCTGGCGGCCCAATCCCAGAAGTCCTGCTCGGTGTAGCTGCGTCCCAGCCACCACATGTAGTCGCCCGGGACCCAGGACAGGCGCGGCTCCACCGTGGTGGCCAGCACCACCGGCACGCCCACCCCCAGGCTGAGGTCGTCGGTGAGGCCGTACTGGAGTTTCAGCACCAGGAGCTGGTAGGTCACCCGGGCGTCGGGGATGATGATGCCCTGGAGGCCCCCGCCCGGTTCGTAGCGGTAGAGCTTGTCGATGAGCTGGGTGTGCTCGCCGTCGTTGCCATAGGCATGGTTGAGGAACGAGTGCACGTAGGCGGCGTCGAGCAGGAAGGTGTTCTTCGGCAGGGTCTCGCTGGGCCGGCCGGCCCGGGCTGCTCTGGGGGCGAGCAGCAGCCCGGCCAGCGTGGCGGCGACCAGGAGGCGCGCCGGGCCGCTCACGGCGTCACCTCGGGCGGTTGGGCGGCAAGGTCCAGGGTGTAGAACGGCCCGTCGGTGGCCGGCACCTGGCCCATGGCAAAATGCAGGCGGCGCGCCGCCGGCTCGAACACCACCGCGTTCATGCTGTCGCGCGCGTCGCGAAGCGAAGGATGCGCGAGGATCTCCTCGGCCGCGGCCGCGTCCAGCGCGCCCAGTCGGTCGGCGAGCTCCTGCCCCAGCAGGTGGTGGGAGCGCACCGAGCGGAAGTAGTAGTTGGAGAAGTAGCGTTGGGGGCGCAGCGCATATCCCAGGAAGGCGAGCTCGAGATCGGAAAGGTTGGCGCGAAAGTGGACGTTGAGCCGCAGGTCGTCCGCGCCGGCGCTGGCGAGCAGTCTCCCGCGGGCGTCGCGGTCCCCGGGGCGGATCACCATGGAGCCGCTGCCGTCCTGCATGATGTCGCTGGTGGTCTCGAGGAGCGTAAGCTCGCCCGCGGCGTCGGCCAGCAGCCAGCACCAGCCGAAGGTCTTGGGCGCGGCCTGGAGGATGGGCAGCGCCTCGGCCACGCTGGAGGCCTGGGACAGCGCCATGCGGAGCAGGATCCCCGCCGGGATGCCGCTGGAGACCAGGCGCGCCAGGAACAGGTCGCGCCGGAACTCCGCGGTGAGCGGGTTGTTGAGCGACTCGCAGGGGTTGGCCGCGATGGCCAGGCCGGCCTGGTTCATCCCCGAAAAGCCGAAGGCGCAGCCGGTCCAGCCGGCGGTGGCGTGCGCCAGCCCCGAGGCCGGGTGGTGGTAGATTAGCGCGGTGTGCTTGTGGGCGGTGTTGGAGTCCAGCAGGCTGAAGTGGTGGGCCAGCAGGGGCGCGCCGTCGAGGGTGGCCGCGCCGCGGACGGCGAAGCCGAAGGGCCCGGGTTGGCTGCGGCCGTCGTCGAAGGAGAGCTCGGGGATCTCGCCCGGCTTGCCGCCGAAGCCGCGGGTGGAAAAGCCGAAGCGCACCTCGCGGGCCATGTTGGCCTTGGGCGGCGGCGGGTCTTCGATCACGCGCCGGTCGCCGGCCGAGACGATCAGCGAGACGTAGGTGGCCGCCGGGAACCCCCCGGGCGGGCGCAGGGTCACGCGCAGGTCCTGGCCCTGGCTGCCGCAGGTCCCGGCGGTGAGGCCCGGGTCGCCGGGGCGAAAGCTCGCGTCGCCGGTCTGGATGCGCACCAGCTCGGGGTTCACCCCGTCCGGGTCGGAAAGGCACAGCGACACTTCCGTCTCGGGCGGCACCTCGACGAAGTTCACCCAGGGGTCGGGCTCGAAGGCGAGCGTGCCCTCGCCGGCCTCGTCGGTCTCGCCGTCGCCGTCGTTGTCCGCGCCGTCCTGCCCGGCCAGCGAGAACTCGATCTCGACAAGGTGCGGCGAGGACTGGTCGCGGATGAAGTAGGTGATGGCGCGAAAGGCCATCAGCGTGTCCATGAAGGTGTTGAGCACCAATACTTCTTCGAGCGGCATGCCCGAGCCGTCGGCCAGGCCCTGGAGCTCCTCCTGGTATTCGGCGGGGAAGAAGCCCCACAGGTTCTGGGCGCTCTCGGTAAAGAGCAGCGTGGAGAAGCGCCCGTCGTCGTACTTCGGGTCCTGGTAGGTCCACAGCATCTCGGCGATGGAGGGCCGCTCGCGGTTGAGGTAGGGGAGGATCGAGGTGGTGAGGAGCTGGGTGTAGATCGAGCGCATCCTGGAGGAGAAGCGCTCCCCCTGGATCCGGCCCTGCTCGTAGGGCGTCCCGTGGAGGTCCAAAAACTCCCAGTGGGCCGGGGGCTGCGCCGCGCCGCAGCCGGCGAGCAGGAGCACGAGGAGCAGAAGCAACCGGTCGGGCAGGTGTCGAGACGGGAGCCCTATCATGGAACGGTGATGGTAGCACAACCCGGGCGCACGCGCGAACCGTTTGCGAGCCGCGCCCGGGCGGAGACATCTGTCTGGGCTGTTGCCGGTCACATCCCCGAAAGACGCCGCACGATTTATCACCGGGCCGGGCAGATATCTGCCCGGGCTGCCAGTTTCATTCGGGCGAAGGTCGCCCGGGTTCGACATTGCGCGCGAACGCGCTGGCCGTGTGTGCCCAGGAATAGGCAGGAATAGGGCAGGAATAGGTGCCAGCCACCCCGGAAATCCCCGGAAATGCCCCTAACATGTTGATTATTCAAGAGAAATAATCAAAGGATAGTGACCGTGCGCGAGCCGACGGCGTCGATGGTGTTTCGAAGCTCGTCGAAGCGAGCCGCCGCACCCCGCTTCATCTGGAGCACGGCCTGGCCGTAGGTGGCGGGCCGCAAGTCGAGGATATCGTTTGACACTCTCGCCGCGCTTGGCTATTTTGGCCCCGACTCATCCGCCCCGCCACAACGCGCGGCGCCCGAGGAGCGTCATGGACGTCCTGTTCGACGAGCGTACCCGTGCCCTGGTGGAAGAAGTCCGCCGTTTCGTCAAGGACGAGGTTCCCGCCGAGCTGGTGCGGCGCATGGACCGCGAGGAGGTGCGCTTCGCCAAGGACTTCATCCGCGCCGCGGCCAAGAGGAACCTCCTCGGCCTGCGCTTTCCCGAGGCCTTCGGCGGGCGGAATCTCCCCTGGACCGCGGAGGTGGCGGCCATCGAGGAGGTGGGGGTGCTGGGCACGGCGCTGGGCTGCAACTACGTCATGCCCTCCATCGTGGGCGAGAGCCTGGTGGCCTTCGGCACCGAGGAGCAGAAGAGAAAATACCTCGGTGCCATCATCCGGGCCGAGCTGTTCTGTGCCGAGGCCCTCACCGAGCCACGCGGCGGGTCGGACTTCTTCGGCGCGGCCTGCAAGGCGGTGGCCGACGGGGACCACTTCGTCCTCACCGGACAAAAGCGCTTCATCGTGGGCGGCGAGGGGGCGGATCTGTTCCTGGTGTACGCCCGCACCGCGGCCGAGGGAGTGCCCGGGCACAAGGGCCTGTCGGCCTTCCTGGTCGAGCGCGATGCTCGACTCAAGGTGGAATACCTCTACAACCTGATGGGGACCCGCGGCGGTGGCACCGCGCGCATCCGCTTCGACGAGGTGCGCGTGCCGGCCCGCAACCTGGTCGGCCCGCTCAACGGCGGGGCCATGGTGTTCAACCGCATGATGGTGCCCGAGCGGCTCACCTCGGCCGCCGGGGCGGTGGGGCTGGGCCGGGCGGCGCTGGAGGTGGCGGCGCGCTACACCGAGCACCGGCGAGCCTTCGGCCAGAAGATCCGCGAGTTCCAGGGCGTGAGCTTCCGCATCGCCGAGTCGGTGACCCGCATGGACGCGGCGCGGGCGCTGCTCTTCGCCGCGGCGCGCCAGGCCGACTCGGGCGCCGACCCGCGCCGGCTGGTGTCCGAGGCCAAGAAGTTCTGTACCGAAGCCTGCTGGCAGACGGTGAACGACGCCATGCAAGCCATGGGCGGCATCGGCTACACCGACGTGTACCCGGTGGAGCGGCTGCTGCGCGACGCCCGCCTCAGCCTCATCTGGACCGGGACCAACGAGGTGATGAACCTCCTGGTGCAGCACGAGTACTACAAGGAGCTGCTCGCGCGCGGGCCGAGCGGGCGCGACGTCGAGGCCGACGCCGCTTCGTACGAGGCCAGCGCAGAGAAGATCTTCGAGTAACCCAGGACGCCAGCGCATGCCAGACTCGCCGGAAATCTCGACGCTGAAACATCGTATCGCCGAGCTGGAGCAGAAGCTCGCCGAGGAGCGCGAGGAGTTCCAGTGGGATCTCAAGGCGGCCAAGGAGTCGGCCGAGAAATCGGTCAAGAAGCTCGAGGAGGAGCTGGCCCTCTCCCGCAAGGGCGCGCCGGCGGGGGCGGGGGAGACGGCGGACGGCAAGCGCCTGCGCGAGCAGGTGGACATGCTCACCCAGCGCGCGCTGCTGGCCGAGAAGAGGGTGGCCGAGCTGCAGGGCGAGCTCAACCGCCGTCCCTCGCTCTCCCAGCCGCCGCCGCTCAAGACCGACAACCTGCTCCTGCAACGGGCCCAGTCGGCCGAGGAGGAGCGCGACCGGCTGCGGCGCGACTTGCGGGCCGCCCAGCGGACCATCGAGGAGAAGGACACCCAGCTCGGCCGCCTCAAGGCCGGCGCCGATGAGGCCCGCTCGCTCAAGACGGAGCTGGAGGCCGCTCGCAAGACGCTGGCCGAGCGGGAGAAGGAGCTGCAAAAAACGCGCGAGGCCCAGCCTCAGATGCTACAGCGCGAGCAGGAACTTTCGCGCGCCCGGGAGGAGGCGGCCCGGCTCCAGTCCGAGATCGCCCGCCTTCAAAAGGATCTGGAGCAGGCGCGGCGGGCGGCGGCCGGGCAGGATGAGCTGCGGGTCGAACGCGAGACGCTGCAGGCCGAGATCCAGAAGCTCAAGGACGAGATGGCGCGCACGCGCATGGCCTCGGGCCAGATGCTGGAGCAGCGCGAGCGCGAGACCGAGCGGCTGCGCGCCGACCTCAAGACCTCCGCCGAGCGGCAGGGGCAGGACGCGGCGGCGGCGGCCGAGGTGCGCCGGGAGCGGGATCGCTTGCGCCAGGAGCTCGCCGAGTCGCGCTCGCAGATCGACGAGCTGGTGCGCCAGCTCCAGCGGCTGCGGGAAGGCGCCGCCACCCAGGTGCAGCGGCCCCCGCCGAAGGACGATTTCGAGGAGAAGACCCAGCCGTTCCAGCCGCCGGTGTGGGTGCCGTCCGAGAACACCCAGCGGGTCCAGATGCCGCGCGGGTTGAGCGAGAAGACCCCCACCGAGCCCTCCGCCGGCGCGCCCCGGCCGCCGGTGGCGCAGGAGGCCGTCCCGCCACTCGAACCGGGCCTCGTCCCGGAGGATGCGCTTCAGGCCGCTCCGATCGGCGAGGGCGTGCTGGAACTCGAGGAGCTGGCGCCGGAGGACCTGGTCCCGGAGGAGCCCACCCCGGCCGCGGTGGCGGCGCCGGTGATCCCGGAGGGGCAGCAGAGTTCGCAGGCGCCGGCAGCCTCGACGGCGGATGAAGATCTGTTCCAGGTCGAGTACCGGCCCGCGGATACGGGCCGTCCGAGCGCTCCTGCGCCGGAGACGGTGCCGCCTCCCGCCCCGAGCTACCCGCTCCCCGCGGCGCCGGCCCAGCCTGAGGCCCCGGTCGTGATCGGTAGGCTGGTGCAGCCGCCCCGCGAGGGGACCGAGGAGGTCGAGCGCGTGGCGGTCTCCCGGGGAGGTCGGCGGGCCTGGCTGTGGGTGGTGTTGTTCGTGCTCCTCGGCGGCGGGCTCACGGTGGGCGCGTTCCTGTTCATTCAGAAATGGTTCGGCCCTCCGGTGGACGACGGCGCTCCCGGGGAACCCGGCACCCCCCCGGACGCCGCCGCGGTGGACGCGGGAGCGGCGCCGGTGGCCG
>JAAZNF010000093.1 GCA_012798435.1 Myxococcales bacterium | reverse complement strand
GTTCAATTCGACGCAACGCGAAGAACCTTACCCGGGTTTGACATCCTGGGAATCCCTGAGGAAACCGGGGAGTGCCACTTCGGTGGAACCCAGAGACAGGTGCTGCATGGCTGTCGTCAGCTCGTGTCGTGAGATGTTGGGTTAAGTCCCGCAACGAGCGCAACCCTCGTTCTTAGTTGCCATCATTCAGTTGGGCACTCTAAGAAGACTGCCGGTGTTAAACCGGAGGAAGGTGGGGATGACGTCAAGTCATCATGGCCTTTATATCCGGGGCTACACACGTGCTACAATGGCCGGTACAAAGGGCTGCGAACCCGCGAGGGGGAGCTAATCCCAAAAAGCCGGTCTCAGTTCAGATTGGAGTCTGCAATTCGACTCCATGAAGGCGGAATCGCTAGTAATCGCGCATCAGCACGGCGCGGTGAATACGTTCCCGGGCCTTGTACACACCGCCCGTCACACCACGAAAGCCGTTTGCACCAGAAGTCGGCATGCCAACCCGTAAGGGAAGCAGCCGCCCAAGGTGTGTGCGGTGATTGGGGTGAAGTCGTAACAAGGTAGCCGTAGGGGAACCTGCGGCTGGATCACCTCCTTTCTAAGGAGCTCTTCTTGCGCCTTCGGGCGCGGGAGTATCCTAGGTCAATCCGCGATCTTGCAAGCTGCTTTTCGGTTTTGAAGGGCCGAGGCGTGCGTCTGACAACTGGAGAGGGCCTATAGCTCAGTTGGTTGAGAGCGCACGCCTGATAAGCGTGAGGTCAGTGGTTCAAATCCACTTAGGCCCATCGGTCTTTGTCATGGAGTGGATGGGGCTGTAGCTCAGCTGGGAGAGCGCCAGCTTTGCAAGCTGGATGTCGTCGGTTCGAGCCCGATCAGCTCCATGAACTTAGCAGTTTTTTTTGGTTCTTTGACAATCGAATAGAGGAACGCGGTAAAAAAAGCGTTCAATTTTGTACTGAGCAATTCAAACGAGGAATTCTCGTCCTGAACCCTGACCATTTCCCTGATCGAACCGGTCTTATCCGGGGAGGTCGCCTGAAAAGGTCACAAGGATATGGTCAAGCTACTAAGGGCGTGCGACGGATGCCTTGGTGTCGGGAGGCGATGAAGGACGTGGACAGCTGCGAAAAGCCTCGGGAAGCCGCTAACAGGCATTGATCCGAGGATGTCCGAATGGGGAAACCCGTGGAGATTCATGTCTCCCATCATCCGGAACAATCCATAACCGGGTGAGGCGAACGAGGGGAAGTGAAACATCTCAGTACCCTCTGGAAAAGAAATCAACCGAGATTCCCCGAGTAGTGGCGAGCGAAAGGGGAACAGCCCAAACCGTACAAACATATGGCCTGCAAGCTTCGTTTGTGCGGTGTTGCGGGACGCTGGCGGGCGGGTTTGCAGACCCGCCGGAGGAGGCTGTGTGATAGCGCAGCCTGATCTGTAGTTGAACGGGATGGAAAGCCCGGCCACAGAAGGTGATAGCCCTGTAAACGAAACGGTGAAAATCCTCTGGCTGGTGTTCCCAAGTACCGCGGGGCTCGAGGAACCCTGCGGGAATCTGGGAGGACCATCTTCCAAGGCTAAATACTACCCGACAACCGATAGTGAACCAGTACCGTGAGGGAAAGGTGAAAAGCACCCCTTTTAGGGGAGTGAAATAGTACCTGAAATCGCATGCCTACAATCAGTCGAAGCCCTATGGCGCGAGCGAAAGCCCGTGTCCAGGGTGACGGCTCACCTTTTGCATAATGGGTCAGCGACTCATTCTACGCGGCGCAAGGTTAAGCCATAGGGGGAACCCGATGGTGGAGCCGTAGCGAAAGCGAGTCCGAAATGGGCGACAAGTCGCGTGGAGTGGACACGAAGCCGGGTGAGCTACCCATGGGCAGGATGAAGAGTGGGTAATACCACTTCGGAGTTCCGAACCCACTGAAGCTGAAAATTCAGGGGATGACCCGTGGGTAGGAGTGAAAAGCTAATCGAACTCGGTGATAGCTTGCTCTCCCCGAAATATATTTAGGTATAGCCTCGTGAACTCAGCAACGGAGGTAGAGCTCTGGATGGGCTAGGGGTCTTACCGGACTACCAAACCCAACCAAACTGCGAATGCCGTTGACTGCAATCACGGGAGTCAGACGTCGGGCGCTAAAGTTCGGCGTCAAAAGGGGAACAGCCCAGACCGCCAGCTAAGGTCCCGGAGTGCACACTAAGTGTGAAAGGAAGTGGAAGCGCGTTGACAACCAGGAGGTTGGCTTAGAAGCAGCCATCCTTTAAAGAAAGCGTAACAGCTCACTGGTCGATGCGAGTCCGCGCCGAAAATGTAACGGGGCTAAGTGTGCCGCCGAAGCTGCGGGGTCGGCATCGTCTTCGGACGGTGTGGACCGGTAGGGGAGCGTTCCAGTCGCCTGCGAAGGTAGACCGAGAGGACTACTGGAGGCCCTGGAAGTGATTATGCTGACATAAGTAGCGATCATGCCGGTGAGAAACCGGCACGCCGTAAGCCCAAGGTTTCCTGGGGAAGGGTAATCCGCCCAGGGTTAGCCGGACCCTAAGCCGAGGCCGAAAGGCGTAGGCGATGGAAAGCAGGTTAATATTCCTGCGCCACTGGGACATGCGTCGAAGCTGCACGGGAGGACGGGGAAGGGTAGATCAGCCTACGATCGGAAGTGTAGGTTCAAGCTCGCAGGAGGCCCCTTGGATAATAAACGGGGGCGCAATCCGAGGAGTGAAGAGGAGGGCCCTAGGCCCGCAAACTGGTCGATCCCATGCCTCCGAGAAAAGTCCCGCAGTGGAGCGTGTTCCGGTGTCCGTACTGTAAACCGACTCAGGTGGGCGAGGAGAATATCCTCAGGTGTTTGAGCTAACCCTCGTTAAGGAACTCAGGCAAATTAGCACCGTAACTTCGGGAGAAGGTGTGCCCGCGCTAGGTGAACAGTTTTTCTCTGGGAGCCGAGGCGGGTCGCAGTGAAAGGGCGGTAGCGACTGTTTACTAAAAACACAGGACTCTGCAAACTCGTAAGAGGATGTATAGGGTCTGACGCCTGCCCGGTGCCGGAAGGTTAAAGGGAGCGGTTAGCGGGGCAACTCGCGAAGCCGTGATCTGAAGCCCCGGTAAACGGCGGCCGTAACTATAACGGTCCTAAGGTAGCGAAATTCCTTGTCGGGTAAGTTCCGACCTGCACGAATGGCGTAACGACTTCCGCACTGTCTCGACGAGGGGCTCAGCGAAATTGAACTGGCGGCGAAAGTGCCGTCTACCCGCGGCAAGACGGAGAGACCCTGTGGAGCTTTACTACAACTTGGCAGTGAATCTCGAGTTGATCTGCAGAGGATAGGTGGGAGGCTTTGAGGCCGGGCTTTCGGGTTCGGCGGAGCCAACGGTGGAATACCACCCTGGTCAATTTGGGGTTCTAACTCAGGTCCGTGATCCGGGCCGAGGACACTGCCTGGTGGGTAGTTTGACTGGGGCGGTCGCCTCCCAAAAGGTAACGGAGGCGCGCTATGGTTCCCTCAGGCTGAATGGAAACCAGCCGGCGAGTGTAAAGGCACAAGGGAGCTTGACTGCGAGACTGACGAGTCGAGCAGGTGCGAAAGCAGGTCTTAGTGATCCGGCGGTGCTGTATGGAAAGGCCGTCGCTCATCGGATAAAAGCTACCCCGGGGATAACAGGCTGATCGCGTCCAAGAGTTCACATCGACGACGCGGTTTGGCACCTCGATGTCGGCTCATCGCATCCTGGGGCTGAAGTCGGTCCCAAGGGTTTGGCTGTTCGCCAATTAAAGCGGTACGCGAGCTGGGTTTAGAACGTCGTGAGACAGTTCGGTCCCTATCTGCCGTGGGCGTAGGATACTTGAGGGGAGTCGACCTTAGTACGAGAGGACCGGGTTGAACGTACCTCTGGTGCGCCAGTTGTTCTGCCAAGGGCATAGCTGGGTAGCCACGTACGGAAGAGATAACCGCTGAAAGCATCTAAGCGGGAAGCCCCCCCCAAGATCAGGTATCCCGTTGGCCTTCGGGCCACCTCAAGACCCCTTCTAGACTAGGAGGTTGATAGGCCGGAGGTGGAAGCGCAGCAATGCGTGGAGCCGACCGGTACTAATTGGTCGTGCGGCTTGACCATTTTTTGATTGAGCGCGCCGACGAGAGTCGGAACGCTGAATCAGAAACGTGGCGGAAATGGCCAGGGTTGAGCGCGAGAGTCTCGTTTGAGAGGCTCAGGTTGAACGCTTTGAAAACCGCATTCCGGTGGCAATGGCGGAGGGGTTACACCCGATCCCATTCCGAACTCGGAAGTTAAGCCCTCCTGCGCCGATGGTACTGCACGGGCGACCGTGTGGGAGAGTAGGACGCTGCCGGATTTTATTTCAAGGCCCCCGGTCACAAGCCGGGGGCCTTGTCTTTTCTGTAGCCTTCGTTTCCAGATCTTTTCTGTCCTTCGGAAATCTTTTTTTTTCGAGTAGTTTCGTTGACCGAATCAAGTCTGTAATCTCTTCCCTGGGTGCAAATCCGGGGCAATCCGGGGTGCCTGGCACCGGCGGAAGGGGCCTATGCGAACAGGCAAAAATACGCTGCGCGGGGCTGGACTGCGGCGCGTCTGGTATGGTATGCCCGACGCGTTCCGATCCTGTCATGGCCTTGGACGAAAAGGGAGTGCTCATGTCGAAGCACGCAGAGGCCCTGAAGACGTTTTTCGAGAAGGTGGCCATCGTCCAGATCCTCGGCGACGCCGAGGCCTATTGCTTCGACTGGGACGCTCTCTCGTCGCAGAAGAAGAAGGATCTCATCCAGGGCCACTTCGCGGCAGCGGACCGGGCCATGCAAAAGAAGAAGGGGAGAAAGTGGCTGGAGCAATTTCAGCCCTTCGCCCTGCTGGGGCATTCGATCCCGAGCGCCATCGCCAAAAACATCGAGTTCTCGGCGCCCCACGAGGGCGCGCTGTTCTTCCACAAAGAGCACGGAGCCGTCCTGTATTGCGCCTCCAAGGACGATCCGCGCTTTGCGCTCATGCGGGAGAGCATCGAGGCCCTCAACCTGAGCGAGTCCTGCTGGGACGAGCGCTTCGACGCGAAGAAGGTCGATTTCTGCGAAGAGGTCGATCGCTCCGAGTGCGAGGGCTTCACCCTGGGCGAGATCGCCAGCATGATGGAGTGCGCCGGCGGCGAGATCATGTTCGTATGCGGCGCAGACGAGCCGCCCCAGGACGAGTGAGGCCCGCGGGGTTTGCCGCGTCTTCGCGCCCTGGTGCCGGAAGGGCTTCGATACCTGAGAAAAAATCAAGGAGGGTCCGTTGACAGCGGGCGACACCGGGTGCGATTCTGCCCCCGAGTCGCCTCGTCCCGAAAGGAGCCGGCGAGATGGCGCAGCCGAAGGCCGTGGTGCTGCTCAGTGGCGGGCTCGATTCGACGACCGCGCTAGCGGTGGCGAAACAGCAGGGGTTTTCGCTCCACGCGCTCACCTTCCGGTACGGCCAGCGGCACCAGGTCGAGATCGAGGCCGCTCGGCGAGTGGCGGCCGCCATGGGTGTCGAAGAGCACCTGATCGCGGACATCGACCTGCGTATGTTCGGCGGCTCGGCCCTGACCAGCGACGTCCCGGTCCCCAAGGAGCGCTCCGTAGAGGAGATCGGGCGGGGCATCCCGGCCACCTACGTCCCGGCGCGTAACACCATCTTCCTCTCGTTCGCGCTGGCCTGGGCCGAGGTGCTGGAGTCCTCCGACGTCTTCATCGGCATCAACGCCATCGACTACAGCGGCTACCCGGACTGCCGCCCCGAGTTCCTCGAGGCCTTCGAGCGCATGGCCAACTTGGCGACGAAGGCCGGCGTGGAGGGACGGACCCGCCTGCGCATCCACGCTCCCTTGCTACGCCTCAGCAAGGCCGAGATCATCCGGTGCGGCCTCGCCCTCGGTGTGGACTACGGACTGACGTCGACTTGTTACGACCCCGACGAGAGGGGACGCGCCTGCGGACGCTGCGACGCCTGCCGGCTCCGGCGTAAAGGGTTCACCGAGGCGGACCAGAAGGACCCGGTGGAATACGCCTGATGCAGCCTGCGGTTGCGGCAAGGTTCAGCCGGTCGAATTTCCGCTTTGACAAATCCCCCAGAATTGTCATAGGTTGGCTCCGCATTTTTCACACCACAAACCCTTGGAGAGGTCCCCCATGAACGCGAAGAAGGTGCAAGCCCGTGAGAACCGCCTGAGTCGGGTGAAGGCTCAGCTCGAGGAGCGCAAGAAACTGCTCGCCGCCAGGGGCCTGGACGCGAAGAACGTCGAGAAGGACGTGACCATACGCGCCTTGAAGGCGGAGGTCCGGGAGGTGCTGCGCTCCATCGAGGCCCTCAAGTGGGAGCCGCCCAAGGTCGAGGCTTCCGAAAAGCCCGAGAAGCCCGCCAAGCCGGAAAAAGGCGAAAAGGGCGGAAAGCCCGCCAAGGAAGCCAAGCCCAAGGGCGAAAAGCCGCCCAAGGAAAAGAAGCCCCCCAAGCCGGAAGAATCAACCCCTGCCGCATAAGCGTTTTGGGGCCCGCCGCAACGTCCTCGCCCTAGCCGCGCCTAACGGATGAATCGAACCGTTGGTCGAGGTGCCCGTTGGATCCGTAGGTGGTTTGTCCCGGCAGGCGATCTTTGCCCTTGACAGTTATGGGCATATGTTCATAATGTCTCTCATGGGGGAAAACGTTTTCGAAAGGAGAACGCTATGCCAGGCCGAGACGGAACGGGGCCGATGGGACAGGGGCCGGTGACGGGCGGCGGGAGAGGCAGGTGCCGGGGCGCGGGGTTCGGCGTGGGGCTTGGGGCGGGCCGGCGTGGTCGGCGCGCAGGCGGCCGGCGACAGGAGGGAGGAATCGGGTTCGCTGGCCAGACCGACCTGCGGCCAGAGAGAAACGACGCCGAGGGAACGGAGGAGTTGACCGCCTTGGCGGAGCAAGTGTCGCAGTTGGAGAAGGCGCTGTCGGCAATCCAGGCGAAGCTCCAGAAACTCGCAAGTCCGCCTCCCACAGCGACCTCTCGGGAAGACGACTAGTGCTCGGCCGGGAGCTGCTCAATGCCCAAACGAACCGTTTTCAATTTTTGGCTCGACCTGGTCTCTCTGCTGGTGATGCTGGGGCTCGCCCTGACCGGAGGGCTGATTCATTTTGTCCTGCCGGCCGGGACCGGGCACCACTACCATCTCTTGGGCTGGAGCCGGCACGACTACGGCCAACTTCATTTCTACCTGGCGGTGGCTGCCGTCGCACTCCTTTTTCTCCACATCGTTCTTCACTGGAACTGGATATGCTGTGTCATCGCCAAGGCTTGTGGCGGGGCGTCTCCGTCCTCCCGGGGGCGTCTGGCCGCGGGGGTCGCACTGATTGTCGCCACGTTGCTCGTTCTTGTCGGAGGTTTGTGGTGGGCATCGAGCGGCGTTCAGAAAACGGCGGGGGATCTTGGCCCGAGGGGCCATGTCGCAGTATTGGAAAAAGCACCTATATCGCCTCCGGGCGATGAGGTGGTCTCATCGGCAAGACCGCCAATGGAAGTGAGCGGCAAAAGTGCCTCGGCCGGTGGTGCCGTTGGCGAGGCGCACGACAAACATCTCGAGGATTGTCCGGCGGCTGCCGCGATCAATGGACGGACAACACTCGAGAGTGCGGCCAAGGCCTGCGGGCTGAGTATCGACGAGTTCATTCGGCAGGTCGGACTGCCGACCGATGTCGATTCGCATGAGCGTCTGGGACGGCTCAAGCGTAGATATGGCATCGACCTCCACGCGGTGCGCAAGCGGGTGTGTCAGTAAGACCAATCATCCGGAACCTTGTTTTTTTTCGGTTGTCAGTGTTTTCATTGGAGGCGTCATGCGTTCCAGTGAAAACCTGTCCGTCATCGTCGCCGTCGGGTTGGTGCTCATCTTTTGCAGCGGAATGAACCTGCTCTTGGCCCGGACCGGCCGCGAGGGATACCCGGTGCTGGCGCTCTCGCCCCGGGCCGGGGTCGAGCCCTACGGGGGCAACCTGCGCTTTAACGAGGTGGTGGCTCACCGCCTTCTGGATCTTTCCATTATGCGGGAGCGGGCGCTGGCCCGTGCCCAGCTCATGACCGGCCTGCGCACCCCGCATCCCGAACGCTACGTGGTGCGGGTGCGGGACTTCTCCTCCGACGAGGTGGGCGCCTCCAGCCGGCCGGTGCGAAGCGAGTCCGGCGACGTCTTGCTCATCAGCGTCGCAAGCCGCCAGCTCAAGCTCGAGCAGATGGACCTCGAGGACGCCATGACGCACGAGCTGGTCCACGGGCTCATGCGCGAGCGCCTGGGAGCGCGCTACCGGGAACTCCCCGACTGGGTGCGAGAGGGCCTGGCGGTGTGGGCCGGCTCGCAGATCCTGGAGCGGGCACGGTTCGCGCAGTCCGCTGCCGAAGAGGAAGGCTTCGATCTCGCCGCCCTCCTCGACGAGCAGCCGTTGCTCCCGTCGCTTGGCGACGACTACCTGGAGGGCGCGCTTCTGTTCCAGGGGGTCGCGGACGAGTTCGGCTCGGAGGCGGTGCGGTTCTTCATCCGGTCGCTCGGGGACGAATCGCCCGAGGAGGCGCTGAGCCGGGTCACCGGGCGGAGCTGGCTGGAGCTCGAGCAGCTCAGGATCCGCGCCGCCCGCCGGGTGCTGCAACAGGTCCGCCCGCCCGCTCCAACGGTCGACGAGGTGCTCTTCGGGCAGAATTTCTTGTAAGGCATGGCCTTCGCCCGGCCCGTGCCGTTTTATCTGCCAGGCGCTGTTCGGGCCCCTCCTGCTCTTGCTACTTCGAAGCCGGTTCTTTCAGAGGCTTTTTATCGCCAGCAGGTTTTTTTCAGAATATTCGCTGGGGAGGAGTTTGGAAGGATTCTTTCCTGGGGGATCAAGGAGAGACAAGCCAGGGTGCTCTCGGTGATTTGACTCCGGGGTCGTCCGGGCGGAAATTGTCTTGCTGAGAACCCGAGGAGGAGGAACGTGAGAGGCATCCTGGTCATTTCCATCATCGCTTTTTGCGCGGGCGCCTGGGCCGAGGAGTGCCGCGTGCTGGCCACCCAGGGAGCGTCCTGGACGTTTTTGGGCGGCGGCTGCCAGGACGGCCTGGCCCACGGCCGGGGCAAGGCCTCGAACGCGCAGGGCGACACCTACGAGGGCGAGTTCGTCAAAGGCGTGATCAGCGGCCGCGGGACGTACACCTGGAAGGACGGCTCGCGCTACAACGGCGATTTCGTCGAGGTGCGCTTCGAGGGCGAGGGGACCTTCGAGCGCAAGGACGGGAGCCGCTACCAGGGCGAGTGGCGCAACAACCAGCGCAACGGCCGCGGCCGCCACACCGGAGCGGACGGGCGAGTCTATGAGGGCGAGTGGAAGGACGACCTCATGCACGGCCGGGGCGTACTCACCTGGAAGGACGGCCGGCGCTACGAGGGCGACTTCGTGAAGGGCAAAATGGAGGGTCGCGGGACGTACACCCTGCCCGACGGACGGCGCTACGAGGGCGGCTTCCGCGACGACCAGCGCGAGGGGCAGGGCGTGCTGACCTGGCCGGACGGGCGGCGCTACCAGGGCGCCTTTGCGCATGGAAAGCCCGACGGTGAAGGCGAGATGAGCTGGCCGAGCGGCGCACGCTACCAGGGGTCGTTCCGGGCGGGCAAGCGTACCGGGCGGGGGAGCATGACCTGGAAGGACGGCCGCTCCTACCAGGGCGAGGTCGAGGACGGCAAGGCCAGCGGGCAGGGGACGATGAGTTGGCCCGACGGAAAACGCTTCACCGGACACTGGAAGGCCGACAAGAAACACGGGCTGGGGGTCTTCACCTGGCCCGACGGTTCGCGCTGCGATGGCACCTGGCAGAACGATGTGCGCGATGGTGCCGGGACCATGGTGTGGCCGGACGGCTGGAAGTACGAGGGCCAGTGGAAGAGCGACCGCCGGAACGGTCAGGGGACGCTGTCGTCGAGCGCCAAGGGCGAGCGGTACACGGGCGAGTGGAAGGACGACAAGAAGCACGGCCAGGGCCGGTGGTGTCTTGCGGACGGTTCGTGTTACGAGGGCCGGTTCGAAAACGACCAGCCGAACGGCAAGGGCGTCTTCATCCAGCCCGACGGCAAGAAGGTTCCCGGCGTGTGGAAGGACGGCCGGCAGGTGCGCTGATGGCGGACCGCTGCCGGCGACGAGGAGACGGGTATGGGACAACGCGCGCTATCGGTTCGAAATGTACTTTTGGGGCTCTCGTTGGGGATCAACGCCGGCATCGCCGTCTTGCTGATCGGCGCCGTGCGGCGGGCGGAGCCACCACCCACCGCATCGGAGGAGCCCGAGCACCCGCCGGAGTTCTACGAGACGTTCGAGCTCTTCTACACGGTGGAGGATCGCAAGGGAGAGGCCTGCCCGCTCAAGTTCGCCACCCCGTTCGGTTTCTTCTGGAGTCCGGCGGGGCAGGAGCACGACATGCTTCAGGTGGTGTACGAACAGACCTCCGAGCGCAGCGCGGACGCCTACGAGGCGGGGCCGGTGTTCATCCGGCGTGGCGACACCGTGCTGGACGTCGGGGCGCACCTGGGCGTGTTCACGCGGATTGCGCTCAACCACGGAGCCGGCAAGGTGGTCGCCTTCGAGCCGCAGCCGGCCTGCATCCCGTGTTTCAAAAAGACCTTCGCCAAGGAGATCGCGGCGGGGCGGGTGGTGCTCGTCGAGAAGGCGGTCTGGGAGGCCCCGGGAAAGCTCCACTTCCGCGACGACGGGCTCGACTTTCACGCCGATGAGGCGAACCAGCTCCCCGAGGGGCAGGCCCAGGCTGGCGAGATCGAGGTGGCGGCGACCACCATCGACGAGGCGGTGCGGGAGCTCGGCCTTGCGCGAGTCGATTTTATCAAGATGGACATCGAGGGCTCGGAGCGCTACGCGCTTCGCGGCGCCCGAGACACGCTGGCCCGGTTCGCGCCCTCCATGGCCATGTCAGGTTATCACAAGCCGGATGATCGTGAGGTGCTCCCGAAAGTCGTGCTCGAGGCCCAGCCGAAGTATCAGGTGGTCATCGGTGAGCAGCCCCGGCCGCTGCCGGGAGAGCCGCACTGGGGCGGCTTGATCTACTTCTATAAAAAGGAGCCCGAATGAACCCGGTCTTCTTCGCCGGCGTGGGCGTGACGGGGGTGTTTTTGGCCGCGCTGCTCCTTTTCGAGCGGGCCGGATCCCGTACCGGGCGGATGATCTGCAAACCCATCGCCTCGCTGGGATTCTTGCTCGCCGCGTTCGGCGCGCGGGCCTGGGCGAGCGCGTATGGCCAGGTGGTGTTCGCCGCGCTGGTACTTTGTCTTGCCGGGGACATACTCTTGCTGTGGGAGGCCAAGGCCAGCTTTCTCGGCGGGCTGGTGAGTTTTCTCCTCGGCCACGTTCTCTTCGGTGTGGCGTTTGTCATCGCCGGCGTCGAGCTTACGACCGCCGCTATCGGGTTCTGCGCGCTCCTCGTCCCGGGGGCGATCACCTGGCGCTGGCTCGGCCCGCACGTGGAGCGTGAGATGAAGGGCCCGGTGCTGGTGTACCTCGTGGTGATCACGGCCATGGTGGCGCTGGCCGCCTCCGCGACGCGGGCCGGGGCGGGCTGGACCGTCATCGCCGGGGCGGCGCTGTTCTACCTGTCGGACCTCACGGTAGCCCGGGACAAGTTCGTGCATCCGGGGTATGTCAACAAGCTGTGGGGCTGGCCGGTGTACTACCTCGCCCAACTGCTACTCGCCGCCAGCGTGTCCTTTCCTGCGTAAGATTGCTTCCATTCGGGTGCCTGCCTTGGACCATTGATGAGGGTGCCTTCGATACCGCAGGTTGACATCCGGTGCCAGCGCGAGTACAAGCATCACCGGATGGTGCTTGCCGCCTAAATCCACTCGAGTTCGCAAGACGTGAGAAACGGCTCATTCGGGCACGGGTGTGCCCGCGAAAGGGAATTGCTCATGTTCACGGAGGAGTTCTGGAAGTACTTTTTCGAGATCTACGAGGACCTGCCCCGCCAGGGCCCCGGCGACAGGGAGAGCACCGAACGGGCTCTCGCCATGCTGCCGCCGCTCGGAGCTAACCTGCGCATCCTCGACATCGGGTGTGGCACGGGGACGCAGACCATCGATCTGGCCCGCGCGACGGCCGCACGCATCGTCGCCGTCGATAGCCACGCGCCGTTCATCGCCCGGCTCCAGAAGAGCGCCGAGGCGCTCGGTCTGGCGAGGCGAATCACGGCCTCGGTCGGCGACATGAACGACCTTCGCTTTCCCGACGGTTCGTTCGATGTGCTGTGGTCGGAGGGGGCTATCTTCATCATCGGATTCCAGAAGGGCCTCGCGGCCTGGCGCCGGCTGCTCGTGCCGGGCGGGCACTTGGTCGTGTCCGACTTCTGCTGGTTCTGCGAAAGCCCGCCGGCGGAGCTTCGCGAGTTCTTCCTCGATGACTCCCCGGACGTCGGTGGCGTGGCGATTCGCAGGAAAGCCGTGGCCGAGGCCGGTTACCGCCTGGTCGGCGACTTTCCGCTCCCCGAGCGCGGCTGGTGGGAGAACTACCACGTCCCCCTGGCTGTCCGGCTCGAACGCTTCCGCCACGACCACGCCGGCGAGCCGGAGGCGCTTGCAGTGGCGGAGCACTGTCAGCGCGAGATCGATCTCTTCCGAAAGCACCGCGGGCTCTACGGGTACGTCTTCTTCGTGATGCGGGCAGAGTGAAGGCGGATCGCCGCCGCTCGCGGCGGAGCCATGACGTCAGGTCGCCTGGCAGGCCGCGTGCAGGCGGCGGGCGACGTCGCGCAGGCCCTCGCGGTTCTCGACGCTCTCGATCCATTCGGCGGGAATGGACGCAAGCCCGTTCACTGCGGCGGAGATGCCCCCGGCGATGCAGGCGATGGAGTCGGAGTCCCCGTCGCTATTGACGGCCAGCAGCACCGCGGTGCGGAAGTCGTTCGGCGCCCGCCAGTGGCACCACAGCGCCGCGGCCACCGCCTCCTCGGCCACCCAACCCTCGCCCAGGCCCTGGCTCGACAGCGCCAGCGCCGGGTCGGCCGCGCACAAGCCCGGGAGCTTCTCGAAGCAGGTTCTGAAATCAGTGGAGCGCGGCGCGCACTCGGCGAGCGCCGCGGCGAACATGGCCTCCGGGGTGTGGCCCCGAAGCCCCATGGCCACGAACAGGGCCGCCGCCGCCGCGGCTTCGCCCGCGGCCGCGTGACGGTGGGTGAGCTTCGCCTGGGCGCGGGCGACCTCGAGCAGCCGGTCCCTGCGCGCGTGGAAGGCGAGCCCGATCGGGGCCACCCGCATGGCGGCGCCGCAGCCCTTCGAGCCGAGGATGCCAGCCTCGTCCCAGGGCACGCCGGCGGCCAGGTACCGGCAGGCCCGCACGCAGGAGTCGCCCGGGGCGCGGTCGTTGTCCGGCGCTTCGCTCCAGGCGACGAAGCGGCGGGCCAGCGCGCCCATCAGGGTGTCCAGGTCGGCGTCGCACGCCTCGATCAGCGCCTCGGCTACGGCCAGCGTCATCTGGGTGTCGTCGGAGTAGGTTCCGGCCGGGTGCCGGGGCCCGAGGATGGCCGGCCGCCGCGGCCAGGCCGGGTCGTGCACGGCGACGAAGCCGGTCAGCCCCGCGGGCCCGAAGGCCTGGAGGATCTGGGCGCGTCTGCGGAACTCGGCGGGGAAGCCCAGGGCGTCGCCGATGGCGAGGCCGAGCAACACGGCCTCGAAGTGGCTGGGTGGGATGCGCGTGGTCAGCTTCGTCTCACATGTCGGCGCTGGCGCGGCCGGGGTTCATTCGCCGAAGTAGATGGGAAAACCCGGGTCGGTCCAGCCGCGGGCCTTCTCCTTGGCCATGGCGTCGTAGGGGTCGAAGGTGTAACGGAGCTCGCCGGCGGTGAAATGCGCCTTGAGGTCGTCGTAGATGGACTTCACCTCTGCGGCCTCCAGCAGCTCCTCGGAGCGGGTAGCGGTATAGACCGTGAAGCCGTAGAAGGGCTCCTGCCCCGCCGGCGCGAAGGAGAAGAAGTTGCCTGAGTAGTACTTGCGTGTGTCTCGCAGCATGACCAGTTCGAGGTACTTCTGCTCGTCAAGGTCGGCGAAGCGCTCGGGGAACACCTGCTTGAGGAACAGGAGGTGGATCTCGTAGCGGTTAATGTTCTGCCACAGCGCGGGCAGCAGCGCCGGATCGCCCGGGACGGGGGTCATGTACTTGGTGCCACGCTCGGGCGCGGGGAAGGCACCGCCCGGTTTGCTGACGAGCTCGAATTCCGTCCGGGCCGCGACCAGGCACAGGCACGCCGGCCCGCGCGCGTCGCCGTCGTCCGCGCACACGCCTTCGCTGCTCGAGCCGCAGCCCACCAGCAAAGCGAAGGTCATCAGGGCAAGGCATCTCATGGTTTTCTCCGTCGAACATCCTATGGCACGGTTGACGCCAATCGCCGAGGGGTACTATGACAAAAATACCGTGCGATCGCCAGCCGAGGCAGGTCGTCACAAATGGCGGCTCGAAGGAGGTTGCTCATGAGAGGGGCTTTTTCGCGCGGATGCCCGTGGCTCATCAGCGTGTCCATCCTGCTTGTCTTCTCCGCGAACGCGCGCGCCGACTCACCGCTCACCTCCACCGACCTGGCCTCGGCCTATGGTGACGTTCCGGCGGTGGCGGAGGCGGCGCAAACGGGTCGCGTCGCGGGCGAGGTGCTGAGCTTCTTGCTCTCGAACGCTCCCACCGGCGAGAAGGCGGCGGTGGTCAACGCGCTGGGGTGGAAGTTCGAGGGCCGGCAGAACGGCCTGGAGTTTGCCAGGGCGTTGGCCGGCGTTCGGCAAGCGTCGCTGGAGGGCTTGCGCGTGCTGGACATCTCGCCGGCGGACCGCATGGTGCTGGGGTACCTGCTGGCCCTGGACGATTATTTCAAGCTCAAACCCCTGAAGAAGGGCGCTCCAGGCATCCTGGGCGCCACGCCCGATGAGCTTCTCGACAGCGCCGCGCGGGAGCTCCCCGACGACTTCTGTGTCGCCATGGTGCGGGCCCTGGTGCGTGCCCAGAAGGCCATGAACAAGGACTGGTGCCAGGTGTACCGGGAGTCCGCCGCGGTGCTCGAACGCTTCGCACCCGACCGGCGCAACCTGCGGCCAGCGGCGGTGGCGTCGATCGAGAGCTACATGGGGCTCTACGAGAAGGACTGTCCCGGCTCGCCCGCCGCACGCCGAGAAGAGCGGGAGCAGCTCAACCAGATCTACTCGCTTGCGCGGCTCGGTAGCTCCATCGTGGTTGGCACACAGGGCGGGGTGGTGGTGTGGCAGCCGGGGAAGAAAGACCCCGTGGCGATTTTCCCTGCGTTCATCTGCAGCCACCTGGTGAATTTCAAAGACGCCGTGTTCGCGGGGTGCGACCGGCAGGTGGTGCGCTGGGACGGCAATGGCTTTCGCAGCTACCTCGAAAGCAAGGCGAACGACGCCACCTACTATGCGCCGATGCTGGGGCCGGGAGGAAGACTCTGGGCCCGCTATGGGCGGAGGCTCTACGCCTACGATGCGCGACGGGATCGTTTCGAGCGCATCGAGTCGCCCTGGAGCGGTTCGCCCTTCGACGCCGCCGTCGGTCCGGATGGGAAGCTGTGGTGGATCGACTTTCTGCGGGCCATCTGCCGAGGCAAGGAACGGATCGCGCTGAAGAGCGAGGTGTATCCTGGCTCGGATCCGCGAGCTTTTTACACGGACGAGTTGGGGCGGTTCTGGGTCGGAGACTTCAACGCGGGGATGTTTCGCTTTGATGATTCCGCAGGCAGGTTCATCCACGAAGATGGTGTCGTGGCCAAGGGGATGGGGGTGGCCTGGGATGGTCGGCGCGAGATCCTGTGGCTGCTGCACTACACCGACGGTCTGGTGCAGAAGCAAAACGGGCAAGTCATCGAGAAGATGAACCTTCGCGACTTGAACTACATGCGAGACTTCTTGCTGGACGAGGCGGGCGACGTGTGGGTCGGGGGACACAATCAGCTCCTGAGATTGCGGCGGACGGAGCAAGGATTCGAGCGCGACGCCTACCGGCTCGAGTGAGGAATGCAGCCGGGTATGGGTTCCTCAGCTATCGTGGAGGTTTCGTCAACCAACAGGAAGGGAAGCAGCCATGGCTCCATTTCCCGATCGTGTCCTCCTCGGCCGCACGGGCCTCCAGGTCTCTCCCCTCGGAGTGGCGGGGGGATACGGTGTGGATGCACGCTCATTGCTGTCTGCTTTCGATCGCGGGGTGAACTACTTCTATCACAGCACGCCGCGGCGGGCCGGGATGACGCAGGCCATCCGGGAGCTGGTCGGCATGGGCAAGCGCGAGCAACTGGTGGTCGTTCTCCAGAGCTACTCCCGCTGGCCCTGGTACCTGGAGCGCGGGCTGCGCCGGGGATTGACGGAGCTTGGCCTCGACCACGCCGATGTGCTCTTGCTGGGCTGGTACAACCACCTGCCGGGCGAACGGATCATGGAGCGCGCCCTGAAATTGCGCGACCAGGGAATGGTCCGCTACCTAGCGGTCTCGGGGCATCGCCGGCCGAGTTTCGTGGGCTACGCGGCGGACCCGCGCCTTTCGGTCCTGCACATCCGCTATAACGCCGCCCATCCAGGTGCGGAGACGGACATCTTTCCGCACCTTCCCAGGGAGGGTCGGCCGGGGTTGGTGTGCTACACGGCCACCGCCTGGGGCAAGCTGCTGAAGGCCGCGAAGATGCCGCCTGGCGAGCCTCCGCTGCGGGCGAGGGACTGCTATCGCTTCGTGCTTTCGAACCCCAACTTCAACGTGTGCCTGTGCGGGCCGCGCGATGGCTCCCAGCTAGAGGAGGCGCTGGCCGCCCTTCCCGCCGGCCCGTTGACCCCGCAAGAGGACGAGCGCATCCGGCGCATCGGACGCCACGTGCACGGCTAAGGGCGCCCCCGGGGACGGGCTTGTCCGGCGGTTTCCTTGCAGATGGCGCGAGGTTCGGATCCCGGAAGCGAAAAGTATCTATTTTTTTCCGTATCCATTCAGCACGCCCGGTCCACTCGCCCGCACGAGAAGCTTGTGGAGGTTTGCATGAACCATGCGATGATCTCGTTGACGCTCACGGTGGGTTTGGCCCTTTCCTGCTGTTCGGAGAACACCGGCTCCCAGGGCCTGCCAGGACCGCAGGGAGAACGGGGCGAACAGGGGATACCGGGACCGGCGGGACCGCAGGGACCCCAGGGACCCCAGGGCCCGCCTGGGCCGCAGGGTCCTCAAGGCATCCAGGGGCCGCCGGGGCCCCAGGGAGTGCAAGGGCCTCAGGGTATCGAAGGCCCCGCCGGGCCTCCTGGCCCTCCGGGGCCCGGGAGCGAACCACCGGCGCCGATCTTCGTCTCGTGTCATGTCTCGGCCGATTCCACGACGATCAACACGCGGTTCTGGACCGTCAACTTCGACGTCTGCGAGCAGGACACGGAAGCGGCGGTAACTCCTGGCTCGAACTGGAGATTCACGGTTCCCGAAGGCGGGGGAGGGCTCTACCGGATCTCGACCAATGTGTCGTTTTCGGGCTCCGCGGACTGGAATCCTTGGTCCTTGATCCTGTACAAGAACGGAGTCTCTGAACGGCGCCTGGCCCGTCTGCACGCGGGTTCCATGGAGATGAGTCTTTCGGGTTCCGGTGAGATCGTGCTCGTACCCGGCGACAGCGTGTCGCTCCGTCTCTTCACCGGAAGCAGCAATGGAAGGATGAGTGGTGGCAGGAGCGACACCGGAGAACTGGTGACTTGGGTGACCATCTACCGGCTGTCGGTATTCTGAGGGGGCGGTCTCGAGCGTTCTCAATGGGTCCGGCGGTAATCGACCTCGACGACCATGGGCTGCTCGACCGAGTCCATGGTGGCCAAGAGTTCGACCCGCGGCAGGCCGAACCAGGACAGGATGCGATAGTCGGTCTCTTGCAAGCGCTTTCCGTTGAGGGATACGGAGCGGATCGAAGCGGCGGGGAGTGGCACCGCGAGTCGGACCGAGAGATCGCCCTGACTCGGGCTCACGGTGACCCTGCGCCGCCCGCCCAGCTCCTCGACCAGCAGCTCGAAGCGGATGTTCCCACAGCGCAGGTTGCGCCAGCGCATGCGGGGCCAGTCGTTGACGAGCCGCGGCGCAAGCGACGCCTCGGGCGTGCCGCCGTCACAATCGAGGCCGGTGAGCGCAAACAGGAGCGCGTCCATGTCGATGGCACCCTCCCAGTGGCGGTAGCGCGCGGTGAGATCCCCGAGCGAGCCGCTTGCATCGTAGATCGGCTGCAGCACCGAGTGGTCGTCGTAGATATGGTACTCCGAGTAGTTGCCCGAGGGCGAGGCCGCCGTGCCCAGGGCGTTGAAGGCCGCCTCCAACTGGGGGTGGTCCGTCGCCGCCAGGTTGTAGAGGTAGTACCCTGGCGTCATGCCGGTGTGGACGCCCAATCGGATGTCGAGGCCCATATACCCCTGGTAATCGGGGTGCAGCGGCGATTGCAGAAAACCATTGCCGTTGTCGAGCAAGCGGACGCAGCCGTCGAGGTTCTCTCGGGCCGCCGCTTCGCTCGCGGAGTGATAGCCCGTCCACAATGGCTGGGTGGAGACGTCCTCGTAGCAGGGCGGCAGGTATTCTGGCCGGCCGAGATCGACGAACGGGGCGAAGGTGCCGTCGGGCCGACGGTACGTCGCGTCGGCGGCCTGGCGCACCCGTGCGGCGAGAGCGAGCAACAGCGCCTCGTCCTCGGGCCGGCCTGCGGCGCGGGAGTACCCGGCCAGCGCCTCGGCCGCGGCCACGAACAAGAACGAGGAGTTGGCCGAGCGGCAGCAGCCAGGGTAGTCGTGCTCGATGGGCAGCCCCAGCGCAAGCGACATGGCCGCCCGGTAGGTTTCGTCCCCGGAGAAGGTGAGCAGGTCGTGCTCGTCCAGCGTCTGCGAAAGCAGGCACCGGCGCAGCATGGGATACAGGCGCACGAGCGTCTCGGCGTCGCCGGCGGCCCGGGCGTACCAGTGCGCCATCAGGGGAATGTACGAGGGGCCCTCGGCGGCCTGGCGACCGGAGAAAGGCCCCAGCGCGTCCCAGTCGGGCTCGGGCGGCGGCGGCTCGGCCGGCACGTCCAGGTCCACCGCGTTGTTCACGTCGCCGCGGGCGGCGGCCGCGCGGTGGTAGTAGTCGATCAGGGCACGTGCGTCATCGTAGAGGCCCGCCCGGGCGAGCAGGCGCACCGTGCCGGCGGTGTCCCGAATCCACATCAGGCTGTAGCGGCTCATGGGCGAGATCCCGCCGAGGTGGGTCTGCTGCGCGCGCACCGTGGCCAGCACACCCTCGAAGAGGTCGTTCACTCGCACGTCCGGCGACTCGAGGCGCGGCGCGCCGTCGAAGAACCGCTCCCAGTCATCGCGGGTGGCGCCGAGGAGGGTCGCCGGGTCCGTCCCCTGGAGTGCGAGCAGCGTCTCCTGGCACTCGGCCTCGTCGCGGCCGGTGAGATAGGCGAAGACGAGGCGCTTCCACTCTCCCGCGCCGAGCGGGCCGAGGGTCACCCGGGACGGGTCCGGGCTGTTGGCCGGCGCAAGGCAGGCCAGCCGACGCAGGCGGCCTTCCCGGCTGGCGTTTCCCTCATGGGTCACCAGGCTCAAGCTGGGGCTAGGCTGCTTGGCGCGGTTGTGGATCTCGACCAGGCGCACCAGGGCGCGCTGTGTGGGCCCGCCGCCGGGTGGCGCGAACGTGACGGCGTGCCAGCGGAGGTCGCCGGCCTCCTCGCTGCTGATGAGCACGGCCGTCCGCCGGGGGCGAAAGACGAACCCGCGCGCGATCTCGAGCGGCCGATCGTCCGCCAGCACCTCGAACCAGGTGTCTGGGTAGAACGCCGCCTCCTGCTGGTAGTCCGGCCCGGCCATGGTGTGCAGCGTGTTCAGCGGGCAGGCGTAGCCGGAGAGGGCGAACACATGCCCGTTCCCGACGCCGAAGTCCCCCATGTGCCCGGCGTCGCGCGGCTGTCCCACGCCGCACCCGCTCGCGGTCCACGAACTCACGTCGCCAAGATACGCGAGTTCGTCGAAGATCGGTCCCTCGAGCGCCGGCACCTCTGGCCGGGGCCAGAGGTACGGCTCGGGCGGCTCGGAGCCGGAGTCGGCGCAGGCGAGGAAGCTTCGGCCGGCGGCCGCGAGCGACAGAACGGCTAGCCAGCGCCTCCAGGTCGTGTCGGGCGATCCCATCGAAAACCTCCCGGACAACGCAACTGTACCCCGTCGCACTGTGCCTGAACAGGCGTGTTTTTGCCACCCTCCCAAAAAGGCGCTGGACTTCGCGAGGGGCCTCTGCCCCATGGAACCCTTGGGATAAACCAGAAAAACCTGCTGACAACGGGAGGCTATGAAAAGAGCCCTTGACTGCATGGACCGAGTGGAGGCTGAGAAAAAACACCTGAAAAAAACGCTACTAGTAAGGGGAGAGGGCGAAAGAAAGAAGGATGCAAACAAGAAAGCCGGAAGGCCCGGTACCGAGGGAATGGACACGCTGGTTTCATTACGGCAGGTCCAGGGCTTGATATGGGTGCGGGCCGGTGGTACGTCATGATGATGCAACTAGATGCCCAGGGAAGATCCCTCCAGGCGGCGACGCTTGTTGCGCTGACCCTGCTTTCGGGTCCGGCCCGCGCGGACAACCTCGGCGGGCTCGGGTTTCTGCTCATCGTCTGGCCCTTGGGCATCATCTGTTTTCTTGCGCTCCTGGTGTTGGCCATCGGGGGCATCGTCAAGGCCTGCCGGGGGCGGATGACCCGGCGCTTCGCCGCGGCGCTCTTGTGGATCGGGGCCGGCCTGGGGATCGCCTTCGCGGCCGCGACCCTGTGGCTGAACAGCATCTTTTCTCTGCCCGCCGCGGCCGAGCTGGTGGCTCTCACGCTGGCACCCGTCGAGTTGCTTTCGGCCTTTGTGGCCATCTTCGGTCTGGTGTGGCGCGCGCGCCTGCCGCGCCCCAATGCCCGTCCCACGTGAAGTCATGCGGCTGAACCGCAGAAAGGTGGTCCTGACATGAGATACCGGCAGTTTGCCATCCTTGTCGGGTTGTGTCTTCTGGCCGCGTGCAAGAAAGAGGCGCCGGAAGAAGGGCCGGCGCCGGAGCGGGCGAAGGAGCCGGGTGCCGTGCAGGCGGACGGCTCGGTGCACGTCGACGAGGACTATCGCTTTTCACTCTCCCATCCCGGGCCGGGCTGGCGCGTCCTCAAGGAGAGCGAGGTCCAGAAGATCGTCCCGGACGCCTCTGCCGGCGCCATGAGCCTGAATGGCATCTTCGGCGTGGTGATCGTGGAGCCGGCGCCCGAGGCAGACCTGCGCGCCTTTGGAAAGCTGCTCGTGGACAACATGCCGCTGGAGGACAAACAGGCGGGAGAAATGGAAGAGGTCCAGTTTCAGCAAAAGAGCGCGTTGCGTTTTTCCGTCACCGGGATCACCAACGGCATGCGCGCGCGCTTCCAGTGCCTGCTCTTTTTAAACGGCGGCCACGCCTACCAGCTCATGGCCTGGGGTATGGCCTCGGCCACTGACGCCGCGGGCGCCGCCTTCGGGCCCTTCTTCGACGCCTTCCGGCTGTTGCCCGGAGAGGTGCGCGGCCGCACCGGCGCGCGCGCCACCCCGGACACCACCGGCGTGGGCTGGCGGGTGAAGAACGGCGTGTTCGAGAGCGCCTCGTACCGGTTGCGGGTCCAGCCCGCCGGCGCATTCCGCCTGGCCATCGGCACCGAGCTCTCCCAGATGAACAGCAGCGCCGAGGTGGGCCTGGTGGCCAACCGGGAGGGGGTGTACTTCATCCTCATCTTCGAACGAGCATCGGGCGTGGACCGCAAGGCCTTCGCCGCCAAGATCGCCAAGGACACCATGAAGAACGTCGGAGTGTCCTCGCCGCTGGGAACGTGGAAGGGCTCGCTGGCGGGCCAGCCGCTCGAGTTCACGCGCTTTCGCACCCAGGCCGAGCCCGCCATGGAGTACTGGCACGCTATACGTTTCGAGGGCGACGTGTGCATGCAGGTGCTGGCCTGGTCCATGGCCGGCCACGCCGAACGCCTGCAGCAACTCGTCCCCGAGGCGCTGGGCTACCTGCGTTTCATGTCGGCCGAGGAGGCCGCCGCGCTGCAGGCCGAGCTGGAGGCCGGGCCCGACACGCAAAATCAGATCGGGGCCACCTTCGCGCTGCGCCGGGGCGCCTATCTCGACTTCGAAAACCGCTTCACCTGGAAGAAGCCCCGCGGCAACTGGCGCATCATGGTCGGCGAGGACGCCCGGCGGATCAACTCGGTGGCCTGTCTTTACTTCGAGGAGCCCGCCCTGGGGTTGTTCGGGCTGGTGGTGGGGGAGCCCAGCCTGGGTAGCCAGCCCGCGGTGTACCACAAGGTGGTGGTGGAGGGTCTGTTCGATAAGGTGAAGCCGAAGTCCACCCCCATCCAGTTTGGCACGGTCTCCGGCCGTCTCGCGGAGGGCGTCATCGATCGCGACGGTTTACGCCTCCGCTACCGCGTGGCCACGGCGGTGTCCGGCGATCGCGCCTACCAGATCCACGTGTGGGGCATGCCCGACAACGTGGCCGCCGCCGAGGACGCCGTGAAGGCCGTGTTCGCGGGTTTTACACTGGATCCAGCGGGCCTTGTTCCCAACGAACGGGTCGGGCGCATGCTTCGCGAGCGGCGCTTCGGGTTCTCCTTTTCGCCGCCGTCGGCGGAGTGGTCCTTCTCCGACAAGACGCCCGCCGGCATCGGTTCCATCGGCGCGCTGTATACCTGGGAGCACCAGGGCCAGGCGGTGCTGGTGCTCGGTCTGTGCGCCTTGCAGGTGGGCCAGGACGAGACCTGGTTCATGGATTTCATTCAGAAGATCCTGCGCGAGAAATTGCGCGAGACGAAGTTCGGAGAGCCCAGGCGCGAGGCCAGCATCCTGGGCGGCCTGCCCGCCCAACACCTGTCGTGGAGGTTCATCGGCGGCGTGGACGCGTACTTCCTGATGCGCGACCGGACCTTCTACGCCTTGATCATCAGCCGTGAGCGCAACAGTCAGGCGATTCCTTCGGAGCAGGTGAAGTCCGGTTTTACCTTCATGGATTGAGAGCGGGATCGCAACGCAGCGCCTCGGACGGCAGCCACCCCAGCATCCACTCCGCGCGGCTCCCCGCCGCTGGCGTGCCCGGCCGGCGCGCCAGGAACGGCCGGAGCACGGATGCGATGAGGTTTTCCGCGGCCGGGGGCGCGCCGAACGCCAGGAGCGACCAGGCCCGGCCCTCTTTGTCTTGCACCTCGGCGAGCGCAAAGCCTTCCGATCCGGCGGCCAGCGTCTGATACAGGTTGCCGGGCCAGTCGAACCCCATGCCGCTCTCCTCGGGAGTGTCGTCAACGGCCGGGGAGGTACGGAGCGCGTCGTCCCGGACGACGGCGCAGGGCCGGATGGCACGCGCGGGAAGATCGCCGGACAGCTCTCCGGCCCAGCGGAACGCAATCTCCGTGCAACGATCGGGGGCGCGAGGTGGACAATCCCACACGATGAGTCCGCTGTCCCGTTCGACGCCGTAGCCTTCTTGCGAGGCGGCGAAGATCAGCCGGCCATCGCGATGCTCGATTGAAAGCAGGCGCGCCGAAAACTCCTTCCACAGCGTGAAGGACTCCGGGCCGCCCGCGAGGATCACGAAGTACGGTTCCGGCGAGCAACCGCCGGCGAAGACCAGCTCGCTCCGGCCGTCTGCGTCGATGTCCCATGGGACGAGTTTTCCCAGCGGCACCGCCGGCGCCGGTTCAGCGGAAAGGCCGCAGCCCCGGCTGAACAGGCGGACGTGCCTGCGGTAGAGCGGATCGTCCGGGGCGAGCGCCTTTCTTCCCCCCAGGCCGCTCCACGTCTCGCACGATTGCCCCGCGCCGCAGGGTGCGGTGGCCCAACGCAGGACCCGCAAGAGGTGCCTCGTCACGTCCGGAGCGGATCCATCCCCGCCAGTCCGAACGGTGGGGCTCGGCGCGGCCGGGGATGCAGCCGGACGGGTCTCGTGACAGCCTAAAAGGGTGGCGCTCGCCACCCAGACCAGAAAGAAAGCGACTCGTCGCATCCATTGCAGGCTAGCATAGCCGCTGGCCGCGACCCAAGCGCGCAATCACCCGTGCAGGCTATGGTGGCTCATGGGTCAGACAGCGGGTTTCCATTCTGCGTCTGGCTGCGCTGGCTCTGGTGGCCCCGCAGCCAGACGCACTCGACATGAGGGTGAGGAGAATACCCGTTGGCGGCAGGCGAGCGAGAGCGCCTAGCGGCCCGCGGCGCGGCGCCGGCGCAGCGAGAACAGCGGCAGGAGAAGCAGCCAAACCCCGGCGGGAGAGGAGGCGCCGGTGGCGCAGCCGCAGCCCGACCCTGACGAAGACTCCTCGGTGCACACGCCGTTCTGGCACGTCCCCCGGCTGCAGGCGGTCCCGTCGGCTTTGGTGGTGACGTCGCACGCGCCGCTTCCGCTGTTGCAGGCGGCCTGGTGGCATTCGTCGGGCGGCTGGCAGGTCACGGGATCGGCGCCGGTGCACACGCCGGCCTGGCAGGCGTCGGTCCGGGTGCAGGCGTCGCCGTCGTCGCAGGCGCTGCCGTCGGCCTTGGCCGGGTTCGAGCAGGACCCGGTCAGCGGGTCGCAGTTCCCGGCCTCGTGGCAGGCATCCTGCGCCTGGCAGGTCACCGGCTCGCCGGCGGTGCAGGCGCCGGCCCGGCAGGTGTCGCCCTGGGTGCAGCCGTCGCCGTCGTCACACTCGGCGCCGTCGGCCTTGACAGGATTCGAGCACTCGCCGGTCTGCGGGTCGCAGGTGCCGGCCTCGTGGCAGGAATCCTGCGCCTCGCATACCTTCTGCGCTCCCGACGTACAGGCGCCGGCCTGGCATGCGTCGTTCTGAGTGCAAGCATCGCCGTCGTCGCACGGGGTGCCGTCGTCGAGCAGCGGGAACTCGCAGCCGCCGCTCTGCGGATTGCACACCGCGCCATGGCAAGCATCGGGCGGAGTGCAAGTCACGGTGCTGCCGCCGGTGCAAACCCCGGAGCGGCACTCGTCATTCTCGGTGCACACGCTGTGATCATCGCACGGCGTGCCGTTGGGCTTCTCGGGGTTCGAGCACTGGCCGGTCTGGGGGTCGCAGCTGCCGTTCTGGTGGCAATCGTCGGCCGCCGGACAGGTGACCGGCTCTCCAGGGACGCACACGCCGGAGCGGCAAGCGTCATTCACGGAGCAGGCGTTGCCGTCATCGCAGGGGCTCCCGTTGGGTTTGGGCGGGTTGGAGCAGGCGCCGTTCGACGGATCGCAGGTGCCCGCGTCGTGGCAGGCGTCTAGCGGCTGACACGCCACCGGCTCGGCGCCGACGCACTGGCCGTTCTGGCAGGTGTCGCTGCGGGTGCAGGCGTTGCCGTCGTCGCACACTACCGGGCCGCTGGCCTGGCAGACGCCGCTCATGCAGGCGCCGCCCGCGCCGCAGGCGGTGCAGTCGGCGAGCGGCGCGTGATTGCAACCGCTGCCGGTGAAGCTGTCGTTGGTGCACGGCTCGTTGTCGCTGCAGTTCCACACGGTGACATTCACGCTGTCGCTGGCCTGGGTCTGGCCGTTGCTGGCGGTAAGAAGGAAGGTGAGCGTCGCGGAATTGCTCACCGCTGGCGCGGTGAAAGTCGGGCTCAGCGAGTGCGTGTCGCTCAGGGTGACCACGGGGCCGGCGGTCTGGCTCCAGGTGATGGTGAGCGGCAGGCCACCGGGATCGCTGGCGTTGCCCGAGAGGCGGACTTGCGTGCCGCTCTGGACGTTTTGATCCGCACCGGCGTTCACCACCGGCGCCTGGTTGCAGCTCTGCTGCTGGCAGCTGGCGCTCCGGGTGTCGATGGAGAAGTCGTCGATCCACCAGCCACTGCCAGCCACGTAGGAGTCACTGGCGAAGCGGAAGCGGATGACCACGCTGGCCGGGCCGAAGGAAGAGAGGTCGGCCCGCACCTCTTGCCAGGCGACGGTGCCGGCCCAGACCGGACGGCCGACCAGGGTGGAATCCGTAGACGGATCGACGGTGTCGTTGTAGCCGCCCTGGGTGATGACCGAGCCGAGATCCTGGAAGGCACCGCCGTTGACGGAGATCTCCAGTACCCCGCCGTCGTAGTTGGCCTCGCTCTCCATGCGGTGCCAGAAGGACATTTGGGTGTTGCCGCCGATGGAGAAGGCCGGGGTCATCAGGAACTTCTCCGACTTGGTGCCCGGATCCGAGCAGAACCAGGCGCGGCTGGGCGAGTGATAGGAGGTGTTCGCCTTGGCCCAGTCGTCGGCTCCGATGGAGGCCGAGTGCGTCCAGCCGTTCGGCGTGCTGCCCTCCATGTCGTCCCCAAAGAGCGACTGCTGGATGTCGGCGTTGAGGTCCGTGGCGAAACTTGATGTGTCCGGTTGGGGAAGCTCCGCAGCCTGGATGCTGAGCGAGAAGGGCCAGGCGAGCGCGGGACAGGCGATGCTCCCGCCGGGAGTCACGGTGAAGCTCGCCTGGGCGGTGCCGCCGGCGGGGATGGCGCCGACGTTGGCCGGCCCGGTGATGCTGCAGTTCGAGGCGGTGAGGTTCGCCACCACGTTGCTGGCCGCGGCGCTGCCCTGGTTCTGGAGGGTGACGGCGAACACCGCCGGCTCGCCGGCGTCGGCCACCCCGTCGGTGTCGCAACCGCCGGCCGAGTCGTCCACGGTGTGGGCCAGGTAGACGATGCGCGCCCGCTGGACGCTCACCGAGAAGCGCACCGTGCCGGAGTACCCGCCCGCCGCGGTCCAGGCCAGCGAGAAGTCGAGCACGGCGCCGTCGGCCGCCGCGTTCGAGATGTCGAAGGCGGCGTGGGTGGTGGAGCGCCCGCTGGCGCCGGCCGCGATGGTGGCGAAGGTCGGGTTCGCCTGGGTGATGGTGGCCTGGGGGCTCGAGGTGGTGAGCGTGGCCACGATGCCGGTGGCGTTCGCGGTGCCGATGTTTCTCAGGGTGATGGGCATGACGATGTGCCGGCCGGGGCCGGGCACGGCCGGGGTGGTGCCGTCCGAGGTGATCTCCCGGCTCTGGAAGTTGAGGAACGGGCCCTGGAGCGGCAGGATGCCGTGGATGGTGACCTCGGGATCACCGAAGATGTTGGCCACGTAGTACACCCATTGTACCCCGGTGTCGGTCCAGATCACCGGGCTCATCTTGGCCTGCGAGTAGGCGTGCATCTCGCCGATCTGGGCCTTGTTCTCCCGGAAGGCCGCGTCCCAGAAGTAGCGATGCTCGTAGTTCGAGTACCAGCCCAGGCCGTAGCGGGTGTTGAGCATGGCCGCGAACGCCCCGCGCGTGCCCAGCACCATGTACTCCGAGAACGAGTCCTGGCTCATCACGCCGCCCTGGTCGTCGCGGTTGTCGAAGGCGCCGGGGTAGCAGCCCTGGGAGTACTCGAAGAAGGGCAGGGTGTTGGTGAGGGAGGCCAGGTCGTTGCAGTACAGGCGCATGTTGTAGTCGGTGTAGGAATGCCCCAGGTGGTTGATGATGTGGTTGCCGCCGTTCAGCACCGCCAGCATCTCCTGGGCCGACCAGCACGGGCTGGGCTGGCCCGAGCAGTTGGGCCCGTCCTCGAACTGATCGTCCATCACCGTGACCTGGTAGAAGGTGCTTTCGGAGAAGCCCTTGGTGTCGTAGCCGTCGGTGGTCGAGGAATAGTGGACGTCCTTGAGGAAGTCGTAGCCGAAGTTGTTGCCCGGGTAGTAGTCCCACAGCCACTCGCCGACCATGTAGGTCTTGCGCAGCCAGTCGCCGCTGGCGGCGCGGTAGTTGAGCGTCTTCTGCACGAAGTTGGCGATCTCGGTGCAGTTGTCCGCCGGCACGCGGCCCACCCACAGCTCGGCCAGAAGATCGGTCCCGTCGGTCTGCTCGCCCCAGCAGCCGTCGCCGTCGTCGTTGAAGGTGCCGTCCAGCGCTGCGTAGTAGAGATCCGAGGGGATGTTGGTGTCGCCGGTGTAGCTGTCCAGGTAGCAGCACAGCCCGCGCACGGGCACGATGGGGGCCTGGGTCTCGCCGCCGACGTTTTGCAGGTCGGCGTCTCCGGCCAGGAGCGCGAAGTCGGCCCCGGCGTTCTGATACATGTCCAGCAGGAAGGCCCGCACCTTGGCGGCGTCGTCCGCGCCGCTGTAGCCGGTGCGGATCTCCTCCATGGTCTTGATGAAGGTAGTGATGCCGCGACCTTGCTTTTCGGTTAGCAGCGCCTGGAGGTTGTTCGCCCCCGGGCAGCTCGCCAGCGCCTGGCTGGTGACGACCACGTAGCGGTAATCGAGCTTGCTATCCTCGGCGCGAGCGGGGTAGCTCGAGAGCGCCTCGGGGTTTTGCACCTGCGCCCGCACGGCCTCGAAATCGCGCCCGAAGCCCCGGTACAGGTCCGAAAGGAGCGCGTTCTTGGGGTCGGGCGCGGTCCGCACCCTCACCGCCAGCGACGGGAAGTAGTAGAGCTTCTTGGCGGCCGGGTTGTAGACCACCGGGCGCAGGGTCACGGGTTGGATGGCGAAGCCGCGCAAGAACTGCACCGGCTCGGCGGAGAACAGGCGCTGCGGAAAGGTGGCCGCGGCGGCATAGATGCGCGCATCCGGCGGCGTGAAAGGCGGCGCGCCCTTGGAGAGTGGCCAGGGTACCTGCTTGGGGTACACCGCATGCGTACCCGGGATCTCGACGGGTTCGGCCGGGAGCAAGGTCACCGATTCCACCCGCTCGCCCGACGGGATGAGCGCCTGCAACGAAGCCACCGGGAGCTCGGGCTCCCCCGCATGACCGAGGTTGAGGAACCCGCGGATGTGGACGTGGGCATACCCGCGCTCGTCCAGGGTGACCTCGGGCTTCGGCACCGCAAGCCGGAGTTCGAAGTCGCCGGCCCGGACGGGCAGGGCGGTGAGCCAGAGCGCGGCCATCATGCACATCGAGATCATGGTCCATCGCGTTCTCATTCCGGTCTCCTTTCGGGCAGAGGAGTACGTTCATTCGGGACGGAACCAGCCTTGTTTTTTATGCGGGCTGGGTATGTGACGCAGCGCACGTTTCTGCGTACGCCTGCTTTCACGCGGTTGGCCGCGGGGTCCAAGCGGCCGGCGCGAAAGCTCGCGCGATCGGGATGCGCTCGAAAGCGCGCTGGTACGGAATGCTATCGAGAATCCGCTCCCAGTTGCTTTACGATCTGATCGATGGAGTTCAGCAGCCCCGCGTCGGAACAGCCGGTGCGGGCGTTGGCGGCGCGCTCGGAGGTTTCGCTCTTGAGGTCGAACAGGGTTGCGGTGATGACGCACTCTTCGCCGACCTGGAGGAGTTCGGTGACCAGCATCTTCTCCGCCGCCAGGGCCCTGCCCAGCTCGATCTGGCAGGACTGGTCGTAGCACTCCTTGTAGGTGCCCTTCTTCTCCTCGACCAGGCGGGCGCGGATCTGATCGGGCGGAATGACCCGGAAACCGAGGGACTGGGTGAGCGCGGTCTGGAGGTAGCGCGTGACCTGGTCCAGGTTGCGGTTGCGGGCTCGATCGACCACGTCGAACACCGCCACCACCGGTCCGATCTTGGGCGCGACCGGTCGCGGTTCTTCCTGCGGTTGAGGTTTGGCGGGTGAGGACTGCAAGAGATCGGTCAGCCGGTTGTCCTCGACGATCTGCTTGAAGAAGCGCTGGTAGGCGAGGTCGAGCACGCCCTGCCACTGTTGGAAGCTGGCGATGTAGCGGTAATCCATGAAGTCGTCGGCGGCCTCGCCCACGTACTGCTGCCGGAACACCTCCTCGCCGCTCGCGACCCGCTGCACCGTCACCGTGCCCCTGACCTGGGCCGAGACGGTGGCTCGCGAGCCGATAATGGGTATCCCTTCCGGCCATTCCACGTGTACCCAGTCCACGGTCAGCGTGACCAGGTGCTCCCCTGGTGTCTGTCCCGGCAAGGCGTCGATGACCGAGTCGGGGAGCGCCCAGGCCGCCGCCAGGTCCTGCTGAAGGATCTTCTTCATGTCCTGGCCCAGGCTGAGCCGTTTCCCCGCGCCCTCGCCGATGGCGTGGCCCTCGCGGTACTCGCGCGGATCCACCCGCAGGATGATCTTCTTGCCGATGGTGCTGCGTTTGGCATCGGTCACCATCCCGGGCCGGAGCGAAGAGGTGGTGCCGGTCACGCAACCTCCAAGGCCGCCGGTCAGAAAAAAAGCCGCGAGCAAGTAGGGAAGTCGGCGATTCCGTGAGGCCATGAGGGCTCCTCCTTCGAGAAATAGTACTTATTTGATGCTTTTATGCAAATCCCGGGGAGGAACGCTTCGGGCGTAAGATGCGACGCGGATTCGCCTGGCCTGGATGATTCATACTGCGCAAGGAGGGCGGCGACACCGACACCAGCAAGGACAACTTTGCACCGGCTGGGCCGCGGTGGAGGCCTTCGCCGGGAAAGTCGCCCGGTTCGCCGGCGGGTGAGGGCGAGCGACGCTACGGCAGGCTCTCGAAACGGAGTTGGGCCGGGATCTTGTGGATCAGGCCCGTCACGTCGGGGCCGATGGGCGGAAAGGGAACGTCGCCGAACCAGGCGGGTTTGCCGGGAAGGTACAGCGAGGCCGGCAGGGCCCGGGCAGGGATGGCGGGGTCCCAGGCGGTCTGCCGGGTCACGAAGTCGTGGTTGCCGTGGCGCAGCAGCGTCTGGGCCACCCGCGTGTCGTCGACCCCGTGCATGATCCCCAGTGCGAAGATGACGATCTCGGTGTTGTCATACGCCTGGCCCGGTAGGGCCTCATAACGGTTGGAGCGGCCCTCCGTCCCCAGCACGCAGCCTACGACGTTGTAGTAGTAGTTCTTCGTTGCCAGCTCGACGGCGTTGTTGTTGGATGTGATGGTCTCGTTCTGGAAGCCGCGCGAGACTGAGCGGAAGACGGTGTTGTGGCTGGAGGAACCGTGGATGAAGTCGGCGCTGAGCTGGTAGCCCACGTTGCCCTCCCAGAGGTTCATCATGGGGTGCGGGGCGTGGTTGAGGCACGGGCTGGCGGTGGCCCACCACGGGTCGTCGAAGCGCGCCTCGTGCATGTAGTTGTAGGAGAGCACGTTTCCCGCGGCGCCGCCGGCGGTCATCATGAACCCGCCGTCCAGCGAGTAGAACATGTTGTCCTCCACCAGGTTGGCCGAGGAGAACATGTCCAGCAGCACGCCGTAGCCGTGGGAGCGCCCGTAGCCGTTGATGCTGTGGTGAAAGTAGCTGCGGCGGATCTCGTTCTGCAGGCTGCTGAGGACCCACACCGCCCGCCAGTCGACGTTCTGCACTTCGACGTCCTTCAGCCAGCAGTACTGGGCGCCCTGCAACTCGACGAGGTAGGTCACCGACACCTGGGGCTGAGTGAGGGTGAGGTCCTCCAGGCCGGCCCAGCGCAGCATGCGCCGCGCCGGCACGAAGGTGGCCTCGGGCGCGCGCGCCGAGTCGTAGCTCCAGTAGAGCGGCACGTTGAAGCTCACCTGGTCGCCGCTGACGGAGGTGACCTCGACGAGCTGGCCCAGGGTGCGGTCGCCGTTCGCCCGGCCGCAGTAGGTGCACTTGCCCTCGACGCCGTCGGGATCTACGAAATCGCCATCGTTGAGCTGGTCGATGAGCATGACGCTCCCGGCGGCCGCGCCGGAGGCGTCGGCAACGGTGACGCGGGTGGAGCCCTTGACGGCCCCGCCGGTGACGGCCAGGTGGGCGGCCGAGTCGAAGTCGGGCCAGTTGGTGAAGGCGATGGCGGAGCGCCCGCCGGCGGGGCCCTGGTAGCTCAAGACGGTCTGGCCCATGCCCGCGCCGCGTAGCGTGGTGCGCTCGCGAATGAAGACCGTGGCGGTGAAGCGGAAGGTCCCCGCCGACAGGCACACCGCCTGCTCCGGGGCGCAGTTGTCCAGCGCGCCCTGGATGGCGGCGGTGGCGTCGGCCGTGCCGTCGCCGAAGTCCGAGGCGCGCAGGTTGGCGCAGCAGGTGGCGCGCGCGGGGATGCCGCCGGGGATGCCCACGTGGCCCTCCCAGATCACCCGCCGCTCCATCGGGATGATCTCGCCTGCCGGCCCGCCGTCGTCGCCGGAGGCGTCGCCGCCGTCGGGAACGACCGCTCCGTCATCGGCCGCCGCGCCGGCGTCGTCGGGCGTGATTCCGCCGTCGTCCGGCAGCGGGCCGGCGTCATCGGATGCTCCCCCGTCGCCATCGGCGGGGGAAGGCTCCTCGGTGACATCCGGGCTTCCGTCCTGGGTGCCGCTCACCGTGCCCCGGCAAGAGAGAGCGAAGAGGCACAGGAACGCGATCGCGCCACGCATGAAGCCACCTCCCGCTTGAGAACACCCCCAGCGTACCAGATACCCCGATCCGACGCGATAGAGAGGAGAATGATCTTGGCCACCTGATTGCTCGCCGCCAAGCCGGCTCCGCTGCATGGAGGACCGCCTTGCGCGCCGCGCCACGACAGGTTCAACAATTTCTCAGTCGAAACACGGTATTGGTGAGGTTCGGTCGGGTATTTGTCGGGCTTGACTTATCCGGTGAGGAGACGGATAAGACAATTCAGCATTGTTTTGGGGAGGTCGGTATGGAGGCAGTGTCGAACAAGGGTTCTTCGGTGTTGTGTCTCGCGGACTTCGCCGAGGACAGCCGCACCCTCGATGCCAAGGCCTTCGCGGAAAAACACGGCGGGGCGTTCCTCCTCCACCACGGCCCGCTGCAGCGCCTCGAGCCGCGCTCGCTCGATGGATCGACCCTCAATTTGGAGACACCCAGCACCGTGGCCGACGTCCCGTTCAACCCGCGTCACGATTTTCTGGTCTTCCCGCTGCGGCGCAAGGTCGACAGCGTCGACGAGGTGATCTGGCTGGGGCAGAGCGAGTCGAACGACGTGGTGATCCCCGACGCCTCGGTTTCCGCCATTCACGCCTTTGTCCAGGTGGACCACATGAATCGGTACTTCATCCAGGACATGAACTCGCGCAACGGCACCAAGGTCTCCGGCCAGAAGGTCCCGGGCCACGGGCACGGCAAGCCCGTCGAGATGACCGTGGCCGCTGACGTGGAGCTCGGGGGCCGGCGCATGACCTTCCTGCCGGCGTCCGACTTCTTGAACTTGGTGATGCGACTCTTCGGCGGGCCGTAAACCGAGAAAGAAAACACTTCAAGGAGCCGCGCATGGTCCACAAGATCCACCTGTATGCGCTATCGACTTGCGGCTGGTGCCGCAAGACCAAGAAGTTCCTGGAGGACCACGGCCAGGCTTTCAGCTGCGACGACGTGGATCTCCTCACCGGGCCGGACAAGGAGCGCGTGACGAACGAGGTCGTGCGCTTCAACCCTCGGCGCAGCTACCCCACCGTGGTGATCGACGACAAGGTGGTGATCGTCGGCTTCGACGAGGAGCGACTGCGCGAGGCGCTCGGGCTATGAGCCGCGAAGAGGCCGAGAAGCTCAGGCTCAAGCTCCAGCGCGAGGCCGAGGCGGGAGGGTATCTTCTCAACCCCGACCGCGAGCTGGTGCTCGATCTCATGGAGGGCCTGCTTGTCAACCAGGCGCGCTACGGTTACATGGCCTGTCCCTGCCGTCTGGCGGACGGCACGCGCGAGCAGGATCGCGACATCATCTGCCCCTGCGATTACCGCGATGACGACCTGGCCGAGCACGGGGGTTGCTACTGCGGCCTGTACGTGTCCCAGGCCGTGGCCGAGGGGAAGCGCAAGCTGAAACCGGTCCCGGAGCGGCGGGGGGAAAAACGTCCGGAACCGTCGGGTACGGCCCAGGGGGAGGAGCATCGGGACGAGTTGGTGGGCTTCACCCGCTCGGGCATCCCGGTGTGGCGCTGCGTGGTGTGCGGCTACCTGTGCGCGCGGCCGAAGCCGCCGCTGAAGTGCCCCATCTGCAAGGCGGACCAGGATCGGTTCGAGCGGTTCGCATAAGTCCCATGTCGATGCAGGAGCGCGGAATATGAGTATGAGCGGGAGCAGGGGTAGATCCATGGAGCGACAGAACCGCACGCCAGCGAACGGCGATCGACAGTGCGAACGAGCGCGAGGGCCCGGCTGCCCGAGCGGGCCGTCGCGCGCTTTTCGGGCGGCCCAAAGCCGCGGCCGAATGTTCGTGTTCCTGAGTGGCTTGTTGCTGCTTTCGGTGCCGGCCGGCGCGGACGAGCTTGACGACGTGCAGAGCGCCATCCGGCGGGCCGGCGCTCGCTGGAAAGCCGGGCCCACCTCGATGTCCGGGCTCTCGCTCGAGGAGAAGCGCCGCCGCCTCGGCGCCGCGCCCGGCCCTGTCCCGCCGGGTGTGCCGCGCTTCACGTCGCCCAAGGGGCTGAGACTCCCGGCCGCCCTCGACTGGCGCCAGAACGGCGGGGACTTCGTGACGCCGGTCCGCGACCAGGGCGGGTGCGGGAGCTGCTGGGCCTTCGGCGCCACCGCGGTGTTCGAGTCGGCGTACCTCATCCAGGCCGGCACCCCGGGGGTGGACTTCGACCGCTCCGAGCAGGACGTGGTCTCGTGCAGCGAGGCGGGAGGTTGCCAGGGCGGGTTCGTCGAGGGCGCGCTCGCCTTCATGCAGAAGACCGGCATCGTGGACGAGGCGTGCTTTCCGTACGCGGCCCAGGATCTGCCCTGCGCCCAGAAGTGCAGCGACTGGGCCACCCGGGCCATCCCCATCCATGGTTTCTTCTACGCCGGGAGCGACGTATCAAGCCTCCAGGCCGCGCTCCAGCAGGCCCCGCTCACCTTCGGTTTCACCGTGTACGAGGACTTCTACTGGTACCAGGGCGGGGTGTACGAACACGTCAGCGGCGAGCCGACCGGCTACCACCTGGTGGAGCTGGTCGGCTATGACGACGCGGATCAGGCCTGGATCTGCAAGAATAGCTGGGGACCGGGCTGGGGCGAGCTGGGGTTCTTCCGCATCCGCTACAACGACATCGGCAGCGGCGGGAGCGTGTACGGTATCCAGCTCAACCGCGCGCCGGTGTTCGACCCCCTCTACACCCGCACCACCCGCGCCGGCGAGGAGCTGCGCTTCTCCGTCGTGGCGCGCGACCCGGATGGCGACGGGGTGCGCTATGGCATGGAGGCGCCGCCGGAGCTCATCGGCGCCGCCTTTGACGGCGACAGCGGCGAGTTCGTGTGGACGCCGCCGGCGGGCTCGGAGGGGATGTACCGGGTGCGCTTCACTGCGACCGATCGCTGGGATCCGCCGGCTTCGAGCGAGGGATGGGTGTGGGTGAGCGTGTGCTCGAGCCCCTGCGACGACGGCAACTTCTGCACCGACGACACCTGCCCCGGCGGCGTCTGCCAGCACGACTTCAACAACGCCATCGCCTGCCCCGACGACGGCAATCCTTGCAGCGACGACGCCTGCCGCGACGGGAGCTGTTACTTCCTTCTCCCCGATGGCGAGGCCTGCGACGACGATGGTAGCGAGTGCACCACCGACGAGTGCCGCTCGGGCGCTTGCATCCATCCGCCGCTACCCGACGGCACCCTCTGCCAGGACGACTGGCTGCAGTGTACCGAAGACGCCTGCCGCTCCGGTTGGTGCTCCCACGCCCCGCTGCCCGACGACACGCCGTGCGACGACAAGCGCCAGTGCAACGGCGCCGACCGCTGCGTCCTCGGCGAGTGCCTGGGCACGCTCCCGCCCGAGTGCATCGACGGGCTCGACTGCACCCGCGACGACTGCGACGACTACCCGGTTCGCATCGAGCCATGCGACGAACCGTTCGAGGACATCTCCCGCCAGGGGGTGGACATCGGGCTCTTCGGCGACGACATCACCATCGGGCCCGTCGAGATCGGGTTCGAGTGGGTCTTCCCGCTATCGAGCGAGCCGGTTCAGCGCGTCTTCGTCAGCGTCAACGGAGCCATCACCGCGGATGGTGTGGAGCCTGGCCCTAAGAACCTGTGCCTACCCAACGAGGCATCACCTGTTCGCCTGTTGGCGGTGTACTGGGACGACCTCTTCTGCGCCGCCGAGGAAGGCTGCCGGGTGCTGGTGGCGCGGGAAGGTGCGGCCCCCACGCGCCGCCTCGTCGTTCAGTGGCACCGGGCGCGGCCCCTGGATAACCCGACCGCGTGGCTGGACTTCGAGGCCATCTTGCGCGAGGGCGGCGGGCTCGATTATCGCTACCTGCGACTCGCTGGCGACGCCGGCCGCTCGGCGACGGTGGGGCTGACCGGCGACGATCCCTGGAACGCCCTGTCCTGGTCGTGCGAGGGCCACTTGTCCGACGGGTTGTCGCTGCGATACGCCGACGCCGGGCCGGTGTGCATCCGCAAGACCGAACCCGGAACCTGCGCCATCGACGGTGCCTGCTGGCTGGAGGGAGAGCCGAACCCGGGCAACATCTGTCTGCGGTGCCTGCCCTGGCTCGAGCCGTTCCATTGGAGCAGCGACGAGGGAGCGCCCTGCGACGACGGGCTCTCTTGCACCCGCGAGGACTCCTGCCGGAGCGGCGCCTGCCGTGGCGATCCGCCCAAGGAGTGTGACGACCTTCTGGAGTGTACCGAGGATGGCTGCCGGGACGGGGATCCGATCGAGTGCACGCACCGTCTGCTAGAGGGATACTGTCTCATCGACGGGGTCTGTCACCTCTGGGGCGCGCCGCACCCGACCGACCCGTGCCTGGTCTGCCGGCCGGATCAGGCCGCACAGGCCTGGAGCCCGGCGGACGGCAACGGCTGCGACGACGGTGACAACTGCACCTTCAAGGACATCTGCCAGGGTGGGATCTGCCGGGGCATCTCGTACTCGTGCAACGCCGGGCCGTGCCTCTCTGCCGCCGAGTGCGATGGCACCGGGTTGTGCGCGCTTACCTTCCACCCGGCCGGCACGCCGTGCGAGAAGCCGCTGTGCCTGGAGGGCGTGCTCTACGGCGGCGCCGAGTGCGATGGAGCGGGGACCTGCTTGCCGTTCGGCCTGTCGAGTTGCCAACCCTACGCCTGCGCGGACGAGCACGCCTGCGCCAGTTCTTGTTTGAATGACAACGAGTGCGATCCGAGAGGCTTCTGCGAGACATCGTCGGGCGAGTGTCGTGAGCGCAAGCCGGACGGAGACATCTGTTCATCCGAGCGCGAGTGCCTGAGCGGAGTCTGTAGCGGTGGGTGGTGTTGCCCCCGGGGCGCGGACTGTTGCTCTGTTGCCGAGGACTGCCCGGCGCAGTACCAGGCCGATCCGGTGTGCCACGATCCGGGCCGCTGCCAGGGTTCCCGCCGCGATGCCCGCTGCAACGCGGATCACCAGTGCGAGTCGGTGTGGCTGGACGACGACTCGGCCTGCGATGGCTTCATCCGCTTCCCCTGTCCCGGTGGCGGCGAGCAGTCCTGCGACGGGGAAGCCGAGCAGACGGACAGGACCTGTCTCGAACAATGTCTCGGTGACGGGGATTGTGACGACGGGTCTTGCGTCCAGGGGTTGTGCCTGCCGGGCGTAGAGACGGGCTCGGGCTGCGGTTGCGGTAGCGTCGGCGGGAGCGGTCTCGGCAGCCTGTTCCTCGGGGCCGTGCTGCTCCTGTGCCTGTGCCGGCGCTACAGATCCTCGGGGATGAAGCCGTAGTAGCGCCCCATCCAGTAGGCCAGCAGGAAGTCGGTGGGGGGCTCGATCCGGCGCAGGTTCTCCTCGCAATTGCGAATGTCGTAGGGGTTGGCCCACCACACGAACTGCCGGATGCAACGTTCGGCCACCGGGCGGGCGTAGTCGGAGAGGTCCTCGCCCAGGCGCCCGGTACACACCGGCTGGCACCTGTCGGGCGGGCAGGTCACGGCCCGGTGGTGCTTGCGGGTGGGGAACTGGCGCAGCATGCAGACGCCGTTCTCCACCGC
>JAAZNF010000092.1 GCA_012798435.1 Myxococcales bacterium | reverse complement strand
GCATGTACGAGATCGGGCCTTCCGGCGGCGGCGGCGGGGCTGGCGGGTGTGGCGGGAGCGGAGGCCAGGCCGGCGGCTCGGGCGGCGCCTCGATCGGCGTGCTGATCCTTTCTACCATCTCCGGCAGCGCCCCGCCCACCTTGCGGGACAACCGCTTGCAGCGGGGCCAGGGCGGGGACGGCGGTGAGGGCGGCCTCGGTGGCAGCGGCGGCATGGGCGGCCGCGGCGGCTTCGGCGGCGGGCCGCCCGACTGGATCTCCTCCCTGGGCGGCAAGGGCGGCGACGGGGGCAACGGCGGGCCCGGCGGCGGCGGCGGCGGCGGGGCCGGCGGGCCGTCGTTCGGCATACTGCTCTACAACACCGACCCGGGCGCCCTGGGCACGGCCAACCGTTTCGTACCGGACGAGAGCATCCCCACTGGCGGGGCGGGCGGCGCCGGCGGCGCCTCGGTGGGCCCGAACGCCTCCGGCACCGCCGGTCGTCGCGGTGGCACGCGCAACATCGGCCTGTTCTCCGACTGCTCCGGGTCCGGGGTGTGCCCCTCCGGCTCCACGTGCGATGCGAACGGGGTGTGCGTCCCCGACCCCTGACCCGCGCTACCTGTGCAGCCGCGCCCTGCCTCACCCGTCGCGAAGCATCTCGCGATCGGCGGCCAGTTGCCGGGCGCGCCGCCCCAGCGGGGTGTTGGCGAGCAGCACCATCCAGCGGTTGAGGCGCCCCGGGATGCACACCACCCGGTCCCGATCGAGCAAATCGAGCGACTCGCGGACCACCGCCTCGGCGCTCATCCACAGAAAGGACGGCACCAGCCGTTGCGCGGTCCGGGACAGCGAGGGCTCGTCGTGAAACTCGCTTCTGGTGAACCCCGGGCACAGGGCCTGCACCCGCACGCCGAAGCGGTGCGCCTCCAGCGCGAGCACCCGCGAGAAGGCCACCAGGAAGGCCTTGCTGGCGCAGTACACCGCGTTCTTGGGCATGGGGATGAAGGCCGCGATGGAGGCCATGTTGACGATGGCCCCGCGGCGGTTCTCCTGCATGTTGGGAAGCACCGCCCGGCACAGGCGCATGGCGGCGACGTCGTGCACCTCCACCATGTCGAGCTGCCGGCCATAGTCCGCGCTGCAAAAGCCGCCCAGGATGCCGAAGCCGGCGTTGTTGACCAGCAGATCCACGTCCCGCTGGGCCGCCAGCGCCTCCGCCAGGCGCTCCACCTCGTCACGGCGGGCCAGGTCGGCGCGCACGGCCTCGGCCCGCACGCCGTGGGCCTGGGACAGCGAGCGGCACAGCGCCTGCAAGCGGTCCTCGCGCCGCGCCACCAGCAGAAGGTCACTGCCCGACGCCGCCAGCGCGCGGGCGAAGGCCTCGCCGATGCCGCTGGAGGCGCCGGTGATCACCGCCCGGCGGAATCTTTCCCTCGGGTGACTCATGGGCCAACTCCTTTCCCGGAGGCGGCTTTCAGCCGCGGACCGGATTTTCGCGTGAACGCGAGGCCGCAAGAGCCGGCGCGTTCGCGCGCCACAGGGATCCTGTTCGCGACCGCCCGCGCTGGCGCTGGGGGCCCCGCGGTCGGTCGCGCTCGGATCTTCCTGTGGCCAAGCTCAACATCTGAGATTCCCGGTCCCGGATACCGCCGCCCGTCGCATAAAGCAATACCCGCGGCCTTCGCGACGGCTTCTTGCTTCCCCGTCGCCGGATGTTATGATGCCAGGGGGAGTCGGCGGCGCACCCCCAGGAGGCGAGCATGGCCGGCGAGAAGAACGTCCTTCAGTTCATCGGCGAGCGGCAGAACCGCGAGGTGTACCAGGCGCTCAACTGGCAAGGCACCTTCCAGGACTACCTGGACATCGTCTCGCGCCAGCCGCGGGTGCTGCGCACCGCCTATCAGCGCATCTACGACATGATCCTCTCGCATGGCACCGGCGAGTACGTGGACTCCAAGAAGCGCATCGTGCGCTACAACTTCTTCGCCGACGAGGAGAACGGCGGCCATGACGCGGTGTTCGGGCTGGACATCCCGCTCATGCGCCTGGTGAACGTGTTCAAGTCGGCGGCCAAGTTCTACGGCACCGAGCGCCGGGTGCTGCTCTTGCACGGGCCGGTGGGCTCGGCCAAGAGCACCATCGTGCGCCTGCTGAAGCGCGGCCTGGAGCGCTACAGCCGCACCGAGGCCGGCGCCCTGTACACCTTCGGCTGGCTGCTGGAGCGCCAGTCCGGTCCCGAGTGCCGCCCCGGCACCGAGTTCGTCCCCTGCCCCATGCACGAGGAGCCCTTCAAGCTGGTGCCCTCCGACATGCGGCACGGGGTGCTGGAGCTTCTCGGCGTCACTCAGCAGGAGCTGGATCACCCCCTGCCCGACTTCGGCGACCTGTGCCCCTTCTGCCGCTACGTCTACAACGATCTTTTGCGCCTGCACCAGGGCGACTGGCGCAAGGTCATGGAGCAGGTGCGGGTGCGCCGGCTGATCCTTTCGGAGAAGGACCGGGTGGGCATCGGCACCTTCCAGCCCAAGGACGAGAAGAACCAGGACTCCACCGAGCTCACCGGCGACATCAACTACCGCAAGATCGCCGAGTACGGCTCGGACTCCGACCCGCGCGCCTTCAACTTCGACGGCGAGTTCAACGTGGCCAACCGCGGGCTCATCGAGTTCATCGAGATCCTGAAGCTCGACGTGGCCTTTTTGTACGACCTCTTGGGCGCCACCCAGGAGCACCTGATCAAGCCCAAGAAGTTCGCCCAGACCGACATCGACGAGGTCATCATCGGCCACACCAACGAGGCCGAGTACAAGAAACTGCTCGACAACGAGTTCATGGAGGCCCTGCGCGACCGCACCGTCAAGATCGACATCCCCTACATCACCAAAACCAGCGAGGAGGTGCTCATCTACCGCAAGGACTACACCGCCGGCAAGATCCGCGGCAAGCACATCGCCCCCCACACCCTGGAGATGGCCTCGACCTGGGCGGTGCTCACCCGCCTGGAGGAGCCCAAGAAGCACAACCTGTCGCTCCTGCAGAAACTCAAGCTCTACGACGGGCGCATGCTCACCGGCTTCACCGAGGACAACATCAAGGAGCTGCGCAAGGAGGCCGAGCGCGAGGGCCTGGACGGCATCAGCCCGCGCTACATCCAGGACAAGATCTCGAACGCCCTGGTCTCGGAGAAGGGCGAGGGCTGCATCAACCCCTTTTTGGTGCTGAACGAACTCGAGGCCGGCCTGCGCCACCACACCCTCATCACCAACGAGGAGGACCGCAAGCGTTACCGGGAGCTGTTGCAGGTGGTCAAGCAGGAGTACGAGGACATCGTGAAGAACGAGGTGCAGCGCGCCATCTCGGCCGACGAGGAGGCGGTGGCCAAGCTGTGCGCCAACTACATCGACAACGTCAAGGCCTACATCCAGAAGGAGAAGGTGCGCAACAAGTACACCGGCCAGTACGAGGAGCCCGACGAGCGCCTGATGCGCTCCATCGAGGAGAAGATCGACATCCCCGATAGCCGCAAGGACGACTTCCGCACCGAGCTCATGAACTACATCGGGGTGCTGGCGGTGGACGGCAAGACCTTCGACTACCGCTCCAACGAGCGGCTGCGCAAGGCCCTTGAGCTCAAGCTGTTCGAGGATCAGAAGGACACCATCAAGCTCACCTCGCTGGTGAGCTCGGTGGTGGACCGCGACACCCAGGAGAAAATCGACGTGGTGAAAGCGCGCATGATCCGCAACTGGGGTTACTGCGAGATCTGCGCCACCGACGTGCTCTCCTTCGTGGCCTCCATCTTCGCCCGGGGCGACGCCGCCAAGGAAGACGCCTAGCCGGCGCGGCCGCACCCCGGCGGGGGCCCACCTCATGCGGGCGCGCGAACGCATCGCTTCTGCCCTTGGCTGGCTGTTCGACGGCGGGCCGGACGTCCCACCCGCCGCGGCCGGACAGCGGGCGGCGCGCGACGCCCTCTACCCTGCGTTCGCCTTCCTGGCCGGGCTGCTGGCGCTGGGGGCCGTGCAGGCCGAGAAGGCCGAGCTCGTCGACATCGACGCCTACTACCATGTGGCCGCCTCCCGCATCCTGGCCGAGCACGGCGTGCTCACCGAGTTCCCCTGGACCCGCGAGAGCGTGTGGCGGGAGCGGTACGCCGACAAGGAGTTCCTCTTCCACGCGCTGCTCGTCCCGTTCCTCGGCACCCAGGGCCGGCCGGGCCCTAAGGCGCTCACCGTGCTCCTGGGCGCCCTGGGCCTCGCGCTGTTCGCCCAGCTCTTGCGCCGCCGGGAGGTCCCCTGGCCCTGGCTGTGGCCGGTGCTCGCCCTGTGCGCGGGGCCCTGGTTTCTGCTGCGGCTCTCCATCACCCGGCCGCACCTTCTCTCCATCCTGCTGTGCCTGGGGATCGTCGCCTGCCTCGCCGGTCGCCGCCGGGCCATCCTGCTGCTGCTCTCGGCTCTTTTCCCGTGGTGCTACACCGCCTTCCACCTGCCGCTCTTCCTGGCTATCCTCTTCGTCCTTGCGCTCTTACTTTCGGGTCAGGGGTGGTCCTGGCGCGAGCCGGCGCTCGCCGCCGCGGGCACGCTGCTCGGCGCGCTCCTGCACCCCCAGGCCGGCAACCTGCTCTCCCTATGGTGGGTGCAGAACGTGCAGAACCCCGCCTTCGCCCTGGCCCAAAGCTCCGTCTCGCTCAACCAGGCCCTGGAGCTGCGCTCCCCGACCGGGCGCATGCTGCTGTGGGAGAACGGCGCGGTCCTGCTCACCGCGCTCGGCGCGGCGCTGTTCGCCCTGTTGCGAGGCGCGCGGGCCCGGGCCGATACCGTGTTCTGGCTGCTGCTGTCGGGCGGCTTCTTCTTGCTGTACCTCAACAACCGCCGCTTCGTGGAGTACTGGCCGTTCTTCGCGCTGGGCGCGGGCGCGCTTCTGCTTCGCGACGCGGGGGCGCGGGAGCTGCTTTTGGCCTGGGCCGCGCGGCACAGGCTGCGCGCGGCCGTGGCGGCGGGGATCTCACTGCTCCTGCTCGCCTTTCTGCTCTCCGGGAGCGTGATGCTGGGCCAGCGCCTGATGGGCACCCTGCGCGTGCCCGCCCTGCGCGAGGAGGCGCGCTGGCTCGCCGAACGCGCCTCGCCCGGGGAGCTGGTGTTCACCGGCAACTGGGACGACACCCCGTACCTGCTGTACTACGCCCCGACGCTGCGCGTGCTGGTGACGCTCGATCCCACCTTCATGGTCTCGCGCGACGCCAACGCCTACCGGACGTGGCGCGAGCTGGTGGAGGCCGGCCGGGGCGACCCGGACGAGATCGTCCGGGGGCGGTTCGGCGCGCGCTGGGTGCTGCTGCGGCGCGCGCCCTACACCCGGGCCCTGCGCGACAGGCTCGACGGAGATGAGCGCTTCAGGCGCCGGTTCGCCGGGGCCGAAGCAGACGTCTACGAGGTCGGCGAACCTATCCCCGCGCCCTGACCGGCCGCCCATGGTCTCGTTTTTTTTCTTTCGCGCCGAGCTATGGTAGCCTCGATCCGCATGACCCAGAAGATCGACGCCGACCTGGCCCGCTTCCGCCACATTGTGCGCGGCAAGGTGCGCCAGAACCTGCGCCGCTTCATTTCGCAGGGGGAGATCTTCGGCAAGAAGGGCAAGGACGTGGTGTCCATCCCGCTGCCCCAGATCCAGCTCCCACGCTTCTATTATGGCCACAAGCAGACCGGCGGGGTGGGCCAGGGCGAGGGCGAGGTGGGCACGGTGCTGCAGCCGGGGGCGGTGGAGGGCCAAGGCGCCGGCCAGGCCGGCTCCGACCCCGGCGAGCACGTGCTGGAGGCCGAGCTCACCATCGAGGAGCTGGCCCAGATCCTGGGCGAGGAGCTCTCGCTTCCGCGCATCGAGCCCCGCGGCAAACACCGCCTGGAGGCCGAGAAGAGCCGCTACACCGGCATCCACCGCAGCGGGCCGGAGTCGCTGCGGCACTTCAAGCGCACCTACAAGGAGGCGCTGAAGCGCCAGATCGCGGCCGGCCTCTACGACCGCGAGCACCCGGTGGTGGTGCCCATCCGCGAGGACAAGCGCTACCGCTCCTGGAAGACCGCCTGGATCCCCGAGTGCAACGCCGCCGTCATCTACATCATGGATGTCTCGGGCTCCATGGGTGACGAGCAGAAGGAGATCGTGCGCATCGAGTCGTTCTGGATCGACACCTGGCTGCAGAGCCAGTACCAGGGGCTGGAGGTGCGCTACATCACCCACGACGCGGCCGCGCGCGAGGTGGACCGCGAGACCTTCTTCCACACCCGCGAGAGCGGCGGCACCATGATCTCCTCGGCCTATACCTTGTGCGCCGACATGATCGCCTCCGACTACGGCGGGGCGGAGTGGAACATCTACCCCTTCCACTTCTCCGACGGCGACAACTGGTCGAACGACGACACCCGCCTGTGCCTGGACATCCTCAAGAACCGCATCTTGCCCGCCGCCAACCAGTTCTCCTACGGCCAGGTGGAGAGCCCCTACGGCTCGGGGCAGTTCATCAAGGACTTGCGCGAGGGGCTCTCCGGCCAGGAGAAGCTGGTGCTGTCCGAGATCCGCGACCGCGAGGCCATCGTGCAGAGCATCCGCGACTTTCTGGGAAAGGGTCGCTGAACGATGCCGCTCCCGCGTTACCTGGCCGAGCTCAGTCAGCAGATCCGCGACCACGCGCGCTCGTTCGGCCTCGACTTCTTCGAAGTCATCTTCGAGATGCTGCCCTACGACGCCATCAACATGGTGGCGGCCTACGGCGGTTTTCCCACCCGCTACCCCCACTGGCGTTTCGGCATGGAGTACCAGGAGCTGTCGCGCGGCTACGCCTACGGACTGCAGAAGATCTACGAGATGGTCATCAACAACGACCCCTGCTACGCCTACCTTTTGGAGGGCAACTCGCTGGTGGACCAGAAGCTGGTGATGGCCCACGTGTATGCCCACTGCGACTTCTTCAAGAACAACCTCTTCTTCGCCCACACCAACCGCAAGATGATGGACGACATGGCCAACCATGCGACGCGGGTGCGCCGGCTGGCCGCCCGGCTGGGCACCGAGGCGGTGGAGAGCTTCATCGACTGTTGCCTCTCGCTCGAGAACCTCATCGACCTGCACGCGCCGCACATCCGGCGCCGTCCCGAGCCGGCGGAGGCGGAGGCGGACACCGACGACGACGAGTTGCCGGCGGAAGACGAGGTGCCGCGCCTGCCGGTGAAGCGGCGCTACCTCGATCCCTTCGTGAACCCGGCCGAGTTCATCGAGCGCCAGAAGAAGAAGCAGCAGCGCGAGAAGAAAGACGCCGCCCGGCCCGCGGCCCTGCGCGAACGGGACGTGCTGGGGTTCTTGCTCGAGCGCGCGCCGCTCAAGCGCTGGCAGCGGGACCTGCTCTCCATCGTGCGCGAGGAGGCCTACTACTTCGCGCCGCAGGGCCAGACCAAGATCATGAACGAGGGCTGGGCCAGCTTTTGGCACTCCACCATCATGACCCACCGCATGCTGAACGACGCCGAGGTGATCGACTTCGCCGACCACCACTCCTCCACCATGGGGGTGCGCCCGGGACGCATCAACCCCTACAAGCTCGGCCTGGAGCTGCTGCGCTACATCGAGGACAAGTGGAACCGCGGGCGCTTCGGCAAGGAGTACGAGGAGTGCGCCGACCTGGAGAAGAAGCGCCGCTGGGACAAGCACCTCAATCGCGGGCGGGAGAAGATCTTCGAGGTGCGCAGGGTGCACAACGACGTGACCTTCATCGACGAGTACCTGGATCAGGAGTTCTTCGAGAAGCAGCGCCTGTTCGCCTACGATCACAACCCGCAGAGCGGCGACTGGGAGATCTCCTCGCGGGATTTCAAGGTCGTCAAGCAAAAGCTGCTGTTCTCGCTCACCAACTTCGGCCAGCCGGTGATCGAGGTGGTGGACGACAACCACCTCAACCGCGGGGAACTCCTGCTGGTCCACCGCCACCAGGGCCTGGATCTCAAGCTCGACTGGGCCCAGGCCACCATGGAGGCGCTGTACCGGCTGTGGAGCCGCCCGGTGCTGGTGCGCACCATCTCCGCCGAGAAGCACACTCTGCTTCGCTACGACGGCAAAGACCACACCTCCGAGACGGTGGGCGCCTCGGACGGGCTGGGCCACAAGTAGAGAAACTGGGGGCCTGTCCCCACGAGAAACTCGGGAAACTCGGGGTTTGTCCCCACAAAAAAGCATTTTGTATCAACCAGTTATTTCCTGAAAACACGACATCAGACCGGGGGCAGACCGGGGCAGACCGGGGTGCCTGGCACCCAGACCGGGGTGCCTGGCACCTGAGGTCCGGTTCCAGGTTCCGGGTTCCAAATCTCAAAGCACCCAGGGTCCTTCCACGATTTACCTAACTATAAGTTTTTCTTTGAGTTTCTTTCTGTGGTTTTCACAGTCAGCAGGTTTTTCTAGCCCTTTTCCCGGGGGTTCAAGGGGGCAAAGCCCCCTTGCCTAGATCCGGTTTCCGGGTTCCAGGTTTTCCCGGGGGTTCAAGGGGGCAAAGCCCCCTTGCCTAGATCCCTCTTATGCAGTGGATTGGGGCTGGGGTCTCAGCGCACGCAGTTGCGGCCGGCGCGCTTGGCCTCGTACAGGCGCTCGTCGGCGGCGCGCAGGAAATTGGTGGGATCGGCGGCCATGGGCGACAGCTCGGCCACTCCCAGCGAGATGGTGACGGGGATCTTCTTGCCGGCGAACACGAACTCGTGCTTCTCCACCATGCGGCGGGCCTTCTCGGCGATGGTGCTGGCGGTGGACAGCCCGGTCTCGGGCAGCACCATCACGAACTCCTCGCCACCGTAGCGGGCCAGCAGCTCCTCCTTGCGCACCAGCTTCGAGAGCAGGCTGCACAGGTCCTTGAGGATGTGGTCGCCGGCCAGGTGGCCGTTCTGGTCGTTGATGTCCTTGAAGTGATCGATGTCGAACATGACCACGGCCAGCGGCCGCCCGAAGCGGATGGCGCGCGCGATCTCGCGGTCCAGAAAGTCCATCAGGTGGCGCTTGTTGGCCACCTGGGTGAGGCCGTCGGTGATGGTCATGAAGTAGATTTCCTCGTGGTACATGGCCTCGGAGTTGCCGCCGCTGATGAACTTGAGCACCACCCGGCCCACCTTGATGAGGTCGCCGTGGCGCAACTTCTCGCGGCGGATGGGCACGTCGTTGAGGAAGGTGCCGTTGGTGCTGTTCAAGTCCTCGAGGAAGTAGGTGTTGGTGGCCTTCACCCGCTCGATGCGGCAGTGGAAGCGCGAGACGTTCTCCTGGTCGAGCGGCAGGGTGTTGCCGGCGTCGCGGCCGATGGTGACCTGGTCTTGCTCCAGCCGGTAGAAGCGCCCCAGATTGGGGCCGTTGATCTCGATGAGCGAGCTCTCGGCGGCGGGTGCGCCCTTCTGGATGTCGGCCAGGTTCGCCTTGCGGGTCTGGTCGTCGGACATGAAGTTGTCCCGCTCGAACGTCGCCATGGAGGGCCATTATAAGGAGCAGATCCTTCCATTTTCAAGGAGAACCTGGCGCGGCGCGTGGCTCTTGCCCTCGCGCCCGCGAAACCTTATCCTGGGGCTACTCTATTCACGGAGGAACTCATGCGCGCGACCCAGTGCTGGCCAGTGGCCCTGCTCGTTCTGGCCGCGGCCGGTTGCGGCGCGGAAAAAGAACCCGCCCGCTGTGACGCGGAGCTGCCGCAGGCGCTGCCCTTTTCCCTCAACCGCGAGATCGCGGGCGAGCCGCTCCCGCAGGCCGAGATCGACGCCTTCAGCGCGCGCTACACGGCGTTCCTCAAACAGCGGCGCTTCTTCCGCTGGCTAGGGGATGTGAGCCACGGGGTGGACGCCTCCACCGGGCTGCCGCCCTGGATGGTGTGGTGGACCGGGGTGGTCGTCGAGCGAGCGCAGGGGAAGGTGACCTTCCGCCACGATCCCAACGGCGGGCCGGACAATATCATGATCCCCACCTCCAAGCTGCTGGGCCAGTCCGTGGGCGCGCTGCTGCTCACGCAAGACGCCGACCTGGCCCGCCTGCTGGAAGGCTACAGCCGCGGCACCACCGCCACCATGCTGGGCATGGTGTGGGATGAGAACGACACCGTGCGCAGCATCATGGCCCGCGCGGTGATCGCCAACAACCACAGCGTGACGCTGGCCGACGGCCGCACCAAGGACATCGACTACAGCGCCTGGCGGCGGCTCACCCAGGACTGGAACACCCATACCATCCACGTCGAGCACAACCCCTTCTGGGGCGACATCTACGTAAAAAACATGCGCTCCAAGGACGACGTGCCCCACATCTACCGCGCCGCGGCCTGGCTGCCCTGGGCGCGCTGCGCCGGTGACCCCCAGGCCCGCGAGGCGGCCGCCGAGGCGTACGGGTTCTTGCAGGGGTTCGCCCGCGACGTGGTGGACGCCGGCTACCACATCCGCACCAAGGACGAGCAAGGGGTCATCTACACCCCCACCGAGGACCTGGCCTCCTTCGTGGACTACGAGGCGCTCGATCCGCGCGCCGAGTGCAACGCCAAGCTGGCCTCGGCCCTGCTGGGTTACGGTGACACCCGTGGGCTGGATTGCGCCGACGGCTCCGGCGGGGCCTACGAGACGGGGGCGGTGGCGGGGCATTACTACAACCTGGCCATCATCCGCGGCTTCCACATGGCGGCCATCCTGCAGGCGCTGCTACACCGGGCCGACGAGGCGGCGCGCAACCTGCTGCTCGGCCTCATCGCTCGCATCGATCGCGACAAGGCCCTGCCCGACGGGCAGCTCCCCACCACGCGCGAGCGCTGGGACGCCGATCTCGCCAAGCTGTTCGCCATGGCCGCCGCCTGCGGCGTGCCGCTGACCCACGACGAGGCGCGCCTGCTCGTGCGCGAGTGGGGGAAGGGCCTCGACGCCATGGAGGCCTTCGAACACTGGGACGTGTGGGACCCGGCCCTGCCGGATGGCACCTACACCTACCGGCCGGGCGGCGAGATCGACGCCGAGGAGATCTTGTTCTTGTTCGAATACTGCGCCTCCCCGTACCGCCATCCGGCGGGCGCGCCGTTCGTCGATTGTGAGCGGCTCAGGCATCCGGAAACCTGGTAGATCCGGCTAACCTGTCTTGAATGCAACGGATTTTTCACCGTCGAAGCCGATGTCGAGCGTAGAACCAAATCATGGAGGAAAACCGATGAAAAAGAATGCGCTGGTTTTCACCGCCGTAGCGACTTGCTTCGCGCTGGCTGCCGGCTGCTTCTCGGCCACATCCTACCAGCTCGCCGACACGGTGCCCAAGGGCGGCACCGACCTCGGCTTCGGCTTCAGCGCCTTCACCATCCCCACCGGCTCCTACACCAGCGCCGACGGCGAAAAGACCAACATCAGCGACGAGGACTTCTCCGGCACCTTGCCCAACCCCTTGCCGGACATCCTGATGCGCTTCGGCCTGGGCGACAACACCGACATCGGCTTCAAGCTCTTCTTCCTCGGTATCGAAGGCGACTTCAAGTGGCGCTTCGTGAACACCCCGGCCTTCAGCATGGCCATCGCCCCGGGCATCTACTACTCGCGCCCCTTCATCGTCTTCGGCCAGTACGGGCTCACTCTGCCGCTGCTCTTCACCTTCAAGGTCGGCGAGCACTTCGCCATCTACGGCAACGTCCGGGGCGAGGTCAGCGGCTGGAACCTCGAGGTCGAGAGTGGCGGCTCCGACGAGGAGGAGGCCAACATCCACACCGCGGGGTTCGGGGCGACGCTGGGGGTCTCCTTCGGCGGCAAGCGCTGGTACATCCGTCCGGAGGTGAACTACACCCGCTTCCTGATCGGCTTCGAGGATTCCTGCGAGAAGGTCGACATCGCCTACTTCACCTACGGCTTCGGCTTCGGCTTCCTGTTCGGGGTGTCGGATGACGAACAAGACAAGCGCATCCAGGACCTCGAGGAGCGGCTGCGCAAGCTCGAGGGCGGCTCGCCCGAGGTAAAACCCGCACCGACCCCCGCGCCCACCCCGGAACCGGCGCCCGCCCCCACGGACGACGAAATCCGCAAACGCGCCGACGACGCCGCCACCGACCTGCAAAAGGAAGAGGACCGCAAGGCCGGCGAGTGAGTGCTCGCGCGGCGGATACGGGCCAAAACTCCACCGATAACCCAAAAGCAAAGATAGTTCGCCGCCCTCGCATCTACGCGGCGCGCCAGGCGAGTCCTCTATGTAGCGGAGCCGGCTCTGCGGCGAGCAACTAAGGGGACTCGCCGGTAGGCAGCCGCGCCTCCGGCTACCCGTAGGCGGCGCGCCAGGTCTCCTTTGTCGCTGGCTTTTATACTTTGGTCGGGGTATCTTCGTTCAGTGCTCTGGGGAGGTGGCGTGAACACCGAGACGCTCGACGAGCTCAACCGGCTGCGCTGGGACGGCGGAGCCGGGCACTACGAGGTGTACTTCCTCAAGCTCCACGACCCGGCTACGGGCATCAGTGCCTGGCTACGCTACACGCTCACCGCGCCCCTCCCCGGGATCGGGGACGCGCGCTGCGAGGTGTGGGCGGTGTGCTCCGATCCCCGCCGCCCGGGCCAGCACATGGCCGCCAAGGACACCTTCCCCATCCGGGCCCTGCAATCCAACGCGGCCCCCTTCGAGATCCGCATCCAGGACAGCCGCCTCGACTCCCAAAGCTGCCGCGGTCACGCCGGCACCGGCCCCGATGGCCCGCGCCTGGCCTGGGATCTTCGCTTCGAACCCGACTGTGAGCCGCTGCTGCACTTCCCCGTCCGGGCCATGTACCGCGCCGGTTTCCCCAAGACCAAGGTCCTGTCGCCGAACCCGCTGGCGCGCTTTTCCGGAGAGATCACCGTCGAGGGTCGCCGCCTCCTTTTACGAGACGCCCCCGGCCAGCAATCCCACCTGTGGGGCAGCCGACACGCTCTTCGCTGGGCCTGGTGCAACGCGGGCGACTTCGCCGAAGCTCCCGACGCCGTCTTCGAGGGGTTGCACAGCGAGATCCAGGCGGGGCCGCTGCGCATCCCGCACATCTTGCTTTTCTTTCTGCGCCTCGACGGCACCTGGCACCGTTTCGCCAGCGTCCGGCAGTGCTTTTTCAACCGCAGCCGCTACCGGCCGGAGGCCTGGGAGTTCGAGCTCGACAACGGGTCGCTGCGGGTGCAGGGGCGCGTTTCGGCCGAACGCGGCGCCTTTGCCGGCGTCACCTACCTCGATCCGCCCGGCGCGCGTCTGTACTGCCACAACACCGGGCTGGCCGACCTGCACCTTCGCGTCCTGGACCGCCGGGGGAACGAATTGCGCGCGCTGAGTTGCCATCGCGGGACGGCTTTCGAGACCGTCGAGCGGCGCCCCCACCCGGGCATCCCCATCCTCCTGTGACGAGGAACCAACATGAAAAAGAGAAACGCACCGGCAGCGACCGCGCGAGCGCCTCTCCGGCCACTCTTCTCCGGGTGGCTTCTGCGTCTTACGGCCGCATTCGGCCTCGCGTTGCTCTTTTCGGCTCCCGCGCAGGCCCGGCGTGTCTACGAGGACCCCAATAGCTACATCGGCCTGGATCTCGGGCAGCGCTTCTCGCCGGACGTCGTCGATCCCTTCGTGTTTCCGACGGCGGGGTTCTTCGGCTCCATACGGCTTTGGGACGAACTCGTCGCCCGGCTGAACGTGGACGTGGGCTACAGCCGGGTGCTGGGCTCGCCGCTGGGGAGCGAAGACGCCCACCACGTCATCGCCGGCCTCATCTTCGACATCATCTGGGCCATCCCGGTCGGACGCGGCCCGGAGTTCCTGGTGGGCGGGCGACTCGGCTACCGCTACTCCTGCTTATGGGCCGACCACGACCTGCGTCCGGCCGGCTCCACCGGCAACGTGGTCAAGGTAGGTGACGCTCAAGGGTACGCGTTCGGGGCGCTGCTGGGGATCCTGCTGCCACTCCAGGACACCCTGTCGCTCAGCGTCGAGGCGCGCATCGAGTACTGCCCCATCTCGCTTCTCGACCAGACCATCAACGGCGGCGGCTATTCCGTACATGCCAGCTTGTGGTGGAGGTACTCCAGCGACTGAGCGAGACTGCGCTGAATGCGGCGCGGCCGGCCGCGGTCGATCCGTTGGGAGGAACGAACATGATATTCCTTGCATGGCCACTGTTCTTGGCAGCGCCGCTCCTCGGCGCTGCGGCCGGCGGGCCCGACAGCACGGCCTTCCTGCCCCCCGAGGCGCCGGGTGAGGGCATCACCGCCACCGGACAGGCCGAGCGGTTTTTGGGTAAGGGGCTGTTCGACTACATGGACGGCGGCGCCGAGCGCTACCTGGCCTACGGCTTCACCGAGATCGGCGTGCGCTGCTACCAGAAAGGGGCGAGCCGCGCCACGGTGGAGATCTACCAGATGGGCGGGCCGAATGAGGCCTTCGGCATGTACGCCTTCAACAGCAAGGGAGAACACCCCGATGTTGGAGCGCCCGCCACGCTGACCCACGGCACGCTGGCCTTCCACAAGGACCGCTACTTCGTGCGGGTGGTGGCCATGTCGGAGCCGGCGGCCGCCCGCGAGCTGCTCGTCCTGCTGGCCAAGAAGACCGCCGCCGCACTCCCGGGGAAGCCCGGAATGCCGGAACTGCTCTCGCGGCTTCCGGAAGGCTCCCTGGAGGGGTCGCGCCGCTACCTGCCGAACGCCGAGTGCGCTCGCACCACCTGGTTCGACGGTGAGGGGGATGCCCTGCTCACCGCCGGCGCCGTGGCGGTGTTGGCCGTGTACGCGGCGGGCGACGCGGAGATCGTCCTCACCCGGACGCAGTACCCCTCCGCCCCGGCCGCCCTCTCCGCCTGCCAGGCCCTCGCCAAGAAGCTCGCTCTCCCTGCCGCCAAGGACTGCGCGGTGGTGGGAAAGCTCCCCGACGACACCTTCGGCGCGCTGGCGGTGGAGGGGAACGTCCTGCGCTGGGCGGCCGGCGCCCCCGACGCGGAGACCGCCAAGAGCTGGGCAGCCAAGATCCGTTGAGCGGGCTCGCTGGAAACGGCAGTACAACGTACACAATATCCACGGCGTTCACCGCATCCATGATCCCCTTCTCCGCTGGGGATGTCTCTTGGCAAAACCGGGGTCCCCCAACCCGGGGTCCCTGGCACCACGGCACCGCACCACGACACCGGCACCGCGACACCGCGCAAAGAGAGAATCGCAACTGGGAGGAGAATGGAGACATGTTCATCCTCTTCCTGGAGAATTTCTCGTTTTCATTGTGCGGTGAGCCGCGATGACAGTAGCGCGGGCGCGGACAGACGCAAACTTCACATCAGGAGACCCTGGCTGCAAGGTCTACAAAGTCTGGGCAGCCCGGAGTGACAAACTGCGACTTCTCAGGAGTTCGCTACCATGACCATGGAAAGGGGCCTCAAGAAAGGGGAGCAAAGACAGGGGGATGTATTTCGTAACGCGCGAGATATCACTGCACCGGCCGGTAGTGGCGGCCCTTGAGCACGCAGGCGCGGGGCGGGTCGTCCTGGGCGGCGAGCTCCGCGGCGCTGAGATCCCAGAAGGGGATGCACTCCATCTGGTTCTTGCACTCCTCGTGGCACTCCTCGCCACCTCCGTCGAGCGGCGAGCACACCGGCGCGCACACGATCACCTCATGGCAGTCGGCCTGCTGGAAGCAGCTGCGCCGGCACACCAGCACCGTCTCCCGGGCCAGCTCGTCGCAGCGCATGCCGGCGGGGCACTCGCGCACACAGCGGCTACCCTCGGGGCAGCTCGCGCGATCCTCGGCGTCCGGGGTGGCCGGATCGTCCGGGGCACACGGGGTCACGGTGCAGGAGCCGCCAGGGATGCTGTTGTCGCAGGTGAGCGCAAAACTATCCTCGGTCTTTCCGCAGTGGTCGGCCGTCTGGCACACCGAGCCCACCCGCGTCGCCGGCTCACCGCAGGATGCGACGGCAAACGCCAGCGTAAGGACAACAAGGATTGCACGACGCATGGTTCCCTCCGCAGGCCGGAGAATACCCGCAAGCGCCCATGCAGCGCAAGTCCCGCGGTAGCGCCCTGTCCGCGAGCGAAGTTGCACGGACCGGAGTATACCTGCCGATGAGGGTTGACAGCACAAACCGAGCGTAGGCCACGAGGACTCGCCGTCCAGCCGCCACGCTTGCGGTCACCCGTTCGCAGCGCGCCGGGCGTGTCCACCGTGTGGCGGGTCGAGCGGGGAGCGGCTCAGTACCAGCTGAAGGTGAGCATCCCGTAGGCGTCGTTGACGATCCGTTCGTCCTCCAGGGCGCTCACGGAGGAGTTGACCTCGACACCCAGGTTGAAGGAGCGCGTGAGCTGGAACTCCACGCCGATGCCGAGCTGCGTGTTGAAACCGGTGATGAACTTCCGGTCCTGGGTCGGGGTGTCTTTGAGATGGAAGCTGCGCGCGGCCAGGCCTACCCCCGCCTTCAGGAACAACCCCTGGTCGGCGAGCGGGAACCATGTGACCACACAGTTGTGGTGCTGGATGGTGTACTGGTATTCCTGCCCGGCGATCTCCTGGAACACGCCGACCGCGCCCACCTCGTAGCCGAGCAACCACTCCGGGCTGAGCACGCCGCCCACCTTGAACATGAAGGACACCCCTCCCCTGAACTCCTCCACCACCGAGCCGTCGACATCCTCGATGGCGCCACCCCCGCCGAGCCCGAAGCCGATGTACCAGTTGGTGCGGTAGCGGCTGTAGGTGGGTTGCGAATCCTGCGCCAACGCCACGACGCTCGACAGGAGGACAGAGCAAGCGACCAAGGTCTTGAGGGTTTTCATGCCGGCTCCTTTCTTCTTGTCATGGTGATCGTCATCACAATTATCATCCCGTTTTTACAATAGAAAAAGACGTTCGTCCAGACCGCATATTCTTTGAGAGAGATTCTTTACCCAGTTGACGCTGCGCGTAAAAACCCCTACAATCGGCTCCACTTCAACCGACTCTACGGAGGTCGCAATGCGAGAGGTGTTCATCCTGGAAGGCTGCCGCACCGCCATCGGGAACTTCGGCGGAATGTTCTTGAAATTGCGCGCCGCGGACCTGGGCGTCGTCGCCGCCAAGGAAGCGCTGCGTCGCGCCCACGTGCCCCCGGAGGCCATCGAGGACGTGATCGTCGGCAACTGCATGATGAGCACCGACGAGATCAACATCGCGCGGGTGATCGGCCTTCGCGCCGGCCTGCCGGAGACCACCCCCGCGGTGACCATCCAGCGCCAGTGCGCCTCCAGCATGCAGGCGCTGGTGTTCGCCGCCCAGCAGATCCAGACCGGCGAGAACGACCTCGTGCTGGTGGGCGGCGTGGAGGCCATGAGCCACATCCCCTACTACCTCAAGAACGCCCGCTGGGGATACCGGCTGCGCCATGCCGAGCTCACCGACGCCCTGTGGGAGGGCCTCACCGATCCCGTCAAGGGCCTCATCATGGGGCTGACCGCCGAGAACCTGGCCGAGAAGTACAGCATCTCCCGCGAGGCACAAGACGAGCTTGCGCTCACCAGCCACCGGCGCGCGGCGGCGTCCATCAAAGAGGGCCGCTCCGCCCAGGAGATCGTCCCGGTGCGCATCAGCGGGAAAAAGGGTCAGGAGACCGTGGTCGAAACCGACGAGCACGTGCGGACCGATCTCACGTTGGAGGAACTGGCCTCCCTGCCGCCGACCTTCAAGAAGGACGGCACGGTGACGGCGGGCAACAGCTCGGGGATCAACGACGGGGCGGCCTTCGTGGTGCTGGCCTCGGGCGAGAAGGTCCGCGAGCTGAATCTCGCGCCCATGGGCCGCCTGGTGGCGCACGCCGCGGCCGCGGTGGAGCCGGAGCTGATGGGCTACGGGCCAGTGCCGGCGGTGAAGAAGGCGCTGGGCCGGGCCGGCTGGAAGCTCTCCGACGTCGAACTCATCGAGCTCAACGAGGCCTTCGCCGCCCAGTACCTGGCCTGCGAGAAGCTCCTGGAGCTCGACCGCGCCATCACCAACGTCAACGGCAGCGGCATCGCGCTGGGTCACCCGGTGGGCGCCACCGGCGTGCGCCTGGTGATCAGCCTGCTCTTCGAGATGCGCCGGCGCAAGGCGCGGCGCGGGCTGGCCTCGCTGTGCGTCGGCGGCGGCATGGGCAAGGCGGTGCTGGTGGAGCGCTAGCCGGCCGATCACACCTTCTTGAACCAGGTGTCATCCAGCGGGGGGGCGGGCGGCGCGGGTGGGGTCCGCAGCGACGGATCGACCACCACGCTGGCGGGCTCGGCGTTCTTCTTGCCGGTCAACGGGATGGCCGCGCCCTCCTCGCCTGGTTTTACCGGCTCGGTGGTGATGGCGGTGAGCACCGGCGGCGGGATGGGCAGGGGCCGCGGCGGGGGCAGCGACACCGGCGCCGCCTGCGCGGCCAGGTAGGCCTGCACCGCCTGGCGCACCAGCGCCGGGCCGGAGACTCCCGCGCTACGGGCGTGCTGCTCCAACCGCTCCAGCTCCTCGGGGCTGAACTTCACGCTGAGGGTCCGGGCGGAGGATAGCGCCGCCTGCAAGGCCTCCAGCGCCTGGCCCACCCCGCCCAGGCGGAAGTCCTGCTGATCGATCATGCGCTTGATGCGCACGGCCAGCTCCTCGCGGCCCAGCCACTCGTTGTCATAACGAATCTTCTCCCGGTCCAGGTCGATCTCGAACTGAGGCGCCACGGCGTCCTCCTTTCACTCTTTGAGCAGGTGGTCTGCGCGCTCGGCCAGATCGGCGAGCAGCCGACGATCCTCGTCTGCCATCTGGGTGAAGCGCACCGCCAGGCCGCAGGGATCGTCCTCCCGGCGCACCACCTCCCCCTCGGCCCGGATGGGATACTTGGTGAGCAACGGGATCTCCAGGCGCAGGCGCAAGCGGGTGCCCGGCGGCAGGCGCTTCTCCGTGAGTAAAAACACGCCCCCCGCGCTGAGGTTGACGGTCTGGGCGGAAAACGCCACCTCGGTGTGCTCGACCCGGACCTGGACGTGGACCGGCGAGCGCCGGTGCTGGCGGCGCTCGGGCGTTGCGCTGTTGTGGGAATCCGGTGCCATGGGTCGGCCCCCGCACAACATGGCACAACCCGGCCCCCGGGCGCAAGCATGCGCGCGCCTTGAACGGCGGGACGGAACTTGGCATGCTGGCCCCATGGAACCGGTGCGCGCGGTGATCTTCGATCTGGGGCGGGTGCTGGTGGACGTGGACTTTTCGCGCGGTTTATTCCCGCTGCTGGTCGATGCGCGCGGCCCGCTTCACCCCGGCCAGCAGCTCGCCCGGCAGGAGCTGTTCTCCGACTTCGGCACCGGACGCATCGATCCCTTCGAGTTCCATCGCCGGCTGTGCCGGATGTTCAACCTCCCCCTCGACTACCCGGAGTTCGCGCGGCGCTGGTGCGACGTGTTCTCCGAGATCCCGGGCATGGCCTCGCTGCTCGCCCGGGTGGCTGCGCGCTGTCCGGTGGGCCTGCTGTCCGACACCGATCCCTTGCACTGGGCCTGTTGCCGCGCGCGCTTTTCGCACCTTTCGCTCATCCCGCACCCGACGCTGAGCTTCGAGGTCGGAGCCCTGAAACCCGATCCCCGCGGCTACCGGGAGGCGGTGCGGCGCACCGGAGAGAAGGCGAATTCGTGTCTGTTCGTGGATGATCTCCCCGCCAACGTGGCGGGCGCCCGGCAGGCGGGCCTACAGGCGCACCAGTTCAACGGCCCGGCCGACCTGGAGCAGCGGCTGATCGGGCTCGGGGTGCTCCCGCAATCCGGCGCGATCCACTGATCCCCTGGGAGGCTGAATTGCATTCTCCTTCCCGCCTCCGCTGCCGCGCGTGTTCGACGGCTGGCGTGCCCGGCCGGCGGGTCCCGCTGCCCGTCCCGGGGGGAGCCCTCTGGATCCTCTGCCGCGCGCAGGCGGGGCCGTCAGCGTCGGCGCGCTCGCGCACCCGCGGGATGGCAGCCTCTCGGCGCGCCTGGAGGAATCTCTTTCTCTGGACGTGTTGGGCGTTGTGCGCCTGCTCTCCGGCCGCCGCGCCGCGGCTCGAGACCGGCGCGCTGATCGTCGAGGCGGATGAGGACCGAGGAGCGCTGCACGTCCGCGAGAAGGATGGCCCGGCGGCCATCATCGGCCTGCACGCGGCCGCGGAGGTCGAGGAGGGGGGCGAGCTGCGCCGGATCACCACGCTTCCTTCGGCGCTTTCGTGCCGGCGTGCCGGGGAGCGCGAGCTGGTCTGTCAGGGCACGCTGGGAAGCCAGCTGGCCGTCGAGTGGGACATCCGGTTCGAGCCGGATCGGCCCCGCCAGCTTCGCCTCGCCACCGAGTTTCGAGCGCCTTCGCAGCCGGTGCGTCTGCGCCGGGTGTGGCCGCTGCGGGTCGCCGCCGGCGACGACGGCGCGGTCGTGCTGGGGCGGGATCCGGCGAAGGCGCGCATTCTCATGAACGGCAGCGACGAGCTGGTCGACTTCTTCGTGGATCTTGCGCCGGGAGATCGCCCGCTTTCCGATCCCGCCTCCAACCTGCTTCTTGCCGACTACTCCTCCTACTCCAACGGCAGCGCCCTGGCGCTCGACCTGGAAAGCGGGATCGCCCACCTCGTCGGTTTTCTGGACTTCGACTGGGCGGTGCCGCTGGTCGCCTTCGGAACCGACGCGCAGACCGCCCGGCCGATCGAAGACCGCATCCCGTTCACCGATCTTTCGGCCGAGGCGCGTTTCCCCTGGACGGTCGAGCTCCCCGCGGAGGCGCGGCTCATGGGCGGGACGGCCTTGCTCATTTTTGGGGAAAATTCCCCCTTTGACGCACTGGAGGCCTACGGCGACGCGCTGGGCGAGTTCCACCGCGTCGCGCTCCCTGCGGCGCCGCTCTCGGGCTGGGACTCGTGGTACACCACCACCCCGCCGCGGACCGATCTCGACGCCGCCTATCTGCTGGACGCGGCGGCGCGCCTCGAGGAGGCCTTCGGCGAGTTCGGTCTCTCCAGCATGCAGCTCGACGAGGGCTGGCAGGACACCTGGGGCGACTGGAACGTTCGCGCGGGTTTTCCCGACGGCATAGAGCCGGTCGCGGCGGGCATCCAAGAACACGGGCTCGTCCCCGAGCTGTGGCTGGCGCCCTTCTGCGCCCGGGAGGAGTCGCGCCTCTTTCGCGAGCACCCGGAGTGGTTCTTGCCGAAGGGCCTGTACGGCCAGGTGCTCATGCCCGCCGACATGCACGCGCTCGATCCGGCGCGGGCGGAGGTCCGCGCCTACGCCGAGATGCTCGCCGAGCGCGTCCGGGGTTGGGAGTTCGGCAGCCTGAAGCTCGACTTCGCCTACTACATGCTGCTCTCCGAGTTCACTCCACACTTCGAGCGGACGCCGGTGCGACTCTACCGCCAGGCGCTGCGCGCCTTCCGCGAGCGGCTCGGAAGCGACATCCACTTCATCAACATCTCCCAGGCCGTGCCCAACTACGGCTTGTGCCAGGGCTTTCGCATCGGCCTGGACACCTGGCCCTGCTGGGAGGGCGGCGAGGACTGCGCGCGCAAGGGCTACCCCGGCGGCGGGGGCATCTCGGCCCAGGGCATCAAGCCCGGCGTGCGCATGGCGGCGCGGCGCTACTGGCTGAACGGCCGGGTGTGGTTCAACCACCAGGACCAGGTGTTCTTCCGCGACGTCACGCTCGCAGAGGCCACCGCGTTCTTGAGCGCGGCCGCCCTCTCGGGCGGGATGGTGTCGCTGGGCGAGGACGCGGCCAACCTGACGCCGGAGCAGGTGGATCGCTACCGCCGCATCCTGCCGCTCACCGGCCTCACCGCCCGCCCCCTCGACCTTTTCGCGCGGGAGTTCCCCGAGGTGTGGCACCTGCCGCTCCCCGGCGGGGCGGTGCTGGGGCTCTTCCACTGGGGCCAGAACCGCGACCTCTCGCAGAACCCCTACCGAGACATGCCGGACGGCGCCGAGCGGGCCCACCCCATCGATCTTGGCGCGCTCGGGTTCGCCGGCCCTGTCTTGGCCTACGAGTTCTGGAGCGATGAGTTTCTCGGCGAGCTCTCCGGCGTCGTGGAACTCGCCTTGCCGCCGCACTCGGCGCGCGTGCTGAGACTCCGGCCGCGCCCCGACCACCCGGCCATCCTCGGGACCAACCGGCACATCCTGATGGGCCCCGGCGTCCTGGACGGCGAGAGCTGGGACGGCGCCCGGCGTACGCTGCACGCGCGCGTCCACACCACCCGCGGCTTTTCGCAGACGATCGATGTGTGGCTGCCGTCCGGTTTCTCCCCCGCGACCGCCACGCTCGCCGGCCACCCCTCTCTGGCGCAAGAGAGGCCCCGGCCGGAGGTCCTGCGCCTGCGCTTTCCGGGGGCGGACCCGGGCTGGCACGATCTATCGGTGACCTTCGATTGAGACCGGGGAGCGCTGGCGGGTTCAGGGCGACGGCAGGCAGGCGCCCGCCTCCAGGAGCACCGCCACGTTCTTGGTGTCTTGGTTCCCAGAAGCCGCGTCGAGAATCCCATCGGAATTGAAATCCCCCAGGACCACGGTGAAGGACTCGCCACCCGTCGGAAAGTCGGACTTCTCCCCGAAGGAGCCATCCCCCCGCCCGTTGACTCCCCGCCCCAGCAGGGTGGACAGGGTCCCCGCCGTGGTGTTCGCAACCACGAGGTCCTGGATGCCGTCCCCATCCAGATCTGCTACGGCGACACCCGTCGGAAAGAGGCCGACCGGGAATGTCAATCGAGGTGAGAATTTCCCGTCTCCTCGACCTTCGCTCCCGGTCCCCATGAACACGTTCACCGTACTGGCTCCTCCACACGCCACCACCAGATCCTGAATCCGATCCGCGTTGAAATCACCGATGGCAACAAAACGAGGCTGGTCGTCGGTCGGGTAGGCATCCCCAATGGTGAAGGCTCCATCGCCACGCCCACCGGAGCCGCGCCCCAGCAGGACTTTCACCGTGTCAGCCCCCGTGTTCACCACGACAAGGTCCGAAATACCGTCCGAGTTGAAGTCCCCGACAGCCACGATCCGTGGCTGGTCATCCACTGGGTAATCCACCTTCGTTGCGAAACTACCGTCGCCTCGTCCATCGGCGCCGCTCCCCAGCAAGACGCTCAAGCTGTCCGAGTTCACATTGACGACGGCCAGGTCCAGGATGCCGTCCGCGTTGAAGTCGCCGGTGGCAACGCCGCGCGGCCGGCTCCCGGTCTCAAAGTCTCTCCTGGACTGATAGGTCCCGTTCCCGCGGCCGCCGCTTCCGTTGCCGAGGAGCGCGCTCACGGAGTTGGAAAGAAAGTTGGTCGCCACGATGTCCGGGATCCCGTCCGCGTTGAAGTCGCCGAGTGCGAGATAGGCGGGCGTGTCTCCGGTGCCATACTCGACCCGGTTCGAAAACGTCCCGGTCCCACGGCCATCCACTCCCACGCCGAGAAACACGCTCACCTGGTCCGTCTCGTCATCGGTGGCGACGATGTCCAGCACCCCATCGGCGTTGAGATCGGCGGTGATTGCGCAGTACACGCTCGCCGCTGCGCTCAGATGCATCGCGGCGCCGAAGGCTCCATCCCCCCGCGCACCGCTCCCCCGGCCCGGCAGCAGGCTCACGTCGTTCGAGCCGGCATTCGCCGCCAAGAGGTCGAGGATGCCGTCCTCGTTGAAGTCGCCGGTCGTGAGCGCGGCGGGGGTTGTCCCCGCGGCGTAGTCCACCTTGGCCCCGAACGTCCCGTCGCCGCGCCCGCCGCTCCCATTGCCGAAAAGCACGCTCAGGTTGTTCGAGCTTGCATTTCCCACCGCCAGATCCAGGATGCCGTCCTTGTCGAAGTCGGTGACGGTGACGGCGCTCGGCCCTGTCCCCGCCGCGTAGTCCACCCTGGGCCCGAACGTCCCATCACCGCAGCCGTCGCTTCCGTTTCCGAGCAGCACGCTCACGTCGTTGGAGCCCGCGTTGGCCACCGCCAGGTCCAGGATGGCATCCCGGTTGAAGTCTCCGGTCTCGAGCGCCGAAGGCCCCGTCCCGGCGGCGTAGTCCACCCTGGCCAAGAACGTCCCGTCCCCGCGGCCACCGCTTCCGCCTCCGAGCAGCACGCTCACGTCGTTGGAGCCCGCGTTCGCCACCGCCAGGTCCAGGATGGCGTCCCGGTTGAAGTCCCCGGTGACGATCCCGGCCGGCCCCGTCCCCGCGCCGTAGTCCACCCTGGCGCCGAACGTCCCGTCCCCACGGCCACCGCTTCCGCCTCCGAGCAGCACGCTCACGTTGTTGGAGCCCGCGTTCGCCACCGCCAGATCCAGGATGGCGTCCCGGTTGAAGTCGCCGCTCACGATCGCCGAAGGCCCCGTCCCGGTGGCGTAGTTCACGGCGGGCAAAAACGCCCCGTACTCGCCGCCACTCTTGCCGAGGAGAATGCTGACGTCGTTCGAGATGCGATTCGCCACGGCCAGGTCCGGGTTGCCGTCCCGGTTGAAGTCCCCGACCGCGATGGCCGAGGGCCCCGTCCCCGCGGCGTAGTCCGCCTTCGCCTGGAATGTCCCATCCCCGCGGCCGTCGCTGCCGCCTCCGAGAAGCACGCTCACGCCGTTCGAGCCACTGTCTGCCGCCACCACGTCCAGGATCGCGTCCCGGTCGAGATCGGCCACGGCGATCCCGCGGGGAGCGGTCCCCACGAGAATTCGGGCCTCCACGGCAAAGGTGCCTTCCGGCCCACAGCACCCGTCGACGATGCCGTCGCAGTTTTCGTCGCTGCCACTGCCGCAAATGTCGGGCAAGGTGTTCGGCACCAGCTGGTTCAGGCAACCGTTGACCGGATCGCAGGTGTCCTCGGTACAGGAGTCGATGTCATCGCAGGAGGCGACCAGCGCCGTCTCCACGCAGACGGCGTCCTGGCACACCTGCTTTCGCCAGTCCAGTTCCTGGCAATAGCGGCTGCCGCACTCGCTGCCGTTCATGAGGGGTGTGTGCACGCAGCCGAGCGCCTCGTCGCAGGAGTCGACGGTGCACTCGCTGGCGTCCAGGCAGCGCTCGGCCAGAGCCTCGCCCGTGCACTGGTGGTCTTCACAGGTGTGCTTCCACCACTCCATGAAGGCGCAGAACCGCTCGCCGCACTCGACACCGTTTGCCGCCCACCGGCAGGTTGTCGGATCGCAGCACACGTCGTTCTGCGGCGGACCGGGGTCGCACTGCTCACCGGCCGCCGCGGTCACCACCCCGTCCCCGCAGGAGACGCACACATCGCTGCCCTCGTCGCAGGCACGGCCGGGGCAGGGCTCGTCACGACGCTGGCAGCCCAGAAGCTCGTCGCAGTACTCGATGCCGTTGCAGAACTGGCCGTCGTCCGGGCAGCGGGCATCCTCGGCCACGTGCGAGCACACCCCCGAGTGGCACCCGTCTCTCGTACAGGCGATGTCGTCGCCGCAATCGGAGTCCTTCACGCACCCCGGCCGGCAGGTCCCGCTCAGGCACACCAGCCCCGTCTTGCAGGTGCCGTTCTCGAGGCACGGCTGATCGGGCCCGCCCGCGGCCGGCAGGAACACGTCGCAGCCGGCCCCGAACACCAAGGCCGCCAGCCAGAGAAAACCGACCCATGGAGCGCTTCGCCGTTTCATGGGTTACAGGATACAGCGTTCTGGTCAGCTTTCACAATCGGCCCGCGAGCGTTTTCTCATCTTGCGGTTGATCCGGAATGCCGCCCGCCCTATGATGCCGGCGGATCCGGGATTGCTCTTACGCGTCTTTAGGACAAGACCCGAATCCGGAGGATCCAATGAAAGACATCGCTATCGGTTGCGCGCTGTGCCTCGCCTGGGTTCTCGCCGGCTGTCGCGATCGAGCCACGGCCCCGGTAGGCGATTCTGGCGTCGAAATCGTCTCGGTGGACGCGGGTACGAATCCCGAACCTCTCCCGCCCGTCGAGGGCTCGGGGCAGAAGGCCGAAGGCGAGACCCGGGACGGCCTGCGCGAGGGGCCCTGGACGTTCTTTCACGACAACGGCAAGAAGGCCGCCGCGGGCGAATACCGCGCCGGCATGAAGGAAGGCCGCTGGACCTTCTGGCACCCGAACGGCGAGAAGGCGGCCGAGGGCGGGTACCGCGGCGGGCTCAAGGAAGGCGTCTGGATCGACTACGACGAGCAGGGCCACAAGTTGATGGAGAAACAGTACCGCGGGGGGATGGAGGCCTATTGAACCTTCCCCCCTTCTTGGAAAAATGCGTCTGCTCCCACGATGAGGCCCTGCGCGCGGTCGTCCGCTCGCACAGCACCATCGCCACCGGCTTCGCCACCTCGGAGCCGCATACCTTCTACCAATCGCTGTGGGGCTTCATCCAAGCGCACGACATCCACGACCTGCGCATCAAGCAGGCGCTGTTCATGGCGCCCCATCCGCTGTGCGTGGGGGACGCGCTCGCCGCCCGCGACCGGCTGGCCGGCGCGGCCAGGCGCCTGAAGCACGTGCCCCTGCTCGGGCGCGCCACGGCCCGCCTGGGACAGGTCAGCCGCAAGCTGGATGGGCTGCGGCGGCTCATCGCCCACTACCGGGAACTGCAGGCGCGCCGCATCACCTTTTCCTCGCCCTTTCTGGGCCCGGCCAACAACATCGTGATCCCCGCTCTCCCCATGCTGCGCGTGCTCTACCCCGAGTTCGCGGGGCGCAACGTGAGCCGCATGGGGATCATGGACATGCAGTCGATCCACTTCCCCGACGCGGTGGAGTCCATGGGCATCGACGCCGAGGGAAAGCCCCTGGTGGACGCCTTCGTGCTGTGCATGACCCCGCCTGACGAGAACGGTGAGCTCAGCCACGGCATCGCCAGCGGCGCCAACGGCGAGATCCTGGAGCGCATCATCCAGCAGCCGGTGATCGACGTGGTGCTCTACCTCAACCCTGGCCTGCCCTTCACCCGCGGCTACGGCGACGCCCCCAACACCGTCGCCGTCGAGCGCCTGCGCGGGATCGCCGAGGCCGGGCGCCTGCGAGTGGTCCTGGATGACGGCCCGCTGCCCTGCGTGCCGGTGGGGACCTTCACCTCTCCATCCAAGATTGAGCAGCAGATCGCCGAGCACATCGTAAACCACATCGAAGAGAACCGGCAGCTCACCCATGGCCGAGCCGTCCAGGTGGGCATCGGCGGCACGGGGGTGCAGGCCATCCGCGGGCTACGCCAATCGAGCTGGCGCGGCCGCCAGTACTCCGAGATGCTGGACCCGTTCACCCTGGAGCTGTTCGAGGCGGGCCGCATCGCCGGCTCGCACTTCATCGAAAGCGACGGCCGCCGCACGCCCCTGGACGGCAAGCTGGTGTGCACCTTCACCATGGCCGAGGCGGGTAGCGACTTCTATCGCCGGCTCGATCGCAACCCGGCCGTGGTCGTCGCCTCCGCCTCGCGGGTGGTGATCTCCGAGGGGTTCTACGGCGGCCTGGGGATCAACAACATCCTGAGCGTGGACTTCCAGGGCCACGTCAACTCGGGCGGGCGCGACCGCAACCATTTTTCCGGCGTAGGCGGCGGAGCCATGATCTTCCGCGGCCTGGCCAACGGCGGCGTGGGCTATCTGTGTCTCAAGTCCACCCACCGCACCCCCGAGGGCAAGCTGCGCTCGTCCATCTTCCCCTTCTTGCCGCGCGGAACGCCGCTGAGCCACGTCGGCCCCGACCTCATGGGCGGGCGCAACGGGGCGCGGTTGTTTCTGGTCACCGAGCACGGCCTGTTCCGGGTGTCGGGGCGCAGCCAGGCGGAGTTCATCCGCGGGCTGATCTCCATCGCTCATCCCCGGTTTCGCAAGTGGCTGGCGCGCCAGGCCTGGCGCGAGTTCCGCGTGGTCTGCTGACCCGGCCACCCTGGCCGCACCTTTGACAAGGTCGCGCCCGGCCGCATAGACTCGGCGCGTGCCGGGGGCTGGCGTGGAGGCGGCATGCGCATCGCGGTGATTGGCGCCGGGTACGTGGGTCTGGTGGCCGGGACCTGCTTCGCCGAGAGCGGGCAGGACGTCACCCTGGTGGACGTGGACAACGAGAAGCTGGCCAAGCTGCGGGCGGGCCGGGTGCCCTTCTACGAGCCGGGGCTCTCCGATCTGCTCGAGCGCAACGTGCGCGAGGGCCGGCTGCAGTTCAGCGCCGACCTGGCCGAGGCGGTGCGCCCCGCGCGGGTGGCCTTCATCGCCGTGGGCACGCCCGAGAGCCGGGACGGCTCCGCCGACCTCTCCGCGGTGCTTTCGGTGGCCGAGCAGATCGGCGACGCCATGACGGGCCCGCTCATCGTGGTGAACAAGAGCACCGTGCCGGTCGGGACCGCCGCCCGGGTCGAGGAAACCATCCGCCGCCGTACCACCCACCCGGTTTGCGTGGTCAGCAACCCGGAGTTCCTCAAGGAGGGCGCGGCGGTGGACGACTTTCTGCGCCCCGACCGGGTGGTGATTGGCACCGACGACGAGGAGGCGCGCCGGGTGATGGCGGACCTGTACGAGCCCTTCGTGCGCACCGGCAACCCCATCCTGTTCATGAACCCGCTGTCGGCCGAGATGACCAAGTACGCCGCCAACGGCCTGCTGGCCGCGCGCATCTCCTTCATGAACGAGCTGGCCCTGCTGTGCGACCGGGTGGGCGCGGACGTGGACCTGGTGCGCCGCGGCGTCGGCAGCGACCGGCGCATCGGGGGCGCCTTTCTGTTCCCCGGGGCGGGCTACGGTGGGAGCTGCTTCCCCAAGGACGTACGCGCCCTCATCGCCACCGGCGAGCGGTTCGAGCTGAGCCTGGAGATGCTGAAAGCCACCGACCGGGTCAACGAGCGGCAGAAGCGGGTGCTGTTCGAGCGCATCCAGGCGCACTTCGCCCCGACGCTGGCGGGCAAGGTCATCGCCGTGTGGGGGCTGGCCTTCAAGCCGCGCACCGACGACGTGCGCGAGGCGCCGGCGCTGGTGCTCATCCGGGAGCTGCTCGCGCACGGGGCCCGGGTGCGGGCCTACGATCCGGAAGCCATGGAGACCGCCCGGCGCGTGTTGGGGGACGCGGTCGAATACTGCCGCGGCAACTACCATGCCCTGGAGGGCGCCGACGCCCTGGCCGTGGTCACCGAGTGGAACGAGTTCCGCCGTCCGGACTTCGAGCGCATGCGCTCCTTGATGCGCTCGCCGGTGATCTTCGACGGGCGCAACGTCTACGATCCAGCTCAGATGCGGGCCCTGGGGTTCCATTACGTCGGCATGGGAAGGGGCGGCGCGTGAAGGTGCTCATCACCGGCGCCGCGGGCCATCTGGGCGCGGCGCTCGCCAACCTGCTGTGCGCCGAAGGCCACCGGGTGCTGGGGCTGGACGTGCGGGACGCCGAGGACCCTTCCTCCCTGCCGGCCGCGCGCCTGGCCGGGGCGCGAGCCAGCGGCCACTTCTCCCTTGAGCGCTGCGACGTGCGCGACGCGCTGGCGCTGCAGGAGCCGCTGCGGCGTTTCCTGCCCGAGGCGGTGGTGCACCTGGCCGGCCGGCGCGACCTGGAGTGGGCCGAGGCCCATCCTGCAGAGTGCCTGCGTCTGAACGCCGGCGCGGGGCTCCAGCTTCTGGCCGAGTGCCGGCGGCTGCGCATCGGCCAGGTGGTGCTGCTGTCCTCGGCCCACGCCTACGGTGCCTCGCGCCGCTACCCCCAGGGCGAAGACGACCCGTGCGATCGCCCCCTGTCGGCCCTCGGCGCGGCCTGCCGCGCCCTGGAGCTCGGCGCCCACGCGCTCTCCCTGCGAACGCCGGTCAACATCACCGTGTTCCGGCTGTTCTCCCTCTACGGGCCCTGGCCATCCCCGCACCGCCTGCTGCCCACCCTGGCGCGCGCCGCCGCCGCCCGCCGTCCACTGCCGATCGCCGGCGACGGCAGCATGAGCCGGGACCTCATCTTCGTCGACGACGCGGCCGCCGCCATGCGGCGGGCGTTGGAGCGACCCGCGCCGTTTCGCATCCTCAACCTGGGCTCGGGCGAGAGCACCACCCTGCTCCAGGTGGCAGGCCAGGTCGCCGCCCGGTTCGACGTGCTGTTGCGCTCCGAGACCTGGCCGCTTCGGCCCGGGGAGTTGCCGCAGGCCTGGGCCGACGTGCGGCGCTTGCGCGACGAGCTCGGCTTCGCACCGGCGGTCACGCCGGAGGAAGGCCTGCGCCGCTTCTGCGACTGGTTCCAGGCGCTACCGGACGAACTGCGGCGGTTATACGACTCGTGAGGTGACCCTCATGTCCGATCGAACGCTCACCTTCTTCGGCGCCGCGGGGCGCGTCACCGGATCGTGCACGCTGGTGGAATGGGCCGGCCGGCGGGTGCTGGTGGATTGCGGCATGGTCCAGGGAGAGTCCGACGCCGAGGAGCTGAACCGGCGTCCCCCCCAGGTCGAGCCCGGCGCCCTGGACGCGCTCGTGCTCACCCACGGACACCTCGACCACGCGGGCCGGGCGCCGCTGCTGGCCCCGCTGGGCTTCGCCGGCCCGATCCTGGGACACGCCGCCACCCTGGAGATCGCCGAGCTGGTGTGGCGGGACGCGGTGCGGCTCAGCGGCCAGAAGTCCGACGAGCCGTTGTACACCGAGGAGGAGATCGGCCGGGCCCGCGCGCTCATGCGCCCGCTGGGATACGGCGAGCGGATCGAGATCGGCGATCTGGCCATCACCCTCTGCGACGCCGGGCACATCCTCGGATCCTCCCACGTGCTGTTCGAGCACCAGGGCCGGCGCCTGCTCTTCTCCGGCGACGTGGGCGTGATGAACACCCCCATCATCCGCGATCCCACCCTGGCCTGGGATGCCCCCGCGGACGCGGTAGTGATCGAGTCCACCTACGGCGACCGGCGCCATCGCGGGCGCGAGGAGACCCTGGAGGAGTTCGCCACCATCGTCGAGGAGGCGGTGCGACGGCGGGGGATGGTGCTGATCCCGGCCTTCGCCATCGGCCGTACCCAGGAGATGCTCTTTCAACTGCGGGCCCTGATGGAGAGCGGCCGCATCCCGGAGATCCCGGTGCTGCTCGACTCGCCCATGGGCGAGCGGGCCACCGACATCTACCGGCGCCACGGCGAGTGCTACGACCCCGAGACGCGAGAGATGATCCGCGACGGGCGCCTGCCGCTCACCTTCCCGGCGCTGCGGCGCATCGCCTCCGCCGACCAGTCTCGCGCCATCCGCGACCAGCGCCCCCCGGCCATCGTGGTGGCGGGCGCGGGCATGTGCACTGGCGGGCGCATCCTGCACCACCTGCGCAACTTCCTCGGCCGGGACAGCACCACGGTGGTGTTCGTCGGCTTCCAGGGCCAGGGCACCCTCGGGCGCCGGTTGATCGACGGTGAGAAGAAGATCACCATCCACGGCGAGCCGGTCGAGGTCCACGCGCGCATCGCCACCCTGAACGGCTTCTCCGCGCATGCCGACCAGCCGGCCTTGCTCGAGTGGGCTCGGCGCATCCCGGGGCCGCCGGGGAAATGGCTGGTGAACCACGGCGAGCCCCTGGCCGCCGAGGGCTTGCGGCAGGCGTTGCAGCAGGCGGGCCTCCCGGGCGCAGCGGTCGTCGAGGAGGGAAAGGCTTACGGGTTCTAGCGCGGGCCGCGGTCACCGCCCGCCGCCGCGCCTTCGCGCCCCGAGCAGGACACTCGCATGTCGCCATCGACCTTCCACATCGTCTCGCTGGGCTGCCCCAAGAACCGGGTGGACGCGGAGATCCTGTGGGCCGGCGCCGCTGGCGGTGGCCGTGTCGCGGTGGACGACCCGGCCGAGGCCGACCTCATCATCCTGGCCACCTGCGCCTTCGTGGGGGACGCGGTGCAGGAGTCCCTGGAGGCCATCCGCCGCTTCAGCGAACTGCGGCGGTCGGGGCGCTGCCGGCGCCTGATCGTGTGCGGCTGCCTGCCGGCCCGCCTGGGGGCGAAGGAGCTCGCCCGCCTGGCGCCCGAGATCGACGCGATCGCCGGCCCGGCCGAGGTGGGCCGCCTGGCCCGGGCGCTGGCCCGTCCCGACTCGCCCGTCTTCTCCTGCGCCGCGCCGCGCCGCTCGTTCTTGCCCAGCCACCGCACCCCGCGGGCCAACTCCCTGTCGCCGGGCGCGGCCTACCTCAAGGTGGCCGAGGGGTGCTCGCGACGCTGCTCCTTCTGCATCATCCCATCGCTGCGCGGCCCCCAGCGGTCGCGCCCGCTCTCGGATCTGTGCCGCGAGGCGGAGACGCTCACCCGTCTGGGCATCAAGGAAATCGTGCTGGTGGCCCAGGACCTCTCGTCCTGGGGGAGCGACCTGCGGGGCCGGCCGCGCCTGGCGCACCTGGTGGAGGCGCTGGCGGGCACCCCCGGCCTGTACTGGCTGCGCTTGATGTACCTCTACCCCAGCGGCCTCGAGCGTGGCCTGCTGCGCGTGCTCGCCCGGGGAGAGCCGGTGTTGCCCTACCTCGACCTGCCGCTACAGCACGCGGATGGCGGGGTGCTGCGGGCCATGCGCCGCGGCGGGGATTTCGCTGCGCTGGTTCGCCTGGTGGAGCGGCTGCGCGCCGAGGTGCCAGGGCTGGTGCTGCGCACCACTCTCATGACCGGCTTCCCCGGCGAGGACGCGCGCGCCTTCCGGACCCTCGAGCGCTTTGTGCGCCGGTGCCGCTTCGAACGGCTGGGCGTGTTCTGTTTCTCTCCGGAGCCGGGCACGCCGGCCGCGCGCCTGCCCGGACGGCCCGCGGCATCCGTCGCCCGCGCGCGCCGCGAGCGGCTGATGCGCCTGCAACACGATCTCGCCCTGGAGTACCACCGCGGCCTGCTGGGAAAGACCGTCGAGGTGCTCATCGAGGGCACCGACGGCGAGCGCCTGCTGGGCCGGAGCGCCAGCCAGGCGCCGGAGGTGGACGGCGCGACCTTCGTCCGCGGGCGGGGCGAGCCGGGGGACATGGTGCGGGCGGTGGTGCGCCGGGTGGACGCGTACGATCTCGAGGCCGAGACGCCCGACGGCAGCCACGCGGCGCTGAATGCCCCGCCCACGGCGACCGTCTGCTCTGCTTGAGCCCGGTGGAGGACGCCATGAATACCTTGTGCAGCCTGCTGCTTCTACTGGCCCCGCCCGCCGCCGCCCCCAGCGCGGCCCAGGTGGCCGACGGGGTCCAGAAGTTCTACGAGACCACCACCGACTTTCAGGCCTCCTTTCGCCAGGAGTACCAGAGCAAGGCCCTGGGTCAGAAGAAGCAGAGCACGGGTTTCGTGTACATCAAGAAGCCCGGGCGCATGCGTTGGGACTACCGCACCCCCCAGGAGAAGCACTTTGTGGCCGACGGGACGGCACTGTACATCTACGACCCGGAGCTCGAGCAGGTGATGGTGCAGCGCTCCTTCAGCGACGCCGAGCTCTCCACCGCGGTGACCTTCCTGTGGGGCCGGGGCAAGCTGCGGGAGGAGTTCGAGGTGGCCTTCGCCACGCGCAGCGACCTGGGCGGGCCGGAGCACTGGGTGCTCGAACTCACCCCGCGCAAGCCCGCCCGCTTCTCCCGGCTCTTCTTCGTGGTGGAGAAGCAAACCTACCGGGTGAGCGAGACGCTGGTCCTGGACCCAGGCGGCAACGAGAACCACTTGTTCTTCTCCCGCATGGCGGTGAACGTGGGCCTCAAGGACGAGGCCTTTCGTTTCGACATCCCGCCCGGCGTGGAGGTCATCGAAGCGCCCCGCCCCTAGCGTGGGGCGCCGCTCTGGCAGGCAAGCGTGCTCAGCGAAAACCGCCTCGACAGCCGCTACCGGGTGCTGACCCTCTTCGGCATCCCGGTGTACCTCTCGCTGTGGGCCATCCTCATCGCCACCTTCTTCGGGTTGCAGGCGCTGATGAACCGCCAACCGGAGCTCCTGCTGTGGCTGCTCCTGCTCGCCCTCATCATCCTGCTGCACGAGCTGGGGCACGCCCTGGTGGCGCGCCGCTTCGGCCAGCACATCCTGGGCATCACCTTGCACCTGTTCGGTGGGTTGATGGAGCATGCCGGGCCGCTCTCCCGTCGCCAGTCCATCGTGGTGGCCCTGGCCGGTCCGGCGGTCAATCTGGTGCTGCTGATCCCGGCCCTGCTGCTTCGCGCCGTCCTCGACCCGGCCGGCTTCGCCGGGTGGCTGGCCGCGGCCCTGTTCTGGCTCAACCTGGTGCTGCTGCTGTTCAACCTGCTGCCGGTGTATCCCCTGGACGGCGGACAGGCCTTCCGGGCCATCCTGTACCGCCGCCTGGGAGCGGCGCGCGCCCGGCTGGTCAGCGCGGTGACGTCGCTCGCCGTGCTGATCGGAGCCGCGGTGTACGCCATCCTCTCGGACTTCGGCGCGCTGTCGCTCATGTTGCTCGGGCTGCTGGCGGTGATCAACATCCAGGAGCTCCGGCTCGCCCTGCTGGAACGCCGCCTGTCACGGCCCGCGGGAAGCGCCCGCACCTTTCGGCCGCTGGCCCGGGCCCGGCGTTGGATCGCCCGGCGGGCCGCCGCGCCCTCCTTCGACGCCTTGCTGCGCCGCGCCGAGCAGGCGGGGATCGAGGCGCTGTCTCCCGATGAGCGGCGGGTGCTGGTAGGGCGCCGGGCCGAGCTGGACCTGCGCCTGCAGGCCCACGGCGCCGAGTCGCTGAACGAGGCCGAGCAGGAGCTCTTGTTCCGGCTGGAGGCCGTGCTCCACGGCCGCGTGCTCCAGTGAGCCGGCGCAACAGCTACAGGCGGTACTCGCGTCGGCCGATGATCCAGGCAGCGAGAGAGATGAACACCCCGGCCGCGCTCAGCAGCACCGCCAGGGCCGTGGCGGCGTCCGCCGGCGGCAGCGGGGGCACCAGCGAAGACAGCATGTTCTCGGCCCCGGGGGAGAGCCCCAGCAGCGAGCGCAGGTAGAACATCAAAGTGAGCCGCGGCAGGTCCCCCGGCAGGTGGCTGGCCGTTACCTCCCAACCGAACCCGAAGATGATGGACAGCAACATGGGCCGGCGCAGCAACGAGCCCGCCAGTGAGAACAAACCGGTGTAGACCAGCACCTCCAGCCACAGCACGCCCAGGACGCGGACCAGCAGCGGAGCCGCGGCCCACAGCGCGTCTCCGTCGGGCAGGTGGCAGCCCAGAAACACGAGCAGTAGCGACGCCGAGAGCCCGATCCCGGCCACCCCGATCACCGCCACCACCTTGGCCAGCAAGACCAGCCCGCGCGGCACGGGCCGGCAGAACAAGAACACGATGGTGCCGTCCTCGATCTCATCGGCCAGGCTGGCGACGCCTAGATATAGAGACAGGCCGAGCGCGAAGAACTCGACGAACATGGGCACGGCGGTCTCGCGAAACCACGCCGAGCCCTCTCCTTCGCCGGACAGGCGGTAGGCGAGGGCGGCCAAGAGCGGCAGCAGCAACAACACGGACAACCACAGGAGGCGCCGACGCGGCAGGCCGGTGCGGAAGAACAAGCGGGCCACCAAAGCGGCGGCCAGCGCAGATGAGGGCGGAGGGTTGGATTCGCCAGTCGGGTTCATTGAGTCAGGTACCGGAACACGGCCTCCAGGTTGTCGTCCAGCGCGTCCAGGGAATGGATGCCCAGGGTGCCCTCGGCCCCCAGCCGCCCCAGCGCGTCGTAACACTCGTCCGCGCGCTCGGTCTCCACCACCAGGCCCTTGGCGGTGAACTCGATGCGCCGCACGTGATCGAGGCGCGCCAGCTCGGCGCCCAGCTCCCGGGGCCGCGCGCAGCCGACCGCCACCCGGTGCGGATGGGCATCGATGAGATCGCGGATCCGGCGCACCGAGCCCTCGGCGAGCAGCCGCCCGCGGTGCAGCAACAGCACCGTGTCGGTGAGGGCCTGCAGCTCGTGCAAGACGTGGCTGGAGATCCAGATGGTGCAGCCGGCGGCGGCCTCCTCGCGAAACAGGCGATTCAACTCGATGCGGCCGAGCGGATCCAGCCCGGCCAGCGGCTCGTCCAGCACCAGCAGGCGCGGCCGGTGCGCCAGGGCCTGCGCCACCTTCAGGCGCTGGCGCATGCCATGGGACAGGGTGCGGATGGGCCGTTGCGCATGCGCGGACAGGCCCACGCGCTCCAGCGTCTCTTGTGTCGCCGTCCGGGCCGCTTCGGCGGGCAGGCCGTGCAGGCGGGTCATCACCAGCAAGAACTCGGCCGGAGAGAGATCCTCGTAGAAGCGATCGAGCTCAGGGCTGTACCCGAGCTGGCGCCGCAGTCGCCGGTCGTGGCGGGGATGGCGCCCATCCAGGCTGACCTCGCCGCGCGACGGAGCGAGAAGGCCGACCAGGAGCTTGAGCAGGGTGGATTTCCCCGCGCCGTTCTGGCCCAGTAACCCGATCAGCGGGGCCGCCAGCTCGAAGGTGAGGTCGTTCAGCGCCACCACCTGGCCGAACCACTTGGAGAGGTTCCGGGCGCGGATCGTCAGGTTCATGACGCTCCCTTCCGGTAGCGCCGCAGGCGCAGCAAGGTGAGCCCCGCGCCCAGGGCCGCGTACCCCACCAGCCCCGCCAGACAGGCCGGCACCGTCGCCTGGAACGTCGACGACCCCATGAGGTTCGAGAAGAGCCCACCGCCGGCGCCGTTCAGCGACAGAGCCAGGGCCTCCATCGAACCGGTGGCGTGGGAGACGCCCTCGGCCGCTCCTCCCAGCACGAGATACAGGAGCACCCACACCACGCCGGCGGCCGTCCCCCGCCCGGCCAGCGCCGAGATGGCCAGCATGAGCGCTCCCTGGGCCAACCCGACGAGCACGCTCGCAAACACCGCACTCGTCACCAGGCGTGCAAAGTGCGCGAGGTCGCTCCCCGGTGTCCACAGCAGCTCGAACAGCCCGAGCAGGCACACTGGCACCGCGATGATCCCCACCACCGCCAGAACGAGCGCCAGCCACTTGCCGGCCAGGTATCGCGGAAAGCTCACCGGGCGAGAAAAGATCAGCTCGAGCGCGCCGGTGCGCAGCTCCTCCCCGATGGCGTTGCGGCCCACGTAGAAGACCACGAACACCGACCAGAACTGCTGCACCCGGAACAGGCGCACCCCCTCGTCGCCGCCGAAGCCGACCATGGGCATGAAGCGCTTGAGAAACACCAGCACCCCGAAGAACAGCAGCGGCAGCAGCGCGGCCCAGACCACGCGGCGAAAGTGCTTCTCCTTCCAGGCCTGGCGCAACTCCTCCAGGGCGATCACCCAGGACACCCGCGCGGGGGGACGGCGCGCGCCGGTGAATCGACGGTAGCCCTGGTCCAGGATGCGGCCCGTGTCTGCACCGGCCTCAACCATGACCCACCTCACCGGGGGCGGCGACCGTTCGCTGGAAGGCCTGCTCCAAGGTGAGCCGCGCCGGGAGCAGCGTCCGCACCTGCACGCCGCACTCGCGCGCAATCCGGAACACCTCGACAGGCCCCTGCTCGGAGTCGAGTTCGAGCAGGAGGGCATCGCTTTCCGGAACCTCTTGCGCTGCGATGCCGCGCTGGCGCAAGTGGGCCAGGAAGCGTGCGGCATCGGCCTTGACCCGCACCTGCAGGCGGCGTGCCTCCAGGCGCAGGAAGTCCTCGCGCGAGCCCGCGAAACGCACCGCGCCCGCGGCCATCACCACCAGGTGGTCGCTCACCCGCTCGATGTCCGGCAGGATGTGCGAGGAGAGCAACACCCGCACGCCGCGGCGGTGGGCCATGTCGTCGATGAGCCTGAGCATCTCCTCGCGCCCGCCGGGGTCCAGGCCGGTGGTGGGCTCGTCCAGCAGCACCAGGTCCGGGCCGTGGACCAGCGCCGCCGCCATGCGCACCCGCTGGCGCATTCCGCTGGAGTACCCGCGCACCTCGCGGTAGCGCGCCTCGCCCAGCTCGACGTAGTTGAGCACCTCGTGAGCCCGCGAGATGGCATCCACCCGGGAAAGCCCGGAAAGCTCGGCGCAGTAGGCCACCATCTCCAGCGCGTTGCGGCCCGCAAAGTACACGTCCCGCTCCGGCATGTAACCGAGGTGTTGGCGGATGGCGAGATGATCCCGCGCCGGGTCCAGCCCGCCCAGCCGCACCCGGCCCGCTGGCACGCGGAGCTGGCCGAGCAGGCAGCGCAACAGCGTGCTCTTGCCGGCCCCGTTGGGCCCCAGCAGACCGACGCAGGGGGAGTCCAGGGCAAAGCTCACCCCCTGCAGCGCCCGGTGCCGGCCGTAGGCGAACGAGAGGTCCTGACAGGCGATCTCCACGAGGGCAGCATAGCAGATGGCCGGCCGGCCGCAACCACGACGGACGATTGAATGTTGCCCCTCCTCGTCCCGTTGATCCCTGTGGACACTGGCCATACACTGTCCCCAAGGAGGAACCCATGAAACCGATCCCGCTCATTCTGGCCGCCTTGTCCCTGCCCCTTTCGGGCTGCGTCTTCCGGGCGCACATCCCGCACGGGGTGGTGGTGGTGGATGCGCCGATCGTGGAATATGGCTACGAGCCCATCCTGTACGACGGCTACGTGGTGTACTTCACCGACGACGGCCTCCCCTTCTACTGGGTCAACGGAGTCCAGGTGTGGGTGCCCGCCCACGAGCGCCACGTGTACATCTCCCACTGGCGCGCCCATCGCGCTGCCTACTACGAGTGGTACCGCCACCGGGGCGACGCCTACCGGTCGAACCGCTACCAGCGCGGCAACCCTCCACCGGCCGTCCGGCCCCACCGGGATGGGCCGCGCGTCCGCCCCCACGACGACTCGCCGGACATCCGCCCCCACGATCGGCGGCCCGAGATCCGTCCCCACGACGAACGACGAGACGATCGCCTTCCGCTGATCCGCCCCCATGACCGCGACGAGGATGACGACGAGGACGAGGACGAAGACGAGCGCAAGCCGCGGATCCGGCCGCACTGACGGCCCACCTCAGCGCCTCCCGAAAAGCCGCCGCAGCAGCATGCGCGCCCCGAGCCGTAGGGCGAGCGAGCGGGGCATCCGCTCCCACTCCGAGCGCAGCACCGCCTGCAAGAAGCGAGGGCTTTCCCGGTAGCTGGCTCGCACCTCCAGGATCACCGGCGCCTCCAGGGTCAGCGCCCGCCGGAGCGTCTCGCCGAGCTCGGCGTCCCGGCGCGCCCGCAGGTAGGCCACCCCCAGGGACTCGGCCAGCTTCTGGTAGTCCACCGGGACGAGGTCCACGCAGGACTCGCGACCGAGGAGCTTCTCCTGGGCGGCGCGCACCAGGCCCAGGTTCTCATCGGCGAAGACCGCCACCACCGGGGAGACGTTGCAACGCCTGGCGGTGAGCAGCTCGAAGCCGCTCACCGCGAAACCCGCATCGCCCACGCAGGCCACCACGTGGTTCTCCGGCAGCGCCAGTTTGGCGGCTACCGCCGCGGGCACCGCGAACCCCGCCGAGCGGAAATCCACCGGCATGAGCCAGCGCCGCGGCGCCATGACCGGAAAGGCCGACAGGGCGTAGAAGGCGTGCTGGCCGCAGTCCAGCACCAGCACGTCCTCCCCGGCAAGCAGCTCCCGCAGCACCCGGAAGAAGCGGATGGGATCGACGGCGTCCGAGAGTTCGGGCCGCTCGTCCAGCGCGGACCGCAGCGCGCGTTTCTCGTTGCGGATGAGCTCGCACAATTCGGGGCGCTCGCGCGCGGCGAGCCGGTCGAGCAGGTAGCGCAACGCCAGGCGGGCCGGCGCTGCGATCTGGAGCGTCTTCGGAAAGCTCGCGTTCAGGGGCCGGGGGGCGACGTCGACGTGCACCATCGGTACGCCGGGGCGAAAGCATCCGAACCCGGTGGCTGCCTCGGCGAAGCGGCAGCCCACGGCCAGCAAGAGGGTGCAGTCCGCGAAGGCCTTCTCGGCGACCGGGTTCCCCGCCGGCCCCGGTCCGAAGCCCACGGACCAGGGATGGATGAAGGGCAGCACGCCCAGGCCGGAGATGGTGCTGGCCACCGGGGCGCCGAGACGGACCGCCAGCTCGGCCACCTCCTCGGCGGCCTCGACGGCGCCGGCGCCGACGTACAGACAGATGCGGGGTGAGCGTTCGATGAGCGAGAGCGCCTGCTTCAGCCCGGCCTCGGCCGCCTCGTCCAGCACGCGCGGCCCAGGCCGGAAGCCGGTGCCCTCCATGCGGGCGCGCTCGCGCTGGACCTCGCGCGGGATCTCGACCACTACCGGGCCCGGCTCCCCCTCCCGGCACAAGCGCAATGCCCGGGACAGGTGCAGCGGGACCTCCTCGGCCGCCTCGACGCGGATCGTCTCCTTGCACAAGGGCCGGACCGCGGCTCGGGCCTCCGGAAACGGCTCGGTGAAGGCGGCGCTGCCGCCCGAGGGCGCCCCGGCGATCAGGACCAGGAGCGGCGACGAGTCCCGGCGCGCCTGGGCGATGCCCTCCAGCGCCGAGAGCAACCCCGGCCCCGCGGAGAGCAGGCACACCCCGACCGAGCCGGTGAGGCGGGCATGGGCGTCGGCCATCATGGCCGCGCCGGCCTCGCGTGTGGCTAGCACCAGCTCCAGCCCCGAGCCCCGCAGAGCCTCGAACAGCAGGCTGTTCTCCACCGATGGCAAACCGAACACGCGCGTGGCGCCGGCCCGGCGCAGGCTGTCCACCACCCCCTGCGCGCCGCTCATGTGTCCCCAGTCGCCCGTGCCCATGCCGGCTCCTTGGCGCCAAGCGCCGCGCCCACATTAGCAGACCCGACCCGCCGAAAAAAGTGGCGTGCGGGGAAGGCTTCGGTACAATCGGGCCCATGCGCATGATCCAAATCGAACTCAATGGCCGAGCGCTCAAGGTCCCGGAGTCCACCACCATCCTGGCCCTGGCGGCGTCCGACAGCCACAACGGCACCGAGCTCAAGCGCCCCATCGGCGCGTTGGTCAACCATCGGCTCGTCCCGCTGGACAGCGACCTGTACGATGGTGCCAAGGTCCAGCTCATCGACGCCGACACCGAGGCGGGCCAGGAGATCTACCGGCGCGGCTGCACCCTGCTGCTGCTGGAGGCGACCCGTCAGCTCTTCCCCAACGTGCGTCTGGTGGTGGGCCAGTCGCTGGCCGACGGCGTCTTCTTCGACTGGATCGGCGAACCGGCCATCAACCGCCGTCACCTGGACGCCATCCGCGAGCGGATGAAGGGGCTCGCCGCCCAGGATCTGCCCTTCGAGCAAGAGCGCTGCGGGGTGCCGGAGGCCATCCGCCGCTTCACCAACCTCAACCTGCTGGACCGGGTGGCGCTGCTGCGCACCTTCTGGCACGAGACGGTGCGCCTGGTGTGCCTGGGCCAGACGCTGGACCTCCATCACGGCCCGGTGCCACCCTCGGCCGGCTACCTGACCCGCTTCGGCCTGTCGCCCTACCCGCCCGGGTTCGTGCTACGATTCCCCACCCCGCAATTCACGGGACCGCTGGACGAGCCGCCGGTCGCCACCTCCAAGCTGTTCCTCATCCACCGCCAGACGCGCGAATGGAACCACGCCCTGGGCGTGGAGAACGTGGGCCAGCTCAACCAGCTGTGCCTCAACGGCGGCATCGACGATCTGATCCGCGTCTCGGAGGGCTTTCACGAGAAGGCCATCGCCGAGATCGCCGACGCCATCGTCAACAACCGGCGCCGCATCCGGCTGGTGCTCATCGCCGGCCCGTCGTCCTCAGGCAAGACGACCTTCCTCAAGCGCCTGTCGGTGCAGCTGCGCGTGAGCGGGCTGAACCCGGTGGGGCTGTCGATCGACAACTACTACCGCGACCGGGAGGAGACCCCCCGCGACGAGAACGGCGAGTACGACTTCGAGTCCATCGAGGCCATCGACCTCAACCTGTTCAACCAGCACCTGGTGGATCTGCTGGAGGGTCGCGAGGTGAAGACGCCGGTGTTCGACTTCCCCAGCGGCCACCGCCAACCCCCGGAACGGGCGCGGCCGCTCAAACTCGGGGAGCGCGATCTACTGGTGGTCGAGGGCATCCACGGTCTCAACGAGCGCCTGACCGCCCAGGTGCCGGCGGCCAGCAAGTACAAGGTCTATGTGAGCGCGCTGACCCAGCTGTGCCTGGACGACGCCAACCGCATCCGCACCAGCGACGCCCGGCTGCTGCGCCGCATCGTTCGGGACCGCCTGTACCGCGGCTACTCCCCCGCCGAGACGCTCCGCCTGTGGCCCTCGGTGCGGCGCGGCGAGGTGCGCAACATCTTCCCCTTCCAGGAATCCGCCGACGACATGTTCAACACCGCCCTGCCCTACGAGTCCGCGGTGCTCAAGGTGTACGCCGAGCGCTTCTTGCTCGAGGTGCCGCAGGAGCACCCCGCCTACGGCGAGGTGCACCGCATGATGAAGTTCCTGGCACTGTTCGTGGGCATCTTCCCGGACGCCGTGCCGCAGAACTCCATCCTGCGCGAGTTCATCGGCGGCTCGACCTTCCAGTACTAGCTTGCCGGCGTCAGGGTTGGAGCACCCCGCCGAGCAGCAGGCCACCGATGGTCAACGCCAGCAGCAGTCGGTACACGATGAATGCCGCCGTGGAGTGCGAGCGCAGCAGGCGCATGAGCCCGGCGATGGCCAGAAGGCCGCTGCCGAAGGCCGCCGCGCCCCCCAGCAGCACGGGCGTGGGATCGAACGGCCCCAGCTCGCCGCGCAATAGCTTCCACAGCTCGTAGGCGCCGCTCAACCCCACCGCCGGGATGGAGAGCAAGAAGGAGAAACGCGCTGCGTCGGACCGGGCGAAGCCCAGGAAGAACCCGCCGCTCAAGGTGACCCCGGAGCGCGAGGCGCCGGGGATGAGCGCCAGCGCCTGAAAGGCGCCCACCATCAAACCGTCCAGCCAGGTGACCTCGCGCAGGTTGCGGTGGCGCGAGGCGACCAGCTCCGAAAGCAAAAGGAGCAGGGCGAACCCGGCCAGGGCCGCGGCCACCACCCACAGCGAGCGCAGCGTGCTCTCGATGGCATCCTCGAACAGCAGCCCGGCCGCGGCGATGGGCGCGGTGCCCAGGATCAAGATCCACCCCAGGCGAGAATGCTCGTCGCGGAAGGGGTGCCCGGCGAACACCCCCTGGAAGAAGGCGGCCAGGATGCGTCCCACGTCGCGGGCGAAGTACAGCAGCACCGCCGCCAGCGTGCCCAGCTGGATCACCGCCGACCAGGCGGCGCCGGGGTCGGGCCAACCCAGCAGGGCCGGCAGCACCCGCAGGTGGGCGGTGGAGGATACCGGCAGAAACTCGGTGAGCCCCTGCGCCACCCCCAGCACCAGGCTCTGCAGCCAGTCCATGGAGGCTCAGGTCCCAGCCTGCCAGGAGGAGAGGTAGCGCCGCTGCTCGGGGGTGAGGCGATCGATGGAGACGCCCAGCGACGCCAGCTTGAGCCGGGCAATCTCCTGATCGATGGCCCGGGGCACCGGGTACACCCGGCGTTCCAGGGTGCGGCTGTGGCGGACCAGGTACTCCGCCGAGAGCGACTGGTTGGCGAAGCTCATGTCCATGACCGCGGAGGGGTGGCCCTCGGCGGCGGCCAGGTTCACCAGCCGCCCCTCGGCCAGCACGTATACGCGCCGGCGGGACGGCAGGGTGTACTCCACCACGAAGTCGCGGATCACGCGCCGCTTGCGCGCAAACTCGCTCAGTCCCGGCAGATCCAGCTCCACGTCGAAGTGCCCCGAGTTGGCTACGATGGCCCCGTCCTTCATGCGGCGGAAGTGCTCGGGACGGATGACGTGGATGTCGCCGGTCAGGGTGCAGAAGAAATCCCCCAGCGGCGCCGCCTTGCCCATGGGCATGACCTCGAAGCCGTCCATGTGGGCCTCCAGCGCCCGCAGCGGATCCACCTCGGTCACGATCACCCGCGCCCCCTGGCCGCGGGCGCGCATAGCCACGCCGCGCCCGCACCAGCCGTAGCCGGCCACCACGAACACGCTCCCGGCCAGCAGCCGGTTGGTGGCGCGGATCATGCCGTCCAGGGTGGACTGGCCAGTGCCGTAGCGGTTGTCGAACATGTGCTTGGTGTTGGCGTCGTTGACCGCGATCACCGGGAAGCGCAGCACGCCCTCCTCGGCCATGGCCCGCAGGCGGATGACCCCGGTGGTGGTCTCCTCGGTGCCGCCCAGCATCCCCTGGGCCAGCTGGGGCCGCTTCAGCAGGATGGTGGACACCAGATCGGCGCCGTCATCCATGGTGATGTGCGGCCGGGTGGCCAGCACCGCGTGGATGTGGTCGTAGTAGGTCTTGCGGTTCTCGCCCTTGATGGCGAAGGTGGGAACGCCGGACTTCACCAGGGCCGCCGCCACCGGGTCCTGGGTGGAGAGCGGGTTGCTGGCGCACAGGGCCAGCGCGGCCCCGCCCGCCTGCAGGGTGAGCATCAGGTTGGCGGTCTCGGTGGTGACGTGCAGGCAGGCCCCCAGGCGGACGCCCCGCAGCGGCTTCTCGCGGGCGAAGCGCTCCCGGATGAGGCGCAGCACGGGCATCTCCTTCTCGGCCCACTCCATGCGGCGCAGTCCCTCGGCGGCCAGGCGCAAATCCTTCACGTGGTATTTCATGGCATCCTCCCGGTTTTCGAAGTGATCGGCGAAATGCTCAGGCGCTCTGGCGCAGGGCCTCGGCACGGTCGGTGCGCTCCCAGGTGAACTCGGGTTCCTCGCGGCCAAAGTGGCCACCGCTGGCGGTCTTGCGGTAGATGGGCCGCAGCAGGTCGAGCGTGGCGATGATGTCGGCCGGCTTGGTGGGGAACAGGCGTCGCACCAGCTCGGCCAGGCGCTCGTCGGGGATCTTGCCGGTGCCGAAGGTGGTGACCATCAGCGACACCGGCTCGGCCACGCCAATGGCGTAGGCCAGCTGCACCTCGGCCTCGCGTGCCAGGCCGGAGGCGACGATGTTCTTGGCCATGTAGCGGGCCGCGTAGGCGGCGCTGCGGTCCACCTTGCTGGGATCCTTCCCCGAGAAGGCCCCGCCCCCGTGGCGCGCCCAGCCGCCGTAGGTGTCCACGATGATCTTGCGGCCGGTGACGCCGCTGTCGCCGAACGGCCCGCCGATGACGAAGCGCCCGGTGGGGTTGATGTGGAATACGGTCTTGGGCGTCAGCATGTTCTTGGGCAGCGCTGGGCGGATGACCGTCTCGATGATGGCCTCGCGCAGCGCGGCGTGCTCGATGTCGGGCCGGTGCTGGGTAGAGAGCACCACCGCGGTGATCTCCTTGGGCTTGCCGTCGACGAAACGCACCGACACCTGGCTCTTGCCGTCGGGGCGCAGGAAGTCGATTTCGCCCTGGTGGCGCACCTCGGCCAGGCGGCGGGTCAGCCGGTGGGCGTACGAGATGGGCGCGGGCATGAGCTCGGGGGTATGGTCGCAGGCGTAGCCGAACATCATGCCCTGGTCGCCGGCCCCCTGCTCGTGCTCAGCGCCGCCGTTCACGCCGCGGGCGATGTCCGGGCTCTGGCGATCGATGGCCGACAGCACCGCGCAGGTCTCCCAGTCGAAGCCCATCGAGGAGTCGTTGTAGCCGATGCCGCGCACCACCTCGCGGGCCACGTCGGGCAGGTGGGCGTAGGCGCTGGTGGTGATCTCCCCGGCGATGACCACCATGCCGGTCTTGACCATGGTCTCGCAGGCCACCCGCGCCTTGGGGTCTGGCCCGATCAGCGCGTCCAGCACCCCGTCCGAAACCTGGTCGCAGATCTTGTCCGGGTGCCCCTCGGTCACCGACTCGGACGTGAACACGAAATCCCTGGCGCTCATGCGGTCTCTCCCGTGACAGGCGGGGCGTTCTCGGCCCCGAAACCGGCTGGACTATCCGGCGAACCAGCCGGCCTTGTCAAACGAAAACGGCGGATGCACCTTCGCGCCGCGGGCCAAAAACGCTAGCGCAGGCAGCGCGGGTTCGGGTTGCAGCCGCGCAAGGAGGGAGAGGACGGGACGATTACTTCGAGGCCTTCTTGGGCTCGGGGAAGCCCCGCTCGCGCATGAGCGCGCCGATGCCGGCGTCGCGGCCGCGGAAGGCCCGGTAGGCCTCGGCCGGATCTACCGTGTTGCCCACCGAGAAGACGTGCTTCTTGAGGCGCGCGGCCACCTCGGGGTCGAAGGGGTTCTTGGCCTCCAAGAAGGCCTCGAAGGCGTCGGCGCTCAGGGTGTCGGCCCACAGGTAGCTGTAGTAGCCGGCCGAGTAGCCGTCGCCGCCGAAGATGTGCAGAAAGTGCGGGAAGCGGTGGCGCATGACCATCTCGCGCGGCATGCCCAGCGCGCCCAGCGTCTCCTTCTCGAAGGCCGCCGCCTCCACCGGCCGGTCGGTGACCAGGTGGGCCTTCATGTCCATCAGCCCCGAGGCCAGGTACTCCACCGTGGCGAAGCCCTGGTTGAAGCGGCTGGCCTGCTCGATCTTCTTCTGTAGCGCCTCGGGCATGGGCGCGCCGGTCTGGTAGTGCAGCGCGAAGGTCTTCAGCACCTCGGGCACCGACAGCCAGTGCTCCAGCACCTGCGAGGGGAGCTCCACGAAGTCGCGCACGACCGAGGTGCCGGAAAGCGAGGGGTAGGTCACGTTCGAGCACAGGCCGTGCAGCGCGTGGCCGAACTCGTGGAACATGGTGTCGGCGTCGTCCCAGCCGATCAGCACTGGTTGTCCAGGCGCGGCCTTGACGAAGTTGGCGTTGTTGGAAACGATGGTGGAGATGTCCCCGTCGAAGCGCTCCTGATCACGGTAGGCGTTCATCCAGGCCCCGGACTGCTTGGCGGGCCGGGCGTAGGGGTCGAAGTACCACAGCCCCACGTGTTTGCCCGCGCCGTCCTTCACCTCGTACACCGTGACGTCGGGGTGGTACACCGCAACGCCCGTGACCGGCGCAAAGTGCAGGTCGAAGAGCTTGCCGGCGACGAAGAACATGGCCTCGCGGAGTTTCTCGAGCTGGAGGTAGGGTTTCAGCTCGTTCTCGTCGAGGTCGTACTTCTGCTTGCGCACCTTCTCCTGGTAGTAACGGTAGTCCCAGGGCTCGATGGGGTCCTTCTGCCCCTCGCGGGCGGCCACCTTCTGCATGTCGGCCACCTCCTCGCGCACCCGCGCCACCGCCGCCGGCCATACCTTGAGCATGAGGTCCATGGCGGCCTCGGGGGTCTTGGCCATGGAGTCCTCCACCCGCCAGTGGGCGTGGCTGGGGTAGCCGAGGAGCTTCGCGCGCTCGGCGCGAAGCGCCAGGATCTCGGTGATGAGGGCCTTGTTGTCGCGCGCGTCGCCGTGGTCGCCGCGGCTCACGAACTCCTGCCACACCTTCTTGCGCAGATCCCGGCGACTGGAGAAGGTGAGGAAAGGCTCCACCGCCGAGCGGGTATTCGGCACCACCCACTTGCCGGCGAGCTTCTTCTCCGCGGCGGCGGCGGCGAAGGCGGATTTCAGCGCGTCGGAGAGCCCGGCCAGGTCTCCTTCCTTCTCCAGCACGGTGAAGCGCTCGTTCTCGTCGCCCAGCACGTTCTGGGAGAACTGGGTGGTGAGGGTGGCCAGGCGCTGGTTGATCTCGGCCACCCGCTTCTTGGCGGCCGCGTCGAGCTTGGCCCCGGCGCGCACGAAGTTGGTGCGAACCAGCCAGACCAGCCGCTGCTCCTCGGGGGTGAGGCCGGAGGACGCACGCTTTTCGTACACCGCCTCGATGCGCTCGAAGAGCTTCGGGTTCTGCACGATCTGGTCCGCGAAGGCGGCGAGCCGCGGCGCCATCTCCTGCTCGACCTTCTGGAAGTCGTCCGTGCTCATGGCCGAGGACCACACCCCGTACACCCGCGCCACCCGGTCCAGGGTCCGCCCGGAGCGCTCCAACTCGCGGATAGTGTTCTGGAAAGTGGGAGGATCCGGGTTGGCCACAATGCGGGCGATGGCCGCGAGCTGCTCGGCCATGCCGATCTCGAGGGCGGGCTTGAAATACTCGACCTTCACCTGGTCGAAGGGCGGTACGCCGCCGAAGGGGCCGGTCCAGGGTTTCACCAGCGGGTTTTGCACGGTCGCCTCCGTCGCGGTCGGGGTTGCCGGCGGTGTTGCCGTAGGGGTCGCCACCGGGGCCGGCGCGGTGTCGGGTTTCGCTGCCTCGTGACAGGCCGTCGCAGCAACACACAGCAGGGCACACAGGGCAAGAGCTCTCACGTTCGCCTCCTTGCTCGGGCCGCCAGTGGGCGGCCGTTCGTCCAAGGAGGCTATGACCCGCGCGGCGAGGTTGTCAAACTCGAATTAGAAGGAGAACCAGAAGCGGTAGCCCAGCAGGAGATCGAGCGAGGCGGCCGAGACGTTCCCCGCGGTGCGCAGATCCTCGAAGGCCACGCCCAGCGAGAGCTCGGCGAACACGGCCCCCGGCCCCAGGCGGTACTCGCCCTGCACGCCGAAGAACATCCCCGGCAGGGTGGCCCGCTCGTCGTGCTCGCCGAAGCTCTCCCCGCCCGCGCTGCCGTTCTCCACGAACGAGGTCATGGCGATGCGCGGGCCGGCGGCGAAGGAGAGGTTCCAGGCGCAGCTCGCGTCCATCACCCGCAGCGAGGGACCGACATCGAGCAAGACCTCGCGCCGGGTGGCCTCCCAGGTGTAGACCCCTTCCGGCAGCCGGGCGTCCTCACCGCTCCCCGAGGCCGCGGCCTGACGATAGCCGACGGCGAACACCAGACCCAGCCGGGACCCCCAGAAGGGCAGGTAGCCGGCCGCTTCCAGGTGGACGGTGAACGAGGTGGAGAGCGGCGTGTTGAGCTGGGGAAAGACCAGGCCGCCCTTGAGGCCGGCGGCGATGAGGGTCTTCTCGGCCACCGCCTCGGTCTCGGCGGCGAAGGCACCACCGTTTGCCAGCAGCACACAAAGAACGATTGCGGTACGCATGACAAACCTCCTCACCAGAGGGTCTTTTCGCAAGAAGCCAGCGGCTGCGCGCTTCCGTCGATCCCGCCCAGCAGGAACACGAAGGCGTTGCTCACAGCGCCGGCCATGAGGTAGCGCGCCACGACCAGATCGATGCCCAGGTTGTTCCAGTTGGCGAGGTCCGGCGGATCGGGGATGGTGCCCGAGCAGGCCCCGCCCACCGGACACATCTCGATGGAGTTCGACTCGGTGCTGGCGTTGGCCATGGTGGCGCCGAAGGCGAAGAGCTGGTCATTGAACAGGGCGCCGTAGTACCCGGCCTTGTACGGCTGCATGGTGTCCACCTCGTACCGGTTCCCGGCGCTCTCGCCCAACGCTCCGCCGGCCTCGACCTTGAGCGCCACCACGTCCGGCTGGAGCGTGGTGAGGTTGTTCGGGCGCAGCCCGCCGCCAGCGTAGATCCAGGTCTCTCCGTCCGGCATGATGTTGGGCGCGCTGTACTGATCGGCCACGAAGGCCTGCATCTGCCAGCGCACCGGCCCGATGTCCGCGGACCCGACGATCCACTGGGCGCCGAGCTGCTGCGTGCCGTCGGCATTCAGTTGTATGGGCAGCCGTTCCACACTGTTCAGACCCGCCGAGGCGCTGCTGCGGCCTCCCAGAAGGTAGAGATAGCGCATGCTGTCGTCCGCCGGATCCGCAGCCAGGGCGATACCCGCACCCTCGCGCGGAGCGGAAAGCGAAGGCAGCGCGGCGAAGCGCCCCAGGGCGCCCAGCGGCAGGGGCTGCTCGGTACCCGGCGTGGCGCTGCCATCGTCGCTCCATTGGAGCACCGCGGCACCGACCTCGGCTATCAGGACCTCCGGTTGCCCGGGCGGATCGGCCGCCGGGGTGCGGTAGATGCGGTAGCCGGCGCTCCCCGGCACCGCGTCCCAGACGATGGTCACCACCAGGCGCTGCTCGATGTCCGGGATCTGCACCATCATGGGGTCACCCGGCAGCGTCTCCCCAAGCGGGTTCTCGAAGTCGCTGGCCGGCCGCAACGAGGAGACGCGGTAGGAGTATCGCCCGGGCGCGAGCAGCGCCGTGTGATACTCCTGCACGCTGAGGTTCACGTCACGGATCACCGGCGCTTCGTCTGGATCGAGGATCTTGGCCCGCCACACCGTGTCCACCGCCCCAGCGCCGCCGTTGCCGCCGGCAACGAAGATGTACCGCCCCTGCGCGGCGCAGGCCTGGAAGGAGCGCGGCTGCGGCATGCGGTACGGCAGCACGATCCATTCGGAGAGGTCACCGTAGGGCCCCACCGCCGCCATCTCCACCGTGTCATAGAAGGCCCCGGCGGTGCTGTCGCGGGTGGTGCCGTTGTCGCCGCCGAACACGTACAGGAACGAGGCGCCCGGCAGCGCGGCGCCGGCGGCGGCACAAGGTGCGCGCCGCGCCACGTTCATGGGGCTGGCCGCCACGAAGTGATCCAGGTTGAGCGAGGGGTTGGTAACCCCCAGCGCGGAGAAGGTGGCGTAGGTGCCATCGTCGTTCGTCACCTTCACGATGCACACCGAGTTGTCAGCCACGGTCTGGGTGGTGAAGTTGATGTCCACCGTAAGCTCGGTCTCCGTCCCCGCGGTGATCGTGCCCGTCAGCGGCACGAACGTCCCCGCCGGCTGGCGGCAATCGGCCGAGAAGGTCGGCGCGCGGAAATTGGCGCCGGCCACGGTGATGGTCTGGACGTCCTGGTTGATCACGCTGGCGGGAAGCAGCGAGAAGATCACCGGCGGCGCCAGCTCGGTGACCTCGAAGGCGTCGGCCAGCAGGCCCACCGCGCCGTCGGGGTTCATGACCACCAGGTCATAGGTGCCCACCGGGAGCCCCGCCGGCACCGTGGCGGAGAGCCGGCCCGCGCTGGCAAAGGCGATGCTGCGCAGCTCCGAGGCCAGCGCGCCCGGTCCGCCGTCCTTGGGGTTGAGGTACAGGCGCGGAGTGGGCAGGAAGTTCTCCATCCCCGCGGGCGCCGGAACGGTGGAGTACACGTTGGCGCCGGTGCGATCCTGGGTCCAGCCGAAGGGTGGCTCCATGCGCTCCACGGAGACGGTGAGCTGCTCGACCACCGAAAGCCCACCGACCAGGATGCCGCTACAGTTGAGGTCGTCCGTCACCAGCACGTCGTACGCCCCGGCCGCCAGCCCCGCCGGCAGCACCGCCTGAATGCGGTTCTGGGTGTTCACCGTGAAGACGAGATCGAGGGCGTTCGCCGGATCGCCGCTCGGCTGGATGCGTACGCTCGAGACGGAACCCAGCAGGCCCGAAGTGTACAGCGTGACCTGGAGGCGAATGCCGTTGTAGGCCACCGGGGGATCCACGAAGAAGATCACCGGGCTGGGGGTGATCTCGATGGCGTCTTCCAGCGTGTCGGCGCAGCCGTCGGGGTTGGTGGCGATGGCGTCGTACACGCCCGGCATGACCCGTCCCGACAGGACGCCGGTCAGATGCTGCGCGTCGACGTAGGTGGTCTCCACGTCGTACGTGCCACCGGGGCCGGAGAGCGACAGCACGGTGCCGGGCAGGAAGTTCTGGCCGGTGGCGGCGAGGTTTCCGCCGCTGTCGCACAGGCGCAGCGGGGAGACGGAAGAGAGCACCGGCGGCGGGCCCATGTACGAGGTGAACTCGCCGCTGCAGGCGAGTGCGCCGGGGTTCGTCACCGACACCCGGTAGTCGCCCAACCCCACGGTGCCCGCCGGCACGGTGATCCGGATGGAGGTGCACACGGACGCGCCGGCCAGGGCGGTGAAGTCCTGGCAGCCATCGAGCGAAGAGACGCTGGCCGCCGTCTGCTCGAAGCGCACCGTCGGGACCTCGCCACCGATGCGCAGGAAGCCCTGGCCGCTGATGGTGAAGTCGGTGGCGCCCGGCTGGCAGGGGACGGTCGGTTGCACCCGGGCGATGGCCGGGGCCGGGGTGAGCACGAAAGACCCGGCCGGGCCGCCGCTGCAATCCGCCGGAGGCGGGTTGGTCACGGTCGCCGAATAGCTGCCCGCGGGCAGCGCGCCGGCGGGGAGCACGAAGGTCAAGCGCTCGCAGGTGCGGACGGAGAGCAGCGTCCCAGCCACGGCGGTGCAGTCCGCGACAGAGCTGGCGGCGATATCCAGGCCACCCACGCTCACCCGGGGCAGCGCGCCCTCCACGTCCAAAAAGCCGCTGCCCTGGATCTCCACGGTGCGAGCTTCCTTCTCGCCGCAAAACTCGTCCGGCACCATCGCGGCGATGCTCGGGCCGGGTACCACTGCCAGGGAGACGCTCTCGGCGCTCTCGCAACCGGCCGGCAGCGGGTTTTGCACCGCGACCGCATAGGCCCCGGCCGTCAGCGCGTCCTTCTCGAGCGCCACCCGCAACACCGTGCAGCGGCGGACTTCGATCTGCGTCCCCGTCAGCGCTTCGCAATTCTCGGGGACCGCGGGGAGCACCAGCGTGCCGATGCGAACCTGCGGCACGTCGCCATCGAGTTCGAGGAAGTCACTGCCGGTGAGCACGAGCTCGATGCCGCTCTGTTCCAGGCACACCAGATCCGGCTCCACCTTCTGGAGCACCGGCGGCGGGACGATGCGCAGGTTCACCCCCACCGGGGTGTTGCACCCGGCGGGCAGCGGATTGGCCACAGTCACGCTGTGCAAACCCTCGGCCACGGCGCCCTGCGGGACGTCCACGAGAAGGGTCGCGCACAGGCGGGCCGCGCCGCGCGGCACCGGCACGTCGGCGCAATCCTGGGCCTCGGCGGCGGTGAGCTTCACCGTGCCGATGCTCACCTCGGGCAGCACCCCGTCGAGCACCAGGAAGTTTTCCCCACGGACGGTGAGGCGGCGCTCCGCCTGGGCCACACACGCCACGTCCGGCTCGACCGCGCGAACCTCCGGCGCCGGCACCAGGGTGAGCGCCTCGGACAGGCTCGCCTCCCGGCCGGAGCCGTTCTTCGCGTCCAGGCGGTAGAGCCCGTGGGCGAGCGCGGCCGCGGGCAGGAGGTCGAACTCCATGGCGGCCTGGCTCTTCCAGCGCGTGGCCTCGACCGGCACGGGGTAGGCCTGCTCGCCGGAGAGATCCTGGCCGGCCAGGTCCTTCACCCGCACCAGGGTGAGCGCCGGGAGGATCGCCTCCGGGTCGGACAGGACGTCCTTGACCAGGGGGGCCAGCCCCGAGCCAGCGATGGCGAAGGTCCGGCTCTCCTGTTCCACACAAGCGATCGGTGGGCTCACCGAGTCCAAGGTGGGGTCCGGCCCCGCGATGCGATCGGTGTTTCGGCTGCACGATACTACGCTGAAAAGAAATAGGAAAATCAGGACAAGATACGGTCGGCCGGCGTTCATCGCCTGTCCTCCTTCCCCCCGGGATTTGAATGTGTTTCAAAGCGAAAAACATGCCAACCAGATCGCCTCGCCAGGGGCGGGATTCGGCCCACAGAGGGCTTATACCAGCCACCGCCGGCATCCCGCGGTCGGACTCGACCAATGCGTCGAGAGGTCTCGACCAGCGCGTCGAGCGAAGCCCTCCGCGTGTGACGCGGGTCACGCCTGGAGGCAGCCGGCGGCAGGAGCGGGACCCGCCAGCTTCACTCCGCCAGCGCAGGCCCGCACATCTCACCTGCGGCTGGGGTCAGAGCTTGGGGAGGAACGGGACAGGGAAAACCCGCCGCGGTCGGCCGTTCAGCCGCCCCAGAGGTGGAACAGCAGCCACGGCTCCGCCAGGCCGAACGCCAGGCCGGCCAGCAGCCAGGCCCCGGCCACGCGGACCCACCACACGCCCCACACCACGAACCACAACGGCCACAGCGGAAAGCGCTGCCCGCCCAGAGCGGGATCGTATTGCCGCCGCAGATCGCGGGGGATGGCATCCGCAGCCAGTTCGAAGGCCGCCCGGGGCGAGTCGGGCATGGGGAGTCGGAGCATTCTCACCACCCGCAGCGCCCGGGGCAGCGACAGCCACACGAGAAGGGCCGCCCATGGCAACAGGCGGGCCAGCGACAGAACGGTCACGCTGGGGTAGAGCAGCAGAACGAGTGCAGCCATCAGCCGCCGGCCTCCCCGCTCACCCAGGAGCACCGGCAGGGTACCCACTCCGCGCTCCCGATCTTGGGCGCGCTTGTCGAGGTGCTTTCCCACCACCACCGCCATCACCGCCAGCCCGTAGGGCATGGAGGCCAGCCATACCTGCCAAGGCAGCGTCCCCGCCAGAGCGTAGAAGGTGCCCGTGATCATGAGCGGGCCCCAGATGGCGAAGATGGCCAGCTCTCCCAACCCGCGATGCTTGAGCTTCAAGGGCGGTGCCACGTAGAACACCGACAGGGCCAAACCCGCCGCAGCGAAGGCCAGCACCGGCCAGCCCTTCCAGGAGGTAAGCACAAGCGCCACACCCAGTTCAGCCAGGGTGCACAGGGAGATCGCCAGCCACAAGGCCGGCACGCTCACCAGACGCGACAAGAGGGGATGCGGGGCATAGGCGGTCCTGGCATAGCCCGGGGTGTCCACCCCCAGGCGGACGTCGAAGTAGTCGTTGAGCATGTTGTTGGAGGCGTGCGCCAACAACAGCCCGATCAACACCAGCGAGAACGAGAGAGAGTCGAAGGCCCCGGCCCGGGCGGCCAGCAGCCCCCCGATACCGGCGGAGAGCGCGGTCATGGAGAAAACGCAGGCGCGGGTGATGAGCAGCCAGCGGCTCACCGGCCCCAGGGGCACGCCCTCCTGAGGGTTGCCTGTGCGCAGGATGTGGATCCAGTTCGACACGGGCGCATTCTGCCAAGGAGCAGCGCCAGTCACAAGTGTTGAATTCAGCCGCTCATCCGCGCTGCGCCGCCAGACCCGGCGGCGGTCCAGCCGAGCAGCGGCCAACCCGTCGACAGGGACCGCCCGCCGGGAATCCGGGTCACGCCTTCCCGGCATTGGTGGCGGCCGATGCCGCCAGCCGAAGCAAGAGCGAGCCGCAGGCACCGAGAAGTGCTATCGCCAGGCCGACTTCCAGGCCGGTGTAGGCCAGCCGATTCAAGCTGGCCAGCGCCGGAAGCTTGGCGAACATCAGCGCGCCCGATACGGCGCCGGCCGCGAGGCCCGTCCAGATCACGAGGTTGAGCAACCGCAGCGATTTGTTTCGCCAACCCGAGGCCGCCACTGGAAGAAACGCCGTCGCCGCCCCGATGCCGAAGCAGAGGAGAGAGACCCAGGCGTGGTTCGCGTCGAGCGTGAAGCGCCTGACAATGACATAGCTCAACCAGTCGGGCGATGCCGCGAGGATGAGCAGTCCCACCACCCCGATACCGGAGGCGGCGCTCGCGAGCAGCGCGGCGCGGTGCGGACGCGCGCCAAGCCGAGCGACGAGCAGACGACGGAGGCCGAGCCCGGCGAGCAGCAGCAGGACGGCGGCGCCGAGGCCGTAGACCACGGGCTTGAGCCCGGCCTCGCGGAACGCGCCCAGCGTCACCCAGGACGACGACAGGCCGAGGATCCGGTGATTGGGCGCCCAGCGCGGTTGCGCGCCGTCGCCATCGAAAACCACATCGAGGACCGCCCCCTGGAAGAACGGCGAGCCCGGGCGGTGGCAGTCGGTGCAACCCCCGGCGCCGAGCGCGGCCCGGGCGGGCGAGACGTCGTGCGAGAACTTGTACACCGAGGCGTAGGCCGTGGCCTCCCACTCCTCTCGTGGCAGCTCCCGGGGCTCGCTCGCCGAGGTGTACGCCTTGCTGTCCGAGACCCATACCAAGCGCCGGCCCTCGAGCGGGAAGCCCGTCGACGCAAGAAATGCCTTCGTCGCCGAGAGCAGCGCGTCGATCTCCTCGGGCCGGTTCACCTCGATGATGCCGTCCTGGTTGTCATCGGTGATCTTCGCCAGCTCCGGGTACTTGCTCTTGGGATCGGTCCGGTGCTGGGCCCACATCTGGAAGAAGTCCTTCATGAAGAGCTGGTTGAGTCCCGGCTTCCCCTGCTCCTCGAAGCCCACCCAGGCGCTGTGCACCCGATTGCCCGGGTAGATCTTGCCCTGGTAGCGAAAGAGTGTCGGCCGTGTGACGTCGGTCGGCTGGTCCTTGTTCGAGAACAGCTCGAGCTCGCCGTAGTGATTCCAGAACGCCATGTCCTGGTCGTAGAAGGTCCAGATGTGCTTTCCCGGCGGCGTGATCCGCGGCGCGGGGTTGTAGACGTCGCTGGCCTGAACCAGCGCGCTCTTCACCGCGCGGGTCGGGATGTGGCAGGCCTGGCAGGCGAGCTTCTCCAGGTGCAGCGGCGGCAGCCAGGCGTGAGAGGCGCGCGGCGCGTTGCGCCAGCCCTCGAGGTGGCAGCTCTCACAGGAGCGGACGGTGTTGTCGAGGTCGTTGCGCACGAAGCCAGAGGGGTCGTCACCCTTGCCGAACTGATGGACCTCGCGGCCTCGGATGCGCGGATCGGCCGCGTTGCTGCCGGCCGCGTGGCAGTCCACGCAGCGCAGCCCGGCGGCCATATGGACATCGGTGCGCGTGGAGTAGCTGGCGCCACGCTTCTTCCAATCGGGCTTGGCATGGCAGGTGAGGCAGGTTTCGTTGCGCGGCTCGGGGGCGATGTGGACGAGGACGTTGCCCTCGGCGTCGAAGCGGTTCTTGTCGTAGGTGACGGTCGGCTGCTCGCCGGCGCCCACCTTCCCGGTCACGGCCCCGAAGCCGGCCCCGGATGTCGCCGCCCAGCGGAAGTTCAGGTTCGCAAGCTCCGCGTTGCGGCGTTTGAAGTCGTACTCGGGCTGGTGGCACAGCAGGCAGTCCGCCTCGATCACGCCCGTCTCGGACCAGCGCGCCTTGAAGTAGTCGCCGTCGAGCCCGTTCTCCCCGCCCGCGGTCAGGCCCGAGGTGGGGTCGCGCATCCAGGCGTCGTAGCGCTTCCCGTCGCGGTCAAGCTCCAGCGGGCCGCCACCCGGGTGGCAGTTGCCGCAGGTGGCGGTGACGAACTCGAACGAGGTCATGTCGATCTCGCGGGCGCTTTGGTTCTTCTTGGGCGCGAGCTGGCGGTACAGCGGCGCGGGCGAGCACCAGTTGCCGCCGTAGTTGCCGGGCGAGGTCACCCACGCGTAGCGCTCGGCCATCTTGGCCGGCACCCGCTCCCCCTTGCCCTGGGTGAAGTGGAAGCCCTCGGTGATCTTGCCGTAGTCGTGACAGCCAGCGGCGCCGCAGGTCTGCCGCGGCGAGTACGGCACCGTGTCGTTCACGCCCTTTACCGGGTCGATGACGTTGCCCGCCTCGTCGCGGAGCTGGAACGGCGGGCAGACACCCGAGGCACGGGCGGGGGCATCCTCCGGTCGAACCGGCACGCCCTGCGGCTCTAGGTCGCCACAGCCGACGGCGAGGCCGAGCGCCACGAGGCCCGACACGGCGAGCCCCGTCGTGCTCATCCCCTGGCTTGTGAGTGTCCGTCTCATCATGCTCGCTCCTTTCACCAGGAATAGGCTCCCTGGACGAAGTACCAGTTGGCCGCCGGTGAAACGCCCGTGGCCCTCACGAATCCGCCGGGAAAGAATCGGCCGTAGCCGGCCATCAGCTCGAGGTGGTTCCACAGGCTGAGGACGGCGCGCATGTCGAGCTCGTCGCCGAGCGTGGTCCCCGATCCGCCGTTCGGGTCGCGCCGGTAGGCCTTGAGACCCGTCGTGTACCAGGCGTCCCTGGCCTGATCCAGGTTGAAGTGATGGTACTCGACGTAGAAGGTGAGCCCTGACCAGGGCTTCACGCTGAAGTCCACCTCGGCGTCGTGCAAGTTCGCCCAGAAGAAGAGGTTGAGATACCCATAGAAGAAGATGTCGCGGCCGCCGAACACGCCATCGAACGTCTGGTGCACGCCGTCGTCCGGGTCCGCGTCGCCCGAGCCCCAGGTGTACTGAACGCCGAGCCTCGGCTTCCATGACATGGGCGCGGTGACCCCGAGTTTGATGTTGGCGCCGAAGGCTCTCACCGCGTCACGCCCGAAGCGCCCGAACTGGCCGACGAAGGTGCAGGCCAGGTCGATCACCTTCGCGGCGCGGCCTTCAACCTGGAAGCCGATGGTGTGGGTCGACAGGTCGCCCGCGCCCGACTCGCCCGCGCTCTTGCCGCTGCCGTCGTACTTGAAGACGTAGAAGAGATCGAGGCGCAACGGCAACCCCTTGAGCTGCAGGTAGCCGACCAGCGTCCAGAAGTCCTCGTTCGAGCGGTTGGGCCAGACGTCGGTCTGGTAGGTCAGGAACTTGCCGACCCACAGGTCTGTCGCGAGCCAGTCGGTGTCGAGCTTCAACATGGCTGCGTCCCAGGCGAAGCGGCCGGTGTTGCCCCAGTTGCCGGGACCGAACACGCGCTGGTCGCCGTAAGCGATCTGCTGCCTTCCGATCCGGAAGCCGAATGGGCTGTCCCCGATCTTCAGCCACTCGGCGTAGAGCTGACGGATGTCGAGCGTGTCCTCGATCGGGCTGCTCGTCGGGAAGTCCGCCTGCCCGAGCCTGGTCAGAAAGGGATGGGCATCCTGAAGCTGAAGGAAGAGGCGCGGCCGATCCCAGAAGCGCGCGGAGAAGTCGAGGCGTATGCGCTCGAGCAGAAGCTGATCGTGGCCGCCCGGTTCAAAGCCCTTGATGGATAAGCCGTCGTCGTATTCGTAGCGCAGCCGCACCTGCCCACCGAGGTCGAACGTCACGGGGCCGGCCCGCATGTTCTTGAGGTTTGACCAAAACTCGTCCTGGCTGTTCGGCTTCTCGGTTTCCTCGCCCGCACGCGCCACGGAGCGCCCAGCCATCACGAGCAGGCCGACAAGACAAGCGGCGAGCCCGAGCCTGGGACTCCCGACGTTCTGGTGGCGCGACAGCCTCAAAGGAGCCCCCAAGCCATCTTCGCCGCGATGCCCAGCAGCACCACGCCAATCAGCAACTTGACCTGTCGGCCCTTGAGCTTGTCGGTCATGAGCCACGAACCGAGCAAGGCCCCTGCGGCCGAGCCGGCCGTGGTCCAGCCGAGCAAGGCGTAGTTCATGCCGGCGAGCGACATGTGGCCGAGGAACCCCGTCAGGGACGAGAAGATGACGACGAACGAGGTGCTGGCCGACGCCTTCTTCGGATCGAACCCATAGGCGACGAGGGCGGGGACAATGATGTTGCCCCCGCCGACCCCGAGCAGCCCGCCGAGAAAGCCGGCCACGCCGCCAACGCCGAGACCGACGACGAGCAGGGTTCCGCTCCCACTCGTCGTCTCCCGCGCCCGCGGTGTGTAGAGGAGCATCATCAGCGCCGCAAAAACCAGGAAGCCGACGAACAGCCAGAGGAGCACGGTCCGATCCAGCCCCTGGCTAACCCACGCGCCGAGCGGCGACAGCGTCGACGCGACCACCACCATCGGCAGCGCCACCTTCCAGACGACGAGCCGCTTGCGGACGAAGTTGACGGAGGCGACCGACATGGCGACGGCGTTGAGGAGCAGCGCGGTCGCCATCGCGGTGTGGACCTCGATGCCGAGGGCCAGGAAGACAGGGATCAACACGAACGCCGCGCCGACGCCGGCGATGGTCAAAAGCGCGGTGAATCCGAACGTGATGAGCCCTGCGATGATGGCGGTCATGCGTCGTGCGTTCTCCTCGGGCTCATTCCTTGGCGCCGGTCAGCTTCTCCTGGCAGGGGATGCAGACCCTCTTGTCACCGACAAGTCGCGCGTAGCCCTCGACCACCATCTCGCCGCAATTGTCGCACACCAGGCTCGAGAATGAGTGCGGCCGGCGTTGGACCTCGTACTGGAAGGGCTTGCCCACGGAGAGCAGCTTCTCATCGGGCGCGCCCATGACCCGTTGAACCAGCGGTTCGACGACTTCGAGCGGCACCTTGGAGGCGGGGACACCCTTCTCGCGGTACTCCTTGAAGAACTCCGTCTGTTTGTTCGCGAGCATGGCCTCGGCCTTGGGCGTGACCCGAACGGCCCGGCCTGTCGCGACATCGACCAGCGTGACGCCCCACTTGCCGTAGTGCAGCTTCTTGATGTTGCCCTTGCCGAAGGTGCAGCCGGTGATCATCTGCACGCCGTCGGCGAAGCAGGTGGCGCAATGGTCGTCGCCAAGCTCGACCAGCGCCAGAAGCTGGCCATCCTTGGCGCGCTCGACGCCCAGGGCGTTCATCGCGGCCGCGCCCACACGTAGTCCCATGGGCATCGCGGGGCACTTGTGACCGTGCAGCGCGAGGCCGTGCTCGTAGTAGTCCTTGGGGTTAATCATGGATTCTCTCCTTCTGTATCAAGCGGACTTGGTTCTGACACATCGGCAACCACGACAGCGTTCAACTCATGAGTCCCTCGCGTCACCACCGCATACAACACCGGCACCAGATAGAGCGCGACGGCGACCGTCACCAGCAACCCGCCGATCGCCGCCACGGCCATCGGCTGCAGCATGTCACCGCCGTCCTCGAGATTGAGCGCGATCGGAGACAGGCCGATGATGACGCCGAGCGCGGTCATCAGCCGCGGACGGAAGCGCGTGGTGGCGGCCTTGATCACCGCGTGAACGGCATCGGTGTTCTCCGTCGAGCGAGCGGTCTCCGCGTACGTCAGGAGGAGGACTCCTTCGGTCACATGCGCGGCAACCACCACCAGGAGGCCGATCACGACGGTGGTCCCGACGGGGATGCTCGTCGCGGCGAGGAGCAGCGCGACGCCGGCCAATGAGAAAGGCACGGTTCCAAGGATGATGGACGGGATGCGCAGTCGGTTGAACTGCACCACGAGGATCACGAAGGCGAAGAAGAGCGCGAAGCCGAGGACGAGCATCAGGCTTTGCTTTGCTTCACCCATCAGCTCGGCCTGACCGCCGTACTTGACCTCGTAACTCTGCGGCCAGTCCATGGCGCCCAGGCTGCTCTTGAGCCGCGCGAGCGCCTCACCGACGCTGACCCCGGAGGGGTCGGCCCGCACGACGACCTGCTTGATCTGGTCCTCGCGGACGATCTCGACCGGGCCTACCGCCTCCACCACCCGGGCAACATCTCGAACACGGGTACAGCCGCCGGACGAGCCGCAGAAGAGCGGCAGCTCCTCGAGCGAGGCGCGAGACGTGATCATGGGTTCCGGCACCATCAGACGGATGCCGTAGTACTCGTCTCCGTCACGGTAACGAGACGCGACCTCTCCTCTCACCAGGCGCTGCAACGAGGTCGCCACGTCGCTCGCGGTGAGGCCCAGGTCGGCGATCCTGAAACGGTCGATGCTGACCTGAAGCTCGGGTTTGCTCATGTCCAGCGACTGGTACACGTTGGTCAAGAAGGGCGCCTTGGACATGCGCTCTCCGACCTCGCGCGCCAGGGCGAATAGCCGGTTCGTGTCGCTACCGCGCACCTTCACCTCGATCTCGGAGAGCGAGCTGCCCCGAATGCCCTTGGTCTTCATCTGCATCGCCATCGCCTTGCCGGCGGGCAGCGGGTGCTCGGCGAGCACCTTCTCGAGGCGCGTCACGTACTGCGCGGTGGTCAGGTCCCGCTTGCCGCGCGGGATGAGCTGGATGTTCAGCTCGCCCTCATTGGCGATCTCGTAGGTGTAGAGACCCCAGACCTTGCCACCTACCAGGGCGAAGGAGCTCTCGATCAGCGGGTCGTCTTTGACAAGGGACTCGACGTGCTTGAGCGCGCCATCCATCTGGCCAAGCGCCGCGCCGGTGGGAAGCCGCACCTTCACCATCACACGGCCGTCATCCATGCGGGGAAGGAACTCCGTCCCAAGCTGCGAGACGGACACGAGGCCGAGCGCCGCGATTCCGATGAAGACCGCGATGGTTGCGGCTCGCCAACGCAGCACGAAACCGAGGGACCGGCCGTAGGCCAGCGTCACCCTGTGAACGAGCCGCTCGAAGCGCGTCTCGCTCGTGGTCCCGGCGCTGCTGCGCAGGAGCAACGCCATGATCACGGGCGTCACCGCGATGGCGTTGACGAAGCTGATGCACATGACCCCCGCGACCACAAGCACCAAGTCTCGAAACAGCAGGCTCGCGAGCCCCGGAACCAACAGGAACGGCAGGAACAAGACCAGGAAAGAGAGCGTCGAGGCCAGCACCGACGGCCCCACCTCCTGAACCGCGGCAACGACGAGGCGCGCGCTGCCGAGCTCCGGACGCTCGCGCCGCAGGCGGGTGATGTTCTCGATCACGATGATCGAGTTGTCGAGGTCCACCGCGATGGCAACCAGCAGGCCTCCCAACGAGAAGATGTTGAGCGAAATGCCGGCCAGGTTCATCCAGGCGAAGTTCGTCAGGATGGTAAACGGCAGAGCCCAGGTCATGGCGACGACCTGGCGCCAATTGCCGAGGAACAGCGCCATCAGCAGCACGAGCAAGATCGCCGCCTCGATCGCGGTGTTGCGGACACCGGTGAGAGCTGACTCGACATACTCGGCCTGGTTCTCGACGACGCCGAGCGAGACCCCTGGAGGCAGGCCGGGGCGAAGCTCGTCCAGCCGCTTCATGACGGCGCTCGCCACCTCCACGGTGTTGGCGTCCGCCTGCTTGAGCACGCTCAGCTTGACGCACGGCTTGCCGTCCAGCCGGGTGATGACCCGCACCTCTTCGTGGGAGTCCTCCACCGTGGCGATGTCGCCGAGGAGCAGCCGGGCCTCGCCCGAGCGGGCCACGACCACGTTGCGCAACTCGTCGAGTGAGGCGAACTCCGCGGTGGTGCGGGCAATGAGCTCGCGCTTGCCGGCGGTGACACGTCCGGCCGACAGCTCGATGTTCTCCTTCGCCAATCGTTTGACGAGGTCATCGAGGCCGAGCTGATGACGCTCGACCACCATCGGATCGATATGCACGCGGATCTCGCGCTTGAGGCCACCGACCACCTCGGTGCCAGCCACGCCCTGCACGGCCACGAGCTGGTCACGCAGCCACCGATCGACCCAATCGCGCAGCTTGACCAGATCCCAGCCGCCCGAGCTGACCGTGAGCTGGAGCACCGGAAGCTGCGACGGATCGGCCTTGATCACGATGGGCGGCTCCAGGTCCTTGGGCAGCTCCCGGGCGACGCGCGCCATGGCCGCCAACGCGTCTTGGTAGGCCACATCCACATCGACGCCGTACCTGAAGTTGACCTGGAGGGTGTACATGCCCTCGATCGAGGAGGACTCCAGATAGTCCAGGCCATCGACGGTGGAGAGCTGTCGCTCCACCGGGTCGGCGACCTGTCGCTCGATCTCCTCGGGCGTGGCCCCGCGCCACCAGATGTGAACCTTGACCAACGGGTAGGTCACGTCCGGCAGGAAGTCGACGGGCAGCCTCGCCATCCCGTAGACGCCGAGGACGAGGAGGACCAGGACCAGCGCGGCCGTGGAGAGCGGTCGCTTGGTGGAGACCTCGGTGATCCTCATGGTCGGCCGACCTCTGGGTTGCCTGCCTTGCTCGGCGGGCTCGCGGGCCGACCCTCGGCCTTCGGCTCATCCTCCTTGACCCGAATCCGCGCACTGTCCTTCAGCTTCTGGTGGCCGGAGGCAACGACGACCTCTCCCGCGCTCACGCCCGATACGATCTGAAGACGGCCGCTCTCTTCGATGCCGGCCTTGATCACCCGTAGATGTGCGACCTCGCCCTCGACGACGAACAGCGCCTGCTCCTGCTTGGGTGTGGTCACCACGGCCGTGGCCGGAACGACCACCGCTTCGGGCACCACCTCCACGGTCACGTGAACTCGCGCGAACATTCCCGGCGCGAGAGCCTTCTGGTTAGTGACGCCGACCTCGGCGACGCGCATGCGCAGCTTTCGATCCAGCTCCGGGTAGAGCCGCGTCACCTCGCCGACGACCTCGTCATCGGGCAAAGCATCGAAACGCACCCGCGCCTCGGCGCCAAGCTGAACCTTGAGCGCGATGGCCTCGGGCAGCGCGATGCGGACGACCAGGCTCGCCGGATCGAAGATCTCTAAGAGGACAACCCGCGGCGCGACGTAGTTACCCTCCTGGACCAGGACTTGGGAGACAACGCCGGACCAGGGGGCGCGAATTTGGAAATCGGAGGTCACCTCCTCACCCGCTTCGACGACGGCCTTGGCACGCTCGAGGTCGGCTCGCGTCTTGTCGAGCATCTCACCGGCAACCGCCCCCTTGGCGACCAACCGCTCCATACGCTCGAACTCGTCTTGGAGCCTGCGAAGCTCCTCGCGATCCGACAGCAGCTTGGCGCGCGTAGTGCGGTTGCGGCCGATGACCACGAGGAGCTGCCCGCTCTTGACGAGGTCCCCCTCGCGCACGAGCAATCTGTCTACCGGTCCCTCGGCGGGCGATGCCAGACGTGCCATTCGGGTTGGCTCGACCGTGGCGGCCAACTCGCGAACCCTACGGATCGTGTCGGTCTTCGCCTTGGCGACCCGTACTTCGACGGCGAGCCCATCACTCTTCTTGCTCGCCGCCGGAGGCTGCCCGTTCTGCCGACCCAGGAGAACGACCCCGGCGATCACGGCGAGGACCACCGCGATGACGCCGGCCGTCCAGATCACGTGTTTTCTAGAGGTCATGCCGTTTCTCCCAGAGCTCGCGTGAGGGCGGCCGCCGCGATGTTGGCGTCAGCCAGCGCACGTGCGCGGCTGGCCTCGGCATCCAAGAGATCGGACTGCGCACTCAGAACGTCCGAAATGGTGCTCTTGCCTTCCGTGTACTTCTCGGTCTCCACACGGAACGCCTCCGTGGCCTGACCGATGGTCGCCTCCGACAGTGCTACTCGCTCCATGGCCGCCCTGTAGTCGAGTAGGGCTGCCTCGACCTCGAGGCGTACTCGCAGCTCGGCCTGCCGCAGCCGCTCCCGCATCGAGCTCAGCCGGGCCCGCTGCTCGCGCACCTCGGCGGTGACCCGACCGCCTTCGAAGATCGGCACATCGAGGTAAAGCCCCACCTGGCCAACATCGGCCAGGGCGCTTGCACCGTCCGGCTGCTCGCTCGGCCACAGGCCCCAGCGCATACCGTAGGAACCTTGGACCAGGAGCGAAGGGTAGTGGCCCGCCTGGGCCACATCGATCCGACGCTCCTGGGCGCGTACCGCGGACCTCAAGGCGCGACAGTCGGGGCGACGCGCGACGGCGTCCTGCACGAGGCTCTCCGAAGAAGGCGCCGGCGCCCCGCCCGGCTTGCCCAGGTCGCCGACGATTTCGAATGACGCTCGGTCGCCGCTGAGCCCGATGAGCGACAGCAGGCTGAGCGTCTGGACCTTGAGCGCAGCTTCCTCCTGGACCCGGCGCTGCTTGAGAGCCGCCAGGCGGACCTCCATGCGCTGACGATCCAGCGGCGCGGCCTTCCTCTCGGCCACGAGCGCGTCGAGCCGCTCGATGTTCTTGGCCATCGCTTCTTCAGCGGAGGTGAGCGCCGCGATCAGCCGTCGTTGCGCGAGGATCGAGTAGTACGTCGCCGTCACCTGGAAGACGAGGTCGACTTTCGTCCACTGGCTCGTATCGCGCGCAGAGTCCTCTGCAAGCTCGGCCACGTCCACGTTCCCGCTGATGCGCCCACCAGAGTAGAGAGGAAAGGACAGGACGACGTCGCCCCCGAGCAGGTGATGTGAAATGACCGCCGGCTCACCGGGGCTCGTTGCGGGATAGAGCCGCTGGTTGCGGCGGTACTCCGTCCAGCCGGCCTGCGCCCTCAACGTAGGCCAATGTCCCGAGGCCGCGCGGTCACGCTGCGCGGAGGCCACGCCGATATCGCTCTGCGCCGCCTTCAGCTCGGGGTTATTCTGCAAGGCCAGCTCGAGCGCCTTGGGTAAGTCGATGACGGTGAGTCCCGGAGAAGAGGTAGTCGAGTCGGCGTACGCGGGAGACACGAAGATGGCACATGCGAGGCCGACAGCGAGCAAGGACCTGGCGCTGCGCATTTGGCCTCTCGGCCATATGACCGTGCTCTCCCTGTTGTGTGCCCCATTGCGCATTCGCAATTCTCACTTCCCCAGCGCTGCAGCGATTTGGGCCTCGCTGACCTCGCCCTGGAGCAGCTCCAGGACCACGTTCTTGCCGTCGACGAAGTAGATCGCGGGCAGCGCCATCATGGGCTTCTGCTTTCGATACGGCGCGACCATCTCTCCCTCCGTGTCGATTTGAAGCCGCTCGACCGGCAGCTTGGCCGGCGTGCCGAGCGCCTTCTGAAGGGCAGCCCAGCCAGCGTCGATGGTCCTCCTCGTGCAGTCGCACGCGTTCTGCTTGCCGACGAAGACGATCTTCGTGACTTTCGTGGCCGCAGGACTCGTGGACGCGGCCAGGGGGGCGTTGGCCGTGCTGGCGCTCGCCGCTCCCGGCGCGGCATTAGACGGGTTGCTGCACCCAGCCGCCGCGAACGACAGGGCCAAACCAATCAGCAGACTCGTGAGTTGCGTCATCATTGCAGACCTCTGTAAGCGAAGTAGACCCCGACGAGCACGATCGCCGCACCCGCGCCTCTGCGCAGGAGCTCCAGCACCCGCGTGGCCTTCTTGTTTTCGATGAGCTGTCTCGCGGCTCCCATTGACGTCCCGGCGATCAGGATCAGGACGCTGTGCCCGAGGGCATAGACGAGGAGGAGCGAGCCGCCCCACGCGACCGAGGAGCCCGAACCGGCGAGGTAGGTCAGGAGGACCACGAGGATGGGCGCGGCGCAGGGAGCCGAGACGACGCCGAAGAGCAGGCCCAGCACGAGCGCGCCGAGCAATCCTCGGGTCTTCGGTTGCAGCTTTCCGCCCAACGACGGGATGGGAATGGTGAGCACGCCCATAAGGTGCAGGCCCATCACGACGCACACGGCCGCGACGATCCAGTTCCAGACCCCCGACACGTCTCCGTACATCTTTCCGGCGAGCGCGGCGATCATCCCGAGCACGGTGAAGGTCACCGCGAGCCCGAGGATGAAAACGAGCGAGAAGAGGAAGGCGCGCAGCACCCCGAGCTTGTCCTCCTTGCGCCCGGCGACGAAGCTCATCATCAAAGGGATCATCGCCAGCACGCAGGGGTTCGAGGCGGTGAGGATGCCGCCCACGAACACCGCGACCAGCGCCAGCCACGGGTTGGTGTGGATGTACTGGTTGGCGTTGGCTACGAAGCTGTCGAGCATGCAAATCCCTTCAACCGGTCGATCGCGAGGGCGTGCGCTCGTTCGAGCTCCGCTTCGTCCGCGAGTACCCCGTGTTTCTTCACGAAGCCGAGTTCCGCGAGGTTCAAGTAGACGTGTGGCTTCGCCTCCACGTGCTCGAGGGTCTTGAGCGCGCAGCGGTGCTCACAGCCGTCGAGGACCACCAGGCGCTCGCAGTCCTTGGCCGGCACGACAAAACCGCTCAAGTGCGCGCCCACCCCCGCGAGGCAGGACATCGTCCCGACGCTCTCGCGGGCGAGGCGCAGCGCCAGGCTGTTCGTGAGCTGGCCGACGTTCGACGAGCCCGAGCAGGCGAAGATGAGCGTCGGGACCCCGGTCGCGCAGCAACAGTCTTGGCCGCCGCTCATGGTTTGGCCTTCGCGGCGGCCGTGGTGATCCAGGTGACGATCTCCGAGACCGACGCGATGCGGCCGCTCGCCTTGACCTCCTCGTCGATGACGAGCGCGGGCGTCATCATGACGCCGTACTTCATGATGTCGTCGATCTTCTCGACCTTCTCGAGCTCGGCCGCCTGCCCCGACTGGGCGATGGCCTTCTCGGCCTCGGCGAAGAGTTTCTTGCACTTCGGGCATCCGGTTCCCAACACCTTGATCTTCATGGTTTCTTCTCCTCCATGGAATCGCCCGTGACGGTCCCGCTCACGCGGCGGTGTTTGAGTTTCCGAATCCAGCTCTTGAGATGATCGATGAGCCAGAAGCTCCCCAGGACGACGGCGATCCAGAACAGCGCGTCACCGGTCTGCTGCTCGCACTGACAGGGCTGCCCCGGCGCCACTGGCGCGTGGGTGTGAGCGTAGATGTCTTGGGGTTCGGGCATGTCCCACCTCTAATGAATGACCGCCTTCACGATTTCGCCGATCTTGTCCTCCGTCACCGGGGTCTTTCCCTTGATAATGCCAAAATCCGTGGTGTTGATGTGGCGATACTTCATAAAACCGCTCTTCTTCATAATCTCTTCGGCGCAATTGACCGGGCAGCCGTCGAGGATCACCAGTTCGCCGTCGTCGCCGAGCGTTTCGAGCTCTCGCTTCGATGTCTCTGCGAACTTCGGATCCACCGCGAACCGCGCCAGGCAGAGCATCTTGCCCTTCCCGCCAGCCATCAGCCTGCGAGCGGCCAGGTCCGAATAGGCCCCCGTATTGGAGGCGCCCGAGCAGGCCAGCACCACGAGCTTCTTGCCTTGGTCTTCCATCGGTTCTTCCTTTTTTTGGGGGGATACGCTCCCAGGTTCGACGACCTATCCCGTGGGTCTAGAAGAACGCGCCATAGATCAAACCCGCGACCGTGGACAGGACGATCACCAGGCCGACGAATACGACGGTCTTCTTGGTCCCCATCACGCTACGGATGACGAGCATGCTGGGCAGGGAAAGCGCCGGTCCGGCAAGCAGCAGCGCGAGCGCCGGTCCCTGGCCCATCCCCGACTTGATCAGACCTTCGAGGATCGGCACCTCGGTCAGCGTGGCAAAGTACATGAAGGCGCCGACGACCGAGGCGAACAGGTTGGCGAGGAGCGAGTTGCCGCCTACGGCCTGCTGAATCCAGGAGTTGGGGATGAGGCCACGCTCCGAGCCACCGGGCCCGCCGAGCAGCAAGCCCGCCACCAGGACCCCGCCGAGCAGGAGCGGCAGGATCTGCTTGGCGAAGGTCCAGCTCGAGTCGACCCAGGTCGAAAGCTCGTCCTTCTTGAACCAGGCGACGAGGCTGGCGACGAGGCCCAGCCCGAGCACGCCCGTCACGATCCACTTCACCGAATGGAGCGCCGCCCAGACGCCAGCTTCCCCGGCCGCGGGCTTGCCGAAGTTGGCGAAGACCAGGATGCCAACCATGGCGGCGAAGTAGAGCCCGTCCTGCCACAGGGCTCGGCCCTTCTCCTCATCCGGCATCACGACGGGTCCTTCGGCCTGCCGCGCAGCCTCCTCTTTGCGGAAGATGAGGTGCATCAGCAAGCCGATGATCACCGCGAACGAGATGGCGCCCACCGCCCGGGCGATGCCCAGCTCGGGGCCGAGAACCCGGGCGGTGAGGATGATGGCCAGCACGTTGATGGCGGGTCCCGAGTAGAGGAAGGCGGTGGCGGGCCCGAGCCCGGCCCCCCGCTTGTGGATGCTGGCGAACAGCGGCAGCACCGTACACGAGCACACCGCCAGGATGGTCCCCGAGGCCGCGGCCACGGGGTAGGCGACCGCCTTCTTCGCCTTCGGTCCCAGGTACTTCATCACCGCGCCCTGGCTCACGAACACGCTGATGGCCCCGGCGATGAAGAAGGCCGGGATGAGGCACAGCAGGACGTGCTCGCGCGCATACCACTTGACGAGCGACAGGCTCTCCTGGATGGCGCTCCAGAACCGATCGCTCTCCGTGGGCAGGAACCAGCAGGCGGCGAAGACGGCCAGGATCAGCCCAAGTTTCGTCCGTTCCCTCATATCGGCTCTCCCAGCCAACCGTGACGACCTGGCCCCGTTGACGAGCTGGACGGGGGGAGGAGCGGATCGTCTTTCATGTGCCCTCCCTGATCACCTGAGCGACGCAGGAGAAGAAGTTCACCACGCAGGGGGTGAGCAGCCGGTAGTACACCACGTTCCCCTCCCGGCGGTCGTCCACGATGCCGTGTGCACGAAGCACGGACAGGTGCTTGGACACGGTCGAGCGATCCGAGCCCACCAGCTCCGTCAGCTCGCCCACCGAGCACTCACCGCGCGAGAGCCGGTCGACGATCTGGAGCCGAGACTCGTTCGCCAGCGCCTTGAGCACCCGCGCCTGCCGCCGAAAAAAGTTCTCACCCTTGGCGACCATGCACACCTCCCACAGACCCGGACAAGTATGTGGCGACTTGGCCAAGTTGTCAATCGCTTCTTCGCCCCGTCCTCCAACCCCGCCAGTGGACAATGCGCCGGTCGGCGCGCCGAAGCCAGTGCCCGGGCCACACCGCGGCGTTGCCGAGCCCGTTTTCGACCGGGGGCGCGGGAAAGGAGGCAAGGGTTGACTTGCGCCGACGGCAAAGCTACGTTCGCTGAGACACTAACTCGCGGAGGATCCCATGAAGTTCGCAAAGCGTATCGACAGGCTGGGGACCGAGACGGCGTTCGACGTGCTGGCGGTGGTGAACCGCCTCAAGGCCGACGGGCGCAACATCATCTCGTTTGCCATCGGCGAGCCCGACTTCGACACCCCCAAGAACATCAAGGATGCCGCCAAGAAGGCCCTGGACGAGAACTGGACCCACTACGGGCCCTCCAACGGCCTGCTGCCCTTCCGCCAGGCCATCGTGGAGGACACCATGCGGGTGCGCCCGGGCTTTTCCTGCGATCCCGACGAGGTGGTGGTCACTCCCGGGGCCAAGCCCATCATCTTCCACACCATCCTGGCGGTGGCCGAGGAGGGCGACGAGGTCCTCTACCCCAACCCCGGCTTCCCCATCTACGAATCCATGATCAACTTCGTGGGCGCGAAGCCGGTGCCCTACCCGCTGCTGGAGTCCAAGGGCTTCTCGCTGGACGTGGACGATCTGGCCCGGCGCGTCACCAAGAAGACCGCGCTCATCATCATCAACTCGCCGCAAAACCCCACCGGCGGCATGCTGACCCCGGCCGACATCAAGGCCATCGCGGACGTCGCCAAGAAGCACGATTGCTGGGTGCTCTCCGACGAGGTGTACAACCAGATGGTCTGGGAGGGTGAGTTCCTCTCCATCGCTCAGCTGCCCGGCATGAAGGAGCGCACCGTCATCATCGACGGTTCCAGCAAGACCTTCGCCATGACCGGCTGGCGGGTGGGCTGGGGCGTCATGCCCAAGACCCTGGCGCCGAAGCTCTCCCGCCTCATAACCAACTCCGACTCCTGCACCTGCTCCTTCTCCCAGATGGCCACCATGGAGGGCCTGCGCGGGCCGCGCGACGAGGTCAAGAAGATGGTCAACGAGTTCCGCGAGCGGCGCCGCATCGTGGTGGACGGGCTGAACTCCATCAAGGGCGTCTCCTGCGTCGAGCCGCGTGGGGCCTTCTACGTCTTCCCCAACGTCACCGGGGCCTGCAAGGCGCTGGGCCTGCCCAACTCCAAGGTGCTGGCCGAGTACGTGTTGTACGAGGCCAACGTGGCGGTGCTGGGGCGCACCTGCTTCGGCTCGCGCTTCCCCGACGAGGACCAGGAGTACGTGCGCCTGTCCTACGCCACCGCCAAGGAGCAGATCAAGGAAGGCATCCGGCGCATGAAGGACGCCATCGAGAACCCCAAGAAGGACCCGGCCGCGGTGGTCGAGACGCGCTGAGCCAAGTGCGTCAGAGAAGCGCCGCCCCCCGACGTCGTCCCATATTCTTCCCGGCCGACACTCGACCGCCCTCGGTCAGCCGCGCTGACCGGAGAAAACCTGCTGACCAGGGTATTCCCAGAAAAACTGTATGTCCTCTTTCCTGAGGAGGAGCATGCCTGCATGCTCCTCATAGCAGCGATTTCAGCCGTAGCCCGACCGCCGTCAAGGGCGAGCGAAGCGAGTCGCAAGGCGATTGAAAACCCTTGACGGCGCAGGTCGGGCGAAGGCTAGACAGATATCTCTCTCGGTGACAACTGCGAAATACCGACCCCTTGTTCCGCCTACTGGTGCTGATAAAAAGGAGCTTCGCATGGAGACACCCGGAACCCTCGACCCCGCGCCCTCAACCGCGCAGCGGCCAGCCGAGCGTGCCGGCACCGGCTTGCTGCTCTTCGCCGGCTGCGTGCTCATCCAGGCAGTGTTGGCCATCGTCCCCCGGTTGCTCGCCGTGTTGACCCGGAAGGCCTTGTTTGCGGAGGACGGCGGCTACGACGACCTCTCCTGGACCGAATACCTGTATCCCATCTTCCAGGGTCTCGTTTGGCTGTCCGTCCTGGGGATGGTGCTGGGGCTGTTTTGGTACACCTCGACGTTCCCTCGCGACAAAGCGGCCCTGGCCCGGGCCGCGCTGATCCTGTGGGGAGCGCAGGCGCTCCTGGACACCTTCTACCTCATCGTGCACCTGGCGCAGGTGGCCGGTTCGAAGCTGGACCCCGACACATGGCGCGTGCTCTGGCCCATCCTGTTCTGGGCAGGTGTGGCCATCGAGGTCGCGGCGATCTTTTGCTTGATCGCGACCTTCATGGGGCGCCAACGAGACCACGGGGGGCCGTCGCTCGTCCGGCCCCTCATCGCCACCGTCGCCGGCGCGACCCTGCTGTACGGATTCAACATCGTGCTGTACAGCGGCGTCATCGAGCGGCCGCTCCAGCTCGATCACCCGTGGGTTCATTTCTCCCTGGCGACAGCGTTCTCCCTGGCCTTCGCCAGCGGGATCTTTTTCCTTTCGCTGGCCCACGCCCGGGCGGTGGTCCTGAAACCGGCGGTGACGAGCGAGGCCGCCGCGCCAGCTTCTCCGGCTGTGGAGTTTCCGGCCGGGGTGAGCCGGGGCCTCGCCACCTACCGCAGCGCGCTCCTGTGGCGGCTCGGCGTCACCGTCTCGGGAATGATCCTGCTGGTGCTGGCCCAGCTCGGCCGCTCGCTCGGGGCGATGAAGTTCTTCCTGGTAACGACCTCGCTGCTCTCGCTCGCCTGCGGCGTGGTCATGGTCGCCGGCATGGCCCGCTTCGCCACCACGCTGCCGGCCTCCACCCGCGCGCGCGCACCCGCGGGCCTCGCGCTCGGCGTCATGATCGCCGGCGTGCTCTCGGATCTGGCCGCCACCGCGCTCGTCTTTGGCATCTTCTCCAGCCGCATCTCGACGGTCATGGCCGCGGTGAAGACCGCGCCCTGGCTTTCGCTCGGCGGCCAGGTGCTGGCGCTCGTCGGCATGGTGGCGCTGCTGGTGGCGTTTTTCCGCCTGGGGCGTGCACTGGACATGGAGCGGATCCGGGAGCGGGTGGGACGTATCGGCTGGATGCTGGGCTTCACCATCCCGCTTTCGGTGCTGGTGCAGCTCCTGCTGCGCTTCACCCGCATCGGCCCGGCCCTGGGGCTCACCCTGGCGGGGCTCACGCTGGTCCTGGCCATCATCACCCTGGTCCTGTTCCTCGGCCTGCTCGGCCGGCTCATCCTGCGGCTGCAGAACGACGATACCTCCACCGCTTGACACCGGCGCACCCCCGCCCTAAGGTCTCCGGCATGAAGCGCCTTGTCCACCTGCTGTGGCTCCCCGCGCTGCTCGCCGCCGCGGCCGCCGCCGCCACGATTTCTCCGAGCCCCACGGGCGACATGACGGGAGCGGGCCGCTGCGCCGAGTGCCACCCCTCGGCCTACGCCGTGTGGCAGGCCTCCGCCCATCGGAAGGCCAACGAGGCGCTCCCCGCCGAGCGTCGCGCCGATCCCCGCTGCACCCAGTGCCACGGCGGCAACCAGCCCTCGCAGGCCGGGGTGCAGTGCGAGACCTGCCACGGCGCCGGCCTCGTCTACGCCAAGACCCACGTGATGAAGGACCGCGAGCTCTCGCACCTGGTGGGCCTGCTGGATCCCAAGGAAGATTCTTGCCGCCGCTGCCACAACGACACCACCCCCGCCATCCGGCCTTACGAACATTCACGCATGTGGTCCGCCATCACCCACGGCCGCGAGAAGGCCCGGCCCTGAGCGCATGGCCCGTCCCACGACCGACATCCCCTCGCCGCCCGAAAGCGGCAGCGGGTTCATGCGGCTGATCGACGCCTGGTGGCGCGCCTTCTCCTCGGTGCGCCTGGCCATCGCCCTGCTGCTGCTCATCGGCGCGGGCGCGGTGCTGGGGACGTTCGTCCCGCAGCTTCCCCAATCCCCCGGCCTGAGCGCGCTCCACCTCGAGCGGATGTACTCGCCCGTCGCCTTCCAGTTGCTCTCTTTCTTCGGGGCCTTCGATCTGTTCCACTCGTGGTGGTTCTCGCTGCTGCTCCTGCTCCTTTCGCTGAACCTCACCGCCTGCTCCCTGCCCCGCCTCTTCTCGCTGGGCCGGGAGCTCGCCCGCTGCCCGCCGGAGCCGTCCGGGGTGGCCGGGGTACGCCGGCTGGAGATCCCGTGGGACCGGCCGGTGACCATCGACGAGGCGCGCCGTCGCACGGGAATGCCACTTCGCCGCGCAGCACAGAACAGCGCCTTCTGGCTGGCCGAGCGGGGGCGTCTCGGCCGGGCCGGCTTCCTGCTCGTACACCTCGGCATCATCGTGATCCTGCTCGGCGGCGGCCTGGGCCAGGTGGCCTCGCTGGAGGGAACGCTGGCATTGGCACCGGGCGAAGAGAGCGACGCGGTCGAGGTCCAGCTCCCCGAGGGCGGCTCCGAGATGCTGCACCTCCCCTTCCGGGTGCGCTGCCTGGACTTTTCCATCCTGCGCTACGCCCCGGGCGACATGGCGGTGCGGCACTACGTGAGCGAGATCGAGGTCACAGGCGTCGGCCAGCCGCCCCAGCGCGCGCGGCTCGAGGTGAACCGGCCGTTTGCGCGCGAGGGGTACCGGCTGTTCCAGTCGAGCTACCAGGCCGTGCGCGCCCTCGACCGGGCCACCCTGCGGCTCCCCCATGGGGACGGGTCGCGCGAGGTGAGCTTCGCGCCGGGAGAGGAGATCCTGCGCGCGCCCGATGGCGGCCGCTACCGCCTGCACGGCATCGAGACGGGCACGCCGCACGGCGACCTGGCCCGCATCGAGGTCGAATACCCGGACGGCCGGCGCCAGCGATATCCGCTCTTTTTGCGCCACCCGCTCGACCTGTCCGTCCTCCTGCCCGCGCGGCCGGCGCTTTCGCTGCTTTCGGTGCGGCCGGGCTACGCCACCGTCCTGAGCGTGAGCCGCGACCCGTCGCCGCCGGTGCTGTGGCTGGGGAGCGCGCTGCTCCTTTTCGGCTTGCTGCTCGCCTTCGGCCCCGCACACCGGCGCTTGTGGATCCGGCCCACGCCCCAGGGGACGCTCGAGGTGTTTTTGTGGGCGCGCCGGGGCGCGGAGGAGTTCGAGCGGGACGTGGGTGAACGTCTGCGGACCCGAACGACGGGAGGGCCCCGGTGACCAGCCAGACCTTCTTCAGCGCGGCCTTCGCCGCGTATCTCGCGGCGTGCCTGCTCGCCCTGGTCGCGTTCGCCACGCGGAAGGCCTGGCTGCGCCGGCTGGTGCTTCTGCTGGGATGGCTGGGGCTCTCGGCCCACGCCCTGGGTCTGGGTTGGCGCTGGTACGAGGGCGGGCGCATCGAGGTGCTGGCCTCGGAGCGCGCGCTCGGCCGGGCGCTGGAGGGGTTCGAGCGTTTCTCCGCCTGGCTGGGGCACCCCCCCTTCACCAACCTGTACGAGTCGCTGGTGTTCTTCGGCTTCGCGCTGGTGCTGGCCGGGCTCGTGGCCGAGCGCGTCTGGAAGGGCCGCGCCGCCTTCCCGCTCACCGTGGCCGCCATGGTGCTGGCGAACCTGGCCATGGGGCTGGCCTCGCTCCAGCTCCAGCGCGACGTGCTCCCCCTGGTCCCGGCGCTCCAGTCCTGGTGGCTGCACATCCACGTGATCACCGCCTTCCTCGGCTACGCCTGTTTCTTCCTGGCGGCGGTGGCCGGGGTGCTGCACCTGCGCGCCACCGGCGTCTCCGACCGCGCCCTGGGAATCGCCGCAGCGGCGGCGGGAGTCCTTTCCATCCTGGGCGCGGCCGGCGGCGTGCCCTGGCCCGGGAGCCAACCCGTGTCCTATCCTCTTCTGCGCGAGGCGGGCGTGTGCCAGAGCGCCGCGGACTGTCACGGGGCCTTGCTCCCCTACCGCTGCGAGGAGAACGCCTGCGTCTCCGAGACAACCTGCGACGCGGATACCCCGTGTCCGGGCGAGCATCGCTGCCAGCAGGGACGTTGCCGCCTGCAACGCACCGAGTTTCTCCGGGACGAGGAGGGCCGCACGGTGCGTGCGGCGCTCCCGGCCGCGACCACGTTCGGTTTGATCGCGCTCTCGCTCCTGCTCCTCGCCGCCCTCGCCTACGCCCTGCCCGCCGGCCTCTTGCCGCGCCGGGTGGCACCGGGAACGCTCATCGGGTCGGTGCTGCTGCTCTTCGCCGCGGGGCTTTCGGCCGTGTTGGAGGGGGGGAGCCTCGGCCCGCTCGAGGGCGGCGGCTATCTATCCCTGCGCTCCGCGCCCTACCCCTTCGCCCTGTGGATCCTGGGCCTGCTCATCGGCGGCTTCCTGGGCGCGCTCATCCTGGGCGCGGACCGGCTGCGGCAGGCATTGCCCGAGGCCGAGACCCTCGATCGCATGGTGTACCGGGCCATCCAGGCGGGCTTCCCGCTCATGACGCTCACCATCGTCACCGGCGCGGTGTGGGCCAACTACGCCTGGGGCCGACCCTGGGGCTGGGACCCCAAGGAGACCTGGTCGCTCATCACCTGGATCGTGTACGCGGCCTTCCTGCACGCGCGCATCACCCACGGTTGGCGCGGGCGCCGGGCGGTGCTCATCGCCATCCTGGGCTTTCTGGTGGTGGCCTTCACCTTCCTGGGGGTCAACCTGGGCCTCACCGGGAGCGGGCTGCACACCTACGGCAGCGCGGGGGAGTGAATGCGGACGCTGCGCGCCGAGCTATCGGGAGTGGCGCCCCACCCCGGGGCCTTCCCGCCACCGGGGCTCCCCGAAATCGCCATCGCCGGGCGCTCCAACGCCGGCAAGTCCTCGCTGATCAACACCCTCACCGGCGTCCGTCAACTGGCGCACACCGCGCGCCGGCCAGGCAAGACCCGCGCCCTGGTGTTCTTCGCCGTGGAGAGTCGCTTCGTGCTTGTCGATCTGCCCGGCTACGGCTTTGCCCAGGTGCCACGCGCCGAGATGGTGCGTTGGCGCGACCTCGTCGATGCCTATCTCTCGGCGAACCGGCCGCTGCGGGGGTTTTTGGCCCTCTTCGACATCCGGCGCCAGCCCGACGAGCTGGACCGGGATCTGCTATCGCTCCTCTCGGCGCACCATGTCCCCTGGCGCGCGGTGTGGACCAAGGCCGACCAGCTCAAACCGCGCCAGGTCGAGCTCGCCGCGAAGCTCCTGGATCGAACGCTCGGCACGCCGGCCCCCGGCATCCCCTTCTCCTCACGCACCCGGCTCGGCCGTGACGAGCTGCTGAAGCAGGTCGAGGCGTGGGCAGCGTAGGCGTGAGCCGATGGCCTTCGCGCGGCCAGGCGGCTGGCGATCAGGCCGCCGACCTTGGCGTGCAGGTCCGACGGTACAGCCACCCCGCCAACGAGGTGGATCGCTGAGAAGGGGTGGTCAGGTTGCCGAGCATCGAGACGGCCGACCGCCGTTGATGATCGACCCTCCTCCTCCGAACCGATCCTGGGCACAACTGGAAAGAGCAGCGTGTCAATGCGCTGGGTTGCTCGACTGCGCCTCACTCGCCGGACGGGGACTCCTCGTAGCGCCGCTGCGTAAGCTCCTTGGCGGAGAATAGCGTGTAGATCACCGGCACCACCACCAGGGTGAAGACGGTGGCCGTGGCCAGGCCGCCGATCACCGCCCGGGCCATGCCGATCCAGTCGGCCGCGCCCTCGCCGATGCCCAGCGCCAGTGGCACCATGGCCAGGATGGTGGTGAGCGCGGTCATCAGCACCGGCCGCATGCGCAAGGTCGCCGCCTGCCAGATGGCGGCCTTGCGATCCAACCCCTGCTGGCGGAGCTGGTTGGCCGCGTCCACCATCACGATGCCGTTGTTCACCACGATCCCGGGCAGCATGATGATGCCGATGAGCGCGGACACGTCCAGGTGGGTCTGGGTGAGCGCAAACATGATGACCACTCCAATCCCGGCCAGCGGCACGGTGAACATGATGATGAACGGCTGGCGCAGCGACTCGAACTGGCTGGCCATGACCATGAACACGATGAAAATGGCCACCATCAGCGCCAACCCCAACCACTTGAACGAGGTCTGGAAGTCCTCGGCCGTGCCGCCGATGAACCAGGTGAAGTCCTTGGGCCAGGGGTAGGCCTTGAGCACCCGCTCCACCCGCTCGATGGCACGGGCCAGGTCCTTGCGCTGCGGCTTGCCGTCCTCGTCCGTGTACTCGGCCTTGAGCGACAGGATGAGCCGGGTCACCCGCTCCTGGTTGAGGCGTGTGATGTTCACCGGGCCCAGCGCCTCGCGGACATCGGCGATGTTCATGAGCGGGATCACCGCGCCCGCCCGCGAGGCGATCGGCAGGCGGCGGATCTGGTCGACGTCCAGCCGGTACTTCTTGTCGAGCCGCACCAGGATGTCGTACTCGTCACCCTCCTCGGAGTAGCGGCTGGCGGCGCGCCCCATGAAGGCCGCCGAGATGGCGGTGTTCGCCGCGGCACTGGAGACGCCCAGCTCGGCCAGCTTGGACCGGTCGAAGCGGACGCGGACCTCGGGCTTCTGATCCTCCAGCGAGAACTTGACGGTGCTGACCTCGGGCATGGCACCGATCGTCTCCTCCAGCTCGAGCCCGGCCCGGCGTGACGCCTCCAGGTCGTGGCCGCGGATCTGGATCTCGATGTCGCCCTCCCCGCCCATGGGGTTGAACGGCGGCCCGATGGTGATCTTGACGCCCGGGACACGCAGCTTCTGGCGCAGATCGTCCTCGATCTGTTGCTGGCTGCGCTTGCGCTGGCTCACTGGCACCAGCATCACCCGCATGGTCCCGGCGTGGACACCCTTGGAGAAGATGGACACGAAGCCCTTGCCCACGCCCACGTCCAGCGCCACCAGCCGGCGCTCGCTCGGCGGCACCAGCTCCAGAACCTGTTTCTCGACCTCCTTGACCGCCAGGTAGGCGGTCTGGAGGTTGTTGCCGATGGCCGACTCGACCTGGAGGAAGACGAAGGACTGGTCGTCCGCGGAGATGAACTCCTTGGGGATGGCCCGGCCCATGACCACGGTGAGCGCGATGATGCCCACCAACCCCACCCCCACTATCCAGCGCCGGTTCAAGAACCAGCCGAGCACCCGGTGGTAGCCTTGACGGAATCCCTTCAGCAGGTCGCGCCGCTGGGCCCGCTGTAGCAGCCGCGCCGCCCGTTCGCTGGCCAACAGGCGCGAGGCGGCCAGCGGGATGAAAGTGAGCGACACCACCAGCGACACCAGCAGGGAAAAGCAGATGGTGACCGCCATGTCACGGAACAACACCCCGGCGATGCCGGGCACGAACAGCACCGGCACGAACACCGCCACGGTGGTGAGCGTGGAGGCCGTCACCGCCAGCCCCACTGTCCCCGCGCCGCGGATGGCGGCCTGCCAGGGGTTCAGGCCCTCCTGCCGCAGGCGAAAGATGTTCTCCAGCACCACGATGGCGTTGTCCACCAGCATGCCGATCCCCAGCGACAGCCCGGCCATGGACAGGATGTTCAGCGTCATGTGCGCCTGGTCCATGACCGCGAAGGTGGCGATCACCGAGATGGGGATGGCCGTCGAGACGATGAGCGCCGAGCGGATGTTGAGCAGGAAAAAAAGCAGCACGAAGAAACAGATGACGATGCCCACCAGCGCCGACTGGGACAGGTTGCCCAGGGCCAGCTTCACCACGTCCGACTGGTCCCACAGGATGCGGTAGGTGATGTCGGCGCCGGTGTCGCGCAGGATCTGCGGCATCGCCTTCAAGATGGTCTCACAGGTGCGCACCGTGTTGGAGCCCGACTGCTTGCGCATGATGACCCACACGGTGGGCTCGCCGTCCACCTCCAGGATGCGCTGGCTCTCGATGAAGGTGTCCTCGATGCGGGCCACCTCCTTCAGGCGCACCGGCTCGGGCGGGGCCCCGGGGAGCATCTTCATGCCGACCAGGATCTCGCCGATCTCCTGGACCGACTGGTACTTGCCCAGGGTGTGGACGGTGAAGTCCAGGCTGCCCTGCTCCACCGAGCCGCCCGGGATCTGGAGGTTCTCCTGGTAGATGGCGCCGATGATGGCGTTGACGTCGATGGCGAACGCTTCCAGCTTCACCGGGTCCAGCACCACGTGGATCTCGCGCTCCTGGCCGCCGGCCACCTCGGCCGAGGCCACGCCCGGCAGCCGCTCCAGGCGCGGCTGGATCTCGCGCTCGGCGATGCGCCGCAGCTCGTCGAGCGGGTAGGGCCCGGAGATCATCATCATGACCACCGGCTGCAGCGACGGGTCGAAGGCGAAGACGATGGGCTCCTGGGCGTCCTCGGGCAGCTGGCCCTTGACCAGGTCCAGCGCGCGGCGCACGTGGGTCTCGGCGAGCTCCATGTCGTGGCCCCACTCGAACTCGGCGGTGACCAGGGAGACGCCGTTCTTGGACTCGGACAGCACGCGTTTCACGTTCTTGACCGAGGCCACCCCGCCCTCCAGCGGCCGGGTGACCAGGGTTTCGATGTCCTCGGGGCTGGCGCCAGTGTAGTTGGTGATGACGATGACCGAGGGGAACGAGATGTCCGGGAACAGGTCGAGGTTGAGCCGGGCCAGCGAATACAGCCCGAACCCCACCACCAAGAGGTAGAGCATCCCGAAGGTCACCCCCCGCCGCACCGAGAGACTGGAGAGGTTCATCGGGCCTCCACGATCTCCACCTTCTGGCCATCCTTGAGCTGGTGCTGGCCGCGCACCACCACCCGCTCACCCTCGGCCAGCCCCTCCAGCACCTCGTAGCGCGTGCCGTTGCGGGCGCCCAGGCGCACCAGGCGCGCGCGGGCCGTGTTGCCCTCCACCACGAAGGCCCGGCGCAGGCGCTCGCCGCTCTTTTGCTTCTCCAGAAGCTCGTTGTCGAGCAGCAGCGCCGGCTCGGGGACGGCCACCACGTTGTCGCGCCGGGACACGGTGATCTCCGCGGTCCCGTACATCCCCGGCTTGAGCAGGCGGCCACCGGCCTTGTCGTCGACCGGGTTGTCGACGGTGACCTCGACCGTGTTGGTGCGGGTCTCGCGCTCCAGGTACGGGTAGATGCGGGTGATCTTGCCCGTGAAGGTTCGGTCCGGGCAGCAGTCCATGCGCAGCACCACCTCCTGGCCCAGGCGCACCTTGTGGACGTCCGTCTCGATCAGGCGCAGGTTGGCCTTGAGCCGGTCGATGGCCATGATGCGGCACAGCGGGAACTGCGGCGAGGCGATGTCCCCCTGCTCCAGCATCTTGTTCGCCACCACGCCGGTGATGGGGGCGGTGAGGATGGCGTTGCTGGCGGTCGCCGCCAGTTGGCCGCGGCCGGCCTCGAGCGAGCGCTTCTGTCCCAGCGCGGCCAGGTACTGGGCCTCGGTCCGGTCGTACACCGCCTGGGTGATGGCGCCGGCCTTGAGCAGGCCCTTCGAGCGATCGAGATCGGATTTGAGGTTCTGGATCTGCACGTCGATGACCTCGAGCTGGGCGGCGATCTGCTCCAGCCCTTTGTCCAGGCCCTCCTTGCGGATCAGCGCCACCTGCTGCCCCGCCTTGATCTCGTCGCCGTTCTTCCAGGGGAAGTACAGGATGCGGTCCGGCACCGGCGAATAGACCTTGACCTCGGTGTACGGCACGAGGTCGGCGACATAGGTGAGCACCTCGTCCATGTTGATCCGGCCGACGAGCTCGACCCGGACGGGTTTGCCCGGCTCCTCGGCCTTCTTCGCCTCGGCCCCCTGCCCCGGCGAACACCCCGGCGAAAACTGGGCGACTAGCGATGCGAGAACCAGCAAGAGCGAGCCGGCATTTCGTGAGAGGTTCATGGACGTCCTCCGGGCGGCAATATAGGTCCGCCGGCAGATTGCGACAAGGTTTCTTTTACGATACGGCAACTCACCGAAAAACAAGGACAAACACTTCAACACCCCGATGTCAGACAGCGGGGACAGGCCCCGTGGGTTCCCGTGGGTTCAAGGTCGTCAGGCGCTCGTCATTTTGACAATCCAGGGGGGGTCGTCTAGCGTACCCGCATGAAAATCAAGCGGATTTTTTCCGAACGCATCTCCCGGCCCGGCCCGGCGGCGGCGCTTCCCATCCTGGCTCTCGGCGCCGGCGGTTGCGGGCCCAACAGCGAGGAGATCGGCCGGGCCATGCTGCTCGCCTCCCCGCTGGTGATGCTCGTGTTCTTTGGTTTTGCGCGCCTGCTTTTCGTCCTGTGGCGAAAGGTGCGGCCCGATTTTTCAATGCGCCTTGCGCCCGTCTCGTGGACGACCGGCGCGCTGGCCCTGCTGGCGATCCTGGCGCTCGCGCTCCCCTACCACGACCCGAACTCCGACGAGGGCGAAGTGCTCAACCTCACGGGAGTCGCCATCTACCTCGGCGGCTCGACCATGCTGTCCGCGCAGCTGCTGCTGTACCTCTTCCTGCGCCTGCTGGCGCCGCCGCGCGCCTTCACCTGGTCCCATCTCGGCGCCCTGATCATCCTGTGGCCCGCGCCCTTCCTGGCGTTCGTCCCCGGCTCCGGCGTCATCCTGGACCCGGCCATCATGGTCTGGGCCTTCGGCGGTTTCTGGGGCATCGTCCCGGGGGTGCTCCTCTCGATCGCCATCCTCGACGCCGTCCTGGCGCGAAGAAGGCATGCGCGGATCCAGGCCGCCCTGTCATAAACGGCGAAGGGGTCCCCTCCCGGTGCACAGCGGCGAAATTGTCAGACCCTGGTGCCATCCTGGGCCAGACTCTGACAAGGAGTGCCGCATGCGACGGATAGAGTTTTTAGATGGATTTCTCGACGAGATCGACGCGCTGGCCCGGGAACAGTCCCGGATCGAGCCGTGGCTCGCGCGAGCGGCCTTCCCGCCGATGACCTGCCTGCTCATCCCGAGCATCCTCGAGGCCGCCGACCGGTTGCTCTCCCGGCTCGGAAGCTACCGGGGACCGCGCGAGGCCGAGGCCAAGGCCATGTATGTGCGCCTGTGGGAACTGCGCCAGCATTTCGGGCCACTGAACGCCGGCGACGCCATGCCTGCCGTTCATTGACTCACCCGCGGGTTGACACCTCGGGTGGCGGCGGATACCGTGCCGGCATGTCCGAAAAGGGAAAGCCGGCCGTGTACCTGGTGGACGGGAGCGCCTATATCTTCCGCGCCTACCACGCCATCCAGAAGCTCTCCACCAGCCAGGGGGTGCCGACCAACGCCGTGTTCGGCACCGCCCGCATGCTACTGCGACTATTGGAAGACGAGCGGCCCGAGCTTCTGGCCGCGGTCTTCGACGCCGGCGGCCGGACCTTCCGTCACGAGATGTTCGCGGACTACAAGGCCCACCGTCCGCCGCCGCCCGACGACCTGCGCGCGCAGTTCCCCATCGTGCGCCGGGCGGTGCGCGCACTCAACCTGCCCCTGGTGGAGGTCCCCGGCGTCGAGGGCGATGACGTCATCGCCACGCTGGCCGAGGCGGCGCGCCAGGCCGGACATCCCGTGGTCATCGTCTCCGGCGACAAGGACCTGATGCAGCTCGTCGGACCGGGCGTCACCATGCTGGACCCCATGAAGGGCGCCCGCTACGACCCGCAGGCGGTGCAGGAGAAGATGGGCGTGCCGCCCGAGCGTATCGCCGATCTGCTGGCCCTCATGGGCGACAGCTCCGACAACGTGCCGGGCGTCTCTGGCGTGGGCGAGAAGACCGCCGCGCGGCTGCTCGCGGAGCACGGCTCCCTGGAGGAGGTGCTCGCCGCCGCCCCGAGCATGAAGCCCGGCAAGCTGCGCGAGCGGTTGATGAGCGAGGCGGAGGCGGCGCGCCTGTCGCTGCGCCTGGTCACCCTGAACCGCGCCGTGCCGTTGCCGCTCTCGCTCTCCGACCTTTCGGTGCGCCCGCCGGAGCCGGAGGCCCTGCGGGCCTTCCTGGCCGAGTTCGAGATGTCCGAGCTGGCCCGCTCGCTGTTTCTGGAGCGGCCGCGCGCGGAGACCGGCCGCTACCGAATCATCCTGTCGCGGGAGGATTTCGATCGCGAGCTCTCTCGCATCGAGAAGGCCGGTGTGTGCGCGCTCGATCTCGAGACCACCTCGCTTTCGGCCGTGCGTGCCGAACTGGTGGGCGTGAGCCTGAGCTGCGCCGAGGGCGACGCCTGCTACGTCCCGGTGGCCCACCGCGGGCCGGACGCGCCGCGGCAGCTCGCGGCCGAGGTCGTGGTGGCGGGCCTGCGCCGCCTGTTCGAGGGCGGCCGCGTCGCCATCCTGGGCCAGAACCTCAAGTACGACGCCATCGTGCTGCTCCACCGGCACGGCCTCCGGCTGGAGCCGGTGGGCGGCGACGTCATGCTGGCCTCGTACGTGCTCGATCCGGGCCGCAACAGCCATTCCCTGGACAGCCTGACCCGCGAGTTCCTCGGCCTGACGCCGCTCACCTACGAGGACGTGACCGGCAAGGGTAAAAACCAGATCCCCTTCGCCGAGGTCCCCGTCGAGCGCGCCGCCGCCTACTCGGGAGAGGACGCCGACTTCGCCCTGCGCCTGTGGAACCTCTTGCTGCCGCGGGTGCGCACCGAAGGGCTGGAGCCGCTGCTGCGCGAGCTGGAGCTGCCGCTGGTGCCGGTGCTCCGCGACATGGAGCTGGCCGGGGTGCGCATCGACACCGAGCGCCTCCACGAGATGGGCAAGGAGCTCGCGCGCGAATTGCAGCGCATCGCCGAGCGCGCGTACGCGCTGGCCGGGCACGAGTTCAACCTCAATTCGCCCGTCCAGCTTCGCAAGATCCTGTTCGAGGAGCTGAAGCTCTCGCCGGGGCGCAAGGGCAAGAGCGGGGCCTCCACCGACTCCGAGGTGCTGGAGGGGCTGGCCGCCACGCACGAACTCCCGGCCGAGATCCTGAACCACCGCCAGCTGGCCAAGCTCCAATCGACCTACGTGGACGTGCTGCCGCAGATGCTCGACCCCGAGAGCGGCCGCCTGCACACCAGCTTCAACCAGGCGGTGACCGCCACTGGCCGGCTGTCCTCCTCCGACCCCAACTTGCAGAACATCCCGGTGCGCACCGAGTTGGGGCGGCGCATCCGCTCGGCCTTCGTGGCCGCGCCCGGCTGCGCGCTGCTGTCGGCCGACTACAACCAGGTGGAGCTGCGCATCCTGGCCCATCTGTCGCAGGATGAGGCCTTCTGCGACGCCTTCCGGCGCGGCGAGGACATCCACGCCCGCACCGCCTCCGCCATCTTCGGCGCCGCCATCGACGCGGTGACCTCCGAGCAGCGGCGCCAGGCCAAGGCGGTGAACTTCGGCATCGTCTACGGCCAGGGGGCCTTCAACCTGGCGCGCCAGCTCGGCGTGCCGCGGGCGCGGGCCCAGCAGATCATCGACCAGCACCACGCCTCGTACCCGCGGGTGTGGGAGTGGGTCGCGGCCATGCACGAGGCGGCGCGGCGCGACAAGGCGGTGTCCACCCTGTTCGGGCGGCGGCGCCGGCTCCCCGACATCGACAGCCCCAACCCCGGCGTGCGCGCCAACGCCGAGCGCATGGCCCAGAACACCCCGGTCCAGGGCACCGCCGCCGACGTCATCAAGCGGGCCATGATCGACATCCACCGCGAGCTCACGGCGCGCTCGCTGCGCTCGCGCATGGTGCTGCAGGTCCACGACGAGCTGTTGTTCGAGGCGCCCGAGGAAGAGCTCGGCGTGCTCCAGGCGCTGGTGCGCGAGAAGATGGAAGGCGCGGCGCGCCTCATGGTCCCCTTGACGGTGGACATCGCCTGGGGAAAGAACTGGGACGAGGCGCACTGAGCCGAGAGGCGATTCATGCCGAAACGGACAACCGCCAAAAGAGACGGGGACCAGCAGCTCGCGCGCGCCGAGGCGCGAACGCAGGCCATGGTCGAGGTCGGGCGTTCCTTGACCGCGGTGCACGATCTCGACGAGCTGCTGCGGCGGGTGGCCGCGCTGGTCACCCGCCTCACCGAGGCCGAGCGGGCCACCATCTTTCTGGTGGACGAGGCGCGCCAGGAGATCTGGTCCAAGGTGGCGCTGGGGGCCGACGTCCGCGAGATCCGCCTGCCGTTGGGACAGGGCATCGCCGGCTGGACCGCGCGGCACGGCAAGACCATCAACCTCAAGGACGCCTACCAGGACGAGCGCTTCGACCCGGAGGTGGACCGAAAGACCGGCTATCGCACCCGTAGCCTCCTCTCCGTCCCCATGCGTGGCGGCAAGGGCAACGTGCTGGGGGTGATCCAGGTGCTCAACCGCACCTCCGGCCACTTCACCCTGGAAGACGAGCGGCTGCTGGAGGCCGTCTCCTCCCAGGTGGCCATCGCGGTCGAGAACGCCTCGCTGGTGATCCGGCTGCTTGCGCGGCAGCTGGAGCTGGTGGAAGCCCAGGAGGCGCTGGCCCGCCGGGTGGAGGAGCTGGACGTGCTGTACCGGCTGGAGATGGAGATCGCCTCCGCCGACTCGCTGTCCGAGATGCTGGCGCGCCTGCTGCGCCAGGCGGACGAGCTCCTGAACTGCGAGGCCGGCTCGATCCTGTTGTTTTCGGGTCCGGAGCAGAACGAACTCATCTTCGCCTCGGTGGCGGGCGGCGCGGAGGAGCTGGTGCGCCGGCTGCACCTGCCCCGCGGCGCCGGCGTGGCCGGCTGGGTGGCCGATCACGGGCAGGCGGCCCGGGTCAACCGGCCGGACGAGGATCCGCGCCACCTCAAGGCGCTGTCGGACCGCTTGCATTTCTCGGTGCGCAACCTGATGGCGGTCCCGCTCCAGCAGGCGGGCCAGACCATCGGGGCCATCGAGTTCCTCAACCGGCGGGACGGCGACTTCACCGAGCATGACGAGAAGCTGTGCACGGTGATCGCCGGCCAGGCCGCCTCGGCCATCCAGATCGGGCGCCACCGCGAGGAGCTGGAGAAGGCCACCCGGCTGGCCGGCATCGGCCAGGCGCTGTCGGGCGTGATCCACGACCTGCGCACACCGCTCACCATCATCTCGGGCTACGTCCAGCTCATGGCCGAGGAGGAGGACGCCCAGACCCGCCGCCAGCAGAGCGAGCGCGTGCTGTCGCAGTTCGACTTTCTGAACCGCATGGTCCAGGAGGTGCTGTCGTTCGCCCGCGGCGAGAGCCACCTCTTGCTCCAGAAGGTGTACCTGCACCGGCTGTTCGCCGATCTCAAGGAGGTGCTCTCGCGCGAGCTGGCCATCTCCGGCGTCGTGCTGGACATCCAGGATCGCTACGGCGGCGCCATCCGCGCCGACGAAGGCAAGCTGCGGCGCCTGGTCATCAACCTGGCCCGCAACGCCCGCGAGGCCATGCCGGGCGGCGGGCGCTTCACCATCCAGGTGGACGAGGAGGGCGAGGAGGTCCGGCTCACCTTCGCCGACACCGGGCCCGGCATCCCCGAGGCCATCCGGGACCGGCTGTTCGAATCCTTCGTGACCATGGGCAAGGAGGGCGGCACCGGCCTGGGACTCTCGCTGGTCCACAAGATCGTGCGCGAGCACGACGGCCGGATCCAGGCCGACAATCCCCCCGAGGGCGGGGCGCGCTTTAGGGTGTGGCTACCGAAACGGCTCTCCGGGTAAAAAAAAACCGGGCCGGTTTCCCGGCCCGGTCGAGTCTGCGCTGTTCGCGTTCAGACCTTCACCACGTTCCGAGCCTGGAGGCCCTTGGGGCCCTCGGCGACCTCGAACTGCACCGTGTCACCTTCCTTGAGGGACTTGAAGCCCTCGGACTGGATCGAAGAGAAGTGGACGAATACGTCTTCGCCGTTCTCCTGCTCGATGAACCCATAGCCCTTCGCATCGTTGAACCACTTCACCCTACCGGTTGCCATTCTTCTTCTCCTTGCTGCGGCCCTTCTGCCCGGCGGCGGAACATCCCGCCTCCGGCCTTCAGGGCTGTCTCGCCGGTTCCTGCCGGCCTTTCAATTTTGGTTGACCCGCCCCCGAGGAAGGTCTACCCGAGACGACAACCTCGCCACTACCTCCTTGCCATACGCAATGTGACAGGTTGTTCCCGACCTGTCAAGAAATAAATCCTCGCCGCCACTTGACCGCTATACGCTCGCGGTAGAGCGCGCCACGCTCACCTTCCCACACCGGTGCCCGGCGTGCCATGGCGCAAACCGGGCCGGATTGCGTGGCCCGTCGCAGACCCTAAAGAACCATCAGGGCACGCTGCAATACCCGGTCCAGGGCACGCACCACTTGCCGCCCATGCCATCGGAGTAGCAGCAACCGCTGACGCAGTCGCTGTTGGCGATACACGAATCCGAACAGAAGTGCTCGCCGGTCGAGGAGTCGATGCAGGTCATGCTGACCGGACAGGGATCGCCCACGCAGCTGGACACGTAGTAGGTGCGCCCCTCGTTGTAATAGGAGCGCGGCATGCACACCCACTGCATGTAATCGTGGCTGTAGGGCGTGCCCTGGTCCACCATGGGCATGCACCAGTAGTCGGCCAGACAATCCGCGTCGGAGTAACAGCCCTTGGCGCAGTAGAGGTGATAGCCGCCGCTGAACCCCTGCCCGTACACGCAGAACTCGGTCCCCAGGTACGAGGCCCCCTCGCGGCACTCGTCGCAGCTCTCGACCTGGCGGGCACCGCCGCAACCCGCGCTTATCACCGCGACCGCCAGAGCCAGAACTCCCACGACCCACAGTGTCTTTCTCATGGCTTTCTCCTCTGATATGGGCAGATGGCCAATCTGCCTGGAACCCTAACCTGTCTCGCCGACGAATGCAAGCAGGTGGAAATTCAGGCAAAGCAGGCCATGGAAACTTGATCCCTCGCGCCTGGGAGCCCTAAGCTGGATCCATGGAGCCCGTAAAGAGCCAGGAGCCTTCCGCGACGGGCCGGCCCGGCCGGCTGGTCAAGTGCCAGAGCTGCGCCGCGCCGATCACGCTGCGGCGGGACGATCATCTGGTCACCTGCGCCTACTGCGGCTCGAGCTACATCCTGAACCGGGACGAGGGCCCGGCGCTGAGCCCGCTCACGGTCAAGCGCACCCTGCTTCCGGTGCGCCTTCCCAGGGAGAAGCTCGCCGACGCCGCCCGGGAGTGGATGGCGCGAGGGTTCTTCAAGGCCGCCGATCTCGATCGCAAGGCGGAGATCGGCCAGGCGCGGGGGTTCGTGGTGCCGCTGTGGGGAATATGGATGGAGGCCGAGGTGCACTGGATCGGCCAGAACCGCCAGTCCACCGGCCGCGGCGGCGGGGTGTGGCAACGGGTCGAAGGCCGCGAGAACCACACCAGCTGCTGGCCGGTGAGCGCCGCCGGCCCCACCAAGCAGGTGTTCGGGCTCCCGGCCATCTCGCCGGGGGGGGCCAGCCTGGTCCCCGACTGGGGCGGTTTCGTCGCCGGGCGTGGGCTGGGCAACCTCCCCAGCCCCGGCGTGGATCTCATGGGCCACGGCGAGGGCGTGGACGTCGGCCAGGGCCGGCAGGACTTCGATCTGGACCAGGTCCCCGGATTCACCATCCTGAGCGGCCAGGTGCCCCGGGCCCAGGCCGAGCTTCACGCCCACGAGCAGATCGTGGAGTTCTTCCGCAAGGAGTGCAAGCGCAAGGCCGACCGGGTCACCAGCGTGCACGTGCGCGTGGATCTCCAAGGCAGCGACCTCGTGTTCCTCCCCGTCTGGGAACTCCCCTACCGTTATCGCGGCAAGAACTACCGCATCCTGTTCGACGCCCACAGCGGCAAGATCCTGGCCGGCGAGCACCCGGTGGGAAAGTGGGACAAGGTGGTGGTGTTGCTGCTCATCCATGGGGCGCTCGGCGCGGCCAGCGCCATCGCCGCCGAGACCCTGGAGATCCCGGAGCTCTGGGCCGGGACCGCCTTCTTCGGCGCCGCCTGGCTGATCTTCGCCCTGTGGACCGCCGTTCGACCGGGATGAAGGACGCATGAGCGCGGAAGGTCAGAGAGCCCAGCGCTTTGGCAAGTACACCCTGCTCTCCCGGCTGGCGGTGGGCGGGATGGCCGAGATCTTCCTGGCCCGCCAGGAGGGCATGCAGGGCTTCAGCAAGAAGATCGTCATCAAGCGCATCCGGCCGCACCTTTCGGACAACGAGGAATTCGTCAAGATGTTCCTCAACGAGGCGCGGCTGGTGGCCCAGCTCAACCACTCCAACATCGTGCAGATCTACGACCTGGGCCGCATCGGCAAGTGCTACTTCTTGTCGATGGAGTACGTGCACGGCCGGGACATGCGCTCGGTGCTGGCCCGCTCGGAATCGCGCAAGATCCCCTTCCCGCTGGAGTACTCGCTGCGCATCGCCGCCTCGGCCTGCGAGGGCCTGTACTACGCCCACCGCTTGAGCGACGACGAGGGCCACCCGCTGAACATCGTGCACCGCGACGTGACCCCCGAGAACATCATGGTGTCCTTCGACGGGGAGGTGAAGATCCTGGACTTCGGCATCGCCCGGGCCGAGAACCTGCTCAGCGAGACCCGCACCGGCGAGATCAAGGGCAAGCTCTCCTATATGAGCCCGGAGCAGATCACCGGGCGCAGCCTGGACCACCGCTCGGACATCTTCAGCCTGGGGGTGGTGCTGTACGAGTGGGTCACGGGCCACAAGTTGTTCTCGGGCGGTGCCGACGCGGACATCATCCGGGCGGTGGTCGAGGGCCGCATCTACCCGCCCAGCTACTTCTGCGAGGGCCTGCCGGCGCCGGTGGAGGCCATCCTCAACCGCGCGCTGAGCCGCAACCGCGAGGAGCGCTACCAGAGCGCCTGGGACATGCAGTACGACATCGAGCAGTTCCTGTCCCACCACGAGTTCAACCCTTCGGCCATCCACCTCTCCAACTTCATCCGCCAACTCTTCGCCGAGGAGCTGGCCAAGGAGAGCCGGGCCGGCTCGGCCTCGACAGATCTTCCGCCCGCGCCCACGGCCGAGGAGGAGCCCGCCGACCCCGCGCCGGAGTCGCCGGCCGCTCCGCTCGAGGAGCCCGAACCCGATCCGCTGCTCCGGCGCAAGGGGACCGGCAGCCGCAAGGTGCAGCAAGCGGTGCGCCAGGGAACCGATCGGTTGCAGGCCGAGGTGGAGGTGCAGCAGGAGTGCCACCTGTCGGTGGAGGTGGAGATGGATCGCGAGCTCTACCTGCGCCTGCACGAGATCGCCCGACGCAACCGCGTGAACGTGGCCGACCTGATCCGTGACCTGCTGCGCCAGTTCGCCAAGTACCTGGGGTGAATCGGCCGATCCCGGAGGTCCATATCGCATGTCCACGCGAAGCTCCCGTTTCATGGACGAGCTTTCTCTGGCGCAATCGACCGCGGGGCGCTGCCAGCCAGCGCGGGGGGGGGTGTCGCGGAAGGGCGCGGAGGGGAGCCGGCTTCACCGGCCCGCCCTCTTATGGCCCCTCGCCTTCGCCGCGGCCTGCGCCTTGTGGGCCTGCGACTGCGAGGACGCGCTCGGGCCGCCCTGCGGCATCACCGCCGACTGCCCCGATGGGATGATCTGCTTCCGTGGCCACTGTACCTGGCCGGACGGCGGCGGTCCGGACGGCGGCGACGGGGGCGGCGGTGACGGCGGATCCGGCTGGGACACCGGCCCCCTGCCCCGCTGCAACGGACCCGATGACTGCGTGGGTCGGGAGGTGTGCTGGAACGGCTACTGCGTGATCGTGGAGCCCGATCCCGACTGCCAGACCGGCGCGTTCGACGAGTGCGTCGACGATCGCTTCTGCGTTCCCGAGCTGCAAGGCTGCGTGCCGGCGGGTGCCCGGCCCGCGGACGACAACGTATGCGAGTACATCCCGCCCGTAGGTGCCTTCACCCCCCGCGAGGAGTGGGTGTGGGAGAAGCCACTGGACGCGCCGGAGTGGGATGAGGTCATGATGACCCCCGTGGTGATCGACCTCACCGGGCGGGCCGGCGCGGCGGACTTCGTGGTGCCAGCGGTGATCTTCAACTCCTTCCGCGCGGATTCCGGCTACACCCGTGACGGCGTGCTGCGTGCGGTCGCCGGCGACAGCGGACAACCGCTATACAGCATCACCCACCCCGACTACGCCACCCACCCGGTGAGCAACATCGCCGCCGGCGACCTGGATGGCGACGGCCGGCCGGAGATCGTGACCGCCAAGAGCGGCGGGCGGGACCTCATCTGCTTCGAAGGCGACGGGACCTTCAAGTGGCAGACCCAGACCGACCTGCTCGTCACCAGCTGGGGCGGGCCGGCCATCGCCAACGTGGACGGGGAGGGCCCGCCGGAGATCGTCATCGGCGCGAACGTCGTCGACGCCGACGGCAACCTGCGCTGGCACCGCGACGGCTCCGCCGGCGACAACTACCGCACCCACGCCAGCGCGCCCTTCGCGGTACCGGCCGACGTGGACGACGACGGCAAGATGGAGATCGTCACCGGGGACACGCTCTACGCCTTCGATGGCACGGTGCGCTACGACACCGGTCTGGGAGACGGCTTCGTGGGCCTGGCCGACTTCACCGGCGACGGCCGGCCGGAGGTGGTGGTGGTGGCGCGGGGCTCGGTGCGGCTGCAGAGCGCCAACTTCACCCCCGACCCGGCCCACCCGGAGCGCACCAACATCATCTGGCTGAAGCCCGGCTCGGACCTCGCGCGCGAGTGCGGCTGCGCGCCGGACTGCGGCCTGCTCGGCCCTCCCACCATCGCCGACTTCGACGGCGACGGCAAACCCGAGATCGGGGTGGCGGGCTCCAACATCTACATCGTGCTGGACAGCATGGGCAGCGTGCTGTGGCACATCCAGAGCCGCGACGGTAGTTCCAACATCACCGGCTCGGCGGTGTTCGACTTCGAGGGCGATCACCGGGCCGAGGTGGTGTACGCCGACGAGCTCTTCCTGCGCGTGCTGCGCGGCTCCGACGGGGCGGTGCTGTACCAGCAGCCCCACAGCTCGCTCACCGCCTGCGAGTACCCGGTCATCGCCGACGTGGACGGCGATCACAAGGCGGAGATCGTGATCGCCCAGAACGACCTCATGGCGGACGCGCCGCAGAAGTTCAAGGGGGTGCGAGTGTTCGGCGACGCCCAGGACAACTGGGTGAACACCCGCCGCATCTGGAACCAGCACGCCTACTCCGTCACCAACGTGCAGGAGAGCGGCGCCATCCCGGCGGTCGCGCCGCAGAACTGGAAGATCTCCTGGCTCAACAACTTCCGCCAAAACGCCCAGGGCGAAGGGTTGTTCGACGCGCCGGACCTCGCCGCCCGAGGCCTGGGCTACCTGCCCGCGGGCAACTGCCGGGTCGACGGCTTGCGCCTGTTCGCCTTCATCGTCAACCGCGGCACCCAGTCGGTGCGCGCCGGCGTGCCGGTGAGCTTCTACCGGGGCGACCCACGCGCCGGCGGGACCTTGCTCGGCACCGTGCGCACCACCCTCAACCTCATGCCCGGCGAGGGCGAGGTGGTGGAGTTCTGGTGGCGCGACCCACCCATCGACACGCCGCTGGACATCCACGTGGTGGCCGACGACGCCGGGGGCGGGGCGCAACCGGCCGGTGAGCACAACGAGTGCCGCGAGCACAACAACCGGGGCGTCATCCCCGGCGTCGAGTGCCGCATCGACACCTGACCCTCCCCTCGGGAAGGAAATGACCCTCTCCGGGAACCCATGTTCGTTCGACGTAGTTTCCCTGCGAGACACAGGAGGCTGGCATGTCGAGATCGTGGCCACTCGGGATCATCGCCGCGGTGCTTTCCATCGGCCTGGCGCCGGGCGTCGGCCGTGCCGATCCGGGCTTCCCGCGACCGCTGGACCCGCAACCCGCCTGGGAGAACGGGCCGGACGGGGCCTTCCGCCCGCTGGCCGGCGGCTCGGGCGGCCGCGAGCTGTTCGTGGACGCGACCACGGGCGACGACGCCAACGACGGCAGCCAGGCCCATCCCGTCCAGTCCATCGGCCGCGCCCTGGAGCTGGCCCATGCCGGCGACAGCGTGGTGGTGGCCGCCGGGGTGTACCGCGAGCAGGTGATCGTGCCCGCTCTCAACCCCTCGCCCAGCCGGGCCCGGCCGCTCACCCTGCGGGCCGAACCACCGGACGGCGAGTCGGTCGTCATCGACGGCACCAACCTCGTCCCGGTCAAGGAGGGATCACTGACCTACGCCGCCGGGGTGAGCCTGGTCGGCGATCCGGCGGTGGTGGTAGACGGATTTCGCATCCAGAACTGGGACGGCTACGGCATGGCCGTCTCCCAGGGTTCTGACGTGGTGGTGCGCCGCTGCGCCTTCGCCGACAACGGCGCCGGCATGCCCGACTCCATCGACCTGCTGGTCATCGGCAGCCGCGACACGCGGGTGGTGGAGAACCGCTTCCTGGGAACGGCCGAGCGCGCCATCGACGAGCGGGCCAACGACAGTTGGATCGCCTACAACTTCTTTCGCGGCTACACCGTCAACGTGATCCACGTCGGCCCCCATCCCGCCGGCCAGGGGGCGCGCATCGAGCACAACCGCTTCGAGGACAACCCGGCTAACCAGGGTGCCGTGCTGGTGGACGGCGCCCGCGGCGTTTCGGTCGAGCGCAACCTCTTGCTGCGCGGCTCGCTGCAGGCCATCCGCCTCGACGGGGCCCAGGACACCCGCGCCTTGCAGAACACCGCGATCGGGTTCGCCTTCGGCATCGAGCTGCACACCCTGGCCGGCTGCCGGGTGGAGGGGAACATCCTGGCGCAGAACGTGGTGGGGCTCGAGGCGCTGTCGTACTTCCCCGACAGCACCATCGACAACAACCTGTTCTTCGAAAACCAGGCCGATCGCGAGGGCATCGACCCCGGCCTCGGCGACGTCAGCGCCGATCCCCGCTTCGCCGATCCGACCGCGGGCGACTACACCCCCGGCCCGGGCAGCCCGGCCATCGACACCGGCCCGGAGGACGTGGCCGTACCCAGCGGCGGCGGCGCGCGCGCCGACCGGGGCGCCCTGGAGGCGGGCGCCGGCGATCCTCCCTGGGCCTACCAGCCGCGGGCCGCGGTGTCCGACCTCACCCCGGCCTGGCGCTTCCAGTACACCGATCGCGATCCGGGCGCGGTGCAGAAGGCCTACCACGTCCAGGTGGACCGCACACCGACGTTCGACTCGCCGGAGTTGATCGACTCGAGCTGGCAGTTCTCCGCCGAGGGAAGCTGGATCGTGCCGGCGGCCTTCGAGCTCTCGCCGGGGGTGTGGTACATGCGGGCCAAGGTCCAGGACCAGGCCAACGCGCCCAGCCCGTGGAGCCCGCCCTCCTTCGCCGCTACGGTGTCGCCGGCGCCGGCCTGCGCCGCCCAGGGCGGCACCTCCTGCCAGGCGCTGGATGACTGCCAGGGCACCTGGGTCCCCGCCAGTGACAGCGCGCGCTGCTGCGTGGGGAGCTGCGTCGCCTGCCCCGACGGAGACAGCGACGGGGCGCGTGACGCGAGCTGCGGCGGCACCGACTGCGACGACGCCGACCCGCTGGTACGCCCCGACGCCAACGAGGACTGCGAGAACGGAAAGGACGACAACTGCGACGGCAAGACCGACCTGACCGATCCGGACTGTGGCTGCGTGGACCGCGACCGCGACGGCTACGGCCTGCACTGCCCGGACGGCGCGGACTGCGACGACACCATCGCCTCGGTGCACCCGGGCGCCGAGGAGCTGTGCAACAACACCGACGACGACTGCGACGGCAGCACCGACGAGGGGTTCGAGCTTCAAACCGATCCGCAGAACTGCGGCGAGTGCGGCTGGGCCTGCCGCGAGGCCAACCCGCGCCAGGTGTGCGACCTGGGCCAGTGCGTCTCCTCCTGCGGCGGCGGGCGGACCGACTGCTCGCGTGCCTGCATCGACACCCAGAGCGACCTCTTGAACTGCGGCGGCTGTGGGGTGGGCTGCGAACTCCCCTTCGCCGGTGAGGCGTGCCGGGACGGCCAGTGCCAGCTCACCGCCTGCGAGGCGGGACACGTGGACCTCGACGGCGATCCCGCCACCGGTTGCGAATACGCCTGCACCGCCAGTGGGACCGAAACCTGCTCAAACAGCCTCGACGACGACTGCGACGGCGAGACCGACGAGGACTGCGGCGGCTCGGGCTGCGGCTGCGGCGCGCTTCCCGCGGGCCTCGACCCCGTCCTCTGGTGTCTTGCGTTGCTCGGCCTGCGCCTGCGCCTGCGCGCGCGCTTTACTCGCTGACCGACGCCGGCACGCGCACCAGCAGCAGGCCGTGGCCCACCGTGACCACGGCACTTCCCTTGCCGCGGGCCCGCACCCGGCCGGTGGCGGCGGCCTCGACCACCGCGGTGTCGGAGCTCATGAACGTGGTGGCCGGATCGCCGCTGACGTCGCGCCGGCTGCCATCGTCGTACAGCCCGCTCACCACGAGTTGGACCTCCTCGGCCACCCGCAGCGCCAGCGACGGGGGAGACACCTCCAGGCTCACCAGGTGCGGCCCGGGGCCGACGACCTGGACCGGGATCTCCAGGCGAAAGACGGAATGCTCGGCCACCAGGGTGGCCATGCCCTCGCCCAGGCCAAAGATCCATCCATCCGTGGTCACCGCCGCCACCCCGGGGTTGTCCAGTCGGTACCGGGTGCCCACCGCACCCGAGGATATGTCCAGCAGGCTTCCGTCGCTCACCCTGCCCCGCAGGCCCACCGTGCGGTGCTGTCCGACTTCGAGCTCCAACCGGGCGGGCTCGGCGATGATGCCCTCCAGAACGCCGTCCGCCACCCGCACCTCGCCGACGGCCTGGCGGCCACCGAAGTACGCCACCAGCCGCGTGCGCCCGGCCGCGGCGCCCTGGATCCGCCCCGGCCCGGCGAGCCGGACGACCTCGGGGTCAGTGGCCAAAATATCGAGGTCCGGGCTCGCGACCACGTCCTTCACCTGCCCGTCCAGGGTGCGCGATTCGAAGGTGAGCTGCGCTTCGAGGAGCAGGTACAGGTCGATCTCGGCCGGCAGGATGCGCAGCGACACCACGTCGTCGGAGCTCAGGGGCGCACCGGCGCCGCAACCTGTCACGACGAGCAGCAAAGTCAACGTCCACGCCCGCATGCGGAGCCTCCCGATGATCATAGCGGCCGGAATGACGCTAGCAGATCTCGCGTGTGGATGCCACTGACCCCACGGGCGCTTGCGTCTCCATAGCCTGTCGGCTAACGTCCCGGCCGAACATGGTGCCCGGGTTGGCATTTCCCATCAAGCCACCGCGCCCGCCCCTGGACGAAGCGGCGATCGCCGAACTGTACCGGCGCTGTGGCGCGCTGGTGCTGCGCCGCTGCCGGCTTCTCCTGCGCGATCCCGCCGAGGCCGAGGACGCCCTGCAAGAGGTGTTCATGCGCCTGCTCAGGTACGGCGCCAGCCTGGAGGGCGAGCGGGTGCCGCTGTCCTGGCTCTACCGCACCGCCGAGCGCTGCTGTTTCGACCGGCTACGCCGGCGGCGGCGCGAGGAGCCGGTGGACGAGGCGGCGCTGGCGCGAGAACCGACGCCCATCGACGAGGCTCTCGGCTCGGAGGCGCGCGAGGTGCTGGGGCGGTTCTTCCATCGGCTGCCCGACAAGTTGAAACGCCTGGCTCTGCTGCACTACCTGGACGGCTTGCCGCAGGAGCGGATCGCCGTGGAGCTCGGCTGGTCGCGGCGCACGGTGGGAAAGAAACTCCGGGCGCTCGCTGAACGGGCCGTCCGGTGGAAATCCGGTGCCAGGACTTGACCGAGTTCCCAAATACCCATGCCATCTCGGTCTAACCAGACGAAGGGAATGGACGCGATGCATGTCTTGCTTTCCGATTTCGATGGCCGCACCGGGCACCCGCCACGCCGGGATCTGGAGCGCTGGCTGGCGCAGGAAGCGTCGGGCGAAGAGTGGAAGCGCATCGCAGACCACCTGGCATCCTGCCGCGCCTGCGAGGAGTATGTCGAGGCGTGCCGAGGAGAACAGGAGGCGCTCGAGGCGCGCTCGCCGCCGGCGACCTTCGCCGCCAGCGTGTTGGCCCGTGCCGCGTCAGGCGCAGCGCCCCGGCCCCGCTGGCCGTTCTTGCTGGCCGCCTCCGCCACCGCCGCCCTGCTGCTGATCGCGGTGCTGCTGTGGCGCCCGGCCGCGGAGGGCGAGCGCTGGCGCGGCGCCGCAGCGGTGGTCCGGGTGTATCTGGAACGAGAAGGACAGCGCGCGCTCCTCGGCGACCATCGTCCCCGGCCGGGCGATCGGCTGCGCTACGAGATCGCGCTGCCTCCGGGACAGCGCGCCTACGCCGCCCTGGTGGCACTGGAGAGCGCCCGGGCCCTGCCGGTGCTACCGGCATCCCGCGCCGCGCCCCCATTCGAGATCGCGGGCACGTCCTTCCTGCCGGGTTCGGCGGCGCTGGAAGGCGGCGCGCCGGCGCGGCTACTGCTGGTGATCCGCCCGGCGCCCTTCGCCATCGACAGCTTGCTCGTCGAGGCGGAGTTCGCGGTGCGGCAAGGCCGCACCCTGGAAGGCGTGGCGCACCAGCTCCTGCTGGATCCGGAGGCACCGTGAGCGCTCGCCTGCTGCTGGCCGCGAGCCTTGTCCTGCTGGCACCCACGGCCCGGGCCGAGTGGCGGCTGGCGCTGGTGATCGGCCACAACCTGGGCGAGCCCGACGAGGATCCGTTGCGCTTCGCCGAGCGGGACGCCGAGCGCTTCGCCCGCATCCTGCTCGATCTGGGGAGGGTGCGGCCCGAGGATCTGATCCTGCTGCGCGGCCCGGACGGTGCCGCCGTGGAGCGGGCCATCCTCCACCTCGAGGAGCGCCTGCGGCAGAACATCCTGGCGGCCCGTGCCGCCACGGTGATCTTCTACTTCGCCGGCCATGGCGATCGGGACAACCTCCACCTGGCCGAGGAACCGTTGGCGCGAGCGCGGCTCATGGAGCGGCTGCGCCTGCTCCCCGCGGGGATCAAGCTGGTGGTGCTCGACGCCTGCCAGATCGAGCGCGCGGCGACCCGGCGGGGTGTACGCCCCGCGCCCAGTTTCGACATCGGGGTACTGCCCTCCACCAGCGCCGCCGGGGTGGTGGTGATCCAGTCCACCCAGCAGGGCGAGCCCGCGCACGAGTCGGACGCCCTGGGCGGGGCGGTGTTCACCCACTACTGGCTCTCGGGCTTGCGCGGCGCGGGCGATCTGGATGGCGACGGCCGAGTGACGCTGCTCGAGGCCTACACCTTCGCCTTCCGCCAGACCGTGCGGCACGCCGCCGGTGGCGGGAGTTCGCCCCAGCGGCCCGCCTTCGACCTGGAACTCTCGGGCTTCGGCGAACTGGTGCTCACCGAGCCCGCCGTGGCCTCGGCCTCGCTCATCCTGCCCGCCGGCCCCGAGTCGCGCTACCTGGTCTTTGTCCAGCCCTCCGGCGCGCTGGTCGCGGAGGCGGTAGCCTCGCCCGCGCAGCCGCTCTCGCTGGCGGTGCCGCCGGGGCGGCTGCTGGTGCAGCGGCGCGACCGGGATCGTTTCTCGGTGGCCGAGGTGGAGCTGCCGTTCGGCGGCCGACACCGGCTTTCGGCCAGCGACTTTGCCGAGCGGCCCTACGAGGTGGTGGCGCGGCGGGGCGGGCGCCTCGATCTCCACCCCCTGGCGTTCGGGTTGGGCTACGAGCTGCGCATGGATCGCTTCGCCGGCGAGTGGGTGGCGCGCCAGGGGCCACGCCTGTCTCTGGAACGAGCCTTCGGAGGTCTGGTCGTCGCCGGCGACGTGGGCCTGGGCGTGGCCCGCTACGAGCATGAGCCATTCCAGACCGAAGAAGTGTCGCTCTCGGCCAGCGCGCTGCTGGCCTTCCGCTTCTTCGCCGGGCCGGGCCGGCTGGACCTGGCGGGCGGGTTCGAGGCTCTGCTGGTACACCAGGCGCGTCTCAACCGGGACGCCGCGCGACTGCGAAAGGCTGGCATCGAAGTCCCGGATCGAACCACCCGGCTCGGGCTCGCTCTCGGCGGCTGCCTGGACCTCTCGTACCGGCTGCCGCTCTCCTCCCGGCTTTCCCTGCGCCTCGGCCTGCGCTCCTCGCTGCTGGGAGCGGAGCGAGCCGCATCGGAGGGCGAGACGCTCGACGCCGTTCCTTCGTTACGAGGCGCGCTGGACCTCCTGTATCGCTACTGAGCGCCTGGCGCGCGAGCGGGCATTGGTGTAGCCTCTCCCCGTGAGCGGTTTCATCGCCATCCCTGTGCCGATCCGGCCGATGCTGGTACTGCTGCTTGCGCTCGGCCTGGGCTGCGAGGCCCTGTTCCCTCCCGGCCACGAGGGCGCGGCGCTGTGGACCATCCGCGGCCGCATCTACCTGGGCTCGGAGCAGATCGACACTTCGAGCCTGCGGGCCGCGGCGGTGTGGATCGAGACCCTCGACCTCCAGGGCTACGGCTCGGTGGCCAACGTGGCCCAGGACGCCCGCATCGATCCGAGCCAGGCGGGCCGGTTCGCCATCGGCTTCCCCCGCCTGCCACCCCAGGAAGTCCTCCACCCGGCCGAGATCCTCGACCCCGCGCTCGCCGGCCGCGATCTACGGGTGGCCATCGGGGGTCTGCTGTTCTACGACGACCGCAACCACAATCACCGCCTCGACCTGCTGCCGCCGGGAACGGTGGAACCTATCGACTTCATCCTCGGCCCGCTGGAGTCCTACTCCCTCTACGAGTTCGAAGGGGATCTCTCCGACATCTCCGTGGTGAAGCCCGGCCTGAACATCTACCACTGGACCGGGCCCGGCCGGGGACAGTGGCTCCCCCCGGACGTCGAGCTGTTCGTCACCCTCTACCCGCTGCCGAGCCTGCAGTACCAGATGTGCCAGGAGACTCCCCCCATGCACGACGGCGGCGCCGAGAGCCTGGAGGTGCCGCCCGACGAGGTGCCCACCGACTGGGTGTTCGAGTGCGCCCCCGACGGCCGCTCCCTCACCTACACCTATCAGCGCATGGAACAACCCGGCGGCGTGTGCACCGACATCACCCTGATCTCGGTGACCGCCCACTCCGCGCTCGCCCCCGGGCAGGCCCCGCCCGCGAACTGGCCCTGTGCCGGATAAAAATTGTGTTCCCATTTCTTCCGGCTGGCACGGTCGATAGGACAGTGGCCCAGGTGATGAACATTCCATGGAGGCGCACGATGAAACCCAAGCTGCTCTTCGTCCCGTGTGTGCTGGCGCTCCTTCCCCTGACCGTCTCGGCCGGAGTGGTCGAGCTTGTCATCGACGTGCCGGCGGCGGATCTCGCGCAGGACGCCCAGGGCTTCACCCACGCGCGCATTCCGGGCTACGAGCCGTCCGGCCGGCCCGGCGCGCCGGAGCTCCCCGCGCGGGCCATCATGGTGGCCCTGCCGCCGAACGAAGCGCTGCTTACCGTCGAGACCCGCGTCCTCTCCGAGGGCATCCTGCCGGGCAGCCACGTGATCTTCCCGGCGCAGCGAAAGTACCCCACCAGCCACCGCGGGCTGCGCCCGTTCACCCAGCCGGACCTGGATCTGTACCTCGGCGAACGGCCCCACCCGACCGCACGGGTCGAACCCGCCAGCGTCCAGTTCTCGCGCGGCGTGCCCATCCTCCCCGTGCTGCTGCGGCCGCTCGAGTACCGGCCGCGATCCGGCGAGCTCCGCCAGATCTTTCGCGTGGAGCTGCGCGTCACCACCGCGCCGGGCAAGAACCTTCCCCCGACCTACCGTGGCCGGGAGCGCGATCTCGCCTGGCTTTCGGATCTCGTGGAGAACCCCAAGACGCTCTCGGCGTACCCCGTCCGCCCCCCGGCCAAGGACGGCGAGACGCGCTACCTCATCGTGACCGGGGCCGGCCTGGAGAGCTGCCCCGGCCCCGACAACCTGCAGGCGCTCGCCGCGGCCCGCACCGCGGAAGGCTTGCCGGCCCGCCTCGTCACCATGGACGAGGTGCGCGCCGCCTTCTCGGAAGGCGACGACGCCGAGAAGCTGCGCGCCTTCATCGCCCGCGAGTACCACGAGCGCGGCAGCGACTTCGTGCTCCTGGCCGGGGACGCCGATCTGGCGGTGGTGGGCGGCGAGACCGAATCCCCCATCGTCCCCGCCCGCGGCCTGTGGGGCGACATCGACTACGGCGGGCCGGAGCTCAATCTGGTCTCCGACCTGTACTACGCGGCCCTGGACGGCGACTTCGACAAGAACCGCAACCGCGTCTTCGGCGAGGAGGACGACGAGCCGGACCTGCTGCCGGACATCGCCGTGGGCCGCGCCCCGGCCGATAGCTGCGCCGAGATCGCCCACTTCGTGAAGAAGACGCTTGAGTACGCGCCGCGCCGCGACGACGGCCTGAAGAGCGCCTGGTTCGCGGGCGAGATCCTGGCCCCGGGGGCGTTCGGCTGCGAGATGCTGGACATGTTGATCGACGGTTCGGCCGCGGAGGGCATCCCCACCCGCGGCTTCGCAGACAGCGCCTTCTTCGAGATCCACCGCCTGTGCGAGCCCATGACCGGCCACGACGAGTGGACCCAAGACGAGATCCTGGCGGTGCTGAACGGCGGCGTCCACCTCTTGAACCACGTGGGCCACTCCATGACCAACGACAACATGCGCCTCAACTGCGACGTCTTGGACCAGCGGCTGGAGAACGAATTTGCCTTCTTCGACTACAGCGGCGGCTGTTACCCGGGCTCGTTCGACAACCGCCTCGACCCGGTCTACTCCGAGAACCGGGTGAGCCCGCAGGACTCGTTCGCCGAGCACCTGCTCCTCGGCGCGCACGGCGCCTTCGGGGTGGTGATGTTCACCCGCTTCGGCGTGGGGGATCTCTTGCAGCGCACCTTCTGGGACGCGGTGTTCGGCCATGGCCTGCACCGCCTCGGCGAGATCCACAACCGCTCGCGCATCGAAGCCGCCGCCTTCGCGGCCGACCGCTACGTGCGCTGGCAGCTCTACTCGCTCACCCTGTTCGGCGATCCGGCCCTCGCCATCCACACCTCGCAGAGCGACACCCCGCTCATCGGGCTCCCGGCCGGGCCGGTGCAACTGGTGGCCCGGGCCGGTGATGCGAAGTCGTACCCGCAGCGCATCCACGTGCGCAACGACGGTGGCGGCGAGCTCGCCTTCACCGCCTCGGCCGATCAGCCCTGGCTGGAGGTCACCCCCGCTTCGGGGACCGCCCCGGCCGAGCTCACCTTGCAGGCGGACATCCAGGGCATGGCGCCGGGCTACTTCGCGGGCTCGCTGAGCATCCGCTGCCCTGCGGCCCAGAACTCGCCCCAGACGGTGCCGGTCCAGCTCTTCGTGCTGGAGGTGGCGGACCGGGCCGTCCCCTTCGTGGCCGCACCGCCGGTGCTCGATGGAACGATCGGCGACGACGAGTACCCGGAGGCGGCCTTCATGGACGTGGGGCTGGTGGCCCCCGGTTACTCGGTGGGCAAGATGGTCCACGACGGCCGCTACCTGTACCTGGGCCTGCGCTTGCTCGACGATCCCACCCCCGAGACGAGCGATGCGCTCATCCTGCTCTTCGACAACGACAACGACGATCGCTGGCCGGCCGCGCCCGGAAGCGAAGGGGTGTTCGGCTTCTACGGCGAGGGGACCACCACTTTCCAGACCGCCTACAACGCCGGCAACGGCTTCACCACGGGACCGGTCGAGTACAACCCGCCGGGCGTCCAGGCGGCCTTCGGCATGCAGGCCGGCTCGCGCATCGTGGAGGCGCGCATCGACATGCAGCAGAGCTACCTGAAACGGGCGCCGGGGGACTCCTTCGGCTTCATGCTGGAGTACTTCGACTACCAGGGCGGCGCCTACCCCATGGTCGGCTTCTGGCCCTCCTCGGTGGGCGAGATCGACGACGCGGCCTTCCTGGCCAACATGGCGTTGGGCCTCGAGCCCGACGTGCTCATGGCACGACCGTCGTCGCTTGTTTTCCAGCAGCAAGCCGGGCTCGGCCCCACCGCGGTCCAGCTGCTGCACCTCAGCGCCACCACCGCCGCAGCTCTGGCGTTCAGCGTCTCCTCCGACCAACCCTGGCTCCACCTCGAACCGGCGCAGGGCACCCTACCCGCGGTGCTGGATGTCCAGGCGGACGCCACGGGCCTCGACCCCGGAAACTACGTCGCCACCCTGTGGATCACCGCCGCCGGCGCCAAGAACTCGCCGCTGGCGGTGCCGATAGCCTTCGAGGTGGTGGAACCCCCTCCCGCCTTCTCGCTCTCGCCCGAGCGGCTCGACTTTTCGATGCGCGAAGGCACCGCCGCGCCCGACCCGCAGGCGCTCGCGGTCCGCAACGCGGGGGGTGGCGCGCTCGACTGGACCGTGCTCGCCGCCGGCAACTGGCTCTCGGCCGCGCCCGCCTCGGGGAGCGGGGACGGAGTGGTGTCGGTGTCGGTGTCCGCGCAACCGGCGGGCTCCTACTCGGGATTGCTGCTCTTCACCGCGCCGGGCGCGCCGGGCCGCACGGTGCCGGTCACCCTGCGGGTGGACCCGGTGGACGAGAGCGGGGGCGGCTGTCAAACCTCGTCCTCGGGCGGGCTGACGCTGGCCGTCTTCCTGCTCGTCGCTCTCCGTCGGAGAAATCCAGTTCGCGGTTGACCCCGGGCGCGTCCTGAGGCATTCTCATCGCCGCATGAGACGCTCAGGATTCTTCCTGCTATGCTTGCTCTTCGCCGCCTGCGGCGAGAAGCGCGAGCGCCACCTCGAGCACTTCCAGGGACGAGGCGCGCTGGAACTCCCCAAGCTCGCGCCGCTGGACGCCTTTTCACTGCCCGAAAACCCCACCGTCGCCGACCGCATCTTTTTGATGAGCCAGGCCGAGGCGGCGCGGCGTCTGGGGGCACACCGCTGCCAGGCCGAGGTGCGCTACCAGATGGCCGGCAGTGACGAGCGCCTCTCCCTCGTCGAAACGGACACCATCGTCACCGCCCAGAACGGAGACTTCCGCGTCAAGGTGGAGAACGACGCCGGGCACGGCTTCGAGGCGGTGTTCTCGGGCGGGCGTTTCTTTCTCAAGAACCGCTGGGGCCCCTACCACGAGCGGGACACGCTGCTGGGCGACCCCGACAAGTACCGCGAGCAGGCCTTCGGCGCCGTGGCCGCGATCTATCGACTGTTCCGGGGGCGGTGGAGCTTCGCCAAGCAGGGGGTGTTCCGTCACCACGGCCGGGACGCGGCCAAGTTCTCCGTCGCGCTGGCCGCGGGCGAGCCTCGCCTGCCCGGCACCCCGGCCCCACCGGCGGTCCCGCCCGGCGTGAAGAAGTACGTGTACCCGGTGGAGGAGACCCCCGCCGAGGCAGAGCGCTTTCGGGATCGACTGCGGCCCCGCGAGCTTCGCGGCACGGTGGCGGTGGACACCGATTCCGGCGCGCTGCTCTTGGCCGAGCTGACGGGTTCGCTGGTGGCGGAGACCCCCGACGGCGGAGCCATCACCCTGGAGGTTTCTACCCGGTTCGTGGCCGACGGATTCGGCAACCCGCCACTCATCCCGCCCCCGGCACCCGGCGAGGTGAAACCCATTCCCCAGCGCGAGGTCACCAACAACCGGGTGCTGGACTTCTACTTCGGCAAGGGCTTCACCTCGACCCTGGGTCCGCCCGCGGGCGTGACTGCGCCGCTCTCCACCCCCAACCCGTGAGAACCCGCATGCGTCGCAATTCTTCTTCCCGTCGCAAGCCCGAAAAGCACCTTACCCCATCCCCAGCCAGCTCGCTCTCACTGGCGCGGGAGCTGGCCCACCTGCTCGAGGAGAAGAAGGCCCGCCGCATGCGCCTGCTGGACATCGGAGCGCACTGTTCGTACACCGACTTCGTGCTGCTGGCCAGCGCCGGCAACGAACGCCACGCCCGCGCCCTGGCCGAGCACCTGATCGAGTCCATGCGGGAGAAGAAGCGGCGTCCCCTCGGCGTCGAGGGCGTGGACGCGGGACAGTGGGTGCTGCTCGACTTCGGCGACGCCGTGGTGCACATCCTGCAGGAGCCGGTGCGCGAGCTGTACGATCTCGATCACCTGTGGCCCGACACCGTGGAACACCCCGTGGGAGAGGATGCATGAGGGCGGCCCGCGCGCTGCGGGAGCTGGCCGCGGCCGCAGCCGGGGGATGGCTGGATCTCTTGCTGCCGCCCGCCTGCTCGGTGTGCTGTGCCCTGCTCGAAGACCGGCGGAGCTGCCTGTGCCCCGAGTGCCTGGCGGAAATGCGGCGCCCCGAACCTCCGCTGTGCGACATGTGCGGCCAGCCGACATACGGCTCCGAGCGCTGCGCCGCCTGCCGCGCCGAGCCTCCGCCGGTGCGCATCCGCTCGGCCCTGTTCTTCGAGAACGCCGCCGCCGCGGCGCTCACCGCCTTCAAGCTCTCCGGCCGGCTGGAGCTCGGCGACTGGCTGGCGGACGAGATGGAGCCGTTGCTGCTCGCCTTCTCTCCCCCGCCCGACATCCTGGTGCCGGTGCCCCTGCATCGCTCCCGCCTGCGCCAGCGCGGTTTCAACCAGGCAGCCTGGCTGGCCCGGCGCCTGTCCCGGCGCCTGTCCCGGCGCCTGCGCTTGCCGCTCTCGCTCTCCCAACTCCGGCGCGTGCGCCCCACCCCGCCCCAGGGCCGGGCGGCCGGTATCTCCGCGCGAGCGCAGAATGTGCGCGGCGCCTTCGCCCTGCACCGCCGCCACCCCTTCGCCGGCCGCCGGGTGTGCCTGGTGGACGACACCGCCACCACCGGCGCCACCCTGGCGGAGTGCGCCCGGGTGCTCCGCGCCGGCGGCGCTTCCGAGGTACTCGCCGTCACCGCCGCCCGCACCCCGCCGCCGGACATCCCACCGACATGAAGGCGACGACGGCATTTCCTCCCTCGTCGATGGATGTCCCCCAGGCTGACTGCTGCGCGAAGGCGGGGCCGTCAAAGCCAGCGCGTTCGCGCGCGACTTTGATTGCGTAGCATCTGCTCGGCCTTCGCAAGCGTGGGTCGCGATCCCTTCGGATCTCGCCGTTCTGCCCTGGATGACGGTCGAGCTTCGGCCTTGCCAAGCGGCGCCGCTCGCGCTACCGTGCCGCCAAACCGGGAGGTCGCATGGACATCCAGAACATCGTGGTCGCCGGCAAGAGCGGCGCCGGCAAGCAGCCGCGCATCGACGTGCTGCTATCCGAGTACAAGCTCACCCAACTCTCCACCGGCAACATCTTCCGCCAGTACCTGGGCGCCTGGGCCAAGGTCCGCGAGCGCGTGGACCGGAGCGTCCTGCTGGTGGACGGCACATTCGCCCCCGACGATCGCATCCGGGAGGCCCTACTGCGCCCGGCCCGGGAGGCGGGCGTGGAGCCGGAGGATGCGCGCCTGGGATTCCTGGCCGGGCACTTCGTGGACGCGGGAAAGTTCGTCCCCGACCCCATCACCAACGCGCTCTTCGCCGCGGCCTTTCGCGCCGCGGGCGGCCGCGGCCTGGTCCTGGACGGCTACCCGCGCACGCCGGAGCAGGCCGACTTCTTGCTCTCGCTGTGCCGTGAGTTGGGCCGACACATCGATGTGGTGCTGCTCGTCGAAGGCGACGACGAGGCCATCGTGGCCCGCACCACCGGCCGGCGCATCTGCCCCAAGCCGGGCTGCGGCAAGGTCTTCCACCTGGAGTTCAAGCCGCCCGCGCCCGGCGGGCGATGCAGCGCCTGCGGCACGCCGGTGGTGCTGCGCTCGGACGACACCGAGGAGAAGATCCGCTCGCGGCTGCGCGAGTTCGCCGAGAAGGCCGAACCCGCCCTGCGCCGCCTGGCCGTCGCGGGCATTCCCCTGGCCCGCGTGCCCGGAAACCTGCCGGTGTTCACCGACCAGGCGGTGCGTCAGAGCGTGTTGAGCGCGCTCGAGCCGGTCCTCGCCGGCCATCGTTCGTCGCTTTCTTGACCCGCCTCCATGGCGGGGGTAAGGTGGTCGCAGATGCCGATTCGCAAGGAAAAGTGGACGCTGCTCCAGGTGCCGGTGACCCTGGAGGCCTCCCGCGCCACCCACCGGCTGGCATCGATCTTCGTGTCGCCGGGAGGCGTCTTCGTGCCCGGCTCGCTGGTCCTGGAAGCCGGCCAACCGGTGGTGGTACGCTTCGCGGTCGACGGTCGCGCCATCGTCGCGCACACCGAGGTGCGCCGCGCCCTCTCCCTCGACGAGGCCGCCGCCCGTGGCGTCGATCCCAGCACCGCCGGAGTCGAGCTGCGCCTGGTGCGCATGGAGGGCGACGGCTCCCAGGTCCTGGCCGAGCACATCCGCAAGGTGATCATGGAATCCGGCGGCCCCGACGGCTAATCCGGCCGGCGCCCCCCCACCACCCGTTCGATCCCTGAGAGATCGTTCCAGCTCCGAAGTCCAGCAAAGCCCGCCGCGGAAAGCAGCTCGCCCACGGCCAGCGCCTGACCCTGTCCCACTTCCAAGAGCAACCAGCCGTGCGCCGCGAGTCTGGCGAAGGCCTGCGGGACGAGCCGGCGGATGAGATCGAGCCCGTCCGGGCCGCCGTCCAGCGCGCCGCGCGGCTCCCTGCGCACCTCGGGCGACAGCCGTTCGATCTCGTCGGTGGGCACGTACGGCAGGTTGGCCACGACCAACTCGAAGGAACCGGCCACGCCGTCAAGCAGGTCGCCCTGGACGAACCGCACCCGCTCCGCCAGGCCCAGCGCCCGGGCGTTGTGCGCGGCGACCTCCAGGGCGCCCGCGTCGCTGTCGACACCCACGCCCTCACACCGGGAGAACTCGCGGGCCAGCGCGCACAGCAGGCAGCCGCTGCCGGTGCCGACGTCGGCGATGGAGGCCGGCGCGGCGTCGGAGAAGACCTCGCGCGCCGCGTCCACCAGGGTCTCGGAGTCCGGCCGCGGAATGAGCACCCGCTCATCCACCCGGAACGGCAGCGAGTAGAACTCCTTCTCGCCGGTGAGGTAGGCCACCGGCTCTCCCGCCGCGCGCCGGCGCAGAAGCTCCCGCAGGTCGTCCTGTTCGGCGGTGGAGAGCGGCTGCTCGAAGCGCAGGTAGAGCTGAAGACGCGTAAGCCCCAGGCGGTGGGCCAGCAACACCTGGGCGTCCAGCCGGGGGGAGGCCACACCCTTGCGCTGGAGGAACTCCTCGGCCCGCTGCAAGGCGGCGAGCAGGGTGAGCGGAGCGCTCAGGCGGTCTCCCCCTTGAGCGCCTCGGCCTGGAAGAAGGCGTGCAGGTGGTCCAGCACCTCGTCCAGCTCGCCCTCCATGACACGGTCGAGCTTGTGCAGGGTCAGCCCGATGCGGTGGTCGGTCAGGCGGTTCTGCGGAAAGTTGTAGGTGCGGATCTTCTCGGCCCGCTCTCCGCCGCCCACCATGCTGCGCCGGCTCTGGGTCCGCTCGCGCTCCTGCGCCTCCCGCTTCTGCTCGTACAGGCGCGCCAGCAGGATCTTCTTGGCCTTGGCCTTGTTCTTCTGCTGGGAGCGTTCGTCCTGGCAGCGCACGGTGAGTCCCGTGGGGATGTGGGTGATGATCACCGCGCTGTCGGTGGTGTTGACCCCCTGGCCGCCCGGGCCGCCAGCGCGGCATACGCTGATCTCGAGGTCCTTCTCGGGCAGCTCCACCTCGACCTCGTCGGCCTCGGGCAGCACCGCCACCGTGACGGTGGAGGTGTGGATGCGCCCCTGGGCCTCGGTCACCGGCACCCGCTGCACCCGGTGGACCCCGCCCTCGTACTTGAGGCGGCTGTACACCTTCTCGCCCGAGATGAGCACTACGATCTCCTTGAAGCCACCGGCGGCCGCCAGGCTCTCGCTCATGAGCTCCACCCGCCAGTGCCGCCGCTCGGCGAAGCGCTGGTACATGCGGAAGAGATCCGCCGCGAACAGCGCCGCCTCCTCGCCTCCCGTCCCGGCGCGGATCTCGAGCAGGATGTTCTTCTCGTCGAGCGGATCCTGCGGCAGCAGCAGCAGCTTGAGCCGCCCGGTGAGCTCCTCCATCCGGCGCTGCAGCCCCGGCAGCTCCTCCTGGGCGAGATTCGCCAGCTCCCGGTCGGCCCCCGCGGCCAGCTCGCGGTTCTCGGCGATGGTGCGCTCCACCTGCCGGTACTCGCGGTAGGCCGCCACCAGCTCTTCGAGGCCCTTGCGCTCCTTGGCCACCTGCTGGAGCTTGGCTGGATCGGAGAACACCGCCGGGTCGGCGAGTTGCCGCGATAGCTCCTCGAACCGCTCTTCCACCTCGGCCAGCCGGGCAAACACGCCGCACCTCCGCGCCGCTCAGGCGCCCTTCGTCAACGCCTCCAGGAAGTCCTGATAGCTCCTGTGGCGTTCCACCGCCTCGGCCCGGATCTCTTCTTCGGCCGGGCGGCGCTCGCGCCACAGGCACTTGTGCAGCGCCGCCAGCGCCGTCTCCAATTGGTCGTCCGCGGCGCGCCGGGTGGTGAGGCGCTGCAAGAAGAGGCCGGGCCAGGCCAGCGCCCGTGCCCAGGCGCGGCCCATCCGCCGCGCGGTGAAACGCTGCAGCTCGTAGGCCAGCCCGGCGATGGGCAGCAGCAGCGGGAGCTTGATCAGGATGTAGATGATCTGATCCAACCAACCGATGCCGGTGGGCTCGCCCAGCCACCACAAGAGCGGCGGGAAGACCAGGGAGAACACCAGGATGGACATGGCGATGACCAGGATGAGGAACGTCGTCCCGCAGCGTGGGTGCAGCGGCGAGTGCGTCCGGGCGCTCTCGACGGTCAGCGGCTGGCCCGCCTCGAGGGCGTGGATGCTCTGGTGCTCGGCCCCGTGGTAGGCGAACACCTTGCGCACGTCGGAAAAAAGCGAGATGGCCGCGATGTACCCCACGAAGACCAGGAACTTCACCGCGCCGGTCACGGCGTGGAAGGCGAAGTCGCGCACACTGAGCTCCCGGCCCAGGGCCGAGCTCCCCAACCACACCGCCAGGTGCGGTAGCGCGATGAAAAGCCCCACGCCGAAGGCAATTCCCAGGACCACGGTGAGGTGCGCGGCGAGATCGGAGCGCACCTTGGCCTCGGCCGGCGCGGCAGAGGGCGCGCCCGCGCCGATTTTCTGCGTCGGCCGCTTGGCCTCCTCGTCCTCCAGCGCCAGGCGGGCCGAGAAGTTGAGGGCGGACATGCCGTTCATGAGCGATTCGACCAGGACCACCCCGCCGCGCAAGAGCGGCCAGCGCAGGAAGCGCTTGCCGGGGGCGAGCCTGCGCCAGGGCGACTCGCGCACGCTGAGGCTGCCGTCGGCGCGCCGCACCGCCACAGCCAGGCTGCGCGAGGAGCGCATCATCACGCCCTCCAGCACCGCCTGCCCACCCAGCAGTTGCCCGGCATCCATGGAAGCTCCAAAGAAAAGGCCCGCCGGAACGCCAAGTCCAGCGGGCCTGCATGGGTCGAAGCGAACGCGCGCCGAGATGCGGCCCCGGGCGGGGGGCGGCTACTTCTCGGCCTCCTTGGCCTCAGGCTTGGCCTCGGGCTTGGCCGCGCCCTCGGTGAGGCCGTACTTGCGCCGGAAGCGCTCCACCCGGCCGGCCGAGTCCACCAGCTTCTGCTTGCCGGTGAAGAAGGGGTGGCACTTGGAGCAGATGTCAATCTTGAAGCTGCCGCGGGTGGAGCGGGTCTTGATCACGGCGCCGCAGGCGCACTCCACGGTGGCTTCCTGGTACTTGGGGTGAATGCCGTCCTTCATCGAAAACACCTCGACTTCGAATACCGCGCCGTCTTGCGCGGCGGGGGAGGATTCTACGCGCCGCCCGCCCGGTGTCAAGCGGAATCTGGGCCGCGCCGGTGATGCGCAAGGTGGGCTAGGGGCACGGATCCTGGATGCTACCCTGCCAGGAGAAGTCGAAGCGCAGGTCGTAGGGCTTGCAGCTCTGGGCCGCCTCCGGGGTGGCGTACTTCACCTCGACCAGGAAGTCCCAGCTATCGTCGAGCCAGCAGGTGCCCTCGAAGGACAGCGCCAGCAGGTACACCTTCTCGGTGTCGTTCCAGTTCGCGGCGGTGGTGCAGAAGGTGTTGTTGTCGTTGATGGAGCCGCAGCTCGCCGTGCCGTACACGCACAGCTGGTACGCGTCCTTGGACGCGCCCTCGGGGATGTGGAAGGTGGCCTGGAACACGAACCCGCACTGCGGTTCCATGGGGTGGGTGGTGCACTCGAGGTTCTGTCCCTCGATGGCTCGCACCTTGAACCAGTCGGAGTCCTTGACGGTGCCGGTGCCGTGGTACAGCGTGAGGTCCGCCACGGCGATGTTCTCCTCCTGGAAGAGATCGGGCAGCACCCGCGCCCCCTGGCAAGTGTCGTTGGCCTCGTACAGGTCGTCGGCCATCTCCTCGTCGGTATGGCCGTCGCAGTCGTCGTCCTTGCCGTTGCAGGTCTCGGTCGGCTGGGGCGGAACGTAGCCTGTGCCGCCGCAGGCGCCCCACTCCGGCCCGCCGCCCAGGTTGACGCAGGTCTGCGTGCCGGGATTGCACTCGCCCACGTCGGTGCCGCAGGGGCGCTGGTTGCCGACCACGCAGTTGCAACCCTCGTCCACGTTGCCGTCGCAGTTGTTGTCGACGTCGTCGCAGGCCTCGGTGGCGCCCGGGTGGATGAGCTTCCCCTCGTCGCGCCCCGAGTAGCCGTCGTCGCAGTCGGTGTGGTCGGCGACGTAGTTGGAAGCGTCCGGGCCGGAGCCATCCGCCGGTTTGGAGCAGGCCTGCACCGCGTAGGCCAGATCGGGGTCACCGTAGCCGTCGAGATCCCAGTCGTTGTACCAGGTGGTGGTCACGCCATCGTCGGTGAGCCCGTCGCAGTCGTCGTCCTTCTCGTTGCAGGTCTCGTCCTTCGGGGCCGGGGCGGTGCAGTTCTGGTACTTTCCGCTCTGACAGGTCTCGGTGCCGGGGCCGCACAGGTTGTCGCAGGCCCGCTTGAGCGGCTGGCCGTTCGCGTCCTCATCGGTCTGCCCGTCGAGGTCGTTGTCCACGCCGTCGCAGGTCTCTTCGTAGGCGGTGACGCACTTGCCCGCCTGGCACTGCTGGCCGCTCTGGCAGGGTGCCTGGCACCCGCCGCAGTTCTGCCGGTCGGTCTGGTAGTTCACGCAGGCGCCGTTGCAGTAATCGAGGCCACCGGAGCAGACGCAACGGCCGGCCTCGCAGGTGGCCGTACCGCCGCAGGTGTTGCCGCAACCACCGCAATTCTGCTTGTCCGTGTTGGTGTCCACGCACACGCCGTTGCACTCGCGCTCACCCACGCCGTTGCAGGTGTCGCCGCCGCCCGAGCAGCCCGCCAACAGAGCCAGAACCACTACCGCGCTGATCAGCCTCATCTCGAACCTCCCGTGATTTGACGCGGCGAGTCTAAAGCAATCTCGCGGAATGTTCAATGTTTTTCTATGGGTGTTCTCCACCGCTGCTCCATGGCTCCGCCGCTTGATTCCGTTCACCTCGTGTGGTTCAATGACGCCGGTTTCGCCAAGCAGAAAGGCCCGGACGGTGGAACTCGAGGTCCTGGAAGAACAACTCTCGCGCACGGTCCCGGCCGGGACGGTACTGTTCCGGGAGGGGGACGAACCGCGCGAGGTCTATCTGGTGCAGCGGGGCGAGATCCACCTGCAAAAGACCGTCCGGGGCGAGGCGCTGTGCCTGGCCATGCTCCGGGAAGGCGACTTCTTTGGCGAGGAGGCGCTGCTCGGCGACCGGCGCGCGGTCGGGGCGGTGGCGGCCCGCGAGAGCCGCTTGCTGTCGATCGACCGGGCGCGGTTTCTCAAGGCGGTCAACGAGAGCGAGCCGCTCCGCCGCCGCGTGTTCGAGCGCCTGGGGGCGCGCCTGAGCGACCTCTACCAGCGCCTGGCCGATCAGGTGGGGAGCGATCCCCTGACACGGATGGCCCAGGCGCTGGAACGCCTGGCCGCCTCCGGCGAAGTCCTCCCCGATGGCCGCCGACGGCTTGCGCTCACCGCCGCGGAGGACGCGCTGCTCACCGCCACCGCCGGCCTGCTCCCTTCGCAGGGGCGCTGGGTGGCGGCCCGCCTGTGGCAGGCGGGGATCCTGGGCCGGGACGCGGAGGGCCGCCTGTGGGTGGCCGGCGAGAAGGACCTGGTCGAGTTCCGCCGTTACTGCGAGCTCAAGCGCCGCATGGATCCGATCATCCCCGAGGACCTGGCCGACGTCTCGGGCCTCAGCCTGGCCGAGGTGGAGGTGCTGACCCGCCGGGTCATGCGCCGCCACCTGGACGCGCGCGACGGCTGGCCCGAGTTTCCCACCGCGTACGAGACCTACCTCCGCCTCAAGAAGCGTTTCGAGGGCCACGTTTCCGGTGAGCCCGCCACGGAGTCGCCATGAAGGTTCGCTGCGAGAAATGCCGTTCGGAGTACAACATCGACGAATCCCGGGTGCCCCCCGAGGGGCTCCAGGTGAAGTGCCCACGCTGTTCGGCGACCTTCATCGTGGCCCGGGAGAACGCGCCGGCCACCGCCGGGGAGCTCTTCGATTTCGGCGAGGTGCAGATCCAGGACGAACCGGCCCCCAAGCCGGGGCAGGACAATTTGGAGCTGGACCTGCCGGAAGAGATCCCCTCCATGGCACCGCCCCCGCCCATCGCCGCACCGCCGGCCAGTTCCTCGCTGCCGCCCATCGGCAAGGCGCGCTCGTCCTCGCTGCCGCCGACACCGACCTCCTCGCTCCCCGGGGTGTCGCCGCGCGGCCAGCCCCAACCGACCCCCGGCGCGGAAGGCGAGATCTTCGACTTCATCGACCACGACATCGGCTCCGAGCCCGCCCCCAGCGAGGATGGCGGGCAGACCCGCTACCGCATCCGGCGCAAGAGCGGCAAGGTGTTCGGCCCGTTCGATTCGAACACCATCAACCGCATGCTGGCCGAGCACCAGCTCATGGGCAACGAGGAAGCTTCGAGTGACGGGCTCAATTACAAGCCCCTGGGCGCCTTCGAGGAGTTCGCCGACACCATCCGCCAGCTCATGGAGGAACCCATCAGCGCGGCGGCCCCGCCCTCCCCATCCAGCGCGACCGTGCAGGGGCTCGACGAGGACGAAGAGGGGGAGATCATCGCCCCCAAGGGCCTCGAGTTCGCCGAGCCCCCACCGGAAGAAAAGCCCGCGCGCCGTGGCAAGCTGATCTACATCCTCGTGGGGGCGGTGGGACTGTTCTTGCTGGTGGGCGTGGGCCTGGGGTTCACGCGGTTCGGCTTCTTCGGAGTGCGGCTGCTCACCGGCGGCGGCGCTCGTTCCGGCAGCGGTGGCGGGGTCACCAGCGAGCCGGGCGCCGAGGGTCCCGGGGTCGGGGTGCGCGCGAACTTCTTTCTGGACACCGCCGCCGGCTATCGCTCGGTGATCGAGGAGATGGAGAACGCGCTACGCAGCGGGGACGACTCGATGGAGAACCTCTACTATCTGGGGCTATCCTACGCGGCCATGCTGCGCAACTACGGAGCCAACGAGGTGTACCTCAAGCGCGCCCGGGAGGTGCTGACGCAGCTCAACCAGGAGTCCTCGAACGCGCCCGAGACCGTCAAGGTGCGCGCGGCGCTGGACATCCTGGCCAACCCGGCCCAGGCCGCGGCTACCCTGCAACCGCTCATCGGGGAGAACTCCCGCGACAAGGAAGCGCTGTTCTTGGCCGGCTGGGCCCATGCCTACCAGAAGAACTGGGCCGAGGCCGCCCGCGTGTTGGACCGTGCGGTGGTGCTGGACCCCGACTTCGCCAAGGCCTTCCACGCCCTGGGCGAGGTCCAGTCGCTGCAAGGGGATTTCGACAACGCCCTGCTCTTCTACCAGAAGGCGCTGGAGAAGAACCCCCGGCACATCAGCTCCGCCCTGGAGCAGGCGCAGATCCTGATCGCGGTGAAGGGGGACGACGCGGAGGGGGCGCGGCTCATCGACCTGGTCTTCGGCCGCTACTTCGCGGAGCTCGCTCCGTCCGAGCAGGCCAAGGCGCACTTCTTGCGCTCTCGCCTCAACCTGCGCCGCCACGATTACGAGAAGGTGGTGCAGGACCTCAACAGCGCCGCCCAGCTCATGCCCGAGCGCGCCGAGTACCTGGCCGCCCTGGGGAGCTTCTACTTGGACATGGGAGAGTTCGCCAAGGCGCAGGGCATGTTCGAGAAGGCCCTGAGCATGGAGCCGCAGAACACCGACGCCCTGATCGGCAAGGGCCGCTCCATGTGGCAGAACGGCGACATCGTCAAGGCCAAGCTGCTGCTCGAGGAGGTGAGCAAGAGCGCCAAGGAGGATCCGCGACCGCTGTTCTACCTGGGCAAGATCGCCGAGGACCTGGGCCGGCCCGAGGAGGCCATGAGCCAGTATGAGCAGGCCGCCAAGCTCTCGCCGCAGTTTCTGGACGCGCGCGTGGCCATGGCCAAACTGCAACTTCGTACCGGAAAATTGGCGGAGGCGCTGGCCATCCTGAGCGAGGCGGTGCGGCAGAACCCGCGCTCGCCGCTGGTCCACAACGGGCTGGGCGAGGTGTACTTCGCGCAGAAGAACCTGCGCCTGGCGCAGGAGGAGTTCGAGCAGGCGCTCAAACTCGACCCGGAGCTCCCGGTGGCCCACTTCAACATGGGCAACACCTTCCGCGAGAAAGGCGAGTACGCGCAGGCCTCCGCCGCCTACGAGAAGGTGGCCACCCTCTCGCCGCGCTTCCCCGACCTGGCCTACGAGCACGGCTACAACCTGTTCCTGGCCAAGAAGTACCGCGAGGCGCTGGCCATGTACGAGAAGGCCATCCTGGCCAACCCCAAGGACGACCGGCTGTACGTGCGGGCCGGCGTGGCCGCCGAGGCGGCCGGGGATCTGGCCGCGGCCACCAAGTACTTCCAGACCGCCACGGGCATCAACGCCCAGAACGCGGAGGCCTTCTACCACCTGGGCCAGGTGTTCGCCCGCCAGGACAGCCGCGAGCAGGCCCTGGAGCTCCTGCGCAAGTCCGCCGAGCTCGACAAGAACAACGCCGAGGTGCGCTTCGCCATCGGGAAGCTCCTGCTCGTCATGGACCAACCCCTGGACGCCATCGAGGAGCTGCGCCTGGCGGTGAAGCTGCGCCCGGACTTCATCGACGCGCTGAACTTCCTCGGCCAGGCCCTGGCCGAACGGCAGCAATTCGAGGAGGCCATCCAGCACTTCCAGCGGGTGGCGCGGGAGCAGCCGGCCAACCTCTCGGTGCTGGTCAACATCGGCGACGCCTACACCAAGCAGGGAAAGTTCGCCCAGGCGCTGACATCCTACAGCAAGGCCTACGCCAAGAACCCCGGTATCCCCGGCCTGGCCTACCGTCTGGGGCGCACCTACGACGACCTGGGCCGGAAGGCCCAGGCGGTCAAGCACTATCTGGCGGCCATCAAGGCCGAGCCCCAGGATCCCATGCCGCACTACTACCTGGGCCACGTCTACAAGGCCAGCAACAACGTCAAGGGGGCCATCGCCGAGTTCCGGAAGTACTTGCAGCTGCGCCCGGACGCCCCGGACGCCGAAGAGGTCAAGGACGAGATCGAATACCTGAGAAACGAGTGACGCCATGCTCGACCTGCGCCTGGTCACAGACAAATTGGAGGACGTCAAACGCCGCCTGTCCCTGCGCGGCCCGGTCAAGGACGCCGAGCGCCTGGCCGAGCTGGGCGCGCGCCGCCGCGCCCTCATCCGGGACAGCGAGAGCCTGCGCCACGAGCAGAAGCTCGCGGGCGAGCGGATGAAGGACCTGCTCAAGTCCGACCCCACGGGCGCGCAGACGCTGCGCCTCGAGCTCAAGGAGAAATCCGCCCGGCAAAAACAGCTCGACGACGAGATCAAGCAGCTCGAGACCGAGCTGGAGGAGCTTCTGCTGTTCATCCCCAACCTGCCCCACGAGACGGTGCCGCCGGGAACGAGCTCCGAAGAGAACCCGGTGGTGCGAGCGGTGGGCCAGGCGCCAGCATTCTCCTTCACCGCGCGGCCGCACTGGGACCTCGGGACCGAGCTCGGCATCCTCGACTTCGAGCGCGGGGCCAAGCTCTCGGGCTCGCGCTTCACGGTGCTGTGGGGTGCGGGGGCGCGCCTCGAGCGAGCGCTGATCCAGTTCATGCTGGACCTGCACACCCGCGAGCACGGCTACACCGAGGTGCTGCCACCCTTCCTGGTGCAGCGCGAGGCCATGGCCGGCACCGGGCAGCTGCCGAAGTTCGAGGAGGAGGCCTTCAAGACCACCGCGCCCGAGTACTTCCTCATCCCCACCGCCGAGGTGCCGGTCACCAACCTGCATCGCGACGAGATCCTGGACGGCGCCCGCCTTCCCCTCCGATACGTGGCCTACACGCCGTGTTTCCGCCGCGAGGCGGGGGCGGCCGGGCGCGACACCCGCGGGCTTACCCGGCAGCACCAGTTCGACAAGGTCGAGCTGGTGAAGTTCGCCGATCCCCGCACCTCCTACGACGAGCTGGAGCGGCTCACCGCGGACGCCGAGGACGTGCTGCGGCGCCTCGGGCTCTCCTACCGGGTGGTGGCGCTGTGCGGCGGCGACCTCGGCTTCTCCGCGGCCAAGACCTACGATCTCGAGGTGTGGATGCCGGGGCAGGGGCGTTTCGTGGAGATCTCCTCCTGCTCCAACTTCGAGGACTTCCAGGCGCGCCGCGCCCGCATCCGCTTCCGGCGCGAGAGCAGCGCCAAGCCCGAGCTGGTGCACACCCTGAACGGCTCGGGCCTGGCGGTGGGCCGCACCCTGGCCGCCATCCTGGAGAACTACCAGCAGGCCGACGGCTCGGTGACGATCCCCGAGGCGCTGCGTCCCTACACCGGCTTCGAGCGCATCGGAAAGTGACAGGCGCGGGCAGCCGCGCATGCGCTGGCCTTCCGCGGCGCGCGCGTCGCCCCTCGCACCGACCCGGCGGCGACATTCCCTGGGGCATTTCCCTGCGTAGCTCCTCATGTTGCATGAGGGTCTTGTCACTCGACGTGGCGCCTGGCTGCGGGGCCGCCAGAGCCAGCGCAGCCAGGCGTGCCCCACGACAACAACAGGTGGTCAGGCATCCGCCGCGTCGTGGGGGTATGTAAAACGATCGGGAATCACTTGGGCGTAAGGCACATCTCGCGAGGATCAGGGCGCAAGCTCGACCCGGTCGCCCAGGCGCGTGCCGCTCTTTTCGATGACGCCGGCGGGAAGCTCCAGCACCCCCTCCGCGTCCAGCACCAGGCGCGAGAAACGCCACGGGCGCATGCGCGATATGAGGTGGCACACCCGGCCGTCCTTGCCGAGAAACACCGCGTCGAAGACGAAGCGCATGAAGCAACTATGGATGGAGGTGCAGGGCCGGATGAACAACCCCTCCCCCTCGGCGAGACCGTCCCGGCCCAGCAGGCCGCGCAGGCGTGCACCCCAGCGCTCGGCCCGCTCCACTCGTTCGGCGAGCAGAGTGCCGCGATCGAGGTTGCGCGCTTGCAGGGATCCGCCCTCGCCCATCAGGAGGCGTGGACCAGTTTGCGCCGTCCGTCCTGGAACAGGACCTCGATGCGCTTGCCGTCCACCGCGGTCACGATGCCCTTGCCGAAAACGGGGTGCAAGAGCAGCGCCGACTCGCCGAAGGCGGTTTTGGCCGAGTAGGCGGTGAATGCCGTGTCCGGCTGGCCGGCGACCTGGTTGGCCCAGTCCCACTGTTTCTCCACGGCCTTCGGCCGCAAGGAGAACATGCTCTCCGGCTCGTCGCTGTCACGCTCACGAGGGGTTCGGGAATAATGTTTGGTTCGTTTGATCGACATGGCCCGATCATAATGGGAGGCGCGCCCGCGTCAAGTGTCGCGTGAGCGCGAGAAGAAGACCGAGAAGCCCCACCCCGCCGGCGGGCGTCGGAGCGCCTCCGCAACCACAGCCGCCGCCGTCGCCAGGATCCGTTCCGCCATCGGGCACACCACCATCTGGCTGCGCCCGCAGCCAGAAGGTCCGCTGCTCGGAAAGACCCATCAGGCCCTTCGGATCACGCGCCTGGACTTGCCAGGTGTAGTTCACGTTGCGCGCGAGCGGCACCGTGGGGCGGAACGAAACCTGCCCCTCCCACACCTCGCCGAGCCCGCTCTCGAGCTCTTGCCCATCGGGGCCGGTCAGGCGGAAGACGTACTCGAGCGGATCTCCGTCGGGGTCGGCCACCGTCCGGCAGACCAGAAACGGCGCGTTGTCCAGCTCGGCCCCGTCTGCCGGCGAGACCAGCTCGGGCCCGGGCGGAGCGTGGTTCTCCCCGGCGACGGCGCAGCCCTTGGCCGGCGCGCCGTAACGGCCGCCCGCGTCGTAGCTGAACACGCTGTAGCAGTAGCGCTGGCCGTTCTGCAATCCCCGATCGAGGTAGGCGATGGCCTTGCCCTGGAACACGGTGTCGCCGGTGGCGGCCCCGGTCGGGGCGACGTCCAGGGCGCGCTGGATTCGCACGCCGCTCGCCAACGGGTCGTCCGGCATGGACCAGGAGAGCGCCAGGCTTCCGTCCCCGGGCTGGATTCTCAAATCGGTCGCCGGCGGCACCGGGCGGGCCGGCTCCAGTAGCGCTTCCACCTCGATTCGTCCCGGCTCACCCTCGGCCTGAGGATCGGTGATGACGATGGCGCCGGTCTGGCTGCCCATGGCGAGCGAGGCAACCTTCACCCGCAGTCTGACCTCGAGGGCGCCGCCGGGGCCCACCAGGCCTGAAGGCGGTTCCAGCGAAAGGAAGGCATCCCCGCTCGAAGTGTACGAGAGCGCCCGCCCGCCCAGGTTGGAGATAGTCACGGGGAGCAACGGGTCGGGCGTGTCCTGGGCCACCGTCAGCGAAAACCGATCCGGCTCGACCTTGACGCGCGCCGGGAGCGGCTGGACCTCCAGCTCCACGCGCACGCGGTGGGGACTGTTCCAGGCGCCATCCGCCGCGATGCTCACCACCGCCTGGTAGGTCCTGGGAACGAGCCCCGTCGGGTCCACGCGCACTCGGAGCGCAAGCGGCGTCTCGCCCCCGGCGGGCTCGACCGAGAGCCAGCTCGCCGACGAAGATGCCGTGATGGCCAGGGGCAGATCGTCCTTTTCGGTCACCCGGATGTCCTGCGGTGCGGGAACGTCACGGGTATGGACGCAGGAGAAGAGGAGCGGCTCGGGTGTGACGCGGATCTCGGCACCCTCGATGGCCAGGTCCAGCACGCCGAAGAAGCGCTGGTCGTCCAGCGATGGAACGTCCTGGGGCCAGCGCGAGGTGACGCGAGTCCCGTCGGAGGTCCGCCCGCGGCTCTGGATGTAGGCCCCGAAGCGCCCCTCGGGCCCCACGTCCAGGTGGCTGGCCGTAAGATCCACCGACATCTCGAACATGCGGTGGTCGGTGAAACCGAAGGCCGCCAGGAAACCCGTCGGGTCCATCTCCGGGGAGTCCGGCCCGGTGACCCCCTGCCCCGCGTTGAACAACGGAAAGTAGTAGGAGCGGTCGGGGGAGCCGATGAACTCGCCGTCCTCTGCCGCCTGAGGGGGCCACACTCCATCCAGGTTGCGGTCGAAATACAGGCGGAACTGGTCGTAGTCGCCGCCGCCGGTTGCGGCCCGGTCGTCCATGGCGGCGTAGAACTTGCCGCCGCCGGCCACCAGGTACAGCGTGGCCGTCCCGGGCTCCGGACCGAGCGTCAGGGCCACCGCCCGCTCGTACTCCTCGGCCGAGATGAACCCGTCCACGCGCGGCAACTCCTCGGTGTGGGGGACACGCACCTCGGGCACGCTGACCACGCGAAGCCCCACCGGAAAAACCACCGCGCCGTTCTCGGCCTCGGGGCTTTGGAAGGTCAACTGTCCCTGGTACTCGCCCGGCGAGAGCCCGGCCACGTGCACCTGGACGTCCACGTTCTGGGGCGCTGTGCCGGTCGCGGGGACCGCCTCGAGCCACGGCTGATCGGAGCTGGCCGAGAAGGTGAGGCTGCCCACGCCGTCGTTCTGGATCAGGATGGTCCGTGGCGCCGGATCGGCGCCCTCGCTGGCGAAGAACGAGGCCTCGGCCGGGTAGACCGCGATGAGCGGGCGATCGGTGCCCAGGTTCTTCTTGAGCACCAGGGTGGGGTCGCCGAAGTAGTTGAGTTCGTAGCCCACCCAGCGAAACGAGTCGTCCCAGGATATCCAGCTGGCGTTGTCGTGCTTGCTGTCATTGAAGGCCTCGCCGAAGGTGCGCATGCCCTCGCCGAAGAAGGCGTCCCAGAACTGCCGGTTGAAGCGCTGGCTGGGGGAGTCGGTGGTGCCGTACGAGCCCAGGCCGTAGCGGGCGTTCATGATGACGGCAAAGGCCGCGTGCGGGGCCAGCAGGAAGTGCTCGGCCATGCAGTCCAGCGGGTACACTTCGCCGCCGATGTCGGGTGGATCCTGGTTGTCGAAGGCCCCGGCGATACACCCCTGGGAATAGGCCAGGAACGGGGCGGGGTTGGTGAGCCGGTCCACGTCGGAGGTCATGAGTTTCATGTTGTAGTACTCGTTGGAGTGGCCCAGGTGGTTCACGATGTGCGGCGCGGACTCCAGCACGGCGATGAGATCGGCGGGGCTCCATTCGGAGTTCAGGGCGTCATAGAGCGTGTGCGGAGTGAAGAACGGCTGGGCGTCGAACCCCACGGTGGTGTAGCCGCCCACGCTCGCGCCGTGCCACAGCTCGTCCATCGAGGTCCCGCCGAACTCCGGCCCGTTCGGGCCGTCCCACAGGTACTCGCCGAGCAGCCACACCTCCTTGAGGCGCTGTCCCGCGGCCGCGGAATAGGCGAGCGTCTTCTCCACGAAGTGCTCGACCTCGGTGGCGCTGTCCGCCGGCGCGCGGCCCACGGCCACCTCGGCGTACAGGTCCACCTCTCCGCCGTCCGGCCCGTCCGTCGCCTCGCCGTAGACGCCGTTGCGGTTCTCGTCGAAGCTCCCGTCCAGGCAGGCATAGTAGAGATCCGCCGGGATGTCGTCCGGCACCTCGCCGCTCTCCAGGTAGATGCTGGCGCGCAGCTTCCGCGCCGGAAGCAACTCGTCGCCGCTCTCCCCGCCCACGTCCGCCGCGTCGGCGTCGCCCACCAGGATGACGTAGCGTGTGTTCCAGTCGCGGTAGGCGTCGGCGATGAACTCGCGCACCCTCGTCGCGTCATCGCTGCCGCCCGCGGGAGTCGCGCCGGCGTAATTCTGCCGGATCCACTCCAGGGTGACGATGGTGGCGCCGATGCCGCCGGCGATGCGGGCATCGCGCAACGCCTCCAACGAGTTCGAGCTTCCGATGTTCGTGAAGGCCTCCGGGGTCACGATCACGAGCGGGAAGTCGGCCGGATCGAGCTTCGCGCCGGTGCGCGCCGGGCCCGAAGAGTACCGACCGATTGCGCTGGACTCGTCGAGCCGGGAGAGAACCCGCGCCCGGTCACGGGCGGTCGCGTGACTCGGGAGGGCCGGCGGCGCCTTCGGCGCGGTGAGCACTGCCAGCCGGGCGGAGACGAGTCGGGTGATCCGGCCGGTCGTGGGCTCGACACGCAACGGATGGACCTGGACCTCCTGGATGGCGAACCCGTGCCAGAGCTGGACCGGGAGTAGCCGCGTCCACTCTTTCGGGAATACGCCGGCGGCCTGGTAGATGTCCGGCCGGGCCACCGGCGGGCGCCAGAGATCGGGCCGGGAGTACGGGAAGGGCCGCGGCGCGGGGGCGATGCGGTGGCTACCAGGCACGGTCTCGAGGCGCACGTCCTCGAGCCACGCCTCCAGGGCCACGTGGCCGGGCGGCAGGAGGACGCGGACGGTGCGGACCGGCAGGAGCGGCTCTCCCGGCAGCCCGTGCGGCTCGGCGCGCTCGACGCGGGCGACCTCGCCGTACGGCCCCGGCTCGAAGGTCGGAGCCCCGAACTCGAGCTGCACCGAGATCTCATCCGCTCCGGCTGGCGTCACAGAGCCGAGAATCGAAAGAACGCTAAGCACGAATACGAACCGCATCGGGACCTCCGCGCTCCCCCCAGAGAAGCACGCTAACCCAATCGGCCCGCGTTGCCAACAGGCGGGGTCTCGCTCTCACTGTGCGAAATCCGCCTTTCGTGTGAATCCACACCACACCGAGAGCGCGGGCCGCCATGCCATCCCAGCGCATCTTCACCAAGGTAAGAAGCACCGCCTTTCCAGGCAGATACGCCCGCGGCGCCCCCGGTCATGCGAGATCCGGTGATCCTGGCATCATGTTTGCTCTTGTGTCCCGGCATGAACACGCTGGCCCAAAAAACAAACTGTCTTCCGCCGTGCGAGGCATCCGGTTCGAATGTCAGCGGCAACGGAAAGTCCGCCGTAAGTTCACAAGGATCCATCCTGGCCTTCATCATCGAGGCGGTACGCTTCGCCCACCGCCAGACCATGAAGCTGTCGGCGCCCGAGGGCGCGATCCGCCTGCGCGCGGTGGTGTGGCCCAAGGTGGCGCTCGGCGCCATCGTGGGGCGCGTCTATCACGCGCTGAAGATCCCCTTCGAGTGGACACCGCTCTTCGCCCTGCCCTGGGCGTTCGCCGGGGCCTGGTTGCTCCTCGCGGGGCACCTGTGGGCGGGCGTCTTGTGCTCGTTTTTGGTGGTGGTCTTCGACATCGCCGACGGGGTGGCCACCGGCTTCTCGGTCGAGCCCCTCCCCGCGCACCTGCGCCCGCGCGAGCGCATGCAGCTGCGACGCTTCCTCGACTCCTACGTGGTCGACATGCTCTCGCACCTTCTGTTGTACCTGGTGTTCGCGCTGCGGCTCCTGGAGGAGGGCCTGGTGGCCGTCCCCTGGCTGGGCGCGCTCCTCACCATCGAGGTGCTGAACACCCTCCACGCCAACCATGACGAGGCGGTATCGCGAAAGGACGAGTTCTTCTACGAGTTCGTTATCGACCGCAAGGCGAGAAGGCGCTTCGAGCCCCTCTACCTGGCGCGGGTCTTCCTCTCGCACCTCACCGCCTACCATGGATACTCGCTGCTGCCGCTCCTCGGCTACCTGGCCCCGCTCGCCGCCTGGGGAACGACGGCCTTCTGGCTGGTGTTCGGCTATCGGGCCGCCGCCCTGGCCGCCCGCGCCCTGCGGGCGTTCTTCCGGAACCGGCAAGCCGTCGGTTCCCACCTGCATTAGCCATCCAGAGATCGATACCTGTCAGGTCATGTAGATCCGGCGGCCTTTCCGTGCGTACGAATTTCACCGTGGAGCGGCCCGGCGGTTGGTGTATGATGCGGGGGTTCCCACAAGGAGGGTGGTCATGAAAAGCAGCTTCCGAAAACTCTCGATGGGGTGGGCCGCCGTCTTCGTCACTGCGTTTCTTCTCCCGCCGCTCGCCCTGGCCCAGGAGGACGAGGCGCTGCCGCCGGAGGCGCGGGCGGTGTTGGAGGAACTCCTGCAAAAGGAGCGCGAGGCCCAGGAGCGCCTGGAGCAGAAGGTCCGCCCCCTGCGCGAGGCCTCCGAGCGGGAGCTGCTCCCGGCGCGGCAGGCGGCGGCCCGCAAGCTGCGCGCGCTCCAGGACAAACTCACCCGGGCCGGCGCCCTGGACGAGGCGGTGGCCGTGCGCGAGGCGGCGCGGCGGGCACTGGGCATCCTTCCCGACCCGGGCGTGCTCCACCTCAGCGAGGAGGACATCGGCAAGACCATGATCTACGAGGTGCGCGGCTCGACCCGGGGTTCGGTGTGGGGCAGCGAGGTGTACACCGCCGACTCCCACCTGGGCACGGCCGCGGTCCACGCCGGGTTGCTCATGCCGGGGCAGAAGGGCCTGGTGCGGGTGCGGGTACTCGGCTCCCAACAGAAGTTCGCCGGCAGCACCCAGCACGGTGTCACCAGCCAGCCTTACGGCCCCTGGCCGGTGAGCTTCGTGATGGAACCGGTCAAGGTCGAACAGTAAAATCGATGCCGCCCAAGAAGGAGTGTCGAATGCTCTGCGAAAAAATCGGACGGGGGTTCGCCTGCGCGGGAGGGCTCATGCTGCTCTTTTGGGCCGGCGCCACCCAGGGCCAGGAGCTGGGAAAGCACAAGCCGGGCAAACAGGTCACCGAGCTTCTGGGCGGCCGGCTCCAGGTCCGCATGCCGGAGAAGGCCCGGGTGGAGGGAAGGCAGCATAGCATCATGGCGGCACCGGAGGCGTTGACCGAGGAGACCCGGGTGGTGCTGGACGCCGGCAACGAACGCCTGGTGCTCATGGCGTGGGAGTTGTTCGCGACGTCCGGCGGCGACCTGGCCAAGGCCGTCGCGGCCGACGTGGCCAAGTGGGGCGACATGGCCCAGGGCGCGAAGGTGGAGCCGCTGCCGGTTCCAAAGCCGCTCCAGGACGCCCGGCTGGCCATCCCCGGCAAACACGATCTCTCGCGCGAGGCCATCCTGGTGCTGGCCGCCTACGTCGAGAGCGCCGACGGCACGGTCCAGATGCTGGCCTTCTACGTCAACCCGGCCGGGGCCAAGGACCTGGGAGGCTGCACCGCACTGGCGAAGAGCGTGGCGCAGACGATCGGCGCCGGCGCCAAGAGGTTGGACCTTTCGGCGGGAAAGAAGCGCTTTGCGGGGGCCGGCGACAAGGACTTCTTGGCCCTGGACGTCCCGGCGGGTTTCGTGGCCACCACGCAACAGGGGCCGGACTTCTCCGTGTACCGGCTGCGGCGGGTGAGCGTCCTGGGAGAGCCCGGCGCCTCGATCGGCATCTACCTGGGCGGCCACCCCAGCTACCAGCACAAGCAGGCGAGAGACGAGAAGCTCGAGTTCTCCACCGCCAAGGGAAAGCTCCTGGGCCAGGAGGTCGAGTGGCACACCTGGAGCCGGGGACCGGCCGCCACCACCGAGGCCATCCTGCCGCACCCCGGAGCCAAGGGGCTGTTCTTGCATCTATTTTTGTCTGCCGCCGGCGAGGCCGCCCTGGCCCCGCTGCGCGCAATCGCCGAGACCATCAAGATCGAACACGAGTAACGGATGATGATCGAGCTGTCGAGCGATGTCGCCGCAGTGCGGTGAGCGCGAGCAGAGGAAGCAGCACCCCGCCCCATGCGCCGTCTACCCGCCCCGCGCCCGCGCAGCCGCAGCCGCCCACCACGGTGATCTCCGCGCCGCCGTCACCGTCGGCGCCACCGTCACCACCGTCCGCCCCGCTCCCGTCGCCGCCGTCGGCCTGGGGGGGTTCTTCCTCCGCGCACCCCTCGTCCGTCTCGCCGTCGCAGTCCTGGTCGCGCCCGTCGCAGAGTTCGTCGGCGCCGGGGTGGATCTGCCCATCCCTGTCGTCGCAGTCCACGTCGGCCCGGTGGCCGTCTCCGTCCGCGTCCGGGTATTCGTCCACCACCACGTCCAGGTACACCCGCGTCCCGAAGCGGTGAACGCCGTAACGGTCCATACGGAAGTAGCCGCGGTAGTTCCCCGGCGTGGCGGGCGCCGTCATGGGGACTTCGAACTCCCAGGTCTGGCCCGGGGCCACGCTGACGCCTTCGGGGAGCAGGATCTGTTCCGGGGCCGAGTAGCGCTCCTCGCCGTCGTAGGTGAGAAGGTAGTTGCCGGCGCGGGTCCAGGTGGTGGTGCCGGAGTTTCGCAACGTCCAGCGCTGCGCAAACGTCGCGTTGGGCAAGAAGTGGGTGCCGTCGGCGACGCTCTGGGCGACGAAGGCGGCGTCGTCGCTCTCGATGGCCCCGTCGCCGTAGACGGTGATGAACCACTTCGAACCCACCTGGGCCCAGGTGTAGAGCGCGCCCTCGCCGTGGTAGTTCATGTAGCCCTGGTTCTTGTCACCGTAGGGGTCGTTGGTGATGAGCCGTCCGTCCGCGGTGTAGCCCTTCACGGTGATGATGTGGCCGGCGCTGGTGAGCTGCGTCGAGAGGGGCACCACCTTGCCCGCGTCGAGAGCCGCCTGCACCTCGGCGAAGGTGGCCGAGCCGTCGAAGTCCGAGCTCAGGTTGTGACGCTTGGCGTAGTCCTGCATGCGCCAGGCCCAGGCCGCGCCGTCCTCGGTGCACCAGCCGTAGGCGCCGGTGGCCGGCCGGCCGGAGGCGTCGTTCTGCACCCGGTCGAAGGTCGAGCCGAAGGCGGTGTAGGTGCGGGAGACGTAGGCGCCATAGTCCGAGGTGTGGGGCGACGGGATGTCGACCGTGACCGGCCAGGCCGGCAGACGGCCGAAGTGCTGGATGGCCATCAGGGTCGAGGTCGGGCCGCAGGCCCAGTTGCCGTTGAAATCGTTGGGGGTGTCGTACACCTGGTGGATGTAGGGCATGGCCAGCGGCTGGTCGGGCGCCGCTTGCGGCAGATCGCGCGGCGACACGGGCGGAGGATAAGGCTCGGGGGCAGAGAGCGAGACGGGTGACCCGGGCCAGGGGCTTCGGCGCGGACGGCCGGTGCCGAGGTCGAGCCAGGCGGGCTCGAGCGCGATGAGGTCGCCGGGCAGGATGCGCGCGACCAACAGGTTGTCGTCCGCCCCGAACATCACCGGCCGCCACAGGTCCTCGTCGTCCCCGAGCCGATCGCAGGGCCAGGCTCCCGAAACCGTCTTCCGGCACAGCCACAAGCCGCCCCCCTGGCGCAGCGCCCGCTCGCCCGGAAGGCGCCGGGCCGGTCCCCGGATCACCACGGCTACGGACGAGCCGTCCTCGTTCCAGACCGGATCGGAAAGCGACTCCTCCGCACCGGCCTCAAGCAGGATCCGCGGTGGCTGTCCGGCATCGAGGAGATACAACGAAGCTCCCCCGAAGCGTCCGTGCTGCACGCTGGCGGCGGCCTCCTTGCCACCGGGCGCCAACGCCGCCTCCACCCGGTCGATGATGGCGCTCTCGACGGGCACGGCGCCGAGCCTTGTCTCGTCCGGGCCGAAGATGACGACCTCGGCCGCTCTCACGCCACCCCAACCAAGCATCGAAAGCCCGATGAGCGTGCATGCCGCCGGATGGAACCCGCGCCAGCGCATGTGCGTATTCTACCACTCCTGAATGCGTTCCAGAACCAGTTTTGGAGCCTTGACGAGACCGGCGCGGGTGCGGGATTCTCTGACCCAACCGCAAGGGAGGCGCAAGATGTGGGAGTACCTTCGCCTGCACGAGTCCTTCATCCGCGCGCTGCTCGCCGGCCAATACGGCGAGCACCCGCCCGAGCGCTGGGAGGCGCTGCTCGCGTTCCACGAGACCCAGATGCGACGCATGCAGAACGAGCGGCTCATCCACCTCCTCGTGACCCTTTTTGTCGCCACGTTCTTTCTCCTGGTCCTGGGCTTCTCGATCGTCCGGCCCACCTGGCCGGGCCTCTTGCTCTCGCTGCTCTTCATCGGGCTGCTCTCGGCCTACCTGGTCCACTACTTCCGCCTGGAGAACGGCGTGCAGCGCTGGTACCACCTGGCCAACGAGATGCACCAGCGTGCCGGCGGATGCGGCGCCCGCTACGAGGGCGGGAAGGTCACGGCCGTGCTGCCGCCGCCGAAGACCTAACGGCTGGCCGACCTCTCGGAAAGGAGAGTTTTCATGAGCATGGAGTACTGGTTCAAGGCGCGGCTGGAGTTCGCGGACAAGGCCGCCATCAAAGCGGCCAGGAAGGAGCTCGCCGAGGAAGGGTACCAGGATCACGAGGACAATCTCTTATGCGAGTCGGAATTGAAGTGGTCGGGGACGGTGCTCGAGGTGGACGCGCGAGGCTCGATGCCCTACTCGTGCTTCGAGATCTCCAGTGATGTGCTCCGCCTGTACGCCCAACACGCCACAGGGGGCGAGGCGCTGGCCATCAACATCGAGGACGGCTGCGGTGAACGCCACCTCGCCGGCGGCGAGGAGGAGGAACTCGCGGACGAAGAGGTGGACGCTCTCCGGAAAGAGTACGGCTGGCAAGAACCGGGTTGATACCCCGGCGCCCCCTCAGGCCGGCGCGGCGGGCGGGGGAAGGTCGCGCACCTGGCCTGGGGGCGGGAGCGCGGCGCGCCGGTCCAGCAGGCGCAGGTCGGCTTTGAGCACCGCCTGGGAGGCGGCTCGCGCCTGGCTGGGGCGGGCGGCGGATACGGCGTAGTACCCGTCGCGCTTTCGCCGCAGCACGTTCAGCATGAAGATCTCGAGCCGCGAGAGCGTGTTGGGCGGGTAGCGCAGGCCGTCGTTCTCGAGCGTGATGTACGGTACGGCGTGCCTGCGGAAGTGCGGCTCCAAAATGGCCCGGATGAGACGCCCCGGCAAGCAGGCGAACGGGGCGATGGCGGCCACGCCGTCGTAGCCTTCGGCGATGGCCACCCGGCTCACCAGCGAGGAGATGGTGGCCTCGGTCTCGAACTCCACGTGGGTCACCTGATCCACGTCGGCCATGATGCGCTCCATGTCGTGGGGCACGTGGGGGAGCAACCCGCCGGGCTCGAGGATGTCCCGCAGCCGCTCCTCGATGGCGGCGCTGATGCGCCGGGTGACCTTCAGGCCCAGCCACTCGCCGAAGCCCTTGGCCAACGGCCAGCGGTAGAAGGGCAGTCTGGCCCACCGGCGCCGCAGCTCCTTGTCCCGCAGGTAGTTGCAGTAGTTGATCCACTCGGCGATGCCGGTGACCTTGCCCAGGATGCCGTTCTCGGCCAGGTGAGTGACGAGCTCCCGCACCGAGTAGTCGTCTCGGCGCACGTAGATCTCCCCGACCACCAGCACCCTGGGGAGATCCTCGAGCCGCCCGCGGCGGGGGATGGCGGCGAGCCGCGGCACCTGGGATTCGAGGTAGGGGTATAGCCGATCGATGTCGTGGCCCAGGATGTCGAGCGCGCCGTTCCACACCGAGCGCAGCACCTCGAGCGCCGCCGCCCGGTCCTTGGCCAGGATGGTGAGCGCGGTCTCCATGTCCTTGAAGAAGTCCGACAGCACCAGCGCGTACCAGGCCAGCAGGGTGAACCCCTGCCCCAGCTCGGAGTAGGCGTTGTCCGAGGAGAGGTACAGGATGGCCACGTTGTCGATCCCCAGGTCGCGCAGGATGCCCTCGTAGAAGGGCCCGTACTGGCCGGTGCGGCACGGCCCGGTGGTCTTGGGGACCACCACCGCCAGGATCTCCTCGGGAGCCGGTGGCCGGTCCATCAGCCGCCGCAGCATCTGCCCCAGCACCAGCAGGGTGGGGATGCACTCCTTGCCGGAGGCCACGTTGCGGGCGAGCTGGGTGGTCTGCACGTCCGGCTCGGGCAGCGCCTCGGAGCGGATGCCCTGCGCGCGGGTGATGGCGGCGCAGGCCTCGCTGGCCATGTTGCCCATCGAGGGGTAGATCACCGTGACCCTCGGATCGGAGAGCGGGATGCGCTCGCCGGTCCGCCGGTCCACGATGCGCGTGTTCGCGCCGCACAGATCGACGGTGTAGCGCAGCGGCTCCCTCTCCGCGCGCGCGCCGCCCGCCTGGCGCCGGTAGCCGTCGATGATGTCCAGGAAGGCCTCGATGCGGGTGTCGATGCCGGCGTCGGCGGTGTGGCTATCGAACTCGAGCACCAGGTAGGGCTTCGCCCCCATGAACCAGCGGATGAAGTGCAGCATGAAGCTGTCCGGCGCGCACCCGAAGTTGGAGATGTAGCATAAAAAGAGGTTGGGGTGCTGCTTCACCCGGCGGGCGGCCTTCAGGTTGAGCTGCCCGTAGTACCAGTACATGTTGTAGGTGATGGCCTCGTCTCCGACGGGGAAGAAATCGAAGGGCAGCACCCGGTACCCGCGGGTGGCGAACTTGCGCGGCACGCCCATGTTCGCCTCGGGGTTGAAGGCGTTGTAGGGGCGGCCGAACAGGGCGATGACCGGCCGGTCGCCGCGCTCGGCCTGGGCGAGCACCTCCTCCCCGATCTGCCGCAGGCGCGCCCAGAAGTCGCGCTGCCGGGCGAGACCCACCTGGAAGGCCGCCCGCCCCTCGGCTCGTGAGAAGCCCAACCGCTCGGCGAGGTCCTCGAAGGCGCCCACGCCCGCCTCCATGCCGCCCGAGAAGTCCAGCACGGGCCTAAGCAGCCGCTCGTCGGCGATCTCGAAGGCGGGGCGCAGGTAGTATGGCAGCCCCTGGGTGATGGGGCACAGCGTGGCCACCAGATCCGGCTCCAGGCTGGGCAGGTTCTTGAGGTGGGGAACGAACAGGTAGTCCACCCCGCGCCGCAGAAGATCCGCGGTCATGCCGTGGGCCAGCTCGCCGGGCAGGCAGTAGGCCGCCTCGGCGCGCTGCACGCCCTCCTTGAGGCTCGCTTCCGAGAGCACCGCCCGCACCCCCAGCGAATGGAAGAACCACGAGTACAGCGGCCACAGGGTGTGCACGGTGAAGGCCCGCGGCACGCCGACCGTCTGTGTGCAACGAGGCCGCAGGGTCATGGGGTCGGGAGCGTACTCCGAGAACAGCAGCCGCTCGCGCAGGGCCACGAAGTCGTCCACCGCGCTCATCTCGACGGACTTGCGCAGGTTGGCGTACTTGTTGCAACGCCCGCCGAAGAAGGTGCGATTGCCGCTCACGATGAGCGTGCGGATGGGGCAGCGGTTCTCGCAGGCCTGGCACAGGAAGGTCTTGCCGTTTTCGATCTTACGCGCGATCAATTCGTCGAGGGAGTAGTCGCCGGCCGGAAGCTCGCCCGCGGCGTGCTTCTGCTGCGCAAGCAGCGCCACCCCGAAGGCGCCCAGCAGCTCGGGCTCGGGCGGGACGGTGATGGGTTTGCCCAGCACGGTGGCGAAGGCGGCCGGCACGGCCGGGTTCTTGGCCACGCCCCCCTGGAGCACGATGGCCTGGCCCACGGTGCGGTTGCCCACCACCCGGTTGAGGTAGTTGGAGACGATGGAGAAAATGATCCCGGCGGTGATATCGGCGCGCTCCGCCCCCTGCTGGATGGCGGCGCGGATGTCCGAGTTGATGAAGGCCGAGCAGTGCTCGCCGAACTTGAGCGGGGCGCGGCTACGGAGCGCGATGGGGCCGATCTCCGGGGCGCTGGCGATGTTCAGATCGCCGCGGGCGGACTCCTCGATGAAGGAGCCGGTGCCGGCGCTGCAGGCCTCGTTCATGGCGTAGTCGATGGGCACGCCGTTCTGCACCAGCACGTACTTGGCATCCTGGCCACCGATCTCGAAGATGGTGTCGATCTCGGGCTGGAAGTGGGTGGTGCCCACGGTATGGGCGATGATCTCGTTGTACACCCCGCGGGTCTTCGCGAACACGCCCAGCACCTCGCGGGAGGAGCCGGTGGTGGCGGCCAGCGGGATGCGGATGGGGGCAGCGCCGATCTGCTCGCGCACCTGGGCGCGAATCTCGCAAAGCACCCCCCGCAGCGCCTCGACCGGATCGCCGTGGGTGCGGCCGTAGAAGGCGGCGCAGATCTCGCGGGTGTGCGCGTCCACCAGCACGGCCTTGGTGGTGGTGGAGCCGCCGTCGATGCCCAGGATGTACTCTCCCTCCGGCCGCACACGGCCGCGGCGCGCCTCGATGCGGCGCACCCGCGGCAACGCCTCGGAGAGCGGCGGGTAGTGCTCGAACCCCACCACCCCGCCGGCGAACAACGCCGAACGTGGCGGCAGTCTCTCGCCGTGCTCGGTGGCCAGGTGCGCGGCGCCGAAGGCCTCGAAGTAGGGGGCCTGCGCCGGGACCACCAGCTCGAGCTGTGGCAGCTTCTGCTTGAGCAGGCGCAGCAGGAAGCGGTTCTGGGTGACGCCGCCGATGAGCAGGACCCGGCCGCTCTCGATGCGGGCCCGGGTCAGGAACTCGGCGGCCTTGCTGGCCATGACGTCGGCCAGCGAGACCACGATCTCCTCCTTGGTGGCCTCTTTCTTGTTCAGCTTGTGGGTGCAGTCGCTCTTCATGAACACCGAGCAGCGCGCCGACAGGGAATGGCAGCGGGTCTCGTCGGGGATGCCGGACAGGCAATCCATTCCCAGGTCCATGCGCCGAAGCTGCTGGCGGAAGAACTCTCCGGTGCCGGCGGCGCACTTGTCGCCGGCGAGCGTGTTCTGGATGCGGCCGTCGGCGGAGAGCATGTACACGCACAGCGACTCCCCGCCCAGCGACACCACCGCCCGGGCCCGCTCGCCGATGGCGGCCAGCGCGGACTCGATGGCGAGCGGCAGGATGGCCTGAGCGCAGCGCACCTGCTGCCGGCCGGCGTTGCCGGTGACCACCGCGGAGAGGTCACCGTCCACCCCCCGGCGCCGCAAGATCTCCAGCAGCGTCTCGGGGATGGCTCCCTCGTGGGCGACGATGTCATGCCAGGACTCGCTGAGGCCGTCGAGCAGGACGGCTTTCACGCTGGTGGATCCGATGTCGATTCCCAAGAAACGCATGGCTCACTCCGGTTGGGCAGAGAGGGGAGCAGCGGTCGCGGCGGAGATCGGCACCAGGGCCCCGTGGAGGAACACCTCGACCGCGTCCTCGATCCGCAGGCCGGCCAACGAGGCCGGCAGCTCGTCCTTGAAGAGGGTGTCCGTAAAAAACCAGGCCGACAGCAGGCCCAGGAAGGTCCGCATGAGCAAGAGCGGCGGCAACGGGCGCAGGCTCGCACCTCCCGTCAAGTGCAGCCGTTCTAGAAACTGCGACACCGCCTCCGCGTTGCGGGCGATGGTGGCCGGGATGTGCCGGCCATTGAACTCCAGAAGCTCGATGAACACGAGGCGCAAAAGATCGCGGCGCTGTTGCAGCCTGTGACTCAAGCGCACTGCGACGTCGCGCAGCGTTTCCTCGACGGTGGCGCCCTGGGCGCTTGCGAGAACGTCGGGAAGCAAACCAAACGGGTTGTTTTCCAAAAACACCCGATCGAAGAGAGCCTCCTTGCCCGAGAAATGGTTGTAGACCGCGCCGACGGTGAGCCCGGCGGCGGCGGCCACCTCGCGGATGCCGGTGCCATGGTAGCCCTGCGAGATGAACAGCTCCCGCGCGGAATCCAGGATCGCTCGCACGGTCCGCTCGCCGCGGCTCCCGGCGTCAGCAACCCGCGGAGAACCCAGGAAGATCTCTCCACCGGGTTCGAGCCCTTTCGTCCGTCCCGCGCTCCTGGTCTGCATTGATCGTTCCTTTCGCTTCCGAAAGAGGACGCAAGCCATATCACGTCCACCGATCTAGTCAAGAAAAATAACGAACGTTCATTTTCACCACTGACAACCTGGCGTGCTTGAGTGCACATGGGGACAGCCCCACAAATAAACCCCTATAATACCACAACAATTAATGGGGACAGGCCCCGTCTTTTCCGTCTTTTCACAACAAACAATGGGGACAGGCGCCGTCGTTCCATCCTTTCATCGAGCCGGAGTGCGGCAAGGGCGGCAACATCCGCCTGGCCAAGGCCTACTGGGTGCTGATGGCGCGCCTGGCCGGCTGGCAGCCGTAGGCGTTGTCACCACGGATTACAACGCAACGTCCGAGCCCAGGCCCCCCAGCGCCGCCGCCACGACCGCCGCGGTGTCGGCCCGCAGCACCCGCGTCCCGAGCGAAGCGGCGCGAAAGCCACGCGCCAGCGCCCGCTCGAATTCTTCCGAGGAGAAGCCGCCCTCCGGCCCGACCAGCAAGAGCAGCCGGCCCGGAGGAAGGCGTGCAGCCAGGGATGCGAGCGGCTCGGCGACGATGTTCTCCTGCAGGATGACGCGGTGCTCCGCGGGAAGCGCCAGGATCTCGTCGAGCGTCACCGGCGCGTGAACCTCAGGCACCGTGGCCCGCCCGCACTGGCGCGCCGCCTCGGCCGCGATGTGCCGCTCGCGCTCGAGCCGACCGCTCCCGCCGCCCGCCCGCACCACACAGCGCTCGGAGACAAACGGCCGGAATTCGGCCACGCCCAGTTCTACCGCCATGCGCAGCGCGACCTCCCGGCTGCGCGCCTTGATGAGCGCCAGCGCCAGTACCACCTGCCTCGCGCTGGCCGGCTCCTCCGTCACGGACAGCAGGCGCAGCCGAAAGTCTTCCCCGTCGCGAACGAGCCGCGCCCGCGCGCGCCGGCTCCTGCCATCGAAGAGCTCCAGCTCGTCGCCCTCGCCGAGCCGCAGCACGTCACACAAGTAGTGCCGCTCCGCCTGGCGCAGCACAACCCCTTCCTGGAACCGCTCGCCGGGGAGGTGCAGCCGGACCCGGCTCATGTCTTTCCCCGCAGCATCGCCAGAGCGACCCACTCGTCTTCGTGCTGTTCGTGCTCCAGTTGAAAGCCCACGGCGCGGTAGGCGCTGGTGACTTCCGGTGCCTCCTCTTGCAAGAGGCCCGAGAGCAACACCCGGCCGTCCGGGACGATCCGTCTTGCCACTCCCGGAGCCATCGCCACCAGCGGCCCCGAGAGGATGTTGGCGAGGACCAGGTCGAACGTCCCTTCTGCCGTCTCGATATCCCCCTGCCGGATGGTCAGCACACGCTCAAGGCCGTTGCGCTCGGCGTTCTCGGCCGTGACGCGACAGGCCTCCGGGTCGTTGTCCACCGCCCACACCTCGGGGACTCCTGCGCGGGCTGCCGCCAGCGCCAGAACCCCGGAGCCGCAACCGAGATCCAGCACCCGCCGCGCCGGCAACGCCCGGTCCAGACCCAGCAGGCACATGCGCGTGGTGGGGTGCAACCCGGTGCCGAAGGCCATGCCGGGGTCGATCAGGACCGGGCAGGCCTCCCCGGCGGCCGATACCCACTCGGGATGGACGAAGAACCTTCCCGCCCGCACCGCGCGATGGTGCGCCCGCCAGGCGGTGGCCCAGTCGGCCGGGTCGAGCTCGACCTGTCTCACAAGGCGGACCCGTTCGTCCAAGGCGACAAGCCGCTCGCAATCTTGCAGATCTGCCTGCCCGCCCGCGCCTGGGCCGAAGGAGAAGCGCAGCTCGACCTCGCCGGACAATAGATCGGCGGGCCGGTCCAGACAGGTCTCGTCCACCCATTCCACACCACTGGCCCCGACGCCGAGCAGGCGTTCGCAGACCTCCTCGGCGCAAGCGAGCGGCGCGCGAAGACGGAGCTGCAGGTGCCGATCCTTCCGGATCTCTGTCATGAGCGGGGTGGCTCCGGCGGCTTGGCCCGGGCGGCGGCCAGGTGCTGGATGATGTGGCGCAGGCGCTCGAAGCTGAAGGGTTTTACGACATACTCGTTCGCCCCCAGCGACATGGCGCGCTCGCGGCTCTCGGCGTCGGCGCGGGCGGTCACCACAACCACCGGCACGTCGCGGGTGAGCGGATCCTGGCGCAGCTCGGCCAGCACCCCGAAGCCATCGAGGCCCGGCATCATGATGTCGAGAAGCACGCAGTCGAAACGGCCGCTCTTCGCCGCCGCCAGACCCTTCTCGCCTTCCCAGACCGCGTCCACCTGCATTCCCTGGACCTCGAGGGCCCGCTTCAGCAGCACCCGGGTCTCGGCGTCATCCTCGATGCACAGGATACGCAGCGGCACGCTGTCCCTCCGTATCTCGAATCTAGATTCCCGGCCCACCCCGGTCAAGGATTGATTCGAGCGTCCACCGGACAGACCCCACCCGAGCGCACCGGCCAATTCGTTTCACGGTCGTCATCGTGGAAGCTCGCGCTCGACGCCCGGACCTCTCGGTCGATGAGGTGACCTTCCTGGCAACATGCGAGGTGCCCGTCGGGAGACCAGATCTGCCTCAGAAAGGAAAAATCGTCACCTTCGAAAAACTCGCTAGGGCGTGGTCGAGTCGCAGTCCTCGCAGGTGGGCTTTGCATCCTGGATGCCGCCGCAGTACGGGAAGTAATCGTCAGTGAGCGATGGCGTGTCCTGGCAGCACATGTAGACCGGCACGCTGCCGTTTCGGCCCGCGGCCAGACACCCGTAACAGAACTGGACCGGAAAGATGAACTCGTTGGAGGTGATGTTCTGACCGCCGGTGGTGGTGCCCTCCACCTGGATGTGCAAGCCCAGGATGAGGTTCGAGGCGTAGGTCACGTTGTCGGGATTGGCGAAGAAGTCGCTGAGCAGGTAGCCCGGGGAGCGGACGTCACCATCCACCGAGTCGAGCAGTTTCATCGTGATCCAGGACGTGCCGGGCTTGCCATCGCTGCCGCTGTCGATCACCCCCGACAGCGGGAATGATTGTTCCGGGGTGGCGGCGATGGCGTTCAGATCGAGCTGGAGCTGGGGATCCGCGATGTTCTTCCCCCGCAGCCACTCCAGGCGGACCCGGACCCACTCCACCAGCACCTTGTTCGAGTCCAGCGACTCGCCGCTGGTCGAGTACAGGAAGTTCTGAACCTTGAAGGCGTTGTAGTACACCAGCGGGAAGTTGGGCCCGTAGGCCGGAGCGATGTCCAGGGTCCCGGCGACGAGAAAATCCGTCTCCGAGGCGTTGATGGTGCAGTCCTCCTTGAAGCCCGTCGCCCCGTTGATGAGCAGCGAGCGATCGTTGGAGATGCAGCCCGCCGCGATGCAG
>JAAZNF010000091.1 GCA_012798435.1 Myxococcales bacterium | reverse complement strand
CGCCGGACGCGGCTTGCCGGGCCGGCGGGCAGGCCTCTTGGCCCGCACTTGCGAGAGCCAGACCTCGGCCGGCACGACGGCCGGTTGGCAGGTGATCTGGCCGGCCGGCACCGGATGGGACAGCGTCGCCCACAACAGAAGACCGGCGATGTTCATGGCTACCTCCTCGTATCGTTCGACGTCCAGGCCCCGGCCAGGGTTTCGCGCGCCAACGCGGCGCGTCAGTCCGCCTTCGACACCGCGAAGCGGAAGTTGGGGATCCCCGCCATGCCGCAGGTCTTCATGATCTTGGCGATGAGATCCGATTTCAGCCGCTTGTCCGCGGCCAGCAAGACCGCCGACTTGTCGATCTTGATCTGGTTGGCCTTCTCGCGCTCCAGCACCTTGAGGATCATGTTGTACAGCGGGATGATCTTCTCGCCGTCCAGCTCGCGGTCGCGCACCTTCCCGTCCTGCAACATCACCACGTCCACGTTCTCGACCTTGATGACGTCGAGGCCGGCCACCACGGTGAGGCTGATGACCAGGCCCTTCTCGGAGTTGGAGGTGGGCAGCTCCATGTCCTGCGCCCCCTGCACCGACTCGGCCTGCGAGCGGTACCCGAGGAGCAGGAAGAAGAGCAAGCAGGTCAGGATGTCGATCGCCGGCGTGAGGTTGATGTTGACTTCTTCTTTGGCACCGCTACCGCCGCCGCCCGCCATGGCACACCTCCGCTCACTTCACCAGCGTGGACACCACCGCCGCCGGGAACAGGGGCAACCGGGCGGGCCGCCCGTTCTGCTCCGTGGCCCGCTCGCGGGTGGCGTCCATGGTTCTCACCAGCACCTCGTAGGGGATGTCGCTCGATGGGATGATCACCGCCGAATCCGACTCATTGTAGCGCTTCTTGAGCTCGAAGGCGTAGTCGTTGAGGCCCTGGTAGTCGTACGCCCCCTCCTTCATGGGGAAGGTCTTGGCCAGCTTGTCCAGCTCCTCCTGGCCGAGGCCCTCCGCCTGGGCGGAGAGCCCGAACCCCTTGTCGGTGATGCTCACCGAGATGGTGATCTTGGTCTTGCTGAGATCCGGCTGCTCGGAGCTGTCGCTGGAGAGCGCGGGCACCGAGGCGTTGATCAGGGCCACCACGATGGCGCCGAAGGAGAGCAGCAAAAAGAACAGGAGGCAGGTGAGCACGTCGATCATGGGGGTGACGTTGAGGGCCACCTCCATATTGTCAGACTCCTCCCCCTCGGACCGAATCAAAGAGGAGCCCGTGATGTTCTTCTGCAGCATCGCTCGACTCCCGCTGCGTCCTCACATCCGGGGCTGGGATACCGAACCCTTGTTCTTGGTCACGAGCACGTCCACGAGCTGCGCGGCCGAGTGCTCGATCTTGGCCTTCATGCGGGTCTCCTTGGTGAGCAGCACCAGGTAGAACAGGATCATCACCACGGCGACCGACAGGGCGAAGAAGGTGGCCCGGAAGGCGAGCGCGATACCTTTGGAGAGGGCCTCCTGTCGCTTGACGGCGTCGCCGCCCTCCATTCCGGAGAAGGCCACGATCAGGCCGCGGATGGTTCCCAGCAGTCCGAGCAGGGTGGCGGTGTTGGAGAGCTGGGGCAGGAGCACCGTGCCCTTCTTGAGCGGCGGCAGCTCCTCGGCGGCGGCGATCTCCATGGCGCGGCGGATTTCCTTCTCGGTGCGGTTGGCGCGGATGAGGCCGGCCTTGAGGATGTTGGTGAGGGGGTGGTTCTTGGCATTGCAGAACTGGATGGCCCGGGCGTAGCTGTTGCTCTCCACGCTCTTCAGGATGGCCTGGGTGACCTCGTCTTCGGAGAGGCGGAGCTTGAAGAAGAAGAGATACATCTTGTGGAAAATCACGCCGATGGCGAAGAGCGACAGGCACAGGATGGCGTACATGAAGGGGCCGCCCTCGTTGAAGACATCCAGCAGTTCCATCATGGGTGAAATCCTCCGGTGGGAGTTATACTTGCCTTTCAGGCCCGGGATCGGGGCCTAATTTTGATCCGCGTAAGCATAGAGAATTACCCGTCGGTTGGCAAGCTTTTTCCGGTGCGAGAAGTAGCAGGCATTCGCTTGATTTTCCGCATTAAAAGTGCCAGGCCGCGGATTCCTCCGCGGCCTGGCTGGCGAAGAAAGGAGGGGTCAGACCGTCAGACTACTTCCTCCGGAGACGCAGGCCCACCAACCCGAGGAACAGACCGAAGAGGCCCACCAGCCCGCCGGTGCCGGCGGTGGCGCAGCCGCTCTGGGGAGAACCGGTCGCATTCAGCGCCAGGGTGGTCTCGGCGGTGCTCACCTCGGGGTACAGCTCATCCGGGAACACCAGCCGCGCGCTGAGCTTCACCACGTACTCG
>JAAZNF010000013.1 GCA_012798435.1 Myxococcales bacterium | reverse complement strand
TGGTCGAGATGTCGGCGTGGCCGAGCAGCGCCTGGACCGAGCGCAGGTCCGCTCCCCGCTCGATGAGGTGGGTGGCGAACGAGTGACGCAGCTTGTGCGGCGAGATGTTGCGCCGGATCCCGGCCGCGCGCGCGTAGCGCTTGAGGTTCTTCCAGAACCCCTGGCGCGTCATCGGCCCCCCGTGGCTGGTGACGAAGAGCACAGGCGATCTCCGGCCGCGAAGCAGTTTCTCCCGCGCCTGGTCCTGGTAGGCCTGCAGGGTGGCCAGGGCCTGCTCCCCGAGCGGCACCAGACGTTCCTTGCGGCCCTTGCCGAACACCCGCACGATCCCCATGCGCCGGTCCACCGCGTCGAGATGGAGCGAGACCAGCTCGCTGACCCGGATCCCGGTCGCGTACAGGACCTCCAGCATGGCCGCGTCCCGGAGTCCCCGGGGATTGTCGCGCGGCGGGCGCGCCAAGAGCTCGTCGACCTCCTGCACTGATAGGAACTCGGGGAGCCGGCGCGGGATCTTGGGCATGTCGATCTCGGCGGTGGGATCGTTTTGGAGCAGGTTCTCGCCGATGAGAAAGCGGTAGCAGGTCCGGATGGCGGAGAGCAGCCGCGCCTGGCTGCGCACCGAGATGCGTTTTCCCAGAGACAGCAGGAAGGCGGACAGATCCAGCGGCGCAAGCTCGCCGAACCCCGCCTTCCCCGCCCGCTCGCTGAAGCGCGCCAGCTTCTGGAGATCGCGCGCGTAGGCCTCCAGGGTGTTGGGCGAGAGGTTGCGCTCTACCCGCAGGTGGGCGAGGTACAGATCGATCTCGTGCTCGAAGCTCACCTTGCGCCCTCGGGTTTCTTCGGCTCCGCGGGTCTTGCGGTCCCCTCGGACGGCTTCGATTCCGTCGGCTTGCCCGCACCTCCGCTCTGCTTGGGCTCGGCGGGTTTTTGGGGGACTTCCTCCTCCCCCGGGCTCCCGTCGTCGGTGATGCCGTCCTCGATCTCCCGGCCGCTCATGAACTTCTCCACCCCCTTGGCGATGGCCTCGGCCAAACGCTCGCGGTAAGTCTTGTCGGCGCAGCGGGCGGCCTCGTCGGGGTTGGAGATGAAGGAGGCTTCCACCAGGATGGCGGGCATGCGCGCGCCGAGCAGGACGTAGAACAGGGCGTACTTCACCTTCAAATCGCGGACCTTCTTGTAGCGCTTGCGCAACGAACCCACCAGCGAGGCCTGGACCTGGCGGGCCAGCACCGCGGAGTCCTCCACGTGCGATTTCAGGGCCAGATCGGCCAGGATGTACTGCAGATCGGAGATGGATTTCTCGGAGGTGGCGTTCTCGCGCGCCGCCAGCTTGAGGCTGTAGCGGTCGTCGGTGAGATCCAGGTAGAAGGTCTCGATGCCGCTGAGCTTCTTTACCTTGTGGGCGTTGAAGTGGAGCGAGATGAACAGGTCCGCGCGCGCGGTGTTGGCGATGGCGGTGCGCTCCTCGAGCGCCACGAAACGATCGCCGTCGCGGGTGAGCTTCACTTCCAGCTTGAGCTTCTCGAGCTTCTTCTTGAGGCGCCTCGCCAGGTCCAGGGTCAGGTCCTTCTCCAGGATGCCGCCGACACCGACCGCGCCGGGATCGCTCCCTCCGTGGCCCGGATCGAGGACCACCTTCTTGACCTTGAGGCCCGCCAGCACCGACAGACTCACCCCCGGCTTGAGAGAAACGCCCGGAAAGTGAACGCCGTCCAACCCGCCGTCCGGCGTCGCCATGGCATCGCCAGCTTGCGTCCCGGCGTCCGTCGCCGTGCCATCCACGCCGCCATCCGGCCCCGCGCTCCCCGCGTCCGCCACCGTGTCCCGTTCCGTCCCCTCCCCGGCGTCGGGGGCCCCACCATCCGAAACCGCCGCTCCCCCGTCCACGCCGAACCCGTCGCCCGCGGCGGGAGGTGGCGGAGGATCGCCGATGTCCAGCACCACCCGGGACGGGTCGTCCAGGGGGAACACCCGGTGCTGCCGCACCCGGTCGAGATCGGCCACCACGCGCACGACCCCGCCCTCGCGCACCGCCACCCGGATGCGCTTCACCACGCCGTCCCCCACGCTCAAGGAGAGCGGGACCTCGGGCGCCAGCAAGGTGTCCGGCAGGTCTACGTACACCCGGGTCGGCAACCGGGCCTTGGCGTCGGCCGAGAGCACTCCCGATCGGAAGGATCTCCGGTCCCGCACGTAGAGGGCGATACGCGTGTAACCGGTGTCGGACCAGTGGTGGATCTCTTCCAGGACCGGCGTGGCCTCCGGCGCCGGCGCCGGCGCCGGCACGGAGTCCGGGGCTGGGGGCGCGGTTGTCGGCACCTCGGCCGGCGCGCCCGGCTGAGTCTTCTCGGGCTCCTTGGTAACAGGCGGCGTGTCCTCTGCCTCCGGCCCACCGAGGTCCTCCAGCAAACGCCGGGCCTTGCCCGCCATGTCGCCCTTCGGAAACTGTGCAAGCAAAAAGTTGAGCTCCTCCCGGGCCGAGATCGGATCGCGCTCGAACTCCACGTGGCGCAAGACGAGCAACCACTGGGCGTCGTCGGCGAGACGGTGCTGCGGGTGCTCGCGCACCACTCGCCGCAGCAACTCGCAGGAGCGCTCCAGGTCCTCCTTGTTTCCCGAGAAGCGATACAGGTCGTGGTAGAGCCGCCCGGCGCTGAACAGAGCGTCCACCGCCCGCGAGGACGCTGGATATTTTTGCGCGACCCCCTCGAGCTGCCGGCCCACCTTGAGCCAGTGGTGCCGGAACTTCATCTTGGCCGGATCGTCCCGCAGGGCCCGGTAGGCCCGGCGCGCGCTCTCGTACGCCGCCTCGGCGGGATCGGCCGCCCGGGCGACGAGCGGCGCCGCCACAACCAGCAGCAGGATGAGGCTCCGCATCCTCACAGCCCACAGGTGCCATCCACCCCGGGCGTTGTCAACTCCTGTGGGTCTTGTGCAGTTTCTTGAGCCGATAGAGCGCGCTGATGGCCTCCAGCGGCGACAGGGTGTCCGGGTCCAACCGTTCCAGCTCATCGTCGAGCGCGCTGCGCGCCGGAGCGGCGAACAGCTCGCGCTGCGCGGTCGGCGCCGCGTCCCGGCCCTTGCGGCCGGAGCGCGACAGCCTCGGCGACCCCAGGTCGTCGAACTCCTCGCCTTCCAGGTTGGCCAAAATCTCCTTGGCCCGCTCGATCACCTCGGCGGGCAGGCCGGCCAGCTTGGCCACCTGGATGCCGTACGACCGGCTGGTGGTGCCGCGGATGAGCCGGCGCAGGAAGATGATCTGGTCCTTCCACTCCTTGACGGTCACGGTGTAGTTGACCACCCGCGAGAAGGTGCGTGGCAGGTCGGCCAGCTCGTGGTAGTGGGTGGCGAAGAGCGTCCGGGCCCCGATGCGCTCGTGGATGTACTCGGCCACCGCCCAGGCGATGGACAGGCCGTCGAAGGTGCTGGTGCCGCGGCCGATCTCGTCGAGCACCAGCAGGCTCTTGCGGGTGGCGTGGTGCAGGATACCCGAGGTCTCCACCATCTCCACCATGAAGGTGCTCTGTCCGCGGGCCAGGTTGTCGGCGGCACCGATGCGGGTGAACAAGCGGTCCACGATCCCCACCCGCGCGCTGTCGGCCGGGACGAAGGAGCCCATCTGCGCCAGGATGACGATCAGCGCCGTCTGCCGGATGGCGGTGGACTTGCCGGCCATGTTGGGGCCGGTGATGATGAGCAGCTGCTCCTTCTCGGTGTCCAGGGCGATGTCGTTGGGGACGAAACGTTCGCCGTGCATCAAGCGCTCCACCACCGGGTGCCGCCCGGCGGAGATCTCCAGTCGCTCGCTCTCGTCCACCAGCGGGCGCCGGTAGTCGTAGCGCACCGCCACGTCCGCCAAGGCGGCGATGACGTCGCAGGCCGCCAGGGTGCGGGCGCTGGCCAGGATGCGCTGCGCGTTCTGGCGCAGTCGTTCGGTCAGCTCCTCCACCAGGCGCCGCTCCAGCTCGGCGCGCTGCTCCTGGGCGCTCAGGATCTCGGACTCGGTGCGTTTCAGCTCCTCGGTCTCGAACCGCTCGGCGTTGGCGGTGGTCTGCTTGCGCCGGTAATCGGCGGGCACCAGGTGCAGGTTGGGGCGGGTGACCTCGATGTAGTAGCCGAACACCCGGTTGTAGCGCACCTTCAGCGACGCGATGCCGGTGCGGGCGCGCTCGCGCTCCTCCAGCTCGCCGATGATCTCCCGCCCCCGCCGGGAAAGCTCCACCAGCCGATCCAGCTCCGGCCGATACCCGGGCCGGATGGCCCCGCCCTCCGAGAGGTCCAGCGGCGGCTCGTCCACCAGGGCCTCGGCCAGTGCCGCGAAGAGGTCCGCGAGTTCGTCCAGCGGCCCGCAGAACCGCGCCAGCGCCCCGAGCTCCGGCCCTCCCAGCAGGCGGGCCACCTGTGGCAAGACGGCCATGGAGTCGCGCAACACACCCAGGTCGCGCGGCGTCCCCTGGCGTACCACCACCCGAGAAAGCAGCCGTTCCAGATCGCGCACCCGGCCGAGCAGGTCGGCCAAGTCGGCGCGCAGCACCGGCTGGTTAACCAGGCACTCCACCGCGTCGGCCCGCTCCTGGATCGCCGGAAGGCGGGTGAGCGGGCTCAACATCCAGTCCCGGAGCAGTCGGGAACCCATGGGAGTGCGGCACAGGTCGATGATGTCGAGCAACGAGCCGCGCCTGCCGCCGCCCATGGCGCTGCGCGTCAACTCGAGGTGCACCCGCGCGGCCTCGTCGATCCACATCCGATCGGTGGCCTGGTAGGGCAGCAACCGACGCACGTGCTCGATCCGGCCGGGGAGGCTCTCGGCGGCGTACTCGTACACCAGCCGTGCGGCCCAGAGACCCACGGGCTGCTCCAGGCAACCCGATTGCCGGAGTGACTCCGCATCAATTGCACCATACCATTTATATTCACTATTGTTATCAATTGGATCTACGGTTTTTATAAACAATCGGTTTACGCCTGCGCTGAGGTGTTTTTCGAGCGATTCGTAACCCGGCAAGCGGGGGAGCAGAAGCTCTCGAACCCTCACGCGCTCGACCTCGGCCGCCACCTCCTCCGCCGACTCGACCTGGGTCATGCGAAAGTCTGCGGTGGACACGTCCAGGTAGGCGAAGCCGAACTTCCCCCCTTCCCAGCACACGCCACCCAGGTAGTTCGACTCGTGCTCGTCCAGGCTCTCGGGGTCGGTGATCATCCCCGGCGAGATCACGCGGGTGACCTGGCGTTTCACCAGGCCCTTCGCCTGGCGCGGATCCTCCATCTGGTCGCAGATGGCCACCTTGTAGCCCTGATCGACCAGGCGCGCGATGTAGTTCTTGGCCGAGAAGTAGGGCACCCCGCACATGGGCACCGCGTCCTCGCCCTTGGCGCGCGAGGTGAGGGTGAGATCCAGGGCGCGCGAGGCCACCTCGGCGTCCTCGAAGAACATCTCGTAGAAGTCCCCCAGGCGGAAGAACAAAATGCAGTCCGGGTGGGCCGCCTTCTGCTCCAGGTACTGCTTCATCATCGGGGTCTGCTTGATCGGACCCTGCGGCTTGGCGGCGGCGGCTTCGCGGGAGTCATCCATCGGCGAGAGAAACTACCAGAGGCGGGCGCGGGAAGGAAACAGGAATCTCGGACCCTACTGGGCCGCCTTGACGCGAACCAGGTGGGGGGTCTTGCCGCTGAACTCGTAACGATCCTTGTACTTCGAACGGGCCAGCAGTTCATCCAGCGCGCCCGCCAAGTCCATGAACTTGTCCGGCTGACAGCGGGCAAACGCTTCCGTGTCCTTGCCGTTGGGGGGGAGCAACCTCACCGCGCTACAGTGCCGGTTCATGGCTTCGAGCAGCTGTTTCTCAGGAAGCAGGATCCCTTGGAGCACCACCCGCAACGGTACGCCGTCCCGCTCCAGCCGCGCCTGGTAGGTGAAGAGCTGAGGCCAGAGTTGGAACGCCGCGTCGTTCAAGGCATCGAACACGGCCTTGTTTTCCTCGCCCGGCCTCCATCCGGCCCGAGCCGGGCTGGCCACCACCGCCTGGGCCACGATATTTTCGGAGGGTGGCTCGACGGCCTTGAGCGACACCGCCGCGGACACGCCTCCATCGGGGCGCTTGTCGATCAGCACATCGAGCTGGATCACGAGATCCGAATCCATCCGCGCCATTTCCAGTAGATCGGCCGCTTGCTCGCCGGAGCCAGATCCACCGAGATTGCGTGGTTCGCGCACCTCCCATCCCCACATGGTCAGCCGCTCCACCAGCGCACTCTGGAACATGAGGTTGCCCGCCTTTTTGGCTTCTTCCACGAGTTCGACCATCACCAACAGCGGGCTGAATCGAGGAATGATCGCTCTCTCTTGCAGAACCCGGACGAGCCCGATGAACTCGAGCGACGCGACGAGCTGCACCCGGACCCGCGCGTCGGAAACCCGGGTCGTCGACTTCACGCCCCGGCCGCGGCCGTCGGCGCTGCCGGGCGGCGGCTTGGACACGAATTGATCCAGGTCGGCGCGAAAACTCGGCGCCGCCTTCTCGAAGGCCTTCTTCTGTTCCGCGGTCAAGTTCAGGAACTTGTCGATGAATCCCACCAGGCAGTTCCAGCGAGCGGCCTGGATGGCGGCCGCCTGATCGGCCCCTTCGCCATCACAGGACAGCATCACGGTCCTGGCGTCCACGCTCTCGACGAACTCGACCCGGGCCGGCTCCAGGACGTCGGCCCCCGCCTTGCCGGGTCTCTCCGTGGCCCGCTTGGTGCCGGGAGGGCCTTCATCGGGCGGATCGTCGTCCCACTGGGCGTACGCGGCTGACGTCAGACAGAGCACCGCCAAGGCCAACCACAACGTGCGCAGGAACATCGCTTCACCTCCTGCCAGGCTCGAACGGTCCTGGCCTTCTCTCAACCCACGGCCGCGATCAAACGGCGCGCACGCCCGCGCTGGTAGTGTGGGTTCCGCAGTCGGTCGCGCGAGAACTGGATATGGTCACCGGAAGCACGTTCTCCATTGATACACCAGACGGCCTCCCCGCCATCCTTCTTCAGAGGCTGCCTATACGTTGAAGCGGAAGCGCACCACGTCCCCGTCCTGGATCACGTAGTCCCGGCCCTCGACCCGCAGCAGGCCCTTCTCGCGCACCGCGGCCTCCGCGCCCAGCCGGTCGAGATCGGCAAAAGCCATGACCTCGGCGCGGATGAAGCCTTTTTCGAAGTCGGTGTGGATCTTGCCGGCGGCCTTCACCGCCGTGGTCCCGCGGCGGATGGTCCAGGCGCGCACCTCGGTGCCGACCATGGTGAAAAAAGATATCAAATCCAGCAGTTGGTAGGCGCAGCGGATGAACCGCACAAGGCCGCTCTCCCCGAGCCGGAGCTCCGCCACGAAGGCGGCGCGTTCTTCTTCGGACAGGTCGAAGAGCTCGGCCTCGGTCCGGGCCGAGATGGCCACCCAGGGGATCTGGCGCGCGGCCGCCAGCTCGGCCACCGTCACCAGTGCCGGATCGTCGGCGCGGTTCAGCTGCTCGTCGGAGACGTTGGCCAGCAGCAGCACTGGTTTCGCCGAGAGCAGCGGCGTCGGCAAGAGCAGCGCGCGTTCATCGTCTGAGAGCTCGAGCAGGCGCACGGGTGTGCCGGCGGCCAGGGCGCGCTCGACCTTCGTGAGCGCCTCGACCTCCTCCCGGCTGACGCCCTTGTCGGCCACTCGCAGGGCGTGGCGCTGTTTCTCCAGGCGCCGGCCGACCGTCTCCAGGTCGCGCAGGAGCAGCTCCGTTTCCACCACCTCCACGTCGCTTTTGGGATCGATTGCGCCGTGGACGTGGACCACGTTCGGGTCGGGGAAGCAGCGCACCAGGTGGGCGACCGCGTCTACGTCCTGGATGTGGGAGAGGAACTGGTTGCCCAGCCCCTCGCCCTTGGAGGCCCCCTTCACCAGGCCGGCGATGTCCACGAACTCGAGCGTGGCAGGCGTGACCTTGTCGGGCCGCGCCAGCGCCGCCACCCGATCGAGCCGCGGGTCGGGGACCGCCACCACCCCGTGGTTGGGATCGACGGTGCAGAAGGGAAAGTTCTCGGCCGGCACCCGGGCGTTGGTGAGCGCGTTGAACAGGGTGGACTTGCCGACGTTGGGAAGGCCCACGATGCCGCAGCACAGGCTCATGCCCGCCTCTCTCCTACCAGTCGAAGAATGGGCGGAGGTGGCGCGCGGTGTCCTCGAGGTACTCGTTGATGACGCGGGCCCCGCCCAGCACCGGCATGAAGTTGTGGTCGCCGTTCCAGCGCGGCACCACGTGGAAGTGGATATGATCCTCCACGCCGGCCCCGGCCACCCTCCCCAGGTTCATGCCGACGTTGAGGCCGTGGGGTGCGAGCGCCCGCTCCAGCGCCGCCACCGTGCGGCACAGCAGATCCCCCAGGGCGGCAAAGTCCGCCGGAGAAAGATCCTGGGGCCGGGAGACGTGGCGCGCCGGCACCACCATCACGTGTCCGCCGGTGTAGGGGTACTTGTTCAGCATGACGAAGGCCCGCCGCTCCCGCCGCAGCACCAGCCGTTCGTCGTCCTCTTTCCGGTCGAAGCAGAAGATGCACCCCGGCGTCTTCGGCCCGCGGATGTAGCTCATGCGCCACGGCGCCCACAGGCGTCGCTCTCGCGTCCCCTGCCCGCCCGTCGCTCTCGGACTGAGGCTGGTTCCCCCGCCGGCCCGGACCCGCTTCATCGTCAGGCCCGAGCGGCGCGCTTCACGTTCACACGCTCTTTGAGCTCCTTGCCCACGGTGAAAAACGGGGTGCGCTTACGCGGGACCGTGACCTTCTCGCCGGTCTTGGGGTTGCGACCCTCGCGAGCGTCGCGGGTCTTGGCTACGAAGCTCCCCAGGCCGCGGATCTCGATCCGCTCGTCCTTGGCCAGCGCGTCGGTCATGCAACCAAAGATAGTCTCGACCACCAACTCCACGTCCTTCTTGGAGACGTTCTGGATGCGTGAGGTCACGGTTTCGATCAGCTGGCTCTTGGTCACGGTCCCGGCTCCTTTCTCTCCTGCACGCCAACTCGCATGTCGCGGTTCGACAACCCGCTAGGAGTTGTTCGACTTCTCGTCTTCCTTGCTCCCGTCGGTGAGATCCTTGACGTCGATGCCCTTGCTCTTGAGGGCCTCGCCCAGGGACACCTTGCCGTCGCCCTGCTTGCGCAGGTAGGCCTGGTAATCCTCCTCACCCTTGGAGAGCTGCAGGCTCTTGATGCTGAGCGCGATCCGGCGCTCCTCCTGGTCTACGTCCAGCACCATCACCTCCACCTCGTCGTTCTCCTTGACCACCTGGCGCGGGTCCTCGACCCGGTCCTGGGAGAGCTCCGAGATGTGGATCAGGCCCTCGATCCCTTCCTCGATCTCCACGAAGGCCCCGAACTCGGTGACCTTGATCACCTTGCCCCGCAGCCGGGTGCCCGGGGAGTACCGCTCGGGGATGCGCGACCAGGGGTCCTCGGAGAGCTGCTTGATGCCGAGCGAGAAGCGCTCGTTCTCCGGGTCGATGTGGAGCACCATGGCCTCCACCTCGTCGCCCTTCTTGTAGAGGTCGCCCGGGTGCTTGACGCGCTTGGTCCAGGAGATGTCGGAGATGTGCACCAGCCCGTCGATGCCGTCCTCGATGCCGATGAACAGTCCGAAGTCGGTGATGTTGCGCACCCGCCCGCGGATGACCGAGCCGATGGGGTAGCGCTCCTCCAGCAGGGTCCAGGGGTTGGGCTCGATCTGCTTCATGCCCAGCGAGATGCGCTTGCTGGCGGCGTCGATGTCCAGCACCAGCGCCTCCACCTCGTCGCCGACCGCCACCAGCTTGGAGGGGTGCTTCACCCGCTTGGTCCAGGACATCTCGGAGACGTGGATCAGGCCTTCCACACCCTCCATCAGTTCCACGAAGGCGCCGTAGTCGGTGAGCGAGACGATCTTGCCCTTGACCCGGGCACCGACGGGGAACTTCTCCTCGGCGTGGGTCCAGGGATCCTCGGTGATCTGCTTCAGGCCCAGCGAGACGCGCTCGGTCTCCGGATCGAACTTGAGCACCATCACCTTCATCTCGTCGCCCACGTTGAAGACCTGGCTGGGGTGGGTCACCCGGCCCCAGGACATGTCGGTGATGTGCAGCAGGCCATCGATGCCACCGAGGTCCAAAAAGGCGCCGTACTCGGTGATGTTCTTCACGATGCCCGGCAGCACCACGCCGGGCTTGAGTTTCTTGAGCGTCTCGGACTTGAGCGCCTCGCGCTCCTTCTCCAGCAGCACCCGGCGCGACAACACGATGTTGCCCCGGCGCTTGTTGAATTTGATCACCTTGAACTTGAACTTCTGGCCGATGAGCTTGTCCAGGTTGCGCACCGGCCGCAGGTCCACCTGGGAGCCGGGCAAGAAGGCCTTGACGCCGATGTCCACGCTCAGGCCGCCCTTGACGCGGGCCACGATGGTGCCCTCCACCAGCTCGTCCTTCTCGCAGGCGGCGCTAATCTCGTCCCACACGCGCAACTTGTCAGCCTTCTCCTTGGAGAGGACGATGAGGCCCTCGTCGTCTTCGCAGCTCTCCAGGTACACGTCGATCTTGTCGCCCACCTTGACGTCGGGCTTCCCATCGCGGATGCCGAACTCGCTGATGGGGATGGTGCCCTCGGACTTGTAGCCGATGTCCACCACCACATGGTCCTGTAGCACCTGGATGATCTCGCCCTTGACGATCTCGCCCTCGCGCAGCTCCTGCTCCCGCAGCGAGGCCTCGTACATGGAGGCGAAGTTTTCCTCCCCCGCGTCGTCTTTCCGGATCTCCTTGTCGGCCGTCACTCCTGGTACTCCTTACACCCTTCGAAGATGACCGCCTCGCCCCGACCCATCGGCGAACGCCGCGCACCCGGGAAAACCGAAGGGGATCTTCCGGACAGGCCGGCAGCGAGGGCCTCCGCCATGAAAAAACGCGCGAGGCGGCCGGAGGGATCCAGCCTCGTCGCTTGCTCTGCCCCATCGCAGAACGGCGTGAACTTACGTAAAACCGCGCGCCTTGTCAAAACTTTTTTTTATTCATCCAGTTAGGGGGCCGGCACCGGGGTGCTCGTCAGGTGGCCTTCTGGTTGACGATTTCCAGCACCGCCTGGACCACCTCGTCGATGGAGAGCGGGCCGGTGTCGAGGCGGACCGCGTCCGCGGCGGGGACGAGCGGTGCCACCGCACGCTTCTCGTCCCGCGAATCCCTCTCACGCACCTCCCGCTCGGTCTCCTCGAGGGTGCACGGCTTGCCCGCGGCGCGTAGCTCCTCGAAGCGGCGCCGGGCGCGCACCTCGGGCGGCGCCTCCAAAAACACCTTCACCTCGGCGTCCGGGAAGACCACCGTGCCGATGTCGCGACCCTCCAGCACCACCCCACCCTCCCGGCCCAGGTCGCGCTGGACCTCGAGCAGCGCCTTGCGGACCGCCGGCAGCGCCGAGATGCGCGAGGCCGACTGGGAGATGGCGGGCTCGCGGATGAGGTGGGTCACGTCCTGGCTCCCCAGCCACACCCGGCGCTCGTCACCGTGCTCCTCGAAACGGAAGGCCAGGTGCGCGGCCATATCCGAGAGCGCCGCCTCGTCGGACTCGTCCACACCGGCCCAGCGCGCGGCCAGCGCCAGGCAGCGGTAGATGGCGCCGGTGTCCACCAGCAGGTACCCGAGTGCGCGGGCCACGCGCCGCGCCACGGTGCTCTTGCCCGAGCCGGCCGGCCCGTCGATGGCCACCACCGGCCGACGGCGCCGTGAGCGGGCCACCGGCGGCACCGAGGCCTGGCTCCCCAGCCGTCGCTGCCGCTGTCCCAGCACCTGCATCAACTCGTCGAGCAGCCCGGCCAGCCGGCCGGCGTGGAGCTGAAAGGCCCGCTCCTGGTCGGGCGCGGTGTCGTCCGCCTGGAGCAGGCGCATCAGTGCGCTCTGGCCCAGCGGCCACTGCGCGCGCCGCACCACCTGGCGCAGGCAAGCGACCAGGAGCTGCGGGAAGTAGTACGTCCCCGCGGCGGACCACTCGAACACGTCTCCGTCGACCGTGAGCACGGTAAGCCCGAGCGCGCCGTAGAAGCGCCCGGCCCGTTCGAGCGCCGCCGGGTCCGCGGCGCGAGACAGCAAGACCTGCTGGCCGCGCAGCACCTCGGCCGAGGCCCCGCCCGGCCCGTTGCGTGGGCTGTACACCAGCGGGAACGCCGGGGCGAAGCTCGGCAGCGAGCGCACCTCGCGCTCCACCTGCGCCCGTACGCGGGCGGTCGTCCCGGCCAGGTCCGTGATCAGCGCGTCCGGCCGGATGTCCGGCCCCGCCGCCTGCAACACGGAGAAGATCTCCGGCAGCGGCACCGCCAGAACGACCACGTTGGCGCCCAGCACCCCGCGGCCGGGCTCGGCCACGCCGCGATCGATGAGGGAGAGGCCATGCGCCACCTCGAGGTGGGCGGGGTTCCGGTCCACGCCCACGATCTCCGAAAAGCGTCCCGTCTCCCGCGCCAGGGCCGCCAAAGAGCAACCCATCTGGCCGGTCCCCAGGATGCACAGGCGTCCGAGGTCTTTTTCCCGCTCGGCCATGCTGGGATCGGCCGGCCCTCAGGCCAGCGCCCCCGCCCGCCGCCGCCCGGCGCGCAGGTACTGGCGCAACAGCAGCGCCGGATCGCGGAAACGCGCCGCCAGGATCATGGCGGCGATGACGAAGGGCTTGTGGCTGGCCTCCTGGTAGGTCGGAATGCGGTAGCGCTCGAACACCGAGGCCGCCACCTCGCCCTGCTTGCAGGAGACGCCCGAGATGTCGGCCGGCAGGCAGTGCATGTAGAGCGCCCGGCCCTCGCGGGTGAGTTTCATGCGCGCTTCGGTGCACTCCCAGTCGGCGAACTTGGCGTTCTGTTGCAGGCAGCGCTTCTCGAGCTTCTTCAGGCCCTCATCGTCGCCCTTCTCCACCAGGCGGGTGCGCTCCTCCATCACCGAGAACGGCGCCCAGCTCTTGGGGTACACGACGTCGGCGTCCCGGAAGGCCTCGTCCATCGAATCCACCATCTCGAACTTGCCGCCCGAAGCCTTGGCGAATTTACGCGCCGCCGTCAGCGTGTCCGGCAGGAGGTCGTAGCCCTTGGGGTGCGCCAGCACGACATGCATGCCGAAGCGGGTCATGAGCGTGATGATGCCCTGGGGCACCGACAGGGGCTTGCCGTAGCTCGGCGAGTAGGCCCAGCTCATGGCGATCTTCTTGCCGCGTAAGGCCGAAAGCGAACCGAAGGTGTCTTGCAGGTGGCGCAGGTCGGCCATGGCTTGGGTGGGGTGGTCGATGTCGCACTGCAGGTTCACGATGGCCGGGCGTTGGTGCAGCACGCCCCGGGCGAAGCCGTCGTCGAGCGCGGCGCCCACCTCCAGCATGTAACTGTGACCCTTGCCGATGAACATGTCGTCGCGGATGCCGATGGTCTCGCAGAGAAACGAGATCATGTTGGCCGTCTCGCGCACCGTCTCGCCGTGGGCCACCTGGGACTTCTTCTCGTCGAACTCCTGCAAGGCCAGACCGAGCAGGTTCACCGCCGAGGCGAAGGAGAAGCGGGTGCGGGTGGACTGGTCGCGGAAGATCGAGACCGCGATGCCCGAGGAGAAGCAGCGCGTGTCCAGGTTGAGCCGGTGCATCTCCTGGAGGATGGCGGCGAGCCCGAGCACCGCGCGCAGGTCGCTTTCGCTCTTGTCCGTGGTGAGTAAAAAGTCTTTGCCGAAAAGATCGAAGTCGAGATGCTCGAGATCGCTCAGAGCGTGTTCCAGGTTCATGGGTTCCTCCGATCACTTTCCCGCCAGGAAATGGGTGGGGAAGGCAGCGTAGAAGGCGGCGGCTTTCACCAGGTGGTCCACCGGCACCTGATCGAGGGTAGAGTGGGCGTAGATCTCGTTCGCCGGCCCGAAGCCGACGGTGGGGATCTTGAACATGCCCATGGTGGCTACACCGTTCGTCGAGAAGGTCCACTTGCCAACGAAGGGTTTCTTGCCGAACACCTCGCGGTAGGCGCCCACGGCGGCGCGGCACACCGGGTGCTTCTCCGGGAGCACCCAGGTGGGGTAGTACTTCTCGGTGGGGAAGCGCAGCCCGGTGTAGCTCGGCACGTCGTAGCGCAGCACTTCAATCTTGACCTGCGAGGCCGGGATGCCGGCCCGGCGCACCGCGTCCTTCACTTCCCTCAGGGCCGACTGCTTGGTCTCGCCCATGGTGAGCCGGCGATCCAGGTGGATGTAGGCCTCGTTGGGCACGGCGCACAGCGAGGGCGTCTCGCAGCGGATGAAGCTCACCGTGACCGAGCCCTTGCCCAGGAAGCGGTCCTTCTTGAGCCGCTGATTCAGGGCCTCGATCTCCTTGATGATGCGACTCATCATGTATACCGCGTTGCGCCCGCGTTCGGGCGCCGAGCCGTGGCAGGAGACACCGTAGGTGGTGACCGCGATCTCCATGCGCCCGCGGTGGCCCCGGTAGATGTTGAGGTTGGTGGGCTCGGTGATGACCACGCAGCGGGGGCGGAGTTTTTCTTTCTTGATGAGGTACTGCCAGGGGAGCCCGTCGCAGTCTTCCTCCTGGACGCTGCCCACCACCTCGACGGCGACGCCGTCGAGCAGCCCCAGGTCCTTGGCCACCCGCATGCCGTACACCATGCCCACCATGCCGCCCCGCTGGTCGCTGGCGCCGCGGCCGAAGATCACGCCCTTTTCGAACTTGCCTTTATAGGGGTCCCACTTCCACTCCTTGCGGCTTCCGATGCCCACGGTGTCGATGTGGGCGTCCATGGCGATGAGGGCCTTGCCCTTCCCCATCCGGCCGTGCACGTTGCCCATGCGATCGATCCGCACCCGGTCGAAGCCCACCTTGCGCATCTCCTTGGCGATGCGGCTGATCACCGCGCGCTCCTGGGTGCTCTCGCCGGGGATGGCGATGAGATCGCGCATGAAGCGAATCACGTCCGACCGGTACTTCTCGGCCTGCCGCAATACTGCCTTGCCTTGCACGCGCACGCTGGAACTCATGGGATGGCCTCCGTTATTGAAATTGAACCGGAGAATGGTGTCTCAAAGGCCGGAGCGCTTGTCAATTTTCTCCGGGAACTTCGGGGGTGGGTTTTCCAGGCGCCACGGGCACGACGAAAAAGAACGGCGAGAGCCTGGCGAGGCGCTTTTCTCCGATGCCGGAGACCTCCAAGAGGTCGTCCACCGACTCGAACCGACCCAGCTCTTGCCGCGTCTTCACGATGCGCTCGGCGAGCGAAGGCCCGATGCCGGGGAGCGCCTCCAGGTCCTCGGTGCTGGCCCGGTTGAGATCCAGTTTTTCGCCCGCGATGAGCCGCAGGCGGCCCGGCATGCCGCCTTCCGTCACCTGGCAGGAGCCATCGGCAGCGAGCGTCACGCTCGCACCCGCAGGAATGTCCTCGAGCTTGCAGGCGCCGCTCCCCTGCCCCAGCGCCTGACCGGCTGCGCCCGTGGTGGAGTCATCCAGGCACAGCAGGCGCGTCTCGCCGCTCGCTTCGCGCAGCTCCGCCTGACGCGCGCATGGCACGACCGGCTCGGGCCCGGCCTCCCCCGCCGGCCAGGCGGCGAGCGCCAAAAGCAGCGCGGCCACGATGAACATCCCGATCTCTTGGCGGCCGCCCATACAAGCCTCCGCGAGAGACGGTATTGAGCATCGAGCGCGCTGTCAATTCCGTTCTCGCGGCCAGATTCCTTTGTTCGTCCAGTAAGAAACCATGTGTCTTCGCAACTGTGATGCAATGGAAGCACCGGGTTTCAAAAGACCTGGCAACGAGAAAAAATCCTTGCGCAATCCGGTGACGCTACGGAAAAATTATTTTGGAACTATTTCAAAAGGAAACCGGGACAATGAGTCTGCGACTGGTTGCAGTGGTCCTGGCGGCTTTGGCGTTTTGCGTTCCTTCCGCGGCCGGAGACGATTGGACTGTCGTCGCCGTGTTCGAATTGGAAGCCAAGGATCTCAAGCTCCGGCGCTCCGCAGTCGAGCGCCTGACCGACTACATCAGCTCTCTGCTGGCCAGCGATGAACACTTCCATGTCGTTCCAAGGCGCAAGTGAAAGAGCGTCCAGGGCAAAACACCCACCGCGACACAGAGGCCGTCGGTGGAGCTTCGGCTGTAAACGGTTCCCGTCGGGAACGTTCCCAAGGAGCTGCGGGTGGATGGGTCGGCGGTTCCGACGGACATCGAGCCGGACCTTTTGGTCCTCTACGAAGAGGCGCTGGCCCGCGACAATGAAGGCCAGAAGAAGCCCAAGGAGGCGCTGGCTGCATGGAAAGCCGTAGCGACCTTCGGTAAAGGAAAAAACCCCTTTCGCACCGATGCCGCCAGACGAGTAAAAGAATGGGAGAAATACGCTGCCAGTCGGGCTGCCCTGTGGGAAACCTCGGGAAACTTCGGGGCCTGTCCCCAATGTAAGTATTTGATATTACTTATCAATAATTGATCGCCCGGCCTACTACAGTTTGCCGCTCGAACGCGCGATGGCTTTGTGTATGATGGCGTCCATGGGAAGCAAGCTCCGGGTCGCCTACCTCCAACTCCCGGTCATCGACTTCGGCTACGACTACCGGGATGCCGATCATCCCCTCGCCGGGGGCTACCTGGCGGCGTACGCGCTCGCGCGCGGGGTAAAACACGAGCCCATCTTTCTTTCGCGCAAGATCACCTCCTTCGGCTCCGACCCGGTCATCGTGGATCATTTGCTTTCCCTCCGGCCGGACGTCATCGCCTGCACTCTTTCGCTGTGGAACCTGGAGCGCACCATCTCGATAGTCGAAGAGGTGAAGCGGGCCCGCCCCGAGATCATCGCCCTGGCCGGCGGGCCCGAGGCGGCGCCGGGGTTTGAAGAACGCAACCCCCGGCATCCCTTCGACTGGGTGTGCGATGCCGGAGAGGGCGAGGCGGCCTTTGCAACCATGCTGCGGATCATCTCGGCGCAGCGGAAGATCAGGCCAGAAGACGCAATACGCGCATGCAACGCCGCCCTCACCGAACTGGAGGCGCTCCCCTCGCCTTACCTGGAGGACATCCTTCCCCTGGCCCCCGACCGCTCGCTGTGGATAGAGACCATGCGGGGGTGCCCGTTCCGCTGCGGCTTCTGCTTCTACGGAAAGTCTCAGGCGCGGCTGCGCCGCTTCTCCCCGGACTGGCTGCGTCGGCACCTGGCGTGGGCTCGCAAGAAGCGCGCCACCGAGATCTACCTGCTCGATCCTTCCTTTCAGATCCTTCCCGGCCTGGAAGCGCGGCTCGAAGACATCGCCCGCTTCAACCGGGGCATCCCCCTACACACCGAAGCAGGGGTGGAGAAGATCGACGCCCGGCTGGCCACGGCGTTCGCCCGGGCCGGTTTTCGCTCGCTGGAGACGGGGTTGCAGAGCATTCACCCCGAAGTGCTGCGCCAGGTCAATCGGCGGACGAACCCCGAGTCGTTCGCGCATGGCGGAAGACTTCTCAAGGAGCGTGGAATAGAACTGTGGGTGGACATCATCCTTGGGCTTCCCGGCGATACGCCGCGGGGTTTTCTTGAGACGGTGGATTTCCTCGTGAAGAACGACCTGGCCGCGGAGACCAACGTCTACCCGCTTTTGCTGCTCCCGGGCACCTCGCTCAGGCAACAGGCGACGGGGCTCGGTGTCCGCTTCCAGAGGCAGCCGCCCTATCAGGTGGAGGCCACTCCGGGTTTCTCCATCGCATCTTTCAGAGAGACAGTGGCCCGGGCGGAAGACCGGCTCGGCCAGGACATCTACCCCTTGCACCTCCCCGATCTCTCCCAGGCGCCGAAGGGGAACGGTCTTGTCGGGACGGTCGAGGTGGACCTGGACAAGTGGCCGCAGGTCGGTCTGAGCGACGGGCAAATCGCCAGGCTTTCCCAGTGCCCGGTTTTTCTTTTTCAATCGAGCGACCGAGCTCCATGGGACAAGGTACGCGCCTGGGGACGATGGCAAAAGAAGGCGCTTCCACGCCTGATGCCGTTCTGGGGGGTTCGGGCGGAACAGCCGTTTTCCCTGCGCGAGTTGCAAGGTGCGCTGGCCGAGTTGCACGACGCGGACTCGTACCAGGCCCGTCTCTATGCGCTCGCTCCCGATGCCTATCTGCGCCTTTCCTGCCGGCCGTTCATACTCTCTACCTGTGCGGGAAATGCCGACTTCTGGCTGGAGGCGAACGAGATGCTTCCGGTGATCCGAATGACCCGGACGACGCCGCTGGTCGAGGCCACCGGACCGCTCTCGAGGCTGCCGGTCTTCTGGAAAACGTCACGCCCGGTGACACAGGATACGCTGGCTACGCTGGCCGCTCTTTTCCGCGGACGGGAGGCGGAGCTTCTCTTCTCTTCTTGCGAGAACCAGCGGCGCTGGGCACGGCTCTGCGATCTCCCCGAGCCGGCCACGCCGTTGCGACGGATCCGCCTGCCTGACCGGTAAAAAACTCGGGGCCTGTCCCCATTGTAACCACAAGATAAAATTGATAAATTTCATAAAACGGTGGTGCCGGATGCCCAGTTCATGACAGTATTTTTTTCATCCTTGGGTGAAACATCTGGGTTTCACGCCGCCCTGATGAAAAGTGTAACAATTTGAAAAACATAGATATATCCCACAGCCTCGATGGC
>JAAZNF010000090.1 GCA_012798435.1 Myxococcales bacterium | reverse complement strand
GTGCAGGCGCAGGCCAAAACGTCGTCGATCTGCCCGTCGCAGTCGTCGTCGATGCCGTTGCAGCTCTCCGTCCCCGGCGCATTTCCCCCTGTGCAGGCGCAGGCCAAAACGTCGTCGATCTGCCCGTCGCAGTCGTCGTCGATGCCGTTGCAGCTCTCCGTCGCCGGCGCATTTCCCCCTGTGCAGGCGCAGGCCGCGAGATCCTCGTCGCTTGCGCCGTCACAATCGTTGTCGCGATTGTCGCAGATCTCGTCGCCGGGCGGGATCTCGCCGCGGCATATGATCCGTCCGCCTTCGCAAGCGGGAGTCCCCGGCTGGCACTCGCCCGTATCGTTGCCGCAGGGCTCCGTGCCCACGTCGCTCGGGTCCTCGTCGATGCGGCCGTCGCAGTCGTCGTCCCGCCCGTTGCACACTTCCTCTCGCGGCTCGCACGGAGGCACCGCGCTGGAGCAGGCGACGAGGATCCCGAGAAGCGCAAGAAAAATCACCCGGAACGCCAGATCGTCTTTTCTCATGGCTCACCCCGCATACAGGCATATTAGATCGAAAGACCGCCGACGACCAGAGAGGCGCTGGGCCAATACAACCGCTGTCACATTTTACGATTCGGCAAGCAACGCAAGCAGAAAACCGCTCGCGCCGGCTATGGCCGCGCCGACCGCTCGTCCACGGCGGCATCCTCGCCGGGGTCAGACCCGACCGGGATGCGCGCCGAGCGCACCACGCAGCCGCCGGCGTTGGAGAGCGAGAGCGCGGCGCCGAAGCGATCCAGGATCGACAGCACCTCCGCCGACGAGCATCCGAAACGCGAGATGAGAAGGGCGAAGGCCAACGTCTCGCCGCTGCGGGTCACCGCGTACCCGGCCAGGGAGCGCACGTTCTGGAGCGAGCCGGTCTTCACCCGCAGGGTGCGGGCCACGGCGGGATCGGTGAATCGCCCCGCCACCGTGCCGTCGGCGCCGCCGATGGCCAGCGAGGCCTCGAAGTCGGGGCGCAGGTCCACCCGGCTGGCCATGTAGCGCAGCAACTGGACGACCTGGGTCGCGGTCACCCGGTTGGTGTCGTTGAGCCCGGAGCCGTTGTGCAAGACGTAGCTCCCGGGGGCGAGCCCGACCTCCTCCTCCAGGAACGCCCGCATCACCCGCTCGCCGCGGCCGTAGCTGGCGGGCGCGCCCAGCACCTCTGCGCCGATGGCCAGGTAGAGCTGCTCCGCCATGAAGTTCTGCGAGCGCTTGTTGATGGTGCGGATCAGCTCGGCCAACTCCGGCGAGGTGAACACCAGCAGCGGTTCGAGGTCTTCGGGCGCCTTGCCGCGCCGGACGTCGCCCCGCACCTGGATGCCGCGCAGCTTCATCTCGGAAAGCAGCGTCTGCCCGAAGTAGAAGGTCGGATTCTCGACCCGGACCATCAGGCGCAGGCCGGGGTGGGCCTCCCCGATCTTCCCCTTGATGGTGATCTTGGTCTTGCGCGCCGCAGGCGACACCCGCGCCCGCACCCGCGTCCCGCGCCGCACCGTCTGGACGCTGGAGTCGATCTCGAAGGCCTCGGACGGCGGCAGCAGCTCGAGGCGCGGCTTCTCGCCGACCCGCTCGCCCGGGTACACCAGCACGCTCACGGAGTTGAAGTTGAAGCCCAGCGCCCCCGGCGGGGCCTGGTAGGGATCCGAGCTCGGATCCTGACTGAAGCCGGGCGGCCGCTCCTCCAGGATGGCGCTGTCGTCCAGGATGATCGATCCTTCCACCTTGCGCAACCCGAGCGCGTACAGCTCCTGCACCAGGTACGTCATCCGCTCGCTGACCAGCGAGGGGTCTCCTCCGCCGCGCACCCACAGCGGCCCCTTGAGCACGCCACGCTCGATGCGCTGCCGCGACAGCACCTCGGTGCGAAAGCGGTACTCCGGGTGCAGCAGGCACAGCGCCGCCGCGGTGGTGAACATCTTGGTCACCGAGGCCGGGTTGACCAGCTGGTCGGGGTTGCGCTCAAACAGGGTGCGCCCACTGGCGAGGCTCTCCACCCGCGCGCTCACCACCGCGCCCTCGAGCGCCGGGTCATCGAGCAGGGCGCCGAGCTCCTGCTCGAGCGGCACCTCCACAAGGCCCAACGCCTCCGGGGCAGCCTCGCCCGCCAAGACCAGGTTCGCCGAAAGAAACAGCCACCCGGCCATCGCCAGGCCCAGTTGATGGCGGTGCGGACTGGAGATAAGCTCGCGCATGACGATGGCCACGCTAACACAACACCATCGCCAGTCAACCTCGCGCCGCATGCGACGGCTGCGGGCGCTGGCCGCAAGCCGGTTCGTGTGCGGGTTCGACGGAACCGTCCTGCCGGCCGAGGTAGCCCGGCTGCTGCCCGCCGGCCTGGGCGGGATCATCCTCTTTGCCCGGAACCTGCCGGACATCGAGTCGGCCGCCGATTTGATCCGTTCCGCGCGGGCCGCCGCCGGCCGGCGACCGCTGGTGGTGTGCCTGGATCAGGAGGGCGGGCGGGTGAAGAGACTGGGACCGCCGCTGCTCCAGCTTCCGTCGGCGCGCATCCTGGGCGCAACGGGCGACCGCGAGCTGCTGCGGGCGGCCGGGCGGCAGCTGGGGCGCGAGCTTGGCGCCCTCGGGTTCAGCCTGAACCTGGCGCCCGTGCTGGACGTGGACACCAACCCCCAAAACCCCGTCATCGGCGACCGCTCGTTCGCCCGCGATCCACGAGAGGCGGCGCGGCGGGCGGTGGCCTTCGGCCGAGGGCTCCTGCTGGGCGGCGTCGCCTGTTGCGGCAAGCATTTCCCGGGTCACGGCGACACCCGCCAAGACAGCCACCACGAGTTGCCGACGCTCGTGGCGGACCACCGGCGCTTGGAAGCGGTGGAGCTGGTACCCTTCGCCGCGGCCATCCGGGCGCGCTTTCCCTCGCTCATGCTCGGCCATCTGTTGGTGCCCGCGCTGGACCCGGAGCGGCCCACCTCGCTGTCTCCCGCCGCCTACCGGCTGGCGCGCCGGATGGGGCACCTCGGCGCGCTGCTCACCGACGACCTGGAGATGGGGGCGGTGGCCCGCTCTCCCGGCGTGGTGCCGGCCGCCCTCGCGGCCTTGCGCGGTGGCGCCGACGGCGCTTTGATCTGCCACCACCCCGAGCTGGTCGAGGAGGCCATCGAGCGCGCCACGCGTGAACTCGTGGAGAAAACCGTGTCCGAAAGGGCCTTCTCCGCGGCCGCCCGGCGCCTGGCCGCGCTGGGGTCCGTGGCGAAGCCGGACAAGGAACGCTTCTTGTGGTTCAGCCGAAGCCACCGGCGCCGCGACCTGGAGCGCGCCCTGGCCAGTCTTTCGGAGGTCGAATGAGATCCTGCGCCGCAGTGCTCTTTGCGCTATGGCTCGCCTCGCCGGCCCGCGCCGAGGATGTCCCCTGCCAAGACCCGCTGTTTCGGGAGACCGAGGCCCGCGCCGCGGACCGGCCCTCGGTCGAGGAGAAGCTACGCCTGTGGCGCGAATTCTTGCAGATCTACCCGCGCAACAGTTGCGCCGAGCAGGCCCGCGCCGAGGTCGAACGCCTGGAGGGCAGCCGCGTACACAAGGAGGAACAGGACACCGCGGCGCGCTGGCGCCAGGAGGCGCGTGGCGGCGTGATCGAGCCCGACCTGGAGGTGTTCCCGGCCTGGATCGGCGCCACCGACCCCGCCCCGCGCAACCGGCTGCGCTTGCAGACATCGCTCTCTTTCCTCACGCCCGATCTCGAGTTCCACTCCAAGGCGCAGGGCCCCTTGTGGGCCCAGGTGTTGCGCCTGGACGTGGCGCCGGCGAACCACCTGGCCTTCTCGCTGGAATTCCCCTTCCTGGCCGGGCGCCAGGAAGGCAGCGGTTTCGGCTTCGCGGCGGGGAACTTCCTGCTCGGCTTGCAGGGGCTGTGGGGGACCTGGCTGGGCGAGGTGCCGCTGGTGCTGGCCGGCGGGCTGTCCTGGGCCCCGGGATCCTCGGGGTGGTTCTCCGATTCTCGCCAGCGCATGCTCGACGCCGGCGCCTACGCCATGATCGAGGACTACGGGTTCTTCCGCTACGGCCAGACCGACTACTCGCCCCACCTCGAGGCGGAGATCGGCCTCGGCGATCACTTCTTGCTGCTGTCGATCGTGTACCACTTCCTGGTCCAGACCGATCCGGCCTTCAAGGACCCCGACTCGCCCCTGGTGTCGAGCGTGCTGCGCTTCGAGCTGGGCTGGCAGTGGCGCCTGCTGCCCTGGCTCGAGCCGGCCCTGGAACTCCACGGCGGGGTGGCCACGGCCAAGGCGGGGAACACGAACTTCCTGTTCGTGGTGCCGGCGCTGCGCCTGCAACGGGGGAGGTGGTCGGGCGGGCTGGCCGTGCGCATCCCGCTGCTGGACGCCGCCGATCTGGCGCGGGCGGCGCTCACCATCGACATCGGCGTACGGGTGTTCTGACCGGAATGCGGGCCTGCGCAAACGCGGGTTTCAGTCGATCTATGGGTTGTCCGCGGGCGGGTCGGATCGCGCGTCTTGGCCTTCCTGCGGGGCGGCGGCACCGTCTTCCTTCTTCCCCCGCAGGCGCTGCAGGGCCTGGCCGGCGAGGGTCGCCAGGCGCGGCAACTGGTTGGTGACCAGCACCACCGCCACCACGAACAGGATCAGGACCAGGTCGGCGAATCCGGGCACGTTCGCCCCGCGGCGCTCAGTAATCGAAGCCCAGCTTGAAGTTGAACCCGTACATGGACTCGGAGGCGAAGGTGGCCTCGACCACCACCTGGAAGATGTAGCTCTTCATGCGCAGGCCCACGAAACCGCGGTGGAAGATGTTGTCCTGCCACTTGACGCTGTTGAAGACCTTGGTCACCAGCAGCGGGTTGCTCACGCCATCGTTGCTCTCGTCGAGCATCGGCAAGACCACGTGCGAGGAGGCGTGCACGAACAGCATGTGGTAGCCGGCGTACGGGGTGAGCGACAGCATACCGGCCACCCCGAAGGCCTTGGAGATGGAGACGTCCCACCCGCCGGTGGAAAGCGAGAAGTCCTTGGGCCCGATGGTGTGGTTCAGCGCGATGCGCACCGCGAGGTCGGGGATGAAGTAGAAGCCCTCGTTGAGCGCCCAGCGCACCTCGGCCCCGGCGGTGAACATCTCGCTCTCCGGGACGTAGGAGATCTGGGTGCCGACCTCGAAGCTGAAGGGCAGACCCTTGCGCACGTGGATGCGCGGGATGAACAGCACCGAACCCGGCGAGCTTTCAGTGGCGGCGGTCCAGTACACGCGATCGTTGTGGATGGGGACCACCGAGCCCTCGATGGCGAACTCGAAGCCGTTGAGGCCGAGCGTCTCGGCCGGCGCCAGGAAGGCCGGCGCGGTCACCAGGCCCAGCTCCCGCATCAGACCCTTGAAGTGCTCGTTGGCGCAGGTGGCGACGGCGGTGGGATCGGCCGGGTTCGCGCAGGATTCCCATAACCCGCCCAGGTTCATGTCGTAGCGGGCCGCCTGGGCCGGCCACGCCGGCAGGGCGAGGAGTACGACCAGAAAAACCAGTGAGTTTCGGCGCTTCATGCCTGTCCTCGACTCTCGGTTTTGGGCAAATCGACTCCGGGCAAGCTAGCACCCGCCGAATTCCGGTGTCAAGTGAACCGTCCCGGCGAACCCCTTGCCGCCCGACGCGTTCGCGGGTATGTTTTTTGCGGTTTCTGGCATTCTGGCGAGGCCCCCATGGACCGAGAGGAAGCGCGCCGGCGCATCGAGCGGCTGACCGAGGAGCTCAACGAGCACGCCTACCGCTACTATGTCCTCGATAGCCCGACGGTGTCGGACGCCGAGTACGACCGGCTTTCGCGCGAGCTCGAGGCGCTGGAGGCGGCGTATCCCGAGCTGGTGCGCCCCGACTCCCCCAGCCACCGGGTGGGCGCCCCGCCGCGCGCCGACTTTCCGCCGTTCCGCCATCCCTCGCCCATGCTGTCGCTGCAAAACTGCTTCTCCGAGGAGGAGTTTTTCGAGTTCCACCGGCGCGTGCAGAAGCTTCTCGGGACGGAGGAAGACGTCACCTACATGGTCGAGCCCAAGCTCGACGGCCTGTCGCTCGAGCTCTTGTACGAGCGCGGTCTGCTCCAGGCCGGCGCCACCCGCGGCGACGGGATGGTGGGCGAGGACGTCACCCCGAACGTGCGCACCATCCAGGGGCTGCCGCTGCGCCTGCGCGGCGCCGATCCCCCCGAGCGGCTGGTGGTGCGTGGCGAGGTGATCCTGGAGAAGGCCCACTTCGAGCGGCTCAACCGGGAGCGCGAGGAGGCCGGCGAGCCGGCCTTCGCCAACCCGCGCAACGCCGCCGCGGGGAGCCTGCGCCAGCTCGACTCGCGCGTCACCGCCTCGCGCCCGCTCTCGTACATGATGTACGCCCCCGGCCTGCCCGTGCCGGGGGTCGAGACCCAACAGGAGCTGCTCGAGCGCCTGCGGGAGTTCGGCTTCCGGGTGAACCCGCGCTCCGTCCTGTGCCATGGCGCCCAGGAGGTAGCCGCCGCCTACCGGGCGCTGCTTGCGGACCGCTTCTCGCTGCCGTACGACATCGACGGCATGGTGGTGAAGGTCAACCGTTTCGATCTCCAGCGCCGTCTGGGAGAGGTGTCGCGCTCGCCGCGCTGGGCCATCGCCTGGAAGTTCCCCCCGGTGCAGGAGACCACGCGCGTGCGCGAGATCGTGGTGCAGGTGGGCCGCACCGGGGTTCTCACCCCGGTGGCCGAGCTGGAACCCGTCCGCATCGGCGGGGTGGAGGTGTCGCGGGCCACCCTGCACAACCAGGACGAGGTGCGGCGCAAGGACGTGCGCGCGCAGGACACGGTGGTGGTGCAGCGGGCCGGCGACGTCATCCCCGAGATCGTGGCGGTGGTGCTCGACCGGCGGCCGGCCGGCAGCGTGCCCTTCGTCATGCCCGAGCGCTGCCCGGCATGCGGCGGACCAGTTTCACAAGCGGAGGGCGAGAGCGCTTTACGCTGCGCCAACATGGATTGCCCGGCGCAGCTTCGCGAGCGGCTGCTGCACTTCGCCTCCCGTGGCGGCATGGACATCCAGGGGCTGGGCGAGAAGATCGTGGAGCGGCTGCTCGAGCGCGGCCTGGTGAAGACCGCCGCCGACCTGTACCGGCTCGACGCCGCCACCCTGGCGGAGATCGAGCGCATGGGCGAGAAGTCGGCGCAGAACCTCGTCGCCGCCATCGAGCAGAGCAAACGCCGGCCGCTCTCGCGCTTCATCGCCGCGCTGGGGATCCTCCACGTCGGCGAGCACGTGGCCGCCCTGCTGGCACAGCGGTTCGCCTCGATCGGCGATCTGATGCGGGCCAGCGCCGAGGAGCTCACCGCCATCCCCGGCATCGGCCCGGAGGTGTCGGCGAGCATCCTGCGCTTCTTCGAGCCGAAGAACCGCGCGGTGGTCGAGGCGCTGCTGGAAGCGGGGGTGACCCCACTGGCCGAGGAGAAGAAGCCCGCCCCCTCCGGCGCGCCGCTCGCGGGCCAGATCGTGGTGCTCACCGGGACGCTCGCCTCCATGGAGCGGGGCAAGGCCAAGGCGCTGCTCGAAGCGCTGGGCGCCAAGGTCACCGGCTCGGTGAGCAAGAAGACCACACTGGTGGTCTGCGGCGAGAACCCCGGCTCCAAGCTGGCCGAGGCCGAAAAGCTCGGTGTGCGCGTGATCGGCGAGCAGGAGTTCCTCGATCTCGTCGGCCATACCCCGTCCTGAGCGCCGAGAGCAGCCGCACCGTGTTGGCCACATTCGCGGCGCGCCAGGCGAGTCCTCTATGTAGCGGAGCCGGCTCGGCGGCGAGCAACTAAGAGGACTCGCCGTCAAGCAGCCGCGCCTCCGGCCACCTGTTCGCGGCGCGCCAGATGAGTCCTCCACGCAGCGCAGGCGGCTTTGCGCCGAGCAGTTGGGAGGACTCATCGCCAGCAGCCGCGCCTCCGGCCACCCGTTCGCGGCGTGAAAGTTGTGCGGACCGGCCGCATCGTCTGACATCGCTGTCACGGTCCGCAAGATAGCCGGCGAGAGCGGCCCGGAAAGCGGGTTCCAAGCACTTTGTTTTTCAAACAGTTGGCGGGGCAGCAACCGAGTCCAGGTGTGGCATGGAGCTTGCTAAGATTATCTTTAGTTATTCAGTGACCAGGGCATCGGACCCGATCGGCAAGCCAGCTCTTTGAATCCAGGATGGCGTCCGGTACGGCAGGTCTGGTGTCCTCAGCGGCCTTCGCGGCCGCTGGGCCGCAACGGGGGCAAGGCTCCCGATCACATATAGAGCCCCGTGTGGGGCGCGACCAACCTCCTTTTTCTCGCTCCTGTAGTAGGTCAAGGCTCCGTTCGCAAGGACGGAGCCTTGGCGTTTAATCAGGGGAATTTCCGCCTCGCGTTCTCCGAGGGCGCAAGGAGGCAGCGCCGCGCCCGTGTTCTCGGTTTTGATGTGACAGAGCCTCGTGATTGTGGTACCTTGCATCCGCTTGCGGGCCGGGAGGGGTCTTGTTCGAGCCGATCGTCGACAAACTGAAGACCGCCCTGGAGCGCCTGGCCGATCCCAAGGTGCTGGAGAAGATCCAGCGCCTGCCTACCCGGGTGAACGAGTTCGGCGTCGATCCCTTCGGCTTCAACCCCGAGTTCGTCAAGTACACCGTGCCCTTCGTGTGCGCGCTCTACCGGCACTACTTCCGGGTGCGCGCTGTCGGGATTCAGAACGTCCCCGACGGCCGGGTGCTGCTCATCGCCAACCACTCGGGACAGCTCCCCTTCGACGGCATGATGATCATCGCCTCCTGCATGCTGGAACGGGAGCCGCCGCGCATGGTGCGCAGCATGGTCGAATCGTGGGTGCCCTCGCTGCCGGTGGTGTCCTGGTTCTTCCCGCGCAACGGCCAGATCGTGGGCACCCGCGAGAACTGCCGCCTGCTGCTGGAGCGCGAGGAGGCCATCCTGGCCTTCCCCGAGGGCGTGCGCGGCATCAACAAGCTCTACTCGCAGCGCTACCAGCTCCAGGAGTTCGGGCTGGGGTTCATGCGCCTGGCGCTGGAGGCCCGCGCGCCGATCGTGCCGGTGGCGGTGGTCGGGGCCGAGGAGCAGACCATCGCGGTGGCGAACTTCCGCGCCGGGGCACGCCTGCTCGGCTTTCCCAACCTGCCCATCCCGCTCAGCATGCCCCTGCTGGGGCCGCTCTCCATGCTGCCCGCCCCCAGCAAGTACACCATCTATTTCGGCAAGCCCATGACGTTCGAGGGCGATCCGGACGACGAGGACGCCGTGGTCGAGGAGAAGGTGAAACAGGTCAAGGGCACCATCCAGCGCATGCTGCGCGACGGGCTGAAGGCGCGAAGACATGTCTTCTGGTGACACCCATCCCCGCCCCGCCCGGACCGCCGCGCGCCGCCGCGAGCGGCCGGCCGATATGCGTCCGCTGGTGATCACCGGCATCAGCGGCAACCTGGGCCGGCTGCTGGCCCGCCGCCTGCACACCCGCTTCCCCATCGTCGGCATCGACCAGCGGCCCTTCGAGGGGCGGCCCAAGGACATCCTGCACTACGCCATCGACGCGCGCCGCCGCAAGGCCGAGGACATCTTCCGCCACCACCAGGTGCGCGCGCTGATCCACCTGGGCCTGCTGCACCGCCCCACCCGCTCGGGCAACCTGCACCGCGACTTCAACGTGGAGGGCACGGTCAAGCTCCTCGAATACTGCGCCAAGTACCAGGTGCCCAAGGTGGTGCTGCTGTCCTCGGCCTACGCTTACGGCGCCCGGCCGGACAACAGCAACTTCCTCACCGAGGAGGCCCCCCTGCGCGGCGGCGAGGAGTACCCCGAGGAGCGCGCGCTGATCGAGTGGGACATCTACGCCCAGAACTTCTTGTGGCGTCACCCGGAGATCGAGTGCGTCATCCTGCGCCCGGTGCACGTCATCGGCCCGCACGTGCGCAACGCGCCCTCCAACTACCTGCGCCTGACCAACCCGCCGGTGCTGCTCGGCTTCGATCCCATGGTGCAGCTGCTGCACCAGGACGACCTCATCCAGGCGGTGCTGCTCTCCCTGGAGCCGGGCCGGCGCGGGGTGTTCAACGTGGTCGGCCCGGGCGAGGCGCCCCTGTCGCGCATCCTGGCCGAGCTGGGCCGGCGACCGGTGCCCATCCCCCACTTCCTGGCCCGGCCGCTGCTCTCTCGTTTGTGGAAGCTCGGCCTGGTGAATTTCCCGCCGGGGGAACTCCCGCACCTGCGCTACCAGTGCATGGTGGACGGCCGGCGCGCCCGTGAGGTGTTGGGCTTCCGCCCCCAGCACACCCTGCGCGAGACCATCCGCTCCTTGCTCGAGCCGCCTTCCTGAGCCGCTGTGTCAGACGATCTTTGCGGGTTTACCGAAGAGCCGGAACCACCACCCGCCCACCCCGGGCAGCGAACGCAGCCGGTGCACCAAGCGGTGCCGCTCCGCGTCCGGAAGCTTTGCCGCCCGCCGCGCCAGGCACCACAACAGGAAGCGGCGCAGCGCGATGCGGTAGCCGGCCAGCAGGACCTCGACGCGCCGTTCCAGGCGCTCGATCTGCTCCTCCAGCCAGTCCCCCTGGCGCGTAAGGCGCGTCAGCTCCTGGTCGAGGCGCTTCAGCGCGGAGAGCTCGGCGTCGTTTTGCCACACCGCGGTCTCGAAGCGTACCCACGTGCCCACCGGGTGGAGCAGCGAGCGGGCGCGGTTCCACACCGCCTTCCCCAGCGACACCTGATAGCCGCGCTCGAAGACCGGGCGCGCCTGCTCGTAGGCGCCGGCCAGGCGGGTGTGGGTGAGCTGGAGGGTGCGCAGGGACTCGGCCCAGGCCGAGGCCACCTCGGCGAGGTCGCGGGCGATGCGCTCGGCATGCGGTCCCTGGCCGTCGGCCGGGAGCAGCCCCTCGGCGCCGCCGGCCGCCGAACTCAACACGGCGCGCCCGCCCGCAAAGACCGCCCCCGCCATGGCCGCCCCGGACCGTTCCAGGAGCTCCGCGATCTTCAAGGCCTGCGCGCGCGGCGAGGTGGCCTTGAGCAGAGCCGAGAAGTGCGGGCCGAGCCGGCGCAAAAACCCGTCCAACTCCTGCTTGCCGCGTTCCGGGAACGGCTTTTGCACCGCCTCGCGAAAGTCCACCAGGTACTGGCGCGCCGCGCCGAGCAGCAGGTTGGCCCGCCGCAGGTCCGGGAGGATCCGCTTCTGGACTTCTCCATCCAGCCAGCGCTCCAGGTGCCGTCTTCGCGCGAGCAGCTTCGGGTAGGGCTTGCGCGCACGGCACTTCGGGCAGCGGCGCGCGGCCAGCGGGTGCTCGACGCCGCAGGTGCAGCGCGTGGTGAGCTCTTCCCCCGCGGCCAGGCCCGGCTCCAGCGCGAGATGTAGCGGTGGCTCCATGAACCTCCCCGCCTCGCGGCGGGCTCCAGGATATGGGACGATCCCGATCCCGATCAAGCTCGGGTCTTTGGCCGTGGATTCGAACCCGGACTCGAACCCGACCGTCCTTTTCGTGACAATCCGGCAACAATCGTGTAACAACTCCATGGCGGATCCGCGCGGAGGTCGTGCATGGGCTTGTTCTGGAAGCAGGAGAAGGAGGTCCGGAGGCTGCTCGAGGCCTACATCGCGGCCGTGGACGCCTCCATGGGCGAGTTCGAGAAGGCCATCCTGTGTTTTCTGGAAAAAGGCGGCTGCGAGGAGTTCCGCGCGCTGGACAAGACCACCCACAAGAACGAGTCCCGCGCCGACGACCTGCGCTGGGAGATCGAGCAGATGCTCTACCGCCGGGCGCTGCTGCCCGAGTCGCGCGACGATTTGCTCTCGCTGCTCGAGAACTACGATCATTTGCCCAACCTGGCCGAGAACATCACCTTCATGCTCGACACCCAGCGCATCGAGATCCCGGCCGCCTACCGCGAACGGTTCAAGAGACTCATGGAGGCGAACATCCAGGCCTACCGGCACGTGTGCCGGGCGGTGGAGCTCTTGCTCAACGATCCGGGTCGGGTCGAGGAGGAAGTCCAGCCGGTGGACCAGTTCGAGAGCGCCTCGGACGGCCTGGAGCGCGACCTCATCATCGAGATCTTCCGCTCGGACCTGCCGCGGGCCGACTGCATCCAACTGCGGGACGTGATCCAGCGCATGGGCGACATCTCGGACACGGCCGAGAAGCTGGCCCGCCGGCTCGACATCCTGTCCCTCAAGAAGCGCATCTAGCGGGGGTCGCGGGCATGTGGCAGCTCGCCTCGGGCGTGTTCTTCGGCTGGTCGCTCGGCACCAACGACGCGGCCAACGTCTTCGGCACCGCGGTGGCCTCACGCATGGTCCGCTTCTGGACTGCGGCGGTGATCTGCTCGCTGGGCCTCATCCTGGGCGCCTGGCTGGAGGGTGCCGCCGGCATAGAGACCTACGCCGCGCTCTCCTCGGGCCAGGGCTCGCTCCACACCGCCTTTCTGGTGTGCCTCGTCGCCGCCATCACGGTGACCGGCATGACCTGGCTGCGGCTCCCGGTGTCGGCCACCCAGGCGGTGGTGGGCGGCCTCCTGGGCGTGGGCGCCTGGACCGGGAACATCCAGTTCTCGGTGCTGGGCAAGGTGGCCGCCTGCTGGGTGGGCACGCCGCTCGGCGCCATGCTCATCGCGGTGGCCGTCTTCTTCGTGCTGGGCCAGCTCCTCAACCGGCTCCACTTGAACATGTTCCAGTACGACTTCGGCATGCGCTTGCTGCTGCTCTTGGCCGGCGGGTACGGCTCGTACGCCCTGGGGGCCAACAACGTGGCCAACGCCACCGGGCCGTTCGTGGGGCCGGGCATGCTCGACGTCCAGACGGCCTGCCTGCTGGGCGGCGCCAGCATCGCGCTGGGCGTGCTCACCTTCTCTCGCGGGGTGATGATGACCGTCGGCGGGGGCCTGGTGAAGCTCGACGCCTTCTCGGCGCTGGTGGTGGTGGTGGCGGAGGGGATCACCGTTCACATCTACGCCGTGCTGGGCGTCCCGGTGTCCACCAGCCAGGCGGTGGTGGGGGCGGTGCTGGGCATCGGTCTGGTCAAGGGCATCCGTACCGTGAACCGCAAGACGCTGCGCTCCATCTTGCTGGCCTGGGTCTCTACCCCCACCGTGGCCTTCTTGATGACCTGGATCGCCATTCTGATCCTGCGCCAGGGCGGGTGGATGTAGCCGGCGCTTTTCCCCGTCATTTCGGCTCATTGCCTTGACTTCCGCCGGGGGGTCGAGTAATCCAAGAGGGCCGCGAACCAAGGAACAACGGATGGTATGCCCACACTGCGCCTTCCCCAATTTGCCCGGGGCCGCGACCTGCGCCAAGTGCCGGCGCCCCCTGGCCGCGAATGCCGGCGGGGTGAAGCCTGATTGGATGAAGGCCCCGGCGGCCTCGCCTCCTCCCCCCCCGCCGGCCACGCCTGGCGAGACGGATCCGCTGGGGCCCGCGCTGGAGAAGGAGAAGGCCGGCGATCTGCGCTCCGCCTTCTTGCTGGGGCAGGATCTGCTCATCGAGCACCACGGTGATCTCGAGCCCGAGGTGCTCGCCCGCGCATACGTCTTCATGGCCCGGGTGAGCCTGGGCCTCGGAAAGAACGAGCGGGCCGACAAGTACCTCCAGCGGGCGCGCGCCCTGCGGCCGCAGGACCCCGAGATCGCGCGCCTCGTAGCCAAGATCGGCCCGCCGGCCCCCGCTGCGAAGACGGCGCCGGTGCCCCACCCCCCCGCCGCGCCGGCGACACCCGCCCGTCCGGCTCCCGTGCCCCAACCTGACGCACCCAAGACAGCCGTCAGCGCGAAGGCCGCACCCGCCGTTCCTGCGGCGGCCCCGAAGGAGACGTCCGCGGCATCCGCATCACCGGAACCCGAGCCACCATCGAAACCTTCCGTGGCCTCGACGATCCCCAAGAAAAGCGCGGGCGCGCCCCCGCCGCTGCCGCTCTCGGCGGCGGTCGCCTTGGCGGCCGACAGCTCCAAGGAGACTCCCGCGCAGCCGCTTTCCGAACCGGCGCCTGTTCCTCCCACGCCACCGCCTGCGGTCGTCGCCACGCCCGAACCCTTGCCCCCTCCGGCCCCGGTTGAGCCGAAACCAGAGGCGAATCCACCCGTCGGGTTCGATCTTCCGCCCCCCATCGAGATCGCTCCCGCGCCACCCCCGCCCCCAGAGCCGAAAACGCCCGAAGCCAGCAGCGCGCCGCCCCCGCCAGGACCCGAGGCGCAGGCGCGCGCGGTCGTGGCCCCCGCGATCGAGCGCCCGGTCCGGCCGGAGGTGTCCCTCGACGGCCGGGCGTGTTTCGCGGCCGGGTTCTGGATGCGCGCGCTGGCGCTGCTTCTCGACGAGATGCTGATCGGCGCCATCCTGACCGTGGTGCTGATATTGAGCTCGCTGGTCCTGGGCCTGGGCGCCGGGGGCATCCTGAAGACCCTGCCCGAGCAGTCCGGCACCCTGGCGGCCCTGGCCGTGTTGTTCGTGCTGTCCTCGCTGGCGTATCTGACCCTGTTCGCCGCCATCGGGGGACAGACCCTGGGCAAGATGATCCTGGGCCTGCGGGTGGTGACCCGGGCGGGCCATTCGCTGGGAGCGGTTCGGGCGCTGCTGCGTCTCTTCGGTATGTTCTTGGCCTCCCTCCCCGGCCTGGCCGGGTTCCTGTGGGCGGCCTTCGATCGCGAGCGCCGTGGCTGGCACGACTACGTGAGTGGCACGCTGGTGGTCAGGCTGCGCCCGCCGCGGGGGACGCCATGAGCCTTCCCCTGGCCCGCCTGCTGGTGGAGCGGGGCAAGGTGGCCCCCGCCGCCATGGACGATGCCCTGCAACGCCAGGCCCTCTTCGGCGGCGCGCTCGACACCAACCTCCTGGAGATGGGCCTGTGCGGCGAGGACGTGCTGGCCCAGGCGCTGGGTGAAGTCCACCGCCTGCCCGTGGCGAACCTCGGCGATCTTGCGACGCGCGACGCGCGGGTGGGGCGCCTGATCCCGCCTCGCCTGGCGCAGAAATACGGCATCGTGCCGCTGGCCCTCTCCGGGCGCAGCCTCACCGTGCTGACCGCCGCCCGACTCCACCCCTTGGTGCTGGACGAGGTGAGCTTCATGCTCAGCCTGTCGCTGCGCTGCCAGATCGTGTGCGAGGCGCGCCTGCACTGGTTGATGCACGAGTGGCTGGGGGTCGAGCTGGAGCCGCGCTTCCAGGTCCTGGCCGAGCGGTTGATGGGGCCGCAGTCCCCGGCGCCCCCCGCCGGACCGAGCCCCGAGGCCCTGGCCGCCCGCGAGGCGTTGGGGAGACAGCCGGTGGAGCCGCAGCCCGATGAGGCCCGTGTGCGGGACGCGCTGGGGCGCATCGAGGAGGCCGAGCGACGCGAGGAGCAGGAGCGGGAGCAAGCCCGCCGGGGTCGGCTGGACCTGCCGGGCGCGCTGCGTCAGGCGCTCGAGGCGCGCAGCCGCGAGGACCTGGTGAACGTGCTGCTGCGCTTTTCACGCCAGTACTTCGAATTCGTGGGCCTGTTCGTCATCAACAACCAGACCATCCTCGGCTGGGACGCGGTCGGGGCCGAGGGCGCGCGGGAGCGGATCCGGCGCGTCCGCTTGCCCCTGTCCGTCCCCTCGGTGCTCCAGACCGTGGCTCGCACCGGCGCCCGATTCCTGGGCCCGGTGCCCCCCTCGGGCATCAACGACGAGCTGCTCGCCAGCCTGGGGCGCGCGCGGCCGCGCAACGCGCTGATCCTCCCGCTCGCCGTCCGCGACCACCTGATCGGCCTGTTGTACGCCGACGCGGGCGAGCGCGCCGTCCGCGGCGGCAAGCTCACCGACCTGTGGGTGTTCACCGGCCGACTCCCGGAGGCCTTCGAGCGCCTCATCCTGCGCCAGAAGAGTACCACGATGGCCGAGCCTCCTCCGCCGCCGGCGCCGGTGCCAAAGGCGGAGCCCGCCGCGCCGCCGGCCCCGTCCGCGGCGGCGCCGCCGGAGCCGCCCGGCAGCGAGGTGCCCTCCAACTGGGTCGCCCTGTCGGAGGCCCAGCCACCAACGTTCGGCCCCCCCGAGCTGCTCCCGCCGCCGGAGGCCGAGGCCGTCCCCCCCTCGCAGGAGGAGGAGCCCTCCTTCCCTCGGGTGGAGGCTGAGCCATCCATCCCCGAGGGCGTGCTGCCCGCGCTGCCCGAGGCGCCCCCACCGGAGTCCCCGCCGACGCCGGCCCCCACCCCCACGGAAGCTCCCGTGACGCCGGCCGAGCCCGCGGTTTCTCCTCCCGCGCCAGCGGCGGCGGAGGAGGACGGAGTCGTGCCGCCGGCGGAGCCCGCGCCGGCCGTGGAAGCCGCGAGCCTGGACATGCCCCGCTCGCCCGCCCGCCCCCTCGAGTCCCCGGTGCGCATCGACGAGCTTCCCGCCGAGTTGGAGCGTCCGGTGAACGTGCTGGACGGCGAGACCGAAGTGGTGGTGCTGGATTCGGCGAAGGCGCTGGCGCCGGCCCTTCCCGTTCTGCCGCCTCCGGCACCGCCGCCGGAGCGCACCGAGGCCCCGGCCCCGGCCGTCGCCACCGCGGCGGCCGCAGTGACCGAACCCGATCCCGACATGCTGGTGGAGCGGTGGCTGGCCGCCGCCGGCGCCGAGCGGCGCGAGATCGAGGGGCGCCTGCGCGCCCTGGGCGAGGCGGCCCTGCCGGCCCTGGTGCGGCGCTTCCCCGGTCCGCTCACCTTCGACGTGCGCGGCTGCCACGACAGCATCCCCCCGCTGGCGGAGCACGGGGAGCTGCTTCGGCTGTTGCTCGAGTTCGGCCCGCCGGCGGCCCAGGCGGTGGGGCAGCGGCTGGAGGACGCCGATCCGCGGGTGCGCTTCTACGCGGTGAAGGTGATCGAGGAGTTGCCCGCCGGCCCGCTGGTGCCCCGCTTGTCGCGCCGGCTCTACGATCGTGAGCCGTTCGTGCGTCTGGCGGCCATCGACGCGCTCCAGGCCTGCCGCAAGACCCCACAGTTCGCCCAGCTGCTCGCCGATCTCCGTGCCCGCCTGCAGGATGCCGACCCCGACCGGCGGGCGGTGGCCGCGGCCTTGCTGGGGAACTTCCGGGACCGGCTGGCGCTGCCCGGCCTGATCTCCCTGCTGGACCATCCGTCCCGCATCGTGGCGCGCGCGGCGATGGAGTCGCTGGCCTTCATCACCAAGCAGGACCTGGGGACCAGCAAGCGCAAGTGGCTCAAGTGGTGGAAGGCCCACAAGGACGACAACCGCGTGCTGTGGCTCATCGAAGGGTTGCGCTCCAAGAATCGCGACATCCGGTTCTCCTCCGCGCGCGAGTTCGGCCAGCTCACCCAGGAGTACTTCGGATACTTCTTCGATTCCGATCCGGCGGAGCGGGAGAGGGCGGTGCGCCGGGTCGAGGCCTGGTGGCAGGAGAAGGGTCGCTTTCTGCGGTTCGACTGAACGGACCGCGCAAAGGAGATACCATGGTCCAGAGCGTGACGCGGTGGTTGTTGGTGGCGGGGTTGGGGCTCTGCCTCCCGGCGCGTGCGGCGGTGGAGGAGCCGGCCGTATCCCGGCAGATCCCGGCGGAGGCGGTGTTCGTGGTGTTCGCCGCGCAGCCGGACCAGCTCGTCCAGGGCGCCGACGCGCTTCTGAGCCGTTTCAAGTTCCTCAACCCCGAGCTGGATCTGGCCGCCCAGGGCGAGAAGATCCGCGAACAGGTCGGCGAGAACCTGCTCACCCGCGCGGGGCTGGAAGCCTTCGGTGTGGACGCGGACGGCGTCCTGGCGGTCTACGCCACCGGCGTGCAGAACGACCAGCAAGCGATCACCGTCATCCCCCTCAAGGATCCGAAGCTCTTCCGCGAGAAGCTTTCCGGCCTCATGGAGAAGTTCTCCGGTGGTGCGCCGCTGCCCAAGCCGCGCCGCGTCGGCACGAGCGAGGTCATCGACGCGGGCGAGAACCTGATCGCGTTCGGCGGCCCCTTCTGCCTGGTGGTGGAGAAGGGCGATCGCAAGGGGGCCGCCGCCGACGCGCCCATCAAGGCCTTCTTCGGCAGAGGGCGCAAGCTCGCCGGGGAGGCCCACTTCAAGGACGCGCGCAGCGCTCTGCCAGACGGAAGCCGGCTGTGGACCGTGTGGAACATGAAGCGCCTGGCCACGGAGCTGGATGCTTCGCTGAAACAGATGAGCGCCAACATCGCCCGCATGAAGGGCATCACCCCGGCCCAGCGCAAGGAGATGCAGAGCGAGATCGACAACATGCGGCGCGAGCAGGCCCAGATCCTGGCGGCGGTGAAGTTCATCGGTGGCATGGCTTTCGCGCTGGCGGTCGACGCCAACCGCGTCGATCTCTCGGGGTACCTCTCGGCCGCGCCGGCGGGTCTGCCGGTGATGAAGGCCATCTTCCCCTCCGTGCCGGCGCCGACCTTCGGCGAGACGCTGCAGAAGAGCGCGGTGCTGGGCGGCTGGTTCTCCTTCGACCTTTCGAGCTTCGTGCGCCAGATGGGGAACGTGCCGGCCGAGGGCGGTCGCACCCTCCAGCAGCAGCTCGACGAGGCCAACCGAAACCTGAAGAGCACGCTCAAGCTGGACCTGTTCAAGGACATCCTGGGCACCTTCCAGGGCCCCTGGGCCTTCTACCTGCTGCCGCCGGCCGCCGTGACGCCCGAGAAGGGCGAGGAGGCCGGCCAGGTGGCGGCCCGGATGCTGCGCCTGGTGGCGGCGGTGCGGGTGTCGAACGGCGCTCGTTTCGCCCTGCTGCTGCCGCTGCTGGCCCAGGGAGCGGGCGGCGCGGCGGCCCCCACCCCCGGTACCATCGGCAAGGCCAGCGTGCTGACCTTCCCCGCGGGGGGGACCACTCTCACCCTGGGTGTGATGGACGATCTGCTGTTTGTGGCCGTGGGCCAGGGCGTGGCCGAGACGTTCGTGAACGGCCTCGGCGAGCCCCACTTCGGCACGGCCGGCGCCGACATCGCCGGGGCGCGACTCGACATCGCCAGCCTGGGCGAGGCGGCCACCAGCCTGCTGAACGGGCCCCTGGGCGAGCAGGCCGGCGAGTTCAAGGCCGCCTGGCCGCTGGTGCAGGCCGTGCTGGGTCAGATGACCGCCGTCAGTTCCTCTGCGAAGATGCTTCCGAACGGGGTACAGTTCTCTGCTGCGCTCGACCTGCGCAAGTGATGGAGGCGGAGGCGGGTGGCCTTCTCGGAACGCACCACGGCCCGGTTGCAGGCGCTGCTCTTCGGTTTCGGGCCGTCCTCCGTGCTGGTGCTGCTGGTGGGCGGCATGCTCCAGTCCGCGGCCTACGCTCCGGCGGCGACCCTTAGCCTGATGGGCATCGGCCTGGGCCTGCCGCTGGGGTTGGGCGCGGGCTGGCTGGCGGCGCGCTTCGATCTCTCGCTGGCGGAGCGCCGGCTCCCCACGCTGCTGTTCTTGTTCTTCCTGCCGCTGGCCGTGCTGCCGGTCCAGCCCGGGGTGTTGCCGCTGCCGAGCACCTGGCACGGCTTCCCGGCCATCGCCATCAAGGTGCTGGCCGGGCTTCCGCTGGGAGCCATCCTGGGCGCGGCGGTCGAGATCGGATCGTTGACGGCGCACTCCACGCGCTGGACCCTGGCCGGGGCCGGCCTGGGGGCGCTGCTGGCCGCCGGTTCGGTGGCGGTGTTCTCGGTGCTGCGCGGCGCCTGCCTGATGAACCTCTTCGCCGCGCCCATCATCTGGCCGCTGCTCCCCGGCACCGGTCGTCGCAGCCTGCCCGCCCGCATGCTTCTCACGCTGGCGGTGCTGTTGTCGTTTTTGGTGATCCTGTACGGTTGAGCCGCGCCCGGCGGGCCTGAACCTCCAGAGCGAGGTGGGGGAGGGAATGGCGCGCGAGACCGTGAACTCCGCTTCCGGATGATGAAATCCCCTTGATTTTCTGCCCCGGCCTCACTATCAATGGATTCGGCGCTGCGGCGCCGGATCTCGGGGGGCGGAGCCATGTCCGTGTCCGAGATCGTCCGAAAACTCGCCGCCCTCAACCAGGCCGCCCGGGCCATGAACTCCGTCCTCGATCCGGACCGCCTGCTCGACACCATCCTCACCCTGCTGCAGGAGGTCTTCGAGCTGGACAACTGCGCGGTGCTGCTGTTCGACCCGCGCGAACAGGCGCTGCGCATCCGGGCGGCCCGTGGCTACCGCCCGGACGTGGTGACCAACTTCCGCGCCGTGCGGGGACAGGGCATCACCGGTCGGGTGTTCGAGAGCGGCCAGGCGCTGCGGGTGGAGGACGTGGGCCAGCACCCCGAGTACGTGGAAGGGGTGGCCGGGGCACGTTCGGAGATGGCCGCGCCGCTGTGCGTCGACGACCAGGTCATCGGCGTGCTGGACGCGGAGAGCCGCAAACCGGGGGCCTTTCTGGAATCGGACCTCGACCTGCTCATGGTGTTCGCCAGCCAGGCGGCCACCGCCATCCGCAACGCGGGGTTGGTGCGCCAGCTCGAACAGCACACCCGCCGGCTGGAGAAGACCGTCAACGAGCTGGCCTTGCTGAACCGGCTGGGCCGGCAGATGAACTCCACCCTGTCGCTCGATCTGCTGCTCCAGGAGGTGCTGCACTTGGCGCAGAAAGCGCTCTCCTTCGACGCCTGCGCGGTGCTGCTGCGCGAGAGCACGGAGGGGGGAGAGCACCTGGTGGTACGCGCCGCGCTGGGATACCGGGAGGAGGTGCGCCCGGGCCTGGCCATCCCGCCCGGCCAGGGGATCACCGGGCGGGTGCTCGATAGTGGCGTGCCGCTCCTGGTGCCCGACGTGCGCATCAACGGCCGTTACATCCCGGGCATGGCCGGCGGGCGCTGCGAGATGGTGGCGCCGCTCATCGTGCGCGACCGGGTGATCGGGGTGCTGGACGCCGAGTCATCCACCCCCAACGCCTTCGACGAGGAGGCGCTGCGCCTGTTCGCCACCTTCGCCTCCTGGGCGGCGCTGGCCATCCACAACGCCGAGATCCACTCCGGGCTGGAGCGGCAGAAGGCCGAGCTGGATCGCAACCTGGTGGAAATGGAGCGCATGAACCGCGAGCTGCGCGACACCGCCGTCCGCATCGAGAACACCAACCGCGAGCTCGAGGGGCGGGTGCGGGACCTGGAGACGCTGCACAGCGCCTCCCGGGCCATCACCGCCAGCCTCAACCTGGACGATACCCTGGCCACCATCATCCGCATGACCCGTGACATCGTGCAGTCCTCCAGCTGCGTCATCCGCCTGCTGGACGAGGATCAGGGCGAGGTGCGGTCCCTGGCTGCCGAGCCCATGCCGGGCGAGCCGCGGCAGGCGCCGAGTCCGGCCGCGCTCAAGTCGTTTCTGGGACTGCCCTTGAAGATCGGCAACCGCATCATCGGCTACTTCGAGCTGGGTTCGCTCGAGGAGTCGGCCTTCGGCGAGGAGCACCGCCGGGTGCTGCAGGTGTTGGCCTCCCAGGCCGCCATCGCCATCGAGAACGCCCGCCTGTTCGAGACCACCCAGCAGACCTATTTCGAGACCATCCGCTCCCTGGCCCAGGCGCTGGAGGCCCGCGACGCCTACACCAAGGGGCATTCGGAGCGGGTGACCCTGTACGCCTTGCGCTGCGCCGAGCGGATGGGACTACCGGAGTCCACCCGCCGCCTGCTCCAGTACGCCGGCCTGCTGCACGACATCGGCAAGATCGGTATCTCCGACTCCATCCTCCACAAGCGCATGAAACTGACCGAACAGGACTGGCAGGCCATCCGCAACCACCCGCTGTTCGGGGACGCCATCCTGGAGCCGATCCGTTTCCTCAACGAGGCCCAGAAGATCGTGCTGTGCCACCACGAGCGTTTCGACGGTACGGGCTACCCTGGCCACATGGCGGGTGAGGACATTCCGCTGGAGGCCCGCCTCATCGCGGTGGCGGATGCCTTCGACGCCATGACCTCCGATCGGCCCTACCGCGACGCCATGCCGCTTCCGGCGGCCATGGCCGAGATCCGGGCGGGCGCTGGCCGGCAGTTCGATCCCAGCGTGGTGGAGGCTTTCCTCTCGGTGATCGAGCCGGCCTACCACGAGGCACACCCCGCCGGCGTCTGAGCGAAATGGGCCCACCAGGATTCGAACCTGGGACCGACCGGTTATGAGCCGGCAGCTCTCGCCGCTGAGCTATGGGCCCGCTGCCTACTCCCCCTCCATGAAGGCTCGCAGGCGCTTGCTGCGCGAGGGGTGGCGGAGCTTGCGCAGGGCCTTGGCCTCGATCTGGCGGATGCGCTCGCGGGTGACCTCGAAGTCCTGACCCACCTCTTCCAGGGTGTGATCGGACTTCTCGCCGATACCGAAGCGCATGCGCAGCACCTTCTCCTCTCGCGGGGACAGGGTGGCCAGCACCCGGCGGGTCTGCTCGGAGAGGTTCTGGTTGATCACGGCCTCGGAGGGCGAGGTGACCGCCTTGTCCTCGATGAAGTCCCCCAGGTGGGAGTCTTCTTCCTCGCCGATGGGCGTCTCCAGCGAGATCGGCTCCTTGGCGATCTTGAGCACCTTGCGAACCTTCTCCACCGGCAGCTCCATCTTCTCGGCGATCTCCTCCGGGGTGGGTTCGCGGCCGACCTCCTGGACCAGGTAGCGCGAGGTGCGGATGAGCTTGTTGATGGTCTCGATCATGTGCACCGGGATGCGGATGGTGCGCGCCTGATCGGCGATGGCCCGGGTGATGGCCTGGCGGATCCACCAGGTGGCGTAGGTGGAGAACTTGTAACCGCGCCGGTACTCGAACTTGTCCACCGCCTTCATCAGGCCGATGTTGCCCTCCTGGATGAGGTCCAAAAACTGCAAGCCGCGGTTGGTGTACTTCTTGGCGATGGACACCACCAGGCGTAGGTTGGCCTCCACCAGCTCGCTCTTGGCGCGCTCGGCCTTGCGCTCGCCCTCGCATACCGCGTGGTAGGTGCCGCGTAGCTGCTCCACCGACATGCCGGCCTCGGCCTCCACCCGCTGCCGTTTGCGGACGGCGCTGCGGATGAGCCGATCCATCTCCAGCAGCTCCTCCTTGCGGATCCCCAGCTTGCGGCTGATGGCGGCTTCCCGGGCGGCCGAGGCGTGGGCGTCGCGGATGAGCCGGCGCAGGTCGCGCGCGGACAGGTTGGTGCGCCGCTCGCATGCGGCGATGTCCTCCTCGGCGCGCTCCACCTGCCGGATGAGGTTCTTGAACCTGCCGACGATGGCGTCCAGGTGGTGCTTGGCCAGGCGCAGGCTCTCCAGGGTGCTCAACATCTCCTCGCCGGTCTGGCGCTCCCGCGCGCTCAGCTCCTGCCGGCGCCGCTCGTCGAGGCGCGGTGCGGACAGGGCGGCCCGCAAGCGCTCGTTCACCTGCTTGAGGTGCCGGATGTGCTCGATGGAGGAGATCACCTGCTTGGTGGCCTTCTCCTCGTCGATCTCGCTCATCTCCTCGTCGCAATCCTTGAGCACGTCGCGCACCCGCAGCTTTCCCTGCTTGAGCCGCTCGGCCAGGCCCTCGATCTCCGCCAGGGCCAGGGGCGACTCCAGCACCACCCGCATGACCTCCTTCTCGCCCTCTTCGATGCGTTTGGCGATCTCCACCTCCCCATCCCGCGTGAGCAGCGACACCGAGCCCATCTTGCGCAGGTACATGCGCACCGGGTCGTTGGTCTTGCCCACGCCACCTTCCTCGCCCAGATCGTCATCGCGCTCGACCTCGGTGGGGACGAACTTCTTCTCCACCGGGATCTCCTGGGGCTCGTCCACCACGTCGATGTCGGCGTCGGAGAGGAAATTCACCAGGTCGTCGAGCTGGTCGGAGCTGACCATGTCCTCGGGCAGGCTCTCGTTGACCTCCTGGAAGGTGACGTACCCCTTGTCCTTGCCCTTGAGCAGCAGCTCCTGGACTTCCTTGCGATCCCGGGGAGATGGTCCGGGGGTCGCGCTCTCCTGCCCGCGGGCCCAGGCAGGGAGCTGTTCTCGGTGGACGCGCAGAAAGGGCTTGGAATACGGCCGCACCAGCTTGGGCCGGGTCGACGTGCTCGAGGCGGCTTTCCCGTGCGGCGTGGCCGGGGCGTTCTTGGGCCGCGGCGCTCCCGGCGCGGTCTTGACAGGTTTCTTCTCGTGTTTTGGCGCGCTGTTTTGCTTTTTGCTCAATGGAATCCTCCCGGACCGGCCCAGGAGACGGTCGGTGGCGGGTTTGCCGGGGGATTTCTGCCCTCCCGACCGGGATTTGTCAATACGTGAGAGCCTCTTTGGCATGGGACGTTCTCCCAGTAATCTCGCCTGAATGTTCGAAAACCAACGCCGGAACAAGCCGCCCCGCCGTGAGGAGGCTCGCCGGGTCGTGCTCGTGGATGGCGGTGTCATGTCCTCCCCCGCGGCAGCGCCACACCCAGGGAATCTCTTTCCCGAGAACGCTCGAGTTTCTCCAACAGCAGGCGCCGCTCGGCCTCCTTGTCACCGGCCTGGCGGGCTTCCCGCAGGCTTTGTTCCAGTCGCGAAAGTTCCTGAGAGAGCCGTCGCGCCTTGAGCTTTCGCAGGCAGTCGAGAAAAGCCTCCTCGGCGGAGTCCTCCACGAAGGCCTCGTCGATGAGCCGCGCAGCGAGCCGGGAGCGCAGCTCCTCGTCCTGGAGCGAGGCGAGCAGCGCGCCCTGGGATTGCTCCTTCTGCCCGAGCCGCTGCATGAGATCGGCCAGCGCCGGCTGGGCGAGCAACGGGACCGCCTCCGCGGCGTTGGGGAGCGTGAGCAAGCGGGGAAAGCGAACCACCAGCGCCACCAGCGTCTCCTCCTCGGGGTGGGGCGCGCTCGCCTCGCTGCGCGAAGCCGGCGCGGCGACCGGAGACGTCCGAGGCCCTGCGCCGCTTTGCCCGCCGGCCTGCGCCACCGCCTGCCGCCAGAAGCGTTCATCCACCTGGCAGCGGTCGGCCAGGAAGCGAAAGTAATTGCCCTGACGGATGGGATCGCGGCACGCGGCCAGCACCGGCACCAGCTTCGTCATGGCCTGCGAGCGCTTCTCTGGATCCGAGCCACTGCCCTGGAGCAACACCTCGGCCAGGACCTCCACCGCCGGACGAGCGGCCGCCAGCAGATCCCGGAAGGCCTGCCCGCCGGCCTTCCGCACGTAACTGTCGGGATCCTCCCCCTGCGGCAGGTACACCATGTACGGGGCCATCTCCCCGGCGATCAACACCTCGGCGGCCCGCAACGAGCCCTTGAGCCCGGCCGGGTCGGCGTCGTACAGGGTCACCACCCGGTCGGTGAGGCGCCGCAGCAGGCGGGCGTGGCCCTCGGAGAGCGCGGTGCCGCAGGTGGCCAGGAGGTTCGACACCCCCACCCCGGCGGGGGTGATCACGTCGAAGTATCCCTCCACCACCACCACCGTCCCGGAGTCCTGGACGGCCGCGCGCGCCTGGGGCAAGCCGAAGAAGAGCTCGCCCTTGTCGAAGACCGGGCTCTGCCGCGAGTTGATGTACTTGGGGCCGGTGTCCTCGGGGTTCAGCCGCCGCGCCCCGAAGCCGCGCACCCGCCCGTCCAGGCCCAGGATGGGGAACACCAGCCGCTCGCGGAAGAGATCCCGCGGGCCGCGTTCGGACCGCAGCACCAGCCCCAGCGTGTCCACGTCCTCCGGCGCCGCGCCGTGCTGGCGCAGCCGATCCGCCAGGGCGTGCCAGCCACCGGGCGCGTACCCCAGCCGGAAGGCGCGCGCCGTGGCCTCGGGAACGCCGCGCTCGGCCAGCGCCTCCCGGCCGCGCTGACCGGCCGGGCCCCACAGGGTTTCCTCATAGAACTTCGCCGCCCATTCGTTGATCTCGAACAGGCGGCTCTGAAGCTCGCGCCGGCGCGAGTCGCCGGGGCCGCGGCGCGGCAGCTCCACTCCGGCCCGCTCGGCCAGGGTCTCGAGCGCCTCGCCGAAGTCCTTGCCCTCCATCTTCATGAGGAAGCTGAAGACGTCCCCCGATGCCTTGCACCCGAAGCAATGGAAGAACCCCTTGCGCGGGCTCACCGTGAACGAGGGGGTCTTCTCGGCGTGGAACGGGCACAAGCCGACGAAGTTACCGCCGGTCTTCTTGAGCTTCACGTAGCGACCGATGAGCTCGACGATGTCCGTGCGCTGGCGAACGGCCTCGACCGCTTCGTCTCGGGAGCCAGGCGCCACGAATCCTCCGGGCAATCGACTCCCCCCGGCTTCCCGGGGACGCACCCGAAATTCGGCTTTTTTCTGGCGAGCCGCCTAGCGCCGGCGCATCTTCTTGAGGGCGCGCTTTCGGGCCGCCAACGCCTTCTTCTTCTTGCGGACGCTGGGCTTCTCGTAGTGCTCGCGCTTGCGGATCTCGGAGAGAATGCCCGACTTCTCGCATTGTTTCTTGAATCGTTTCAGCGCGCTCTCGAACGACTCGCCTTCTCGAACCCTGACGCCCGGCATGCGGTGACCGCCTCCCTGATAGGAAATTTCCGCCGCCGGCGGCACAATGCGCCGGCGAAAAAAGCGCCCCATTATAGGGAATGGCCCCGTTCTGTCAAGACAAAATGCCGTCGGTGCCCTTCACCCGTGGTGCGCGTGGCCGGGGTGGCCTTGACACTGGATGCAGGCCAGCGCGCCCACGATGAGGATCGCGCCCAGAATGGTCTGGATGTCCGGTGCGATGCCGAAGAACCAGCCGTCCCAGACCACCGCGAACACCACCCCCAGGTTGCCGAAGATCGACACCTTTCCGGCGCTGTCGTGTTGCAGCGCCAGCGTCATGAACATCTGGCCCCCCGTGGCCAGCACCCCGATGCCCAGGAGCGCGAGCCCGGTCAGCGCGTCCGGCGGACGGGCCCCCTGCACCGCCAGGGGCAGCGAGCCCAGCGCCGAGAACACCGTGAAGTAGAACACCACCGTGTGCGGCGCCTCCTGGCCGGCCATGCGGCGCACCAGGACGTAGGCGATGGCGGAGAACAGGGCCGAGGCGAGCGCCGCCAACGCGGGCAGGCTGGCGAAGTCCCCCGCCGGCCGCAGCACCAGCACCACGCCGAAAAAAGCGACCGGCAGCAGCAGCGCCTGGAGCAGCCGCAGCCGTTCGCCGAGGAACCAGATGCCCAGGGGGAGCACGAACAGTGGCGCGGTGAGGTTGAGCAGCATGGCGTCGGTCACGGGGAGGCGGGACAGGCCGAAGAAATACAGGTTCAGCGCCGCCGCGCCCACCAGTCCCCGGGCCACCAGCGGCCCGTGGTGGCGGCCCCACAACGGGCCGCGGCGCGGATCCCGATAGTGAATCACCAGCAGGATCACGGCCGAGATGACGCTTCGAAAGAAGGCCACCTGGGCCGAGGACAGCTCGTGGCAGGCGGCCTTCACCAGCGCCGCCATGAGCGAGAAGCACAACATGGCCAGCGCCATCAGCCAGAAGGCGGAGGTGGAGAAGCGGCTCACGGCGCCTTTGTACCCGGCGCGGGGCGTTTGTCAATGCGCGTGGGGCGCGGGCTTGAGTTTCGACCGTACTGCGCGCTACGCTGCAGGGATGCGTCGCGCGCCGTGGATTCTCTCGGCCTTTCTCGCCGCCGCTTGCGGCGCGGACTCGGAGTCGTGGATCGGGCTGCATCTCGTGCCGCCGGCGACGGAGGCCCCGCAGCTCCGGAACTTCCCTCCCTACGGCGAGCCGGAGCGGGTGCAGGTCGCGGTGTGGAAGAGCTCCGCGCCGCTTTCGAAGCCGGTGGCCGAGGTCGACGCGGCCTGGGCCGAGCTTCCCCAGAACCCCAACCGCCCCGAGAGCCGGTACCTCTTGTTCTCGGTGAAGCCCAACGCCGGCGCGGGCGACCCCTACCTACTCAAGGTGGCCTCGCGCGTCCGGGACGCGGGCGACCAGCTGTACACGGACGTGTGCGGTACCATCGGTGCCATCGAACTCACGCCGGGCGAGAAGCGCGCTCTCACGGTGGGGCTGCACATGGGCGATTGCGGCCTGCCCTGCTCGAAGAAGTCCGACTGCGTCGGCAGCCGCTTTTGCCTGGGGTTCGAGTGTCAGGAGGGGGCGACTTGCACCATTCCCGAGGACTGCCTCCCCGGCGCCACCTGCGACGCGTCTCGTGGCATGTGCAACGCCGATTGCGATCCTTCCCAGGACGCCTGCCGGGCCCCGTACCGCTGTTGTCAGACGGTGTGCGCGCTGAGCTGCGGCTTGGACTGAAACTCGGGTCGCAAAACTACAGCATGTCCCAGAGGTGAGAGAGGCGCTGGACCAGCTCCAGGATCTCCGGCAAGGCGCCGTCCGCGCCGTACAGGTCTTCGCACAGCGCGTCGCCGAGGCGTGCGGCGGCCTCCGAGAGCGGCTCGCGCTCCAAGCTGACGAAGAACTCGCGCCAGCTCTCGGAGGGGCGCGCCAGCGGGTTCGTCCGCAGCCTGTGGAGCGAGTCCTCCACGTGGGGCAGAAAATCGGCCGCCGCCTGGTTGCGTAAGCCGGTGAAGCCCCCCAGCATCCGGCGCAGGAGCTTCGGCCGATCGACGTGCGGCGCATCTGGCCAGGCCGCGGCGACGGCCTGCGTCTCCGCGTTTCCGAGACCGGACAAGAGGGCGGAGTCCAGCAACAGCGCCAGCACCTTCTGCAACGGGTCGAGGTTCTCCCGGCACAGTGGCAGGCCGCGCCACACGCTCAGGCAATCCTGCAGCTCGTGCTGGAGTTCGAGGTCCTGCGCCAGCGCGTCGAGCCGTTCGGGCGCCGGCGTCGAGGGCGGAGGCGCGCCCTGGAAGAACGTCTGGCCGATCTCGCGGCGGGCCTCGAGGAGCCGGGCGGCGCGCGCCAGGTCCGGCTGGGCGCCCGCCGCCACCTTGGCGTTGGCGGCGTGGCGCGGCCGGAGCGTCCGGTACAGCCCCAAGAGGCGCGAGAGTTTCTCCAGCGCGATCGGCGCGCATCCCTCGAAACCGGCCAGCTTGCTCAGGGTCCGCGGGTCCCCGTACACCTCTGGAAGCTCCGCAAGCCACGTCACCGACGTCTCGCTTCCACCCGGGACGATGCGGGACAGCGAGCGAAGCAAGCTGCGCACGTCGGAGAGCCGCAGCTCCTCGGACAGCCGGGGGAGCGCAAACACGCTCTCGGGCGTGGCCAGGCCGTCGAGCGCCGAGGCGTCGGCGCTCTGCAAGAAGCGCAGCACCTGTTCCACCGCCCGGCGGGCCTGCGGCAACGGCCGCTCCAGCACCGCCCGGCGCAGATCCGACAGGAACGAGTCGGGACGCAGCGTCGGCTCGAGCGCCAGCAGTTGGGCCCGGACCCCGGGTTCGCCCAGGTGGTACGGGGAGAGAGGCACCAGGCGCAGCAGGGCGCGCACGGTGTGTCGCAGGCCGGGCTCCCATGGCGTCGACAGCAGCGCGGCCAGCGAGGACAGGAGCTCGCCCCGCCGGCGGGTCTGTGCCTCTTCCTGGACGAACAGACATTCCTCCAGGCGCAGACCGACCACCGCCCGGCGCAGGATGGGGCCGGCGTGGCCGGGGTGTGCCAGGCCGAAGGCGAGGACCTCCAGCAGGTCCTCGAACGCCAGCGGCCGGCCGATCACCGGTCCCAGGTGCGCGCGCAGCGAGAGATCCACCACCTCGGCGCGCACGCGGGAGTCCGCGATCGGTGCTTGTCGCACGGCACGGTGAAGAAGCGTGCATAGACCGCGCAGCCCCTCGTCGATCTCGCCGCGGCCGGCCTCGGTCTCCAGCCGGCGGGCGATGGCGCGGCCCACGGTGGAGAAGAACGCCTGCCAGCCTCCAGCCTCCTGGCGGCGCAGGATGTCGGGGGCGAGCACCCCCAGGGACTCGGCGATGCGCGACAGGAAATGGCGGTCCCGAACGCGTTCGAGCCACTCGGCGATGGTCCGGCACAGCTCCAGCAGAAGGCGCGCCGGGAAATCAGCGCCCGCCGCCTCGGCCGCGACCGAGCGCAGCCATTGATCCCACGCTCCCGCGCGGCGGCCGCGGCGCTGGTAGCTGGACAGCTCCAGAAACATCTCCACGGTCCGCGCCGGGGTGCGCGTTCCGGCCCGGGAAAGCGCATCGAGCCAGCGCAGGTCCTGCTCCAGCCGCTCCCGCCGCACCGGCTCGAGCAGGCCCACGTGCAGGCGCAGCCGCTCCGGGAGGGCGTCCCAACGGCCGTCGTAGACGGGTTCGCCGCGCAGCCGCTCACGGGTGTTGGCGAGGAGCAGATCGGTCACCCGGCCCAGCAGCTCGAACCATTCCTCGGTGGGTTGCCGCTCATCCGCCATGCGCAGGATGCGCCGTCCCAGCAGGTTGAGCGGCTCGATGAGCCGTCCGGGGTCGAGCAGGCTCTCTTGACAGGAGCCGAGCTCCCGGAGCAAGCGGATGCAGAGACCGGGCAGATGCGGTACGAGCCGGGGCTCCGCCCGCCGAGCCTCTTCCAGCACGGCATCGAGCAACGAGAACAGGGCCAGGGCGAAACGCTCGCGCAGGTCGGGCGAGGTGGCCCGACAGGCGCCGGTGAGGTAGGCCGACCCCAGGGAGACCAAGGCGTCGGGCGAGTATAGCAGCACCGCCGGGTAGTGCTGGGCGAAGGTGGTACCGGCACGGAGTATCGCGGGCCAGTCGGGCCGCGCCGAGCCGAGCTCGCGATCGAGCGAGGCGGCCTCGAAGATCACCGCGGCTCCGGCGTGGTGGGCCTCCACCGCCGCCTGCATCGCCCCGACCGCGGCTCTTTTGTCTTCTCCGCAGGAAGTCCCGTCGCTCATGATCTCACATCATCCGGTCGAGGAAGAGCTCGAAGGCCACCGCCGGCACGCCGATGGCGAAGCGCTCCAGCACCTCGGGGTGCACCTCGCCGAAGAAGCCGACCTCGCGGCCGGAGAGACGCACCGCCGCGGCCCGGCCGCCGATCAGCTCAGGGCGCATCGTCTCGACAAGCTCGAACTCCCGGCCCAGCTCCTGCGCCAAGAACTCGAGATCGGCGTGCAGCTCCGACAGGGTGGCCTGGGGGTGAGCCAGCAAGGCGCACAGGTGGACCTCGGTGCGCGAACCGTGCGGAGCCGCGTCGTCGAACACCGCCACCTCCCCGGTCTCGAAGAGGCGGTGGGGATAGGCGGCGGTGGCGCTCTGCCCCTCCGCCGCCAGCAGGCAGGGGAGGATCAGGTGGCGCAGGGCGGCGTAGTTCTCGTTCATCACGTTGGCCACCTCGACCAGCGGCTGCTCGGGGCACCGCAGGGCGTCGGCGAGGGAGGAGCGGGAAGTGAGGATGTTGGAGAACAGCTCCTCGAAGCCCAGCCCTACCATGATCCGCCGCACCGCGTCCTCGTACGCCGAGCGCACGTCCAGCCGGCCGATGGTGAAGTCGCGCGGCAGGCGCGGCTCGAAGGTCTCGTACCCCCGGGCGATGGCGAAGTCCTCCACCACGTCCACCGGATGGAGGTAATCGGCCCGGGTAGGCGGCGGTTGCACCAACAACCGCTCCCCGTCGAAAGACACCTCGCAGCCATAGTGTTCCAGCACCCGGTCGGCCTCCACGCCCTGCACGGGCACCCCCAGCAACCGACTGAACTCGGCCAGCGGGATTTGGATGGCGCGGTCTAGCTGGCGCGGCAGGTCCACCTCGCGCCCGAGCGGAGTGTCGTAGGGATAGACGGTGCGGATGCGCTCGATGCGCGCGCCGCGGTCGGCCAGGTCGCAGGCCAGGATGTTCAAGGCCAGCACCAGCGAGAAGAGATTGGTGGCCGTGGCTTCCACGAACAGGTTGGCGTCCCCCGGCACCACCTCGCCCAGCTCGCGGGAGTTGATGATGGGCGGCATGGACAGGGTGAGACCGGCCGCGTCGACGAGCAGCGGCACGCGCTCTCGCCCCGCCAGGATCCCGCCGTACTGCACGCCCTTGGGGTGCCGCTGCAGGATGGCCTCCAGGGACATGGGCTCGTCGCAGCCCAGCGGCGTGTAGCGATGCTCCACCGGCCGCACCGCGCGGTAATGCACCGGGAAGGTGATGCGTCCCAGGTTGTAGACGCCGATGGCCACGTCGCGTCGCGCCCGGCCGAAGTTCTCCGCCAGCTTTTCCTGAGTCTGGATGAGTCCGATCAAGGATTTCTCGGTGACGCGCAACCCGCGCGCGGCGAAGGCGCCCACGAACGGACGGATGTCTGCCAGGGCCGACTCGACCCGGATCTCCCCGACGGGAGAACCCTGGAAGAACGAGTAGTCCCGGCGCCGGCCGCGGGCCGCGCGGAGCTGCCGCGCGATCCCCTCGGCGGACCACAGGTCGGGCCGGTTGGTATCGTTGAGCTCGACGCGGAAGTTCCCCGCTTCGTCGCGCCCCTTGAATTCTCCCTTGACCAGGTCGAGCTGGCGCTCGAGCTCGGCCTCGTCGAGGCGCTGGCCCAGGAGCTCGGCGAAGTCATTGGGATCGATGGTGATGGTGGGCATGGATCACTCCGAGAGCGGCAGGCGGCCCCGCCGCAGCGTGTTGAGATCAGCGGCGAACAGGTCCCGGATGTCGTCCAGGCCCAGGGCCATCATGGCCATTCGATCCAGGCCCAGGCCCCAGGCGATCACCGGCACGTGCACGCCCTGGGGATCGGTCACCTCAGGGCGAAAGATCCCTGCGCCGCCCAGCTCCATCCAGCCCACCTGCGGGTGGCGAATGTGGATTTCCACCGAAGGCTCGGTGAAGGGGAAGTACGCGGGCGCGAAACGCATCTCGGGTGCGCGGGCCACCTCCAGTGCGAACAGCTTGAGCAACCCGAGCAGGGTGACGAAGTCGATGTCCCGCCCCAGCACGATTCCCTCGCACTGGAAGAAGTCGGGGGCGTGGGTGGCGTCGACCTGATCGTAGCGGAAACAGCGGGCGATGCCGAAGTACTTGCCCGGACAGCGAGCCTGGTGCAGCCAGCGTGCCGAGAGCACCGTGCCCTGACTGCGCAGCACCAGGCGCCGGCTGCGCTGGTGATCGAAGGTGTAGCCCCAGCCGCGGCTTCCGGTCGGGCCGCCCTGCGAGTGCACCTCGGCCACGCGGGAGGCGAACGGTTCCTCGATGGTGGCGGCGTGCGTGGGGTTCTTGACGAAGTACACGTCGTGGATGTCCCGCGCCGAGTGGAACTGGGGCATGAACAGGGCGTCCATGTTCCAGAACTCGGTCTCGACCAGCTCGCCGCGCATCTCCTCGAAGCCGAGGGCGAGGAGCTTCCTGCGCACCAGGTCCAGGAAGGCCCGGTAGGGGTGGGCGCGCCCCGCCACGCGGCGCGGCGGCCGCAGCTTCAGGTTGAAGGGCCGGAAGGTCTTGCCCCGCCAGGAGCCGTCGGCCAGCATCTTCGGGGTGAGCAGGTTGATCTCCTCGCCGCTACGGCCGAGCCGTTGCGCCTGTGCCCAGGCCTCGCGACCCAGGGGCGTGAGCCGGAGCCGACGGGTGGTCTCGCTGGTGACTCGGTACAACCCTCGAGACTTGCCGCGCTTGCGGCTGCCGCCCTCCACGCGCTCGGCGTCCTCGGCTGACAGCGCCGCCAGCGGAACGCGGCCGGCCTGATGCAGGCGCTGGAGCAGGCGCGCCGCGGCCTGAAACGGCGCCAGCGAGGCTTGCGGGACGAGCTCCAGCGTCCCGCCCTCCCCCGCCCGAACCGCGCCGGCCTCCTTCAGCGCCCCGACCGCCATGCCGATCTGGCTACTTTCGAAGCGCCCGGCGAATTCCTGGACCAGGCGCGAAACGGGAACGGGGCCCAGCTCTGCCAGTCGCTGCGCCACCGCCAGCTCCGGGGTCCCCGCCACCTGGCTCTGCCCCAGCTCGGTGAGTTCGACGAAGCGCTCTTCGGCGACCTCGACGACCTCGACGCACCCCTTGGTGAGCTGCCACTCGATCACCGTGCGCAGTTGCGCCTCGGTGACCCCTTCGGGAGGCGCGTCTCGGTCGCTGAAGGCCTCCCGCGCGGCGAAGGCCGACAGAAAGCGTACCTCCAGCGGGTGCAACGTCGCGGCGATTTCTTCCGGTTTCATGTCCGGTCCTCTCTGGCGGCCGCGGCGGTCCAGCGGCGCGGCGCAGGCGTTCTAACACATCATCCGCAGGGGCGCAACGCGGCCAGGGAAATGGGGACAGGCCCACCTCATGCGCTCCTTGAGTGGACACAACCGGAGGCACCGGCTGATGAGCCTGGCCGGATAATATCCTTACATAATAAGCAGTTGCCGCCAGATTCCCAGGCGTATATGATCGGTGACGACGAGGTGAGCCATGACCAAGGGAATACTCGGGCTGGGAGTGCTGCTAGTATTGTTGCCGCGGATCAGCCTGGCGGACGACACACATTACCAGGATTTCGTGGTGGGAGATCAAGCGGTGGGTCTGGGCGGTGCCTTCACCGCCATCTCCTCGGACCCATCCGGCCTTTGGTACAACCCGGCCGGCATCGTGGACGTGAGCAACACCTCCCTCAGCCTGTCGGCCAACCTGTACGGCATTCAGGACGCCAGCGTGGGAAAGAAGGAGACCATCATCCCCGAGGATCCGGTCTCCAAGCTTTCGGTGGTGCCGGCGTCGGCGGGTTTCGTCCAGGCGCTGGGGCGAACCGGAACCGACGGCAAGCGGCCATTCGCCTTCGGTGTGAGCCTGGTGGTGCCGAGCTACCGGAAGTTCTCTTCTTCCGAGGAGGGAACCAGCCAGGATCCGGTGCTGGGGCCCTACCGGCACGGTTACCACCGGGCCTTCGAAGACCAGACCTTGTGGGTGTCTCTGGGAGGCGCGATGCGGCTCCACGGACGGCTCAGCATCGGCGCAGGCCTGGTGCTGGTGCATCGCTCGGTCCAGGATGCGGCCTCCTCGTTCGTGGCCGCGGATCTACAGGACGGCGAATACCACACCTTTCGCTCCTCGATGATGGATCTCAACTTCTCCAATGACAGCTTGCTGTTATGCGCAGGGGTAAAACTTCAGATCGCGCCCCAGCTGTTTTTCGGTGCCATGGTTCGCAGTCCATCGGTGACCGTGTTCTCCACCGGGAACATGCGCTTCGCTCGCTCACGCGCCGACGGGAGCCAAAACGGCTTCCTGCCCACCCCAGAAGAAGTAAAAGTGAAGTCACAAAGCCAGATCTGGGGCGAAGGCAGGGCCGGCATCGCCTATGTCATCCCTGAGTTGCTCACGCTCTCGGCCGATGTCAGCGTGCACCTGCCCACTCGATACACCCTGGTCCAGATCGACAACGAGCAAGCCCGGCGCGCCCTGCTGATCGCGCCCGAGATCGAACGGAACATGGTCGTCAATGGGAACATCGGTGCCGAGGTGCAGATCCTCAACACGTTCACTTTGGGGCTCGGGGCGTTCAGTAATTTCTCCTCGGCTCCTTCGATCGGCGATCCCACGCGACCGTCACCGGCGCGGGTACATATGGTGGGCGGCACGTTGGCCGCCGGCATTTTTTCTCAGCACACGGTCACGAGACTCGGGATTCAATACTCACGCGGGTCCGGTACCGACATCATCCCGGTCAACTCCCCCGAGCAATTGGCGCTGGACAACCAGCAGTTCGTCAAGGTCAACCTCGTGCAATCGTATGCCTATTTCTTCCTTGCCAGCACTTTCCGCTACTAGCCAGGTTCGCACCGGGCGCAACGGGCATGGGGCATAGGGGCATAGGGCCAGCCCCTTTTGTTTTGCCCCCTCGCCCCCGCCCCGCCGCTCGTTTTTTTCGTGCCTCGCCCCGCCCGCTACCCCGGCGCTACCCGCCGCCGCCAGAACCCTCCCGCCACCATCTTCTCCTCCACCCACCACCGCTCCCCGATGTAGTACCAGCTCGTCATCTCACCCATCCGTACCCGCCCACCATCCACCAGCCCACTCACCATCTCTCGGTACGCCACCCGCCGAAGCGTCTCGTTCTTCGAAAGCCCCAGGTACTCCGGCGCCTCGTCCAGAAGCTCGTCCTTCTCCCCGAACGCGTAGTGCCGGTACGAGCTCCAGGCGTACTTGTGCGCACCATCCACCATCCCCGCACGCACCGGGTTCAGGTCGATGTACCTCATCGTC